>JAPLIB010000001.1 GCA_026389335.1 Cyanobacteriota bacterium | reverse complement strand
CCAGCACCAGAGGCCGAGAGGGAAGAAGACGAGGCGGAAAGCGCTTCGTGGTCGTACTCATGGAAGGCCTCGGAACCACGGCCAAGGCGCCGCCAGCCAGCTGTGGCGCTCTGGTAGAGGCGCTCGTGCAGCCCGGTATCGCTGAATTCGGGCAGGATTCCGTGGGAGGGAGCGTCTGCCGTGGGGGTGGTTGTGGGGAAGCTGTCCAGGGAGAAGGGGACGAACTGATCGAGGATCTGCTCGGAGGGATGGAGGGAAGGCACGCGGGCGATGGAGGAGAAGGCCAGCGAAATCCAGCCGCCAGCGGCAACGCCACCCTTGCGATAGCCGAGCTCAACCCGATAGTCGCGATCGGAGAGGGGGACAGGCAGGTACCACTCGGTGGCATGGGAATCGACCACCACCTCCTGGAGGGTGTGGGGATGGGAGGAGCCGCCGCTCAGGCCGGTGACATCGGCGACGCGGAGGCAGAGCTGGGAGGCGCCGGCGGCCAGGGCCTGGTCGCGATCCGCGTCGGAGATGTCCCAGAAGACATAGGCCCACTGGGGATCGCGGGGCAGGAAGACGACGCGGGTTTCGGCGGCGGGGCGACTGGCGGGAGGCAGTTCGGCCTCGATCACCGCCAGGCTGGGGCCGCTGTCTTCGTGATGGGAGCTGATGGCTTCCACAAGCTCCTCTTTGGATTTACGGCTGTAAAGCGTGACACCGAGGTCGCTTGCAACCTGGCGAAGCTGACGCAGGGTTTGCGTTGCCAAGGACGAAAGCGGCTTCTGGCTCACAGCAAAAGATTTCGTTTGGGATCAGTGTGACCGACTTTTCACCCCAACGAGCGCGCCAGTCGGGGGGTGGTCAGGATCCACTGACTCCAATGCCTCTCAACGCAATGGGGGCGGACGTTGCGAAACGTCCGCCCCCGGGCTGGATCAATCGGTTGGTTGAGCCGCTGAAACCTGTTGGTGTCAGCGGCTCAGGTCGCCGTGGCGCTGCGAATCAGCGGCCGATGCTGCGATAAGGAACCTTGGCTAGGTAATCGATGCTGGTGTTGCCTTGGGCACCACCGACGCCGCGCAAAGCCGGCAGGCTGCGTACCCAGGGAAGGTAATCCGATGGGAAACCGCCGCGCCGCTGTTGAGCCCGGTCCGGGAACGACTTGGTGGTTCCGGTGTAGATGATCTGGGGGAAGCCCAGAATGCTCCGGTAATAGGCGTCGTAACGGGGGGAGGTGAGGTTGAAGGGGGTCTCGCCCGCAGCACGGGAGCCGACCACCCGGTTGCGGTGGTAAGGCACCATGTCGTAGCCGAAGGCGTCCAGATATTCCTGCGAATTCAGGATGTCGTCCACCATGCCGCGGACGCCGCGGGTCATCAGGACCGCCGACCAGGCGATCTCCTCTGATTTGCCGTGGGTGGTGCGGCCCAGCAGCTTCTCCACGAGATGGCGAGCCACCTTGTAGTTGCTGTTGAGGTTGTAGAAACTGCGTGTGAAGGTATCCGACAGACACAGCGAACGGATGAAATCCCGAACGGTGATCTGGCCATCGCGCAGCTGGCTTTCCAGGGTGCGGTCGCGGTCAACCTTGAAGGCGTGGAAGAAAATCTGCCGATAGGCCGACTCAATCACGAAGTTCTGGTCTTCGCGGTTGAAGGCCTTGTCGAGGGACGCTGCCTTCGGGTCCTCATCAGAGCCGACCCGCAGGGCCTTCACCCGGGAGTTCTGGGTGATGGGGGCGTACTTGAGGAGTGGAAGAGCCACGCGTGGTCCGATCATCCGACGCTGGTGATCGTAGAAGTGCGGCCCCAGCTGGCTTCCCCCAGCTTCGTCAGGGCTCACAGACCGTAACGTTGGCGAGCTGCTGGTTGACCGCCAGCAGTCCTCACCAGCCCAGTGGTGACAGGGGGCCTGCCGGCGGCATGGCGGTCTGGACGGAACTGGGACCTGCGCAGCCGGCCAGTCGCGTTTCGACGCAGAAGGAGGCGGTGTTGGACAGTCCCTCCACCGTGCTGGTGCGCAGACGCACGTCGGGGCCGGCGAAGCTGAAGCGCTCCAGGCTGCTCATTGTCTCGTAGTCGGTGGTCAGCACCAGGGCGTTGCGCTCGTCCATGGCGAAATGGCCAGCGACCGGGGCGGTTTCCGCATAGCCCCGATCCCGCAGCAGCAGCCCCTTGCGGCCCCGCTCATCGGTGGGAATCAGGCCGAAGACACTTTCGCCTTCATGGGCTTCGCCGGCCTTGTCCCAGGCCATCGAACCGTTCCAGCGCACCCGGCAGCCGCCCACCAGGGCGCCCGGATCCTGGCCATGGAGCTGGGCGATGGCGATCAGCCGCGGATCGCTGGCCTGCAATTCCACCACCTCAATGAAGGAGCCGCCGGCTTCGGCGCGGCGGTGCAGGAGATGATGGCTGCTGCGCTGGGAACGCCAGTGGCCGCAGCTGTGCTGGAAGAATTGGAGGGCGTCGTCGATCGATCTGTTCACGGGGTCTGGCCGCCCTGGGGCGCGCGAACTGGATCGATGATCGCAACTCGGGCGTCCGCCTCGCTGCGGGCCCAGGTGATCAGGTCCGCCAGGCTGAGGTCCAAGGCCCGGTCTGGGCCAGTGGCAATGGCCTCGAGTTGCCGGGCTGCTGCCCCGAGTTGGGTGGCGAAGGCGATGGCGAAGGCGGGATCGGCCCCGGTCTGGGGCTGGGCAAGGATCCAGGCCTCAATGGCGCCATGGGCTGGCGCCGGGCCTTGGCGTCGGCCGGCGACCAACTGCAGGGTGCGGAGGCCGTGGGCCAGCAGACGCAGGTGATGCCGTTCGAGGGCCGGCAACAGGCAGCGCTCCAGTTCGGTCGCTTCCGCGGGGCTCAGCACGGCGGATCAGCGATCCGTCACGGGCTCGGGCGGGCTGCCGGCCGTCGGGTTCCAGGGCCTGAGCCGGAAGCCGCAGGAATGGCCGGCCTCGAGGCGCCATTGAACCCGTTCCACCTGGCAGTCGGGGAAGGTCTGGCCGATCAGCTGAAGTTCCTGGTCGCAGACCATCGGGAATTCCTCGGCGATGCGCATCACCGAACAGTGGAACTCGCTGATCACCCAGGCTTCTGCTGCCGGATCGGCGGGGTCGCGGTCCAGCTCGGCCACATACCCCTCGGCCTTGCGGATTTCCACCAACCGTTCCAGTCGCTGGGCCAGAGTGCCTTCGCCGATCCGGCCGCGGTAGTCGCAGGCCTTGGCAACGGCCTGCTGGTTCATCAGCACCTGAATGGTTTCGGGCGGCAGGCTTTTGGCCAGGGATTGCAGCAGCCCGAGGGCGAAATGTTCGCTGCCATCGGGGAAGTGGCTGTGGCCATCGGCGGTGAGCCGCCAGCGGTTGCTCGGCCTGCCCGGTCCTTCCGGTGCCGGGCTGGCTTCAACCAGTTGTTCCTCTTCCAGGCTGCGCAGGTGGCGCCGCATGACCTGGACGGACACGCCCAATTCCAGCGCCAGCTCGGCCGCGGTGGCCTCTCCCCGTCGCAGCAGTGAACTGAGCGCGGCTTCGCGGGTGGGTGCCTGGTTCGCCGTCGAAGACCCTCGGGTTGGGAGCGGGGCGCTCATGGTGCTTGCGTGCTGCCCACACCATGCCACGTGTGGTCTGGCACTGACGAGTGGAGGCCGGGACGCGGAGGCCGCCGCAGCCTGGACGGACTGCAGGCACAATGGCCGCTTGCACCCAGGGGTGGCTTCGGTGCCCTAGGCTCGATCGATACGAAACAACAAAGTTTCGTTATTAGTCTCCGGTGCGAGCAACCTGCCACTGCTGCCTCCATGTCTGACGCCGCCAACTCCGCTTCTGCTGCCGCACATGTTGATGGGGCTCCACTTGAAGCCGCCCCAAAGGCTGCTGACAGCCTGGAAGTGATCCGCAAATTCGCTGAAACCTACGCCAAGCGCACCGGCACTTACTTCTGCAGCGACCCCGGTGTCACGGCTGTGGTTCTGGAGGGATTGGCCCGCCATAAGGATGAACTCGGCGGGGCCCTCTGCCCGTGCCGGCACTACGAGGACAAGGAGGCCGAAGTGGCCCAGGCCTTTTGGAATTGCCCCTGTGTTCCGATGCGGGAGCGCAAGGAGTGCCATTGCATGCTCTTCCTCACTGAAGACAATCCCTTCCGCTGTGATAGTCAGAATATCTCCTTGGAAGATGTTAAATCCCTTGTCGCCGGCTGACGCCGTTGCACCGATATGACTGCTGCCGCCACCGTTGGTGATCTGGTGAGTCAACCGTACAAGTACGGTTTTGTCACTGATATTGAAACTGAAAAGATCGCCAAGGGACTCAGTGAAGATGTCGTGCGGCTGATTTCGGCTAAGAAAGAGGAGCCGGCTTTTCTGCTTGATTTTCGTTTGCGTGCTTATCAGCAGTGGCTGAAGATGGAAGAGCCCGACTGGGCTTCCATCGGTCATGCGCCGATTGATTATCAGAATATTATCTATTACGCCGCTCCTAAGCAGCAGGTGAAGAAGGCCAGTCTGGACGAGGTCGATCCCAAACTGCTGGAAACATTTGAAAAGCTCGGCATTCCGCTCAGTGAGCAGAAACGGCTTTCCAACGTTGCTGTTGATGCCGTCTTTGACAGCGTTTCGATCGCCACAACCTACAAGGAAAAGCTGGCGGAGCATGGGGTAATTTTCTGCTCGATCAGTGAAGCTGTCAAGGATCATGCCGAGCTGATTGAGCGCTATTTAGGCACGGTGGTGCCTAGTAATGATAACTATTTTTCGGCTCTGAACTCGGCTGTCTTCAGTGATGGTTCGTTCGTGTTCATTCCCAAAGGCGTGGCGTGCCCGATGGATCTCTCCACCTACTTCCGCATCAACTCTGGAGATACCGGCCAATTTGAGCGCACCCTCATTGTGGCGGAAGAAGGGGCCTCTGTGAGTTATCTGGAGGGTTGTACAGCGCCAATGTTTGACACTAACCAGCTCCATGCCGCTGTGGTGGAATTGGTGGCGTTGGACGATGCTTCGATCAAGTATTCCACTGTCCAGAATTGGTACGCCGGTGATGAGAACGGCGTTGGCGGTATTTATAATTTTGTAACCAAGCGCGGTCAGTGTCGTGGCGATCGCAGCCACATCAGCTGGACCCAAGTGGAAACCGGCTCGGCGATCACCTGGAAGTATCCGAGTTGTGTGCTGCAGGGGGCTGATTCAGTTGGTGAGTTTTATTCCGTTGCGCTCACCAACAATCATCAGCAAGCCGATACGGGCACCAAAATGTTTCATGTCGGCCCCCGCACCCGCTCCACCATTGTCAGCAAGGGGATCAGTGCCGGCCATTCCTCAAACAGCTATCGCGGCCTGGTGCAGATGGGCCCAAAGTCTGTGGGTGCTCGCAACTACAGCCAATGTGATTCGATGTTGATCGGCGATCAGGCGGCTGCCAATACCTATCCCTACATCCGCAGTCAGCAGCCGGACGCCAGCATTGAGCACGAGGCCAGCACCTGTCGCATCTCCGCTGATCAGCTTTTTTATCTTCAGAGCCGGGGCATCGGTTTTGAAGAGGCTGTCTCGATGATGGTGAGTGGTTTTTGCCGCGATGTCTTCAACCAACTGCCGCTGGAGTTTGCGGCCGAAGCCGACAAATTGTTGGCTCTCAAGTTGGAGGGTTCGGTGGGTTGAATCCTGACTGGACCATCGCCGCTCTCCCGGCCTCTGCTGCCTGAACGTTCCTCCTGTTGTTCCCTTTCTGTGATCCGTCCTGACGCTCCCGTACTGCTCGAGATCTGTGATCTGCGCGCCAGCGTCGAGGAGCAGCCGATCCTCAAGGGTGTCAACTTAACCCTCCGCGCCGGTGAAATCCATGCGGTGATGGGCCGCAATGGCAGCGGCAAGAGCACCCTGTCCAAGGTGCTGGCGGGCCATCCGGCCTACCGGGTGACTGGTGGCAGCGTGCTCTATCGGGGCGATGATCTGTTGGCTCTGCAGCCGGAACAACGGGCCCGGATTGGCCTGTTCCTGGGCTTTCAGTACCCCGTTGAGATTCCCGGGGTCAGCAATCTCGAGTTTCTGCGGGTGGCCACCAACGCCCGGCGTCTGGAGCAGGGGCTGGAGGAACTCGACACTTTTGCCTTTGAGGATCTGGTGCGTGAGCGTCTGCAGGTGGTGCAGATGGATCCCGCCTTTCTGGAGCGCTCCGTCAACGAGGGCTTCTCCGGCGGCGAGAAGAAGCGCAATGAAATTCTGCAGATGGCTCTACTGGAGCCTTTGGTGGCGATTCTCGACGAAACCGATTCGGGGCTCGACATCGATGCCCTTCGCATCGTCGCTGGGGGTGTGAACCAGCTGGCCAGCGCCGATAACGCCACCCTGCTGATCACCCATTACCAGCGCCTCCTGGATGTGATCACTCCCGATTACGTCCACGTGATGGCGGCCGGACGGATCCTGCGCACGGGTGGCAAGGAGCTGGCCCTGGAGTTGGAGGAGCGCGGCTACGACTGGGTGGATGTCGAGATCGAGCGGCTTGAGGCCGCCGAACTGGAGGCGCTTGCCGCCGCCCAGGGGTCCCGCACCCCGGCGGAGGTGGGGTGATGGTGACGATTCCCGTTGGTGAGTTGCGCGTGCAGTCCAGGCCGAATCCCGGGGAGGCCTGGCTGGCTGATCTGTTGGCCACCCTGCCGGCGTTGGCCGGCAACTCTTTGCTGGCGACCCAGCAGCAGCGCTGCCGCCAGGCTTTGGCCGGCGAAGCCCTGCCCTCCCGGCGGCAGGAGGCCTGGCGCTTCACCGATGCCAGCGCGATCACGGCGATACCCGCCCAGCCTCTGCAGCGGCAGCCTGCCGCTGCAGAGGCTGCTCTGCCTGCCCCTCCGGCCAACGTGCTGCGTCTAGTGCTCGCTGGGAGCGGCGATCCGCTGCAGGGGGTTGCCTTGCCTGAGGGGCTTGAACGTCTTGAGTCTGGGGCCCTTGAGGAGCTGTTCGGCGAGGCCCTGGACGCCAATGGTGCTGCGGCCGCCTGGCCGGTGTGCCTCAATGGCGCGGTGGCGGGCCAGGTGCTGGCGCTGCGGGTCAGCCAGCCTGTCCCGACCCTGCTTGAACTGGTGAGCGATACCGGCGATGCGGCGGGGGTGCAGGCCCTGAGGCTGCTGCTGGTGTTGGACCCCGGGGCCAGCCTTGCGGTGCTGGAGGTGCATCGGGCCCGGGGGGCCAGTCTCACCAGTGTCGTGCTCGAGGCCCGGCTCGGTCGGGGTGCGCGCCTGCGCCATGGCCTGCTGGCCCAGGGCCAGAGCCCCCACCAGCCCGCGGTAGCCCAACGGCCCACCTCCGCCTGTGCCGCGCCGGTGCTGCTGCACCATCTGGCCGCCGTGCAGGATCCAGACAGTGAGCTGGAGCTGATCGCCGCGGTTGCCGGTTGGGGCCTGGCTCGTCTCGAGCCGCTGGTGCTGCAACGTTCGGGAGCTGCCTCCACCCGCCTGCGCGGCCTGCAACGGGTGGATGGCAGCCAGGTGGTCGACACCCACAGTCGGGTGCTGTTCTCTGGGCCGGATGGGCGTCTCGATCAGGTGCATAAAGCCCTGGCCGATGGCGCCGGCCGCAGTGTGTTCAACGGCGCGGTGATCGTGCCGCGCCAGGCCCAGCGCACCGATGCGGCCCAGCTCAGCCGCTCCCTGCTGCTCTCGGATCGGGCCCGTATCGACACCAAACCGGAGCTCGAGATCGTCGCCGATGACGTCAAATGCGCCCACGGCGCCACTGTGAGCCGTTTGCAGCAGAACGAGCTCTTTTATCTGCAGAGCCGGGGGATCGGCGCTGATCAGGCCGCACGCCTGTTGTTGCGCGGCTTCTGCGAAGAGGTGCTGGCCGAACTGCCCGCCCCGGCAGCGCTCTGGCAGCCTCTGGCACTGTTGATGGGCGAGGATCCGGCGCCATGACAATCGCCCGCGACTCCACCGGCGTCGCCGCCGCCAGCCATGGCGTTTTCGGCGCTTCCACCGGTTTGTCTGAGCCGGCAACCCTGGGGCCAGCTAAGGCCCAGGCGGCGGCCGCCGATGTGTCCGCTTGCGGTGTTTCCGGCCCCCCCCAGGCGAATTCCAATCGGTCCGCTCCAGATCGCTCAGAGCTAAACCTCCCGGATTCCCCCGTGGCGCAGCCGGCCAGCCATTCCGATTCCGTCTTGTCTGGCGCCAACGCGAAAGCGACCAACCTGGCTGCCCTCACCAGGCCCGATTTTCCGTTGCTCAGCCAGATCGCCTGCCTGGGCCAGCCGCTGATCTATCTCGACTACGCCGCCACCAGCCAGAAACCGCGCCAGGTGCTGGCGGCCCTGCAGCACTATTACGGCCACGACAACGCCAATGTCCATCGCGGCGCCCACCAGCTCAGCGCCCGCGCCACCGAGGGCTTCGAACACGCCCGCGACAAGGTGGCGACCTTCGTGGGAGCCTCAAGCTCCCGTGAGATTGTCTACACCCGCAACGCCAGCGAGGCGATCAACCTGGTGGCCCGCACCTGGGGCGAAACCAATCTGCAGGCGGGCGATGAGGTGCTGCTCACGGTGATGGAGCACCACAGCAATCTGGTGCCCTGGCAACTGCTGGCGGCTCGCACCGGCTGCGTGCTGCGTCACGCCGGCCTCACCGACAGCGGCGAACTGGATCTGGAGGACTGGCTCAGCAAGCTCACCGAGCGCACCCGGCTGGTGAGCCTGGTGCAGGTGAGCAACACCCTCGGCTGTCTCAATCCGATCGCCGAGCTGGCGCCGCTGGTGCATGGCGCCGGGGCCCTGCTGCTGGTGGATGCCTGCCAGAGCCTGCCCCACCAGCGCGTGAATGTGGCCGAGCTGGGCTGCGACTTCCTGGTGGGCTCCTCCCATAAGTTCTGCGGTCCCACCGGCATGGGCTTTCTCTGGGCCCGGGAGGCGTTGCTGGAGGCCATGCCTCCTTTTCTGGGCGGCGGCGAGATGATCCAGGACGTGGGCCTCGACACCAGCACCTGGGCCGATCTGCCCCACAAGTTCGAGGCCGGCACGCCCGCCATCGGCGAGGCGATCGGCATGGGTGCAGCCATCGACTACCTGCAGGCGATCGGCATGGATCGCATCCACGCCTGGGAGCAGCAGCTCACTCGCCAGCTGTTTGCGAGGCTGCAGGCGATTGAGGGATTGACGATCCTGGGCCCTACTCCCGAGCAGCAGCCCGATCGCGCCGCCCTGGCGGCCTTCCACGTGGAGGGATTGCACGCCAACGACCTCGCCGCCCTGCTGGATTCGGCTGGTATCTGCATTCGCAGCGGCCACCACTGCACCCAGCCCCTGCATCGCCACTACGGCCTCTCGGGTACGGCCCGCGCCAGCCTCGGTTTCACCACCACGCCGGAGGAGATCGACCGCTTCGCCGAGGAGCTGCAGAGCACGATCGCTTTTCTGCGGGAGCACAGCTGAGGCTCAGGCCGGCGTGAGCATCGCTAGCGCCTCGGCTTGGTGTGTCCCCTGCCAGTGCCAGCTGGCTGCAGCTGCCTCGATGGCGATGGGTTCGGTGGGGATGTCTCAGCGGCTGCGAGGGGCGATCACCTGCCGGGCCTGTTCGGCCGTGAGCTGGTGGCAGTCGCCGCTGACCCGCTCGCGGTAGAGCTGCAGGCAGGTTTGCCGGCTTTGCTGGGGTTGCGGAAGCGATCCACCCCCACGGCGATCCCGTCGGCGGTTGGCCTTCGGCTCATCGTCTAGGGGGTGAATGGCGAAGGCGGAGTGCCGGATGTCGAGCGATGCGGCGCCGTCCCCCTGGTCTGTATCCCCCGTCGGCTTGCCGCCATACGACCCTTGAGGCCCTCTCCCCCGGTACCAGGGACCAGGGGTTGCGAGCGAGAGGGCTCGCCACGGGATGGATCGGCTCCGATCTCGCCCCGCGCTCGCCCCACGGACCTGGAATGCCGACCCTGAGCGGTGGCTGGGTGGAAGACAGCGGCCAGCGTCGGCTGCCGGGGGTGGAGTGCGCGGTTCTTGTTCCGGGCAAGCGCACCCAGGCTGGTCACGGTGGGGGCTTGGCCGTCAGGGTGGCACCGATGCCGCTGGCGGCCCGTTCCCCGGCCTCGATGGCCCCCTCGAAGTAGCCCGGCCAGCGGGGCGACACCTCGGTGCCGGCCCAGAGCACCCGGCCGTGGTCCGCCGGTGCTGGCCCACCCTGGGGATTCGCCGCCAGGCGGGCATGGCTGGTCCAGGTGCCAGGGGTGAGGAAGCTGGTGAAGGCGCCGCCGCTGAAGGGTTCGGCGTTCCAGTCCTGTTCCACCAGGTCGAGCGGCTCGGCGGCTTCGGGTCCCCAGTAGGCCGCGAGGTCGTCGAGGATGAGTTGGCGCCGTTGCGGGGCCGGCAGGGCGCCGAGGCTCAGGGCCCGCTCGCCCGCCAGGAAACTGGCTATCAGCGCCGGTTGGCCTTCCGGTGGGCCGCTGTCGGCGGTGAGTTCCAGGGCTGGGCGATCGCCGATGCCGAGGCCGTTGAGCCCGCGATCGCGCCAGAAGGGCCGGGCATAGCTAGCCAGGATCTTGGTCATGGCGCCCATGGGCGAGCGCTGCAGTAGGGCCCGGTGGGCTGGGGGCAGGGGTGGATCGAACTGGATTGCCAGCCGCTGCGGCGGCGGTACCGCCACAATCGCGGCCCGGGCCCGATGGGTCTGGCCGGTCCTCTCCACCACGGAGACGCCCTGGTGGTCCTGGGCGATGGTGTGCACCGCGCGGCCCAGCTGCAGGCTGGCTCCGGCCTGGGCTGCCAGCTCGGCCGCGAGCCTCTGGGCCACCGCCCCGGCGCCGCCGCGCACCAGCCAGGCCTCGGGGGTTTCCGCCTGCGGGGCCACGGCCTGGGTCCAGGCCAGATGCAGGATCGAAGCTTCCCAGGGCTCAAAGCCGCCGGAGCCGCCCAGGCGACAGAGCCAGTCCAGCGGCAGCTGGGCCAACGGCAGATTGGTGTGTTGCGCGGCCCACTGGGCCACCGTCAGCCGGTCCAGCCGCTCCGCATCAGGCGTGCGCCAGGGCTGGCGGGGATCCACCTGCGCCACCAGGGCAGCGAAGGCCCGCTGCAGGGCGCTGGTGGCGGTCAGCTCCGCGGGCGGGAGATCAAGGGCCTGCGGTTCGAAGAACAGCAGGCTGTCGGCAAAGTGGTGGGCCAGGGGCGCTTCCAGCCGGCGACCGCGCCAGTGGAACACCCCCTTGCCGCCGTAGTGGCTTGGGAAGCGCCCAATCCCCAGCTCCTTCAGCAGGGCCTCAAAGCGGTGGTGGCTGGCGCCACCCCACTGGCCGCCGAGATCCACCACGCTGCCGTCCGCTGTGGTGGCACTCACCATGCGCCCGCCCACGCGCTCGCGGGCTTCGAGCACCCGCACCGTCAGGCCTTCTGCTAGCAGGCGGCGGGCAGCCACCAGACCCGAGAGTCCCGCTCCCACGATCAGCACGTCGATCGGTGATGGCATGGCCGGGTTGCTGCTGGGCTCAGGTTGGCAACGGCTGGGGGCGCTGGCTCAGGAGCAGTGGCTCAGGAGCGGTGGTACGCCCCCCCCTGCTGAATCGTTAGGGCTCGGTACAGCTGTTCCAGCAGCAGCAGGCGGGCCAGTTCGTGGGGGAAGGTCAGCGGCGAGAGGCTGAGAGTAGTGCTGGCGCGGGCCTTGAGGGCTGGATCGAGCCCATCGGCTCCACCGATCACGAAGGCCAGCCGATCCGAGCCCGTGCCCTGCAGACGCTCGGCGAAGGCCACCGAACCAACCAGTTCGCCCTCTTCGCTCAGCACCACCAGCTGCTCATCGGCGCGCAGCTGGGCTGTGATTGCCTCGGCTTCCCGTTGGGGCGTGGAATCCTTGAGTTCGCAGATGCTCAGGCCCGGCAGGCGCTTGAGATACATGGCCAGGCCGTCCTGAATCCAGCGCTTGCGCACCTTGCCCACCGCAAGCACCCGGATCCGGCTGGGGTTGAGCACGCAGGGTCGGGGGTGAGCTGGGCCACTGCCCATCGTCCCCTAATGGGGGTGGGACAGGCCGGAGATGATGGCGTGCCACCCCAAGGCGTGACTGGCTGCATGGAGCGACCGCCCGCACCGGAGTCAACGCCCAGCCAGGCGATGTTGCCCAGCCCGGCAGTTCTACCCAGCCCGGAGACTCCGCCCCGGTTCGAGCAAACCTTGGCCCCCAGCCTGTTTCTGGTGGTACTGGGAGGCCGGGTCGCCAAGGCCCACATCGAGCTGCATGACGTGCGCTTCGTGGTGGGCACCACGATCGAGGACACCCTGCCGGCGTTGCGGCGCCAGTGGTTCGGAGCGCGGCGGGGGCTGCATCTCGACAGTTGGATGCGGGTTCAGTTCGTGGATGGCTACCGGGTGGAGCTGCGATCGCAACCGTTCACGGGGCCTGAGCGGTTGTGGTTTGTGAACATGGGCGGCTATGACCCCGGCCAACTGGCCGAACAGCACGCCTTCGGCCTGTTCGTGGCCGCCAGCCCCCAGGCGGCCAAGGCCGCCGCCCGCCGCCAGTTGTTGCCGGGGGCCCTGCAGCGCCACAAGGATGATCTGCACGGGGTCGAGGCGGGCCTGGTGAGCCCTGAGCGCTGGCTGTTGGATGGGCCGCTGGCGAAGGTGCGGCTGGGGGATGGGGCGCAGCTGGATCAGCCCCCAGTGGAGCGGTCGACGCCGCCTGGCCCGGACCTGGATGACTGTCTGGCGGTTCAGACCTGCCTGGCCCTGGAGGAAGAGCCTCGGCTCTGGCTGCATCTCGTCCCCGATGGCTGCCGGCAGCCCCTTGTCCCGGACTGGTATGGCTACCGACCGATCTGAATCGGGCGGCCAGACGGGCGGCGAGATCGGCCTCAGTGCGGTTGGAGTCGCTGTCGCTCTGTGTGGAGGCCGTCAAGCTCTCGGGCCTGCTGGGGTCTGGCCACCGTGGCTTGGACAAGCTTGGCCTTTGGCACGCGTGGTTTCTGGCAAGAACGGTTGCTGGCAAGCGCGGTCAGCAGGAGCGCTGGGCGCCGGATGGGTTGCGGCAACCGGCCGTAGTGGCGCCTCCAGGCGGCATGCAGGCGGCCCTGGGGACGCTGGTCCGGAGGCAGTGATGGGGGCAACCTGTCTGTTGCGCACTCGGTTGGCACCATGCCATGGCCTCCGCTGGCCCCATGGCCCAGGGCCGTTCCCGGGTTTGGCTGGACCTGGTACGTGAGCGGCTTCGCTGCTGTTCCTGTCGGGTTCCCTGTCGATCGGCAGACTTGGCTTCTGTTGCCCCGGTCGCCCCGCTTGAGCGTCCAGTCAGAGCCCCACGCAAGCCTGGTAGGCGCTGCCGCCGCCAAGCGGCAGCCCGGCGCCACCCAGGTGCAGTCCCGGCTGGGCGGTCCGGGCCGAAGCCTGCTGCCCCTGGTATCCCTGCTCCTGCTGCTGAGCGCCTGCGGACCCAGGGCCGCCAAGGCTCCCTTCCCGGTGCAGACCCTGGCTGATGCCGGCCTGAAACCCCTGCCCGCAGCCAGGCTGGCCGCTTGCGCCACGGCGTTGCGATTGCCTCCCGAGCTGGCTCGCCCCGCCGATCCCAGCAACTTCGGCCAGCGCCAGGCCCGTGATGCCTTCGGCCGGGAGGTGCCGCACCGGCCCCAGCTGATCGTGTTGCATGAAACCGTGCTCACCGCCGCCGACACGGTGCGTCACTTCGCCACCCCCCACCCCAGGGACGACGACCAGGCCAGTTACCACCTGTTGATCGATCGGGCCGGCCAGCGGCTGCGAATCGTGGCTGATACCGGCCGCGCCTATGGCGCTGGCATGGCCGCCTTCGGGGATTTCACGGTGCGGATCCGGCCCACGTCGGTGGGCGCGCTCAACAATGTGGCCCTGCATCTGAGCCTGGAAACGCCGCCCGATGGCCGCGGCGATGGCGACGCCCACTCCGGCTACACCCCCGAGCAGTACCGGCTGGCGGCTGGGCAGGTGCTGCTCTGGCAGGCGGCCTGGGGCATCCCGATGAGCCGCGTCACCACCCACGAGGCGGTGGATCGCAGCCACAGCCGTCGCGATCCGCGCAGCTTCCGCTGGGAAAGCTTCGATAAGGCCTGGCGAGAGGCGGCGGGGCGCTGTGGGTTGGCGGCATATGACCGGGGGCGCGCGACGATCTGAAGCCTTGGGCTGGTCGGCGATCGGTGCGGCGCTGGCCTTCTGATCAGGGCTTGGTGCTGGGATGGCGAATGGGGTTTCATGGCGGTTCGTAATGCCCCAGGCCTCACGAAGCTTTCTGGCTCATCCCCTGGCGGTTTGGGTCGGGTCTCAGGATGGCGGTGCGGTGCGGCGTGTACGCGTCCGGGGAGCCAGCTCTCCCGACCGCAGCCTTCATTACCTCACCCGCCCCCATGAACATCAACGGCACCCCCTGGCGCACCATCGGCCTGGAGGAGGGCGGCCGCTCGGTCTGGGTGATCGACCAGACCCTGCTGCCGCACCGTTTCGAGACCCGCTCGCTCACCAGCGTCGAGGACGCGGCCGCGGCGATCAGCACCATGGTGGTGCGCGGGGCTCCCCTGATCGGCGTCACCGGCGCCTACGGGCTGATGCTGGCCCTGCAGGCCAACCCTTCCGATGGCGCTCTGGCGGCGGCCTTCGAGCAGCTCAATGCCACCCGCCCCACGGCGGTGAATTTGCGTTGGGCCCTGGAGCGGGTGCGGGAGCTGGTGGTGCCCCTGCCCGAGGCCGAGCGGGCCGACGCAGCCCGGACAGAGGCGGGCGCCATCGCTGAGGAGGACGTGGCGATGTGCGAGGCGATCGGCGAGCACGGCCTGAGCTTGTTCCAGCAGCTGGCGGCGGCCCGGCCAGCCGCACGCCAGGGCGAACCGCTGAATGTGCTCACCCACTGCAATGCCGGCTGGCTGGCCACGGTGGACTGGGGCACGGCCCTGGCGCCGATCTACAAGGCCCACCGCGCCGGCCTGGCCATTCATGTGTGGGTGGATGAAACGCGCCCCCGCAACCAGGGCGCCAGCCTCACTGCTTTTGAACTGGGCAAGGAGGGCGTGCCCCACACGGTGATTGTCGATAACGCCGGCGGCCATCTGATGCAGCACGGCCTGGTGGATGCGGTGATCGTCGGCACCGATCGCACCACCCGCCGCGGCGATGTCTGCAACAAGATCGGCACCTATCTCAAGGCGCTCGCCGCCTTCGATAACGGCGTGCCCTTCTACGTAGCCCTGCCCTCCTCCACGATCGATTGGAGCCTCGACGACGGGGTGGCGGAGATCCCGATCGAGGCGCGATCAGAGCTGGAGGTGACCCACATCCAGGGCCGTATCAGCGCCGGTCCGGCCGTGGGCGAAATCGCCAGTGTGCAGCTCACCCCTGATGGCAGCGTCGGCTTCAACCCCGCCTTCGACGTCACCCCGGCCCGGCTGGTCACCGCCCTGATCACCGAGCGGGGGGTGGCGGCGGCGACCGAGGACGGCCTGCGGGGGCTCTATCCAGGCCGCTGAGATCGGGCCAGCGACGGAAAGCCGCGATGATCGCGGTACCGGCGGCGGGCTGGGCTCTCCCGTGGAACTGATCGTTCGGGATCGGGATCTGCCGCTGAATGGCTGCGCCAACTTGACCAGAGTGAGCGGGTGTCTGGCGCACGCTTGATGGTCCGGCCCCAGGCGCTGCGTCATCGTCCCGTTGCCTGTTGGGTCAGGGCCCCTGCGGCTTGCGTGGCTCCTCTCAATCCCGATACGCAGACGCCCGAGCCTCTTGCTTCTGACAGCTGCGTGGTGTGTAACTGACAAGCGCGAATGTGCTGCATGGGCACGCTGGGTCGGCGGTTAAATAATCATATGGTTGTCGAGTTCTTCGAAGTTCAACATAAAGGAGGTCATGGAGCGATGAGCACGTCACCCGAGAAGTTCGTCACCGCACGCATCGATACTATCTTTAAAAAGAATCCAGTTGGATCTCAGGATCTTGAGGTGTCTGAAAAGGTTCTGGTGATGGCGGGCACCCGGATACAGATCAGCGCCGTCACGCCCGATCGGTATCAACACGTCAAGTTTCAGCTGGTCACACCCCTGCTGGCCGGCGATGGAAGCACCGGCCTCAGCACGGTCTATGCCTACCAGCCCCATGTGCATATTGAGGGGCTGCCCCAGGCGATCAAATTAGCCGTCCAGTACCGCGGTCAGACCAATAACGACTGGCATCCCACCTTTGGCAATGGCTACCGCCAGTGCAACCTCACCTCCTGCACCATGTTGGCCGATTTTCTGCTTGGCGGAGAGCTCAGCAGCAGGGCTGCGGCCCAGGGGCTGAGGGAGCCGGAATCGCTTTACCAGAAGCTGCTCGCCAAATATGGCGACACCACTGACCACAACTTACAGACCAAAGCACTGAAGGATCTTGGCATTGAATCCTATTACACCCAGCAGACGCTTTCGGCCGATGATCTTCTGCTCTCGCTTCGTCAGGGAATCCCCGTGGTGATCGGGGTAAAGTACAAGGGTGATGGTCATATTGTGTTGCTGGTGGGTTTTGATCCTGATCGTCAGATCTGGCTGGTCCACGATCCCTTCGGTACCCGGCACGCTGCCTCCGACAGTTATGACATTGGCATCGGTGGGGCCTTCGACGAATACAGCTACGACACCTTTGATCGCATCTTCTGGGATCGGGGGGCGGGCAGTGGTGATGGCCGGATTGTCACCAGCGTCAAGGGCAAGCCCACCGGTCTCAAGGCCGGCCTCTGAGCCCAGCACTGTTGAAGACGACATTTTTTGAATGGCTGCATATCACGAGGAATCTGGATTGTCATTGTGTTCCAGACCCCCTTTCTCCCCCCATCGCCATTTTGCCATGACCAGAATTGCACCCGAGAAATTTCTTGACTTCATTGCATTTTTCCGCAAGGAGAATCCCAACCATGTGGAGGCAATGAAGGCCTTTGCTGCCAAGGTTGATCCAGCCCTCATGGATGACATGGCGGCCTGGGTTGTCCAATTCCGTACCCCACCTACAGCGCTCGCTTCCAGCCAGTCAGGCGCTGCTGCTGCACTGATCAGTAAGGAGCAATTGGCGGAGATCTGGATATGCGGCCCGGCGATGATTTGCGATGACGAGGTGACGGAGCTGAACGCCTGCCTGCATCAGTTTGGCATCACCACAAAGCCCAGGCTTCGCCACTTCCTCAGCCAGACCGCCCATGAATCGGGCGGGGGGCGTTACAAAAAGGAGCTCGCCTCGGGTTGGGCTTATGAGGGCAGGGCTGATCTCGGCAACACGAAATCAGGCGATGGTCCTCGTTTCAAGGGGGCCGGCTACATCCAGCTGACCGGCCGGGCCAATTATCAGGATTTTGCAGACTTCATCAAGGATCCCACCGTGATGCAGGGTGTTGACTATGTGGCCGAGCACTATCCGTTCAGTTCGGCAGGCTTCTGGTGGCAGAACAACAAGATGAATCAGCTTTGTGATTCCAGTCCCAGCGTCAAGGATGTCACCTTGCGAGTGAATGGTGGCACCAATGGCTTGGCCAATCGGGAGATGTATTACCAGCGCTGTGTGGTTGCCATTCCCTAGATTGTTTTCGGGGCCGCTGTTCGCTGGGATTGCCTGGATTCTCAGTGGTGGCAGGAGCCCACTTCCCCCTTGAGGGGCGGTGGGCAGGGGAGTCGGAGCGGCGCGAAGGTCCTGGCGCCTTTGGCCTTGTTCCTGAGCACGATGTTGCCTTGGGTCAGCCGCCACCGGCTCCTACAGGCTCGCCCCACCCCTCCAGCACGATCTTGCCGATGCTGCGGCCGCTGGCCACCAGCGCATGGGCCTGTTCCAGGTTTGTGGCTGTGATTGCGCCGAGCTGGGTGTGCAGGGTGGATCGCAGCTCGCCCGCCTCGATCCGATCGGCCAATCGCTCCAGAATCTCCCCCTGGCGCGCCAGGTCCGGGGTGCCATAGCGGGAGCGGGTGAACATGAACTCCCAGTGGAAACTGGCGCTCTTGCTCTTGAGCCGGTCCAGATCCAGCGGCGCCCGGTTGCCGACGATGGCGACGATCGCCCCCTGGGGCCGGATCAGCTCGGCCATCACATCCCAGTAGGAATCGGTGTCGGCGAAGTTGGCGATCCGATCCACCGTCTCCAGGCCCAGCTCCGCCAACTGGGGGGCCAGCTGGCGGCTGTGGTCGAGCACATGATCGGCGCCCAGTTCCCGCGCCCAGGCGGCGCTCTCGGGCCGCGAGGCGGTGGCGAGCACCAGCAGGCCGGCGTGGCGGGCCAACTGGATCGCCAGCGAGCCCACACCGCCAGCGCCGCCGATGATCAGCAGCGAGCGGCCGGCGTCGCCGCCTTCGGCATCGAGGCCCAGTCGCTCGAACAGAGCTTCCCAGGCGGTGAGGCCGGTGAGGGGCAGGGCCGCGGCCTCGGCCCAGGAGACGCCCCTGGGCCGGCGGCCCGTGATGCGTTCATCCACCGCCAGCCACTGGGCATGGCAGCCGGGGCGCGTGATGTCGCCGGCGGCCATCACCGCATCGCCGGGCTTGAAGCGGCTCACCGCCGCCCCCACCGCTTCGACGCAGCCGGCCGCATCCCACCCCAGCACCCGCGGCGGGACCCCGGCGGCCAGGCCGGCGCGCACCTTGATGTCCACCGGATTCACCGCCACCGCCTCCACCCGCACCAGCAGGTCGTGGGGCCGCAGTTCCGGTAGGGGCAGCTCCATCTCCCGCAGCGGCAGGGGTCGCGGTGCCCTGTCTGGGCCGCTGGCCGCGGCGCTCTCGGCGACGATCGCTTTCATCGGCCGCCCAGCCAACCGCTGCCAACCGCTGCCGTCAGCCGGGGCGCCACCTGCAGGGCCTCGAGGCGGGCCTCCAGGGGCGGATGGCTGGCGAACAGGGCGAACCAGCTGCGGGGAGCGGCGATTTTCAGGGTGTTGAGCGCGCCGCCATCGCGGCGATCGATCACGCCACTGGCCTGGCCGAGGCGCATCAATGCTGCCTGCATCGACTCGGCGACGGTGCCAAGCAGCCAGCGTTCGCTGGCGCCGCCCCCCGGCCCCAGCAGCTGCAGCAAGGGCAACGCCGGCGGCAACAGGCCGGCGGCGGTGAGCCGGCTCAACAGCAGCGAGATGGTGAGCACCACCAGCAGGTTGGTGAGCAGGTACAGCAGGATTCGCATCGCCCTCACCGCCTGCAAGGGACGGCTCTGCACGCTTCTGGCGCAACTTAGCCAGGGTCTGCCGTGGGCAATCCCGGCCCGTAATCTCGCCAGCAGCTTCCGCCATCGCCCATGCCCGTCCAAAACCGCTGGTCGGAGTCAGGCGCCCGCGAGGCGATCGAGCGCTACGGCGCCCTGGGTGTGGACGAGGCTCTGGCCTTGCGCACCTACTCGGCCCGGCTGCTGGGGGCCGATGCCGATCTGGTGTTGCACGGCGGCGGCAACACCTCGGTGAAAACCACGGTCACCGACTTGCTCGGCGAAACGATCCCGGTGCTGTGCGTCAAGGGATCGGGCTGGGATCTGGCCACGATCGAGCCACCGGGACACCCGGCGGTGCGGCTGCAGCCGCTGCAGGCGCTGCGGGCTCTCGAGATCCTCAGCGATGAACAGATGGTGGCGGCCCAGCGCCAGAACCTGATCGATCCGGCGGCGCCCAATCCCTCGGTCGAGGCGCTGTTGCATGCCTTCCTGCCGCATACGTTTGTCGATCACACCCACTCCACGGCCCTGCTGGCCCTGGCCGATCAGGCCGAGGCCGAAGCGGTCTGCCGGGAGGTCTACGGCGATCGGGTGGTGCTGGTGCCCTACGTGATGCCGGGCTTCGCCCTGGCCAAGGCCTGCGCCGCTGCCTACGAGGCCGCGGTGGCGCGGGGCCAGGAGCCCGAGGGCATGGTGCTGCTGCAGCACGGTCTGTTCTCCTTCGGCGCCACGGCCGAGGAGAGCTATGGGCGGATGATCGCGCTGGTGGCGCAGGCCGAAGGGCGCCTGAGCCAAGGGGAGCGCTCGCTCCATTCCATGGCCATGCCGGAGCGCCCCACCCCTGCGGCGGCGTTGCTACCGCAGCTGCGCGGGGCCCTGAGCCGGGCCGCCGAGGCCGCAGGCGCTCCCCGTCGCTGGATCCTGGCGCTGCGCGACACCCCCCTGACCCGCGCCGTGGTCGATGACCAGCGCCTGGCGGACTGGGCGCAGCGCGGTGTGGCCACCCCGGACCACGTGATCCGCACCAAGGCCAGGCCGCTGGTTTTGGCGGCCGATGCCTCGCCGGCGGCGATCGAGGCGGCCCTGGATTCCCATACGGCCGAGTACCGGAGCTACTTCCAGCGCCAGAACGCCCGCGTCGGCGGCCACAAGACGATGCTGGATCCCCTGCCCCGGCTGATCGCCGTGCCCGGCCTGGGCCTGATCGGCGTCGGCAAAAGTGCCGCTGAGGCGGCCGTCACGGCCGACATCGGCGAGGCCTGGGCCACCACCTTGCTGGCGGCCGAGAGCATCGGTCGCTTCGAGCCGGTGGGCGAAGACGACACCTTCGACATGGAGTACTGGAGCCTGGAGCAGGCCAAGCTCGGCAAAGCGGCCGAAAAGCCCCTGGCCCGCCAGGTGGTGCTGGTCACCGGCGGCGGCGGCGCCATTGGGGCGGCTACGGCCCGGGCCTTCGCTGCCCAGGGGGCCGAGTTGGCGCTGCTGGACCGCGATGGCGAGGCGGTCCAGGCGGCGGCCGCCGCCTGCGGTCCACGGGCCCTGGGCCTGGCCTGCGATGTCACCGATGGCCAGCAGGTGCGCGCCGCTTTCCAGCGGGTCTGCGAGCACTTCGGCGGCCTTGATGTGGTGGTCAGCAATGCCGGCGCCGCCTGGACCGGCGCCATCGCCACCCTGGCCGACGCCGAGCTGCGGGCGGCGTTCGAGCTCAACCTCTTCGCCCACCAGAGCGTGGCCCAGGCGGCGGTGGCGGTCTGGCGCCTGCAGGATGGCGCCGGCGGCGGCTCGGGTTCCCAGCCGGCCGAACGCCTGGGGGGCCAGCTGCTGTTCAACGTCAGTAAGCAGGCGCTCAATCCCGGCCCCAACTTCGGGGCCTACGGCGTCAGCAAGGCGGCCCTGCTGGCCCTGATGCGCCAGTACGCCCTGGAGGAAGGTGAAAACGGGGTGCGCGTCAACGCGATCAATGCCGATCGCATCCGCTCCGGCCTGCTGGACACCACGATGATCCGGCAGCGGGCCGCCGCCCGTGGCGTCAGCGAGGAGGTCTACATGGCCGGCAATCTGCTGGGCCAGGAAGTGCTCGCCACCGATGTGGCCGCGGCCTTCGTCGCCCTGGCCCAGATGCAGCGCACCACCGGCGCCTTGCTCACCGTGGATGGGGGCAATGTGGCGGCTATGGTGCGCTGAGAGCCTGATCGATGGCTGGAGATTGAGCCCAGAGATTGAGGCCAGCGGCTGGACTCCACCAACGGTGGGCTCCTGGCTCCAGCACCTATCGCTGCATGGCGCCAGGCCACTGGGTTAGCGGGCGCCGAAGCGGCGCTCAACCATGGCCGAGACAGGTGTTCAGCAATCTCCTGCTTGATGACCCAGAAAGCTCTGTGAGACCAGAGACGCCCGTGAACCAGTGGTTGGGCTCAGATAGGGCCGGGCTCTCCCTGCATTGGGATTGGCACGCCACGTAGGTCTCTGGGTCATCAAGCTCAGCCAAGGGGTCAGTTCGCTTCCTGGGTGCTGATGGGTACGGGCCCCTGATCGGGAAGGAGACGGGGTTCAGCGCTCTCCTCAGCCAGGAGTGAATCGCATTGGAATCCAGCCCATCGCTACGTGCAACATGCTCCTGGCAACCAGCCTGCCCGGTGCCCCATCCAGCCGCGCGTTCTCTTCCGCGCCAATCCCTCCTTCGGCCATCCCTGCCGGTTGGCCTGCCACCAAGGCCCTCAGGCGACGGCCCGGCGCCCGGCCAACCACAGGGCGAGACTGATCCAGAGCACCACCAAGACCGAGCAGAAGGCGGTCCAGGTCGGCAGGCCCCAGCTGTCCACCGCCAGCGGAGCCACCACCGTGATCACGCCACCGGCCAGCAGGGGCTGGAGGATCAGTTGCTTGATCGAGAACGGTGTCAGGGTGCCGTTGCGGTCTTCGGGATCCACCATGTTCAGCAGCAGCAGACCGCTGGCGGCCACCCCGGTGGCCTGGCCGAACTCGATCAGGCCCCGTTCAAACCAGCTGGCCGGCAGGATCCGCGGCGCCAGCAGCAGAAATACCGCCAGGTTCCAGAGCAGCCCCACCACGGCCAGCACCGTCAACGGCAACCAGTCCTTGGCCAACAGCGACAGATCGAGGCAGGCGGTGGCCGCCGTGATCAGCAGATCGGCTGAGATGGTGCCGATTCGATTTTGAACCGGAGCGGAGGCCCAGTGGGCCTGGCCGCTGCGTTCCAGTACCAGCCGCACCAGCAACGAGCCCACCAGGGCCAGGGGGAAGACGGGCAGCGCTTCGATCACCATCGCAAAGCCACCCCCCAAGCTTGTGGCCAGATGGCGCAAGCCCTCGAGCAGCCCCCAGCCGATCGCCACGGCCACGCCGTTGAGGGCCAGGTTCACCGCCCCCAGGGCGAGCGGTGCCGGCGCGGCGGACAGGGCGGCCCGGGACTCGGCAGGGAATGGCTCTGAAGCCCGGGACGCTGAAGGCCCGGCCTCTGAAAGCTGTGCTGGCAAGGCCGGGGACCCCGACGGCAGAGCCTGGGCGGGCCCGTTCTGCGATGGCCGCTGTCCTGGGGCCGCAGCCTGGCCAGGCCAGGGTGGCGAGTCCTGAAACTGGGGCCCCAGAGCTTGGGAGCGTCCAGGTGTAGTCCCGATCGCCGGCTCAGGGCTGGTCCAGGACGCCCCTTGGTTCGGCACCAGCGCCGGACCAACTCCGGGATCAGGATCCAGCGTCGGGGCCAGCGAGGCTGCCGCCGCCGTGGCGACCGGTTCTTCCCCGGCCAGGCCATCACTCAGCAACCAGCGCCGCCGCCGGCCCAGCACCACCACCAGTCCCCCCACCAAGGTGGAGGCCAGCAGGCCCACCGTGGCCATCGCCAGCCCGAGCGCCTCGCCGCTCTGCAGGCCCAGCCGCGCATAGGTGGGTCCCATGGCGGCAGCTGAACCATGGCCCCCTTCAAAGGCCACTTCGATCAGACAGGCCATCACATCGGGGGCCCCCAGCAGCGGTTTCAGCACCAGCAATACCGCCAGGCCGGCCACCACGTACTGGCCGAAGGCCAGGGTGAGCGCCATCAGCACCTGGGCTGAGAGCGGACGCCACAATCCCCCCAACGCCGGCAGCGGTTTGCCCAGCAACAGACTGGCGAACACCAGGGTGAGCAGGATCAGGGGCAGCTGATCCCAGAGGCTGATCACGGCTGGAGGGATCAGGGGCAGGGCGCCGGTGGGGGCGAGCAGCAGCCCCAGGGATCCGGCCAGGAGCGCTTCCGGAATCCCCCAGCGGTGCATGCCCAGCAGCTTGCCCAGCAGACTGCCGACCGCCAGCAGGGCCAACAACAGCCCCAGGGCCAGGCCGAAGAGCGGCAGGGCTGTTGTGATCGTGGCCATCATCCTGGGCGTTCCTCCCGCGGGGATTGGTCAGGCCTGGATGTCTCAGGCCGCAAGCGCGCGCGCGACAAGCCATTCAGTGGCAAGCCATCCACTGGCAAACCATCCACTGGCAAGCCATCCAATGGCAAGCCGTCGCGCTCGGTTTGGTGCCCTGGGATGGGGTCCGGCGGGTCCTGGTCGAGCTGGAAGTGATGGCGGAAAAAGGCTTCGCTGGCCTCAAGCACCTGCTGCTGCACGGCGCCGCTGCGGAAGCCATGGCCTTCGCCGGGGAACAGGTGCATCTGCACGGGTACGCCTTGGTCGCTCAGGGCCAGGGCCAGCCGTTCGCTCTGCTCCGGTGGCACCACCCGATCGTCTAGGCCATGGAACAGGATCACCGGGCAGCGGATGCGCTCGGCCTGGTGCAGCGGCGAGCGGGCCTCGTAGGTCGCCTTGGCTGCCGGCCAGGGACCGATCAGGCCATCGAAGTAGCGCGCCTCGAAGCGATGATCGCCGCCAGTGAGGGCCGCCAGGTCGGTGACGGGATAGCGGCAGGCCCCGGCCCTGATCGTGTTGTTGTGGCAGAGCGCCGCCAGCACGGTGAAGCCAGCGGCGCTGCCGCCCTCCATGGCGATGCGCTCGGCGCTGGCCTTTCCCGCAGCCACCAGGGCCCGGGCGGCGGCCGTGCAGTCGGCCACATCGACCACGCCCCACTGACCGTTGAGCCGCTCGCGGTAGGCCCGCCCGAAACCGGTGGAACCGCCGTAGTTCACATCCACCACGCCCCAGCCCCGGCTGGTCCAGAACTGGATCGCCAGGCTCAATCCGGTGCGGGCCATGGCGGTGGGGCCGCTGTGACCCTTCACCAGCAGGGGCGCTTCGGCGTGCCCCCCCCCTGCCGGCGGGTAGTACCAGGCCTGGGTGGCCAGGCCGCCGTGACCTTCAAACCAGAGATCCTGGGGCTGGCTGATGGTGACCGGCTCCAGGGGATCGGCGGCGGCTGGCTGATGGCGCCAGCGGCCGCTGCTGGAGTCGAGATCCAGCAGGCCCGAGCCGCAGTCGGGGGCGGCGGCCAGGGCTACCAGGCGGCCGTTCTCAGCATCGAGGGCCGCCAGATCGTTGAAGGGCAGGTGCAGCGACTGCCAGAGCAGCGGCGGTTCAGCCGTTGCGGCTGGCGTCAGCCGCCCCAGGTCCCAGCAGCCGTTACGGCAGGCCGCCGCCAGCAGTTGCTGGCCATCCCAGACGGTGGTGCGCATGCCGTAGACCCACTGGGGCATGGCGAACTCCGCCGCCATCGGCAGCAGCGGCTGCCAGTGGGGTTCGGCATCGATGGCCAGGCTTTCGGCCCGGTCGAGCCGCTCCAGGTTCCACCAGCCGCTGCGGTCATTGGCCACCACCAGATCCGGGCCCGCCCAGAGGGGCTGAAAGATCGAGATCGCGTTGGCCTCGCTGGCGTCTGAGCCCGCCAGGCGACGCACCTCCACCAGCTGGCCGCTCGGATCGAAGCGTCCCAGCCACAGCTGGCTGCGTTCCCAGGGCATGCAGGGTTGCTGCCACTCCACCCAGGCCAGGTGGCTGCCGGTGGGGCTGAGCACCGCATAGCCGATGAAGTCGGCGGGAAGGTGGAGCGATTGCGGCTCGCCGCCCGCCAGGGGCACGCTGACCAGCTGGTCGCGGCCGTGCTGTTCCATCACGCCGAGCCAGCGCTGGCGCTGCTGGTCGATGAGGCCATCGGCGAAGGCCCTGGGATGGATGGGATCGGCTGGGGGTGTGAGTCGCTGCGGTGCCGCCAGGGGCGCATCTGGGTTGGAGGCGCTCAGATCCAGGCGCCAGAGGCCGCGATCGCCGTCGTCGCTGAACACCACGGTGGATCCGGCCACGGTGTAGCAACCGCCGCCGTAGTCATGCACCCGGCTGCGCAGGTTGCGGCCGGGCGTGAGCTCCTGGGGCGGATCTTCGCCGGAATGCAGCAGCAGGGTGGTGCGGCCCTGTTCCGCCGGGCGTTGTTCCAGCCAGAACAGGCGGCCGTCCGCGAGACGCGGTTCCCGCAGCGCCGGGCTGGCTGCCACCACCAGGGCCGCGGCGAGGGGCTGGGCAGGCGCTTGGGTGGGCTCGGAATGCCGCTGCTGAGGCTGGGCCTGGTTGCGAGCGTCGATCTGGTTGGCCTGCCGCTTTTGGGGCCAGTCGGGGACCATCCCTGGAGACGGGTCCGCAGCCCGATCTGCGGGCGAGTCAGGCCCTTGCCGCTGGGGATGGCTTGCACGCCTGTCCGCGGGCCTTTCTGGGCTCCGCTCTTCGGGCTGGGGATGGCTCGGGTTTGCGGGCTGGCTGGCGCGCTGGCCCTTGGGCTGGTTGGTGGTCAGCTCGTCGCTCTGGTCTTTTGTCCGATCCCCTGGTTCCCCCAACCCTCTCTCCCGGCGGTGACTCCTACAATGGTCTGCAACGATTCAGGTGACCCCTTGGCGCGTAGTTTCGCCCAGTTGGCGCGAAAGGCCGATCAGAGCTTCCGCAGCCTCATGGTGCCGAAGCAACCGCTGGAGACGCCCCCCCTGGCGATCCATCAGCTCGGTGATCAGGAGCTGCGCCATGCGGCTCGCCGGATCAGCAAGGTGGACGATTCAGTCCGGGATCTGGCCCGAGACATGCTGCGTTGCATGTACACCGCCCGCGGCATCGGCCTGGCCGCGCCCCAGGTGGGAGTGCAGAAGCAGCTGCTGGTCATTGATCTCGATTTCGAGGAGGCCGCCAATCCACCCATCGTGTTGATCAACCCGGAGATCGCCGCCGCAGGCGCCTCCCTTAATACCTACGAAGAGGGTTGCCTCAGTATTCCGGGGGTGTATCTCGATGTGGTGAGGCCTTCCACCGTGGAGGTGAGCTTCCGCGATGAGTACGGCCGGCCCCGGCGGATCAAGGCCGATGGCCTGCTCGCCCGCTGCATCCAGCATGAGATGGATCACCTTCAGGGGGTGCTGTTCGTCGATCGCGTTACCGATGAGCTGAGTCTCAACGAGGGGTTGAAGCAGCAGGGCTTTGAGCGCCAGTACGTCCAGTCCCTCCGCTGAAGATCCGATGCCGATGAAACCCCTGGCCGGGCTGTTCCTGGCCCTGGCCTGCGTGCTGGGCATCGCCGCCACCGGTTCGATCTTTGAGCTGGCCTACGGCGAACCCGATCTGGGGGTGCAGGCCACGCGCTGGATCCTGGCCGCCAGCCTGCCCGGAACCCTGCTTACTTTGCTGGTGGCGATCCGCATCAACAGGCCATCCCCGTCCTGAATTCGTTCGCCCCGCTGCTGGGTTCTGGTCGCAGGCCGGTCTGAGATCGGGCTCTGCCGGCTGGTGAGAGGCCGCAGGCCTGCATACGATTCGATAGGCCGACCAGCTCCCTGACCCACCAGAGCGACGTGTTTTCTTCCCTGATCCCCGTACTGCTTCGCCGCAGGGGCCCCCTGGCCCAGGCCGCCATGGCTGTTTCCCGTCGTAGAGGTGATTCCCTCCGTGGGTCTGCTCCCCGTTCCATGTCTGTTGCTGGCACGGTTGCGGTGTCCGCCACGCTCGCTCTCGGTGCCGCCCTCTGGCCGGGCGGAGCCATGGCCCAGTCCATGTTCGGGGCCGCTGAACTGGAGCCCCAGAAGTTCGTGCTGGTGGCCTCACCGGTCGGTAGCAGCGGCCGCTACCAGCTGAACATCTACGAACAGGTCAACGATCGCAAGCCCTGTTTCGCCATCGGCGAGAGCAAGCCGGCAGCCGTGAATCCGCTTTTGGCCACCTTTGATTTCACCGGCATCTGCAGTCGCTACATCGATGCCAACGGCTATTCCGTGCGGGTCGGACCCAGCGACCTGGCCGGCTCCTACCGCGTGCTGGTGCGCAGCGAGGCCAGCGATACGCTGCTGATCGCCCTGCCGACCAAGCCTGGGGCCGGCCCCGAGATGGTGGTGGCCAAAGCCGGGGGCGCGGCCAGTGGTTTTCATAAACTCGATCTTGAGCCTGGCTGGCGGCTGATGCGACGCCAGTTCCGCGGCCGCAACCTCGGCCATGTCTATCTCTTCAACGAGGTTTGGCCTGGGGAGCCCAGCCCAGCGGTCACCTCAGGCCCCCCATCCGGCCCAGCCCCAGCCCCTGCCGCTTCCGTCCCTGGCCTGAGCCCCTCCCCCGCGGCCTCTGGGCCCGCTGCTCCAGTCGCCGCGACCCAGGCCCCCGTCGCGGCCTCCGAGTCCTTGAACGCCCCGGCTTCTTCGGCCCCGATCCCCCTTCAGGCGTCCCCGGCTCCGGTCACCCCCCTGCCGGTGCCCCCTCCCAAGCTCTGACGGAGGCCCGTCGGGGGACTTGCTAGATTGTCGTGCTTGCAACGCTCCAGCAGCATTTCATGACCCAGGTCACCGTCGGCGAAAACGAAGGGATTGAATCCGCTCTGCGTCGCTTCAAGCGCCAGGTGTCCAAGGCCGGCATATTCGCTGATCTGAAGCGGCTGCGCCACCACGAAACCCCCACAGAGAAGTACAAGCGCAAGGCCCAGCAGCGCCGCCGCCGCCGCTGATCAGCTGCCGGTTGCCTTCCGGCCACAGCTGCTATTGCTGAAGCCATCGGGTTTGGCTGGGGCCGTGATCTGAAGGAAGGCGAAGCCAGAGGCTGTTTGGCCCATATCAGGGTTTATGGCTTGGCGATCTGTCTTGTGGACCCGATTCAGCCCGATCTGAGGGGACCAGGGGACTCGCAGGACACCAGGTCGAAGCTGCGAAAGGTAAGGGCTTCGGCAATGGCTGCCGTTCCCACCGTTGGCTGGCCGGCCAGGTCGGCGATGGTGCGGGCCACCCGCAGCAGCCGCATGCCGCCGCGGGCCGAAAGGCGCCGCTGCTCCATGGCCCGCTCCCAGAGCTGGCGGCCCGGCGCTTCCAGTGCCAGCACCTGGGTCAGGGCCTCCGCGGCCACCTGGGCGTTGCAGCCGCCATCTGGATTGCGCGCCGCCATGCGGGCTCTGGCCTGGCGCACCCGCAGCGCCACCACCGCGCTGGTTTCAGGTTGCTCCCTGAAGGCGGCATCGGCACTGGCTCGCTCACGGCTGTCAATAAGGCCATTGGCCAACTCCCGAGCCGCTGGCCGCCGCATCACCACCTGGAGATCGAGGCGATCCAGCAGGGGCCCTGACAGCCGACTCCAGTAACGGCGGCGCAGGCTTTCACCGCATTGGCAGCTGCCGTCGGCTTCGCCATAGCGGCCACAGGGGCAGGGATTGGTGGCGGCCACCAAGGTGATGCGGCAGGGGAAGCGGCAGCGTTGGCGGGTACGACTGATCAGCACGTCGCCCTCCTCCAGGGGCTGGCGCAGCTGATCGAGCACGTCGCGGCGGAATTCCGCCAGTTCATCGAGAAACAGCACCCCATGGTGGGCCAAGCTGACTTCACCCGGCATCGGAATCGTGCCGCCGCCGATCAGGGCGGCGCCCGAACAGCTGTGGTGCGGGCTGCGAAAAGGGCGCTGGCTGATCAGGTTGCCCCCCTCCAGCAGCAGACCCGCCACCGAGTGCAGCCGGGTGAGCTCCAGCGCCTCAGCCGCCTCCAGCGGTGGCAGCAACCCCGGCAGTCGCCGCGCCAGCATGGTTTTGCCGCTGCCCGCCGCCCCCACCAGCAGCAGATGATGGCCCCCGGCCGCGGCGATCTCCAGGGCCCGACGGCCATGGGGCTGACCGCGCACATCCCCCAGGTCCGGGCCGCCGCTGGCGGCGGGCAGGGCGATCGCGGCGCGGGCTGGAGGGATCTGGGCCGGATCACGGAGCACGGCGATCACCTCGTGCAGATCCTGGGCGCCCCACACCGGTAGCCCATCCACCAGGGCCGCTTCGGCGGCATTGGCCGCCGGCACCAGCAGTCCTCGCGCTGAGGCGGCGCGAGCCGCCATCGCCAGGGCCAGCACGCCGCGGATCGGCCGCAGACGCCCATCGAGGCCCAGTTCCGCCGCGCTCCAGATGCCCTGGAGCTGCTCGGGCGCCAACTGGCCACTGGCCAGCAGCAGCCCCAGAGCAATCGGCAGATCGAAGCTGGGCCCGGCCTTGCGCAGATCGGCCGGGGCCAGGCTCACCACCACCCGGGTGAGCGGCACCTTGAGGCCACTGTTGCGGATCGCGGCCCGCACCCGTTCGCGCGCCTCCTGCACCGCGGCATCCGGCAGACCCACCAGTTGCAGGCCCGGCAGTCCCGGGGCGATGTCCACCTCCACCGAGACCTCCACGGCCTCCAGTCCCCGCAGGGCCGCACCGCTGCAGCGTGCCAACATCAGTTCAAGGGATCACTGCACAACCAGTGCCACCCCCTGTCCCATCCGCTGCCCCAAGGGCGTCAATCAGGCCATGTCCAGCGACACGATCTTCGGCCGCATCCTGCGGGGCGAGATTCCCTGCGACGCGGTCTACAGCGACGATCTTTGCCTGGCCTTCCGCGATGTGACCCCCCAGGCGCCGGTGCATGTGCTGGTGATTCCGCGCGAACCGATTTCCCAGCTGGCTGAGGCCACCCCCGAGCACCAGGCCCTGCTGGGTCATCTGCTGCTGGTGGCCGCCAAGGTGGCCCAGCAGGAGGGGCTCAGCAGCTGGCGCACCGTGATCAACAGCGGAGCCGAGGCGGGGCAGACCGTGTTCCATCTGCATGTGCACGTGATCGGCGGCCGCCCCCTGGCCTGGCCGCCGGGCTGAGCCGCCAGGGCACGGCTGGGCCTCCTGGTCACTCGCTACCACCGCTGGGCGGGGCGAGCGGCGACAATGCCTTGATCTGCCAGGTTTCATGACCCCCTTCAAGGCGTTCCGCGATCAGCTGGGCAAGCTGCAGCGCCTGGCCCAGCCTTACTTCTTGCCGCTGGATAACGGCGCCAGCTCGGGCCAGTTCTTGGTGCTGGTGGTGGCGCTGATCGCGGTGGTGGTGGGCTTCACCCTGCTGCTGTTGACGGCGGTGATGGCGGCCAGCGGTGCCTGGATTCCGGAATTGCAGGCCCGCTTCCTGCCGGGCGTGCCCCAGCAGGTGGCGGCGATCTGGGCGGGCCCCTACGGCAAGGTGGTGATGGTGCTGTTCGGCGCCGGCCTGCTCTGTTTTGGGGCCGCGCGCGCCAAGTTGCGCCAGGGCCGCTGGCTGCCCTGGTTGCTGCTGGGGGTGATCACGCTGCTGATCCTGGTGATCAACGGCATCAATGTGGGCATCAGTTTTGTCGCCCGCAACATCGAGAACGCCCTGGTGGCCTACAAGGCCGAGGAGTTCTGGAAGATCGTGGCGATCTATGCCTTCTGTCTGGTCCTGGCTTTGCCGATCCGGGCCCTGCAGAGCTACCTGATCCCCAAGCTGGGGCTGATGTGGCGCGAGTGGTTGAGCGAGAGAATGCTGGGCCGTTATCTTACGAATCGCGCCTATTACGTTCTCAATCCAAATGATGAAAGCGTCGAAGAGATTGACAACCCAGATCAGCGAATCTCCCAGGATGCCGCCAGCTTTACGGCGACGAGCCTGAGTGTGACGGTGGAGGTCATCTCGGCCTTGCTGACTTTCTTCAGTTTCATTATCGTCCTTTGGAGTATTAATGTCACCCTGGCCTTGTGGTTGTTGGGGTATTCGGTTGGTGGCACCGCTTTGATCGTGTTTGCCAGTCGTAAACTAGTGAATCTTAACTACCAGCAGTTGAAGTTGGAGGCAGACTTCCGTTACGGGCTGGTGCATATTCGGGATAATGCTGAGTCGATCGCTTTCTACCGTGGTGAGCAGCAGGAACAGAAAGAGGGATCGCGGCGGTTGGGTGGAGTGATTCAAAACTACAATAAATTGATCATCTGGGAGGCCTTGATCAGTGTGATCCAGCGCTCCTACGATTATTTCTCCCGCTTTCTGCCCTGGCTGGTGATCGCGCCGATTTACTTCGCCAAGCAGGTGGATTTCGGCGTGTTCGGCCAGGCCAGCATCGCCTTCTCCCAGGTGCTGTTCTCGGTGAGTTACATCGTCAACAACATCGATCGCCTCGCCGCCTTCTCCGCTTCGATCAGCCGTCTGGAGGGCTTCCAGGGCAAGGTGGAAGCGATCAGTGGTGAAGTGGCGGCCCAGTCAGCAGTGGATCTCGATCGTTTGGCTCTGGGGGGTGACTCCGGTGTCGAATCGCCGGATTCGATCCTGGTGAGCCATGTGGATCTGGTGCCGCCGCGCAGCAGCCGGCGCTTGATTCACGATCTCAGCCTTCAGGTGGCCCCCAGCCAGCGCCTGCTGGTGGTGGGCCCCTCCGGCTGTGGCAAGACCTCATTCCTGCGCCTGGTGAGTGGCCTCTGGCCCGCTGCCGCCGGCAGTGTGCACCGACCCCCGGTAGGCGAGCTGATGTTCATTCCGCAGAAGCCCTACATGCTGCTGGGCAGCTTGCGGGAGCAGCTCTGCTACCCCCAGAGCACCGAGCGCTTCAGCGATGGCCAGCTGCGCCATGTGCTTGAGGAGGTGCGGCTGCCGGATCTGGTGCATCGCTATCCCGACCTCGACATCAAGCAGGACTGGCCGCGCCTGCTCTCGCTGGGGGAACAGCAACGCCTGGCTTTCGCGCGTCTGCTGCTCAACTCACCGCGGTTCGTGGTGCTCGATGAGGCCACCAGTGCCCTGGATGTGAATACCGAGAAGCGTCTCTATGAGCTGCTGGTGCAGCGGGAGATGGCCTTTGTCAGCGTCGGTCATCGCCCCACCCTCAAGGAGTATCACGACACTGTGCTGGAACTTGATGGCAGCGGTGCCTGGCGGCTGCTGCCGGCCGCCAGCTATACCTTTGGCCAACAGGCCTGAATCGATGAGCGAGTCCCCGGGCCAACCCGCCTCTCCCGCCTCCCCTGAGGCTGAGGGTCCAGATCAAGCCGAAAAGGCGGGTCGCAAGCCAAGTCAGGAGCCTCTCAGGGCCACCAGTGCCACCACCAACGACGTGCCGGCCTTCGGCTGGAGTGCCTACGCCGAGCGGGTCAACGGGCGCTTCGCCATGCTCGGTTTTGTGGCGGTGCTGCTGATCGAGACCTTGACGGGGGACACCTTCCTGCACTGGGCCGGCCTGGTGCCCTGATCCGCTCCCCCAGGGCCGGATTCGGCCACGGATGCGAGCAGCCACGAACGAGCATCGCTTGCCGATGCGCGCACTCGAGCCTGATCCCTGCTGCTGAATGCACTGTTCCCCCAGGTCCCCCGGGGCTGGGGCGCGGTTCGCTTCAGGGGATGGCGATCAGGTCAATCTGCCAGTGGCCGCCCCGGCTCACTTCCACCGCCAGCTCCCGGCCGTCAGCGCGCAGGCTCACCCGCCTCGGGACGCCGGCGGGCTGCATGGCGATGGTTTCAAGCGCCATCAGCTCGCGGCGATAAAGCACCAGTTCGGTGCGGCCGTCCAGCTGGCGCACCACGGCCAGGCGGTTGCCGTCCCGACTCACCGCCACGCTGAGGGGCTGGGCATCGGGGCGGTTCAAGCCCGGTAGCGGCACTGGCAAGGCCCGCTCCACGTCCACGAGCAGCACCTGGTCGCGGCCACCGCGGCCGCCGATCAGGGCGAGCCAACGGCCAGCCAGGGCCGGCGCCTGGCTGCTGCCAGCCTGCTCCAGTTGGCGATCCAGGCCTCCCATGGGGGTGGCCATCTCCCCCAGGCAGCCACCCAGACTGAGGCCGATCAGGCTGCTGCACCCCAGCACGGCGAACCGTAGTAATAATGGAGATCTCATTTCCGGCGGGCGCGGCTGCGGCTCCATCACGGCTGGGGCGCGGCTGGTTCGCCACCCGTGGCTGGCAGGCCGCCGGGCAGGTCGGCTTCCAGCAGGCCGGCCAGATCAAACATCTGCACTACCGCACGGCCGCTGCGAACCACCTCAATCGCCAAGCGGCGACCATCCGGGGCCAGGCTCAGCCGCTGGGGCTCCAGGTCCGCAGGCAGGGGCAGACGGTGCAGTCGGCCGGTGGCCCGGTCTTCGATCACCGCCAGGCGTCGCCCCCCCTGCTGCACCAGTACGGCGAGATAGCGACCATTCCAGCTGAGCGACGGAGAGCGGTGTGGTTGCTGGCGCTGCAGTGGCCCGAGAGGCAGCAGACGGCCCGATGGTTGCTCCTGCAGGATCACCGTCTCCCGGCCCCCCCGTTCGACAATGCTGGCCAGAACACGGCCGTTGCCGCTCAGGGCTGGATCTTGACGATTGCCATCCCCCAGGCCGCTGGGGCCGGCGCTGCGGCGTCCCCAGCTCCAGCTGCCGCATCCCGCCAGGGTGATCAGCAGCGAGGCCGTCAGCATCAAACCGCCCAGTCGAGGCAACGACCAGGCGGCAATTCCTCGGCGAGCGGGCCAGAGGCGTTCAGTCGTCGAAGCGAGACGTGTTGTCCAGGACTGAACCGCTGGGCTTGCTGACCGGGCTGGTGGCTGGGGCGCTCGCGGGGTTGGGTCGGGTTCGGGAGGGCTGGCCATCCAGGGGGGAGAAGTCGGCATCACTGACGCCGGTCTTGGGGGTGGGCCGGGCGGCCCCCCCGAGGGGAGAGCCCTGGGGGACACCCTTGGGCATCGCTTCGGTGGCGCCATAGGTGCGGGCACCGGGCCGATCCGCCGCTTCGCCAGGCCGGCGACTGGAGCGGGGCAGGCTGTCGCTGCTGGCCACGGGGCGGCTGCCACGACGGGATTCGGCACTGACGTCCCGATCGCGGCGGCGGGCGCCAAAATCACTGGCAGCGCTGCGGCTGGTGGTTGTGGAGTAGCGGGTGGGAGCATCCGCACTTCTGGGACGCGCGCCTGGTTCAAGATCGCGGTTTGCGCTGCCCCGTTCGGGGCGGTCACCGGACGCTTCGCGGCCGGGGCGATCCCAGTCGTCGCTGTCGCCAGCGCCGCGACTGGCCGCCCGCTCAGGGATGGCGGCCCGGCTGGGGCGGCGGGGGCGGTAAAAATCTTCGGGTTCGTCGTCGCGGTTCGGAATCCGGCGCCGGATCGGTTCGGGTTCGGCGAACCGTTCGTTCTCCTGTTCCCAGTCCCTGCCGCCACCGAGGCCGCCGCGGGGGCGGAAGGGAGCTGGTTCCTCGTCCTCAAAGAAGGAGGAGCGGCGGGCCTGCTCGGTGGTGACACCGCGCAGGCGCACACTCTCGTAGGCGAAGAAGACGGTGGTGCCGGCCAGCAGGAACTGGCCGAATTGCAGGATCGGGTCGAGGCGCCAGCCTTGGAAGAAGAGGATGCCGCCGCAAAGCAGGCCCACGGCCGCGAAGAAGACGTCGTAGTCGCGGGCCAGGGCTGGTTTGAAGTTCCTCATGAAATAGAGGAACGCTCCGCCTACGGCCAGCACGATGCCAACGATGCTGGCCCAATTGAGAGAAGCATTGACCAAGGCGGTTCCCTCAGCAGCGGATGCGTCAGACCACTCTAGGCAGTCGGGTCTAGGCAGTCGAGCGGTTTGGAACCAGCCGCGCTGGGCCAAGGGCAGGTGCCGGATTCAGAGGCGTCGGTCCAGCTGGTCGTTCTGGCTGATCAGGACCAGGGCAATGCTGATGGGCACGACCACGATCACGGCGCCCCAGAAGAGACTGCTGAGGAAGTTGGCCAGGGATGGGGTCATGGCGCTTGGAGGCGGCAAGGCGTTGGCGTGATCCTAAGCAGCGACCTCGACTTCCTACGCTTCAGGCCCATCTGCTTAGAGCTTTGTGACGGCATCGGCCCCCCTGTTGCTGGCTCTGCTGCCAGGTCTGCATCTCGCCCTGGCCCTGGGACTGGCCGTCTGGACCCTGCTGTTCCTGTTCCGCATCGTGCTCACCTGGTATCCCCGCGTCGATCTCAGCCAGGGGGTGATGTGGGTGGTGGGTGCCCCGACCGAGCCGCTGCTGGCTGTCACCCGTCGCCTGATTCAGCCCATCGGTGGGGTGGATGTGACGCCCGTGGTCTGGGTGGGTCTGATCAGCCTGCTGCGGGAACTGCTGGTGGGCCAGCAGGGCCTGCTCACCCAGGCGTTGCTGCGTTCCCAGGCCCTGGCCTGATCAGTTCTGCTGCGGCAGCATTTCCTGCTCGACGAACTTGGTGTGGACATCGCCGCGGATGAATTCGGGCCGATCCAGAAGCTGAAGATGGAACTCAATCGTGGTGGGGATGCCGGTGATCGCACATTCCGAAAGGGCCCGTCGCAGCCGCCGCAGAGCGTGATCCCGATCCACCCCCCAGACAATCAACTTGCCGATCAGGGAGTCGTAAAAGGGGGGGATTTCATAACCGGTGTACACGTGGCTGTCGACGCGCACGCCGGGACCGCCCGGCGGCAGCCAGCCAGTGATTTTGCCCGGAGCGGGGCGGAAGTTGTGGCGGGGATCCTCAGCGTTGATCCGGCATTCGATCGCATGGCCGGTGAGCCGTAGGTCGTCCTGGCGGAAGGAGATCGGCTCGCCGCCGGCAATGCGCAGCTGTTCGGCGATCAGGTCGACACCGGTGACCATCTCGGTGACGGGATGCTCCACCTGGATGCGGGTGTTCATCTCCATGAAGTAGAAGCCGCCGTGGCGGTCCACCAGAAATTCCACGGTGCCGGCCCCCTCGTAGCCGATGCTGCGGGCGGCGGCCACGGCCGCCTCGCCCATGCGCCGGCGGATCTCGGGGTCGAGGCCGGGGCTGGGGGCCTCCTCCAGCAGTTTCTGGTGCCGGCGCTGGATCGAGCAATCCCGTTCGCCCAGGTGCACCACGTTGCCGTGGCGGTCAGCGAGCACCTGCACCTCCACATGGCGGGGCCTGTCGATGAACTTCTCCATGTACAGGCCGGGATTGCCAAAGGCGGCTTCGGCTTCGCCCTGGGCCGCCTTGAACAGGCTCTCCAGCTGGTCGGGGCCGGGCACCAGCCGCATGCCGCGACCGCCGCCACCGGCGGTGGCCTTGATCATCACCGGATAACCCATCTGGCCGGCCAGGGCTGCCGCCTCGGCGGGAGTGGCCAGCAGCCCCTCGCTGCCGGGGATCGTCGGCACGCCGACCCGCTGCATCGTGATCTTGGCGGTGGATTTGTCCCCCATCGCCAGAATGGAGGCCGGTGAAGGGCCGACGAAGGTAATGCCGTGGTCGAGGCACTTCTCGGCGAAGTCGGCGTTCTCGGCCAGGAAGCCGTAGCCGGGATGGATGGCGTCGGCGCCGCGGGAGGTGGCGGCCGCCAGGATGTTGGGAACGTTGAGATAGCTCTTGGCACTGGGAGCTTCGCCCACGCACACGGCCTCGTCGGCCAGCTGCACGTGCAGGGCGTTGCGATCGACGGTGCTGTACACCGCCACGGTGGCAATCCCCAATTCCCGACAGCTGCGCAGGATCCGCAGGGCGATTTCGCCACGGTTGGCGATCAGCAGTTTGCCGATGGGCATCCGGGCGGAGCGGCGGGGACCGGGGCGGGCCGGTGAGGGACTGTATCAGCGCTCACTCGCGCCCCCCAGCCGCCAGGGCAGCGCCAGGCCAGGGGCAGATCGGCCTCGCTGGGATCCGCCCTGGCCTCAACCCAGCTATTGAGGATCGATCAGGCTTGGCGATGTTCACCGGGGTGCCAAAGCACTGGTTCGGCCCAGCCCAGTCAGGCCAGGGCAGGGACGTGAGATTGCCCCCCACAGAGTCCTCGGGGCCATCAAGCCCCAGCCTGGTGCGGGGATCTCCAGGTGAGGCCCCCGGCGCCACGGGGCGGAAGTCGCTGACCCGCCAGCAAAGGTGCATGCCACGGCAAGGCGGCGGCCACCGGCCTGGATCGGGATCGGGCCGTACGGCCGGATGGGGCTGATCGTGCCGGGCCGGCCGTGATCGGGCGATGGGTATATTGCTCAAGGTGAGCGGCTTCCGCCGTGATCCTGCGGCTTGCGCCGTAACCACGCGGATGTGGTGGAATTGGTAGACACGCACGTTTGAGGGGCGTGTGGCTTCGGCCTTGCGAGTTCAAGTCTCGCCATCCGCATTCTTCTTTTCCCCAAGTGGGCCAGGCGCCAGGCCAGTTCCCCGTCACGGGCCAGCATCCTGTTCCCCTCCGGGCTTTTTCTGGGCGCCCTGGTGCAGAGTCGGCCATTGTCTTGGTCAGCAATGGGCCCGGTGAACTCAGCACCTGGGTGAGGCCCCTGGCCGAGCGGCTCCACGCCCAACTCCCTCTGCGCCCGCGCCAGCCGCAGGCTCCAGTCACCTTGCGGCTGGTGCTGGTGCCCTGTCCGAATGCCACCGGTCAGGAGGCTCGGGTGGCCCGGCGCTGGGACCTGTTTGAACAGGTGCTGCCGGCGGCACGCTTCTGGTGGCTGCTGCTGCGGCCCGCCCGCCATGGCCCCTGGCCCCGCCAGGGGGTGGTGGTGTTCCTCGGCGGCGATCAGTTCTGGAGCGTGCTGCTCTCGGCGCGGCTGGGCTATCGCCACCTCACCTATGCCGAGTGGGTGGCGCGCTGGCCCCGCTGGAACGATCGCATCGCGGTGATGGGGCCAGTGGCGGCGGCTCGTCTGGGTAAGCGCTGGCACCCCCGATCCAAGGAGGTGGGTGATCTGATGGCTGATCTCTCCGAGTCGGCCCGCCAGGCTGCCCCGTTAGCTGCCGGTGAATGGGTGGCCCTGCTGCCGGGTTCGAAGCGGGCCAAGCTGCAGGTGGGTGTGCCGTTCCTGCTGGAGACGGCCGACCGCCTGGCGGCCCTGCGTCCCGGCTGCAGCTTTCTGCTGCCGGTGGCTCCGACCACCTCAGTGGCGGAGCTGCTGGCCTACGCGGGAGCGGCCAACCCGGTGGCGGGCCACTACGCCGCCGGTGTGCCCAGCCGCAGCGGCGAGCTGTTGCGGACCGCCGCCGGCACGGAGATCCTGTTGCATCAGGAGCATCCCGCCCATGGGGCCCTGAGCCAGTGCCGTCTGGCGCTCACCACCGTGGGGGCGAACACGGCCGAACTCGGCGCCCTGGGGCTGCCGATGATCGTGCTCGTGCCCACCCAACATCTGCACGTGATGCAGGCCTGGGACGGCTGGTTGGGTCTGCTGGCTCGCCTGCCCCTGCTGCGGCCTCTGTTGGGGGTGGCCCTCACGGCCTGGCAGATGCGGCATCGGGGTTTTCTGGCCTGGCCCAACATCTCGGCGGGTAGGGCCGTGGTGCCCGAGCGGGTGGGGGCGATCCTGCCAGCGACGATCGCGGCCGAGGCCGCGGATTGGCTGGCCCATCCAGAGCGGCTGGCGGGAATGCGCGACGATCTACGCAGCTTGCGGGGGCGGCCCGGCGCCGTCGCCGCCCTGGCGGCCATGGTGCAGGAGCTGCTGCCGCTCTCCTCGCGGCCCAAGGCTTCCCTGCCGGAGACCTCCCTGCCGGAAACCGCCCTGTCACCGATCACGCCCCAGGCGGCCGTCGCTGATCAGGAGCCGTTCTGAGGCCCTGCTGGGGCCATCGTTCTGCGGCCGAGCCGCTGCCGGAAGCGCAACGCTGGCCAAGCCTGTCGCCGGAGCTGATCCTGGCTGACCAGGCTGGTTAGCATCGCCGCACCATCCGTCCCGAGAGTGCTTCCACCATGCAGGACAGCGACGCCCCCGAGATCACCGCTGAGTCCAGCGTCCCCGGCTCTGAAGCGGCTGCCGCTTCCGCCTGCGGTATCGCCAGCGGGCTGGCCCGTGGTGTCAACGAGGAGGAGTGGCGCCAGAAGCTCACGCCCGAACAGTTTCGTGTGGCTCGCCAGGGCGGCACCGAGCGGGCCTTCAGCGGGGCTTACTGGAAGAGCAAGGATGCCGGGCTCTATCACTGCGTCTGCTGCGGTGCCGAGTTGTTCAGCTCCGCCACCAAGTTCGATTCAGGCACCGGCTGGCCCAGCTTCTGGGATGGGGTGAACCAGGGCTCAATCACCACGATCACCGATTCCAGTCATGGCATGGTGCGCACCGAGATCCGCTGCAGCGCCTGTGATGCCCATCTCGGTCATGTCTTCAACGACGGGCCGGCGCCAACGGGACAGCGCTACTGCGTCAACTCCGCTTCGCTTGAGTTTCAGCCCCGCTGAATTTGCGGCGCTGGCCATCACCCCTTCACCAGGGATCGTCGAGCACTTCGGGTTCCACATCGATCGGATCGGTATCGGTGCTGCCACGGAAGCCCCTGGGCTCGGCGGCCAGGGGGCGGCGGGGTGGGGGGAAGCTGTCCTCGTCTGCTGGCATCTCTGCTCCTGAGCCCCCTGGTAAGGGGCGCTCCGCGGCCAGAGGGCGGCGATCCTGGGACCACTGCTCCCGTTCGGGGGGAGCGCTGCGGTTGCGGGACCCGCTGTCCTGACGCTGCCGGTCTTCGTTGAAATCCAGATCGCGGCCTGATGAGCCATCCTCCGGTCTGGATTCAAGCCGCTCGCTCACAGACGGCTGCTCGCGCCACCGCGGCGGCTCCAGGCGCTCGGCCGGATCCTCGTCGCGCCGGCCCATCCTGGGGAGGGGTTCGCTTTCGCGACGACCGACATCTTCCCGGTCCCGATCTGGCCATTCCAGATCGCGCCGCTGCCGTTCGAATCGCTCCAGCTCCGGGCGGTCGTCTCGCTCCAGCTCCCGGCGTTCGCGCTCACGTCCGGCGCGATCGGGTCGCTCAACATCGTTGGGTGCGAAGTCACCACTGCGGACGTCACCACCGCGACTGAAGTCACCACCTCGGAAGTCACCGCGGCTGAAGTCGTCCCGTTCTGGCTCACGGCGGCTGGGATCCGGGCCGTCCAGATCGTCGTCCAGATAGCGGCGCTGGCGCAGCGGTTGGCGCTCGCGCCGCTCCTCCAGTTCGATGTAATCGAGTTCGTTTTCGCTCACCACGGCTCGACTGGTGGCCGGCTGGATGCGGCGTTGTTCGGTGGCACTGGGCTGGCCCGCCGGTAGCTGGTTCTCGGCCGGCACGACGCCACTGCGGAACCGCTCCCGCTCCTCCTGTTCCCAGCTTGCGCCGCCGATACCGAGTTTTTCCAGCAAGCCGGTGCCGAGTTGCTTGAGTTTCTCTTCGGCTCCCTCGTAAACAATGATCCGGTCGGTGCCGCTGCTGACGATTTCGCCCACAGCCAGTTCCCAGGTGCTCAGCACCCCTTCGCCCAGCAGGGGCACTCCCAGGGCACCGATCACCAGGGTGGTGAGCTCGCCGGTTTCGATGTCAAAACTGAAGCCCAGTACCCGGCCGAGCTGGGCCCCGGATTCGGTGACCACCTGGCAGTTGATCACCTTGCTGTAGCGCTCGGGGTTGAAGCCCTCCGCTAGTGAATCAGCGGTATCCACCAGGATCACATCGCCCACCTGGCGGATGCCCTCCAGCGGCATCCAGCGGGGCAGTCCCGGCAGGAAGCGGGTGAGGGGGTTGTCCCGCAGCCCCAGGGCCACCACTTCACGCCGGTCGATATCCACCACCACTTCGCCCACCACGCCCAGCCGGCGGCCGGTGTCGCGGGTGATCACCTGGGTGCCCATCAGCTCCGAGCGCAACCAGAGCCGATCACTCGGTGCGGCGGCGTTCGGATCCGTGGCCGGCGGGATGGAAGAGCTCAAGTCACGGGCACCAGTCGGACCATTGTGAACCACCCCGGCAGTCAGGCCGCCGGCGGCAATCCGACCACCTGGGTGTGGGCGCCGCGCGCCTGGGTGACGCCGATCGTGCGGGTGGCGGCGGCGATCATCGGCCGGCGGTGGCTCACCACCATGAACTGGGCGTCGTCGGCCTGGCTGGCGATCAGAGCAGCCAGGCGTTCCACGTTCACCCCATCCAGGAAGCTGTCGACCTCGTCGAGGGCATAGAAGGGCGAGGGTCGGAAGCGCTGCAGGGCAAACAGGAAGCTGAGGGCGGTGAGCGATTTCTCCCCCCCGGACATCGAGGCCAGGCGCCGCACCGCCTTGCCTTTGGGATGGGCCACCAGGGTCAGACCACCCTCCAGCGGCTGCTCCGGGTTCTCCAGCTGCAGATGGCCTTCGCCGTCGGAGAGGCCGGCGAAGATCGTGCGGAAGTGGCCATCAACGGCCCGGAAGGCCTCCAGGAAAGCTTCCTGGCGCAGGGTGGCGACCGTTTCAATGCGCAGCAGCAGTTCCTCCCGTTCCTTGCTGAGCACCTCGAGCCGTTCCTCCAGTTCCGCCAGGCGGATCTCCAGCTGTTCCAGCTCCTCGAGGGCCAGCATGTTGACCGGTTCGAGCGCTTCCATCCGCTGCTGCAGGCGGCGCAGCTCCTCCTGCAGGGCGGCCAGGCCGGCTTGGCGCACCTCTTCTGGCAGTTCGGGCCGCGGGTCTGGCAGTTCCTTCTCCAGCTGCTCCAGCCGCAGGGTTTGGCTGCGGCGCTCCTCCTCGAGGGCGAGCCGTTCTTCTCCCAGTCGCTGCAACTCCCACTGCCGCTGCTGCAGCGCCTGCCGTTGACGCCCTGTCTCGGCCTCCGCCGCATCCCGGGCCCGGCGCCGTTCGCCGAAGCGGGTGCTGAGTTCGTTCTGACGGGCCTCGAGCTCCTGCCGGCGTTGCAGGTCGGCCTGCTGGCGTTCCTTCCACTGTTGCCGTTCGGCCACCAGGGTGTTGACGGCCTGCACCAGGCGCCGTTCATCGCCGCCCAGGCCCTCCAGCTGGCTGCCCAGTCGCTCGCTGCTGAGGGCGCGCTCCCGTTTGGCGGCCAGCAGGTTGTCGCGGTTCTGGCGGGCCTCACTCAGGGCCCGGTCGGCGCTTTCCAGCTCGCTCTGCAGGCTTTGCCAATGGGCGCTGTCGGCATTGCCGCTGGCTTCGGCCTCGGCCAGCTCCAGGGCCAACAGGGCCGTCTGCAGCGGGGTGCCCATGGCGTTTAGCTCCTGCAGCCGGCGGCCATCGCTCGCCTGATGGACACCCAGTTGCTGCAGCCTTGTTTCCAGCTGGCGGCTGCGCTGTAGCTGGGGATCGAGGGCCCGCTGGGCGGCCTTGGCTTCCGCCTCCACAGCTGCCTGGCGGCGTTGCTGCTCCTGCAGTCGCGGTCGGGCCTGCTCCAGGGCCTGGCTCAGTTCGGCCTCGCGACGGCGGCAGGCCAGCAGGCTTTCGCCTAGGTCCAGCAGTCGGCGCCGCAACGGTTCGGCCTCGTCGTTGTCACTGCTGCTGCCAAAGCCCAGCTGGCCCGAGCGCTGCTGCAGGCTGCCGCCGGTCATGGCGCCGCTTTTCTCGAGCAGTTCGCCTTCGAGGGTCACCGCCCGGCAGCGGCCCAGTTCCTGGCGGGCGCTGGCCAGATCGGCAAACACCAGCGTGTCGCCGAAGACGTAGCGGAACACCTCGCCATAGACCGGCTCGTAGCGCACCAGATCGACGGCCCGGCCCACCAGGCCGGTCCCCCCGGCTCCACCAGCTCCGCTTCCACGCTGCAGGGCGGCGCCCCGGCTCTGGGAGGGGGCTGAGCCGGAACCACCACGGATCTTATTGAGCGGCAGAAAGGTGAGCCGCCCGGCCCGCCGGCTCTTGAGCAGCTCGATGGCACGGGCGGCGATGCGGTCGTCCTCGACCACCACCTGGGCCAGGCGGCCGCCGGCGGCCACCTCCAGGGCGATCCGATGGCGTTCGTCCACCTCTCCCAGCTGGGCCACCGGCCCGTGGAGGCCCTCCAGGCCCGACTCCAGCAGCACCCGCAGGGCACCGGTGCCGCGGCTTTCCTGCAGGGTTTCGCGGCGGCTGTCGAGCCGGGCGATATCGCGCTCCAGGCTGGTCTGCTCCTGCTCGAGGCGGCTGCGGGTGCGTTGCTGCAGGGCCAGGGCCTCCGCCAGCTCCTGCACCTGGGTCTGCTCCCGTCGCAGGGATTCCCGCAGTTGCTCCTCTTCGCCAGCAAGCACCTTCAGCCGTTGCTCGGCGTCCTGGTGGGCACTGCCCTCCTGCTGCTGTTCGCTGTTGAGTTCGGCCTGGCGGGCTTCGCCCTGGCGCAGCCGCTCCTCCAGCTGCTGCCGTTCGGCCAGCAGGGGACCCAGCTGTTCCTGCAGCTCCTGCCGTTCGCGGCTGCGGCGTTGCTGGGCTTCGAGCCAGGTGCCGGAGCGATCGGCCACTTCCCCCAGGCGCCGCCGCGACAGCTCCACAGCGGCCTCGGCGTTGCGGCAGGCCAGTTCGGCCTGCTCGAGGGCGGCGCTGTCATCGGCTGCCTCCAGCTCCTGCCGCTGGCGCTGCAGGTCTCCCTGAAGCCGTTGCAGCTCCAGGCGCTGGCGCTGCAGGGCCTCCGCATCCAGCTGGTGCTTCTCGGCCTGGCGGGCCAGCTCGCGCTCGCCGGCCTCGAGGCCGGCCAGTTCGCTCTGCACTGCCAGCAGCTGATCTTCGCCGAGCTCCTTCACTTCCGCCTGCAGGGCCTCGAGGGCCTTGCTGCTGGCCTGCAGCGCCAGTTCCGCTGTGGCAATCGCCTGACGCTCCTGCTCCTGCTGCACCCCCAGGGCCTCCTGGCGGGCACGGACCAGCTCCAATTGCGTGCGGGCCGCCTCCCAGGTGAGCAGTTGCTCCTGCTGGCGACCGATGTGGAGGCGCTGCCGCAGCTCCTGGTAGCTGCGGGCCTTGGCGCAATCGCGTTCCAGCTTCTGGCGTGTCACCAGCAGCTCCTGTTCGACGATGCGGCAGCGTTCCTGCCGTTCCTGCACCTCATCGAGCTTGCCGCGGCTCTGCTCGATGCGGCTGTCGAACAGGGCGACGCCGGCCAGTTCATCGATGATGCCGCGACGGTCGCGGGCGCTCATCGAGACGATGCGGGTCACATCCCCCTGCATCACCACGTTGCTGCCGTCGGGATCGATGCGCAAGCGCCGCAGCTGGGTCTGCAGCTGCTGCAGGTTGCAGGGCACGCCATCGGCGCTGTAGTTGCTGCTGTAGGTGCCCCCCGGTGCCACCCGCAGCCGGCGGCTGACACTCCATTGCCGCTGGCCCGGTTGGATCCAGGGGCCCTCCTGGGGCGCCTCCAGGCCGGCTTCGGCCTCGTCGGGCTGCCAGTCACCCAGGTCGAAGTGCACGGTGACGGTGGTTTCGGCCGCCTTGCCGTCACGCAGCACGGCGGAGTTGACCAGGTCTGGCAGCCGTTCGGCCCGCATGCCGCGGCTGCTGGCCAGGCCCAGGCAGAAGAGCACCCCATCGAGGATGTTGCTCTTGCCGGAGCCGTTGGGGCCGGTGACCACCGTGAAGCCGCTTTCAAGCGGGATGGTGATCGATCCACCGAAGGATTTGAAGTGGCTGAACGAAACCTGCTTGATGTGAACCAACAGGCCCGCCCGCCGAGCCCATTGAATTTAGCGAAGCTGGTGACGCTGCCAAGGCCCCTATCTAAGTTGAGGGGATGGGGCTGCGCCGATCTCTCGCCCTGCCAGCCCAGACGCCATGGACCCGGAGACCAGCGCCCCCTCTGCATCCCCAGCCCCGCATGGCGCGGAGCCAGGCAGCCCGGCTTCGCCTGGCAGGGATGCTTTCGGCTTTGAATCGCCACCCAGTGAGTCACGAAGCCGTGACATTTCAGGCCGAGACGGCGATCAGACCGTGGCGGCGCCGGTGCTGGGGGTGTTCCGCGAGCGCTTCGACTCGCTGTTGCCGCGGATTCAGCGCCAATGGCCCGAGGTGGCCCGCCACACCCTCGAAGCCACCCGGGGCAGCCTCGACACGGTCGCTGAGGTGATCAGCCGCCAGACGGGCCTGACGGCGACCGGGGTGAGGCAGCAGCTGCTCGATCTGCTGCAGGTCACCACCGAGCAGGCGGGCCAGGTTGTCGATGGCCTGCGGCCGCTGGAGGAGCAGCTTGAAGGCCTGCTCGACGAGCTCAACACCACCCTGCGGCCGCGGATCGAGAAGCCGGTGCGCGAGAAGCCCCTGCTGGCGATCAGCATCGCCGCCGGTGTGGGGCTGCTGGTGGGGCTGTTGCTCTCCTCTGGACGGCGTTCGGCATGAGTCGCTCCTCCTTCGGCAAGGTCACGGCGCTGATGGCGTCGGTGATGGACGTGCACGTCCGCCTCGCCATGCAGGAAGCCAGCAAGGAGAAGCGCCGCCTGATCGGCGGTGGCGTTTTTCTGGGCCTGGGACTGACGCTGCTGACCCTGGCGCTGGTGGCGAGCCAACTGGTGCTGCTCTTCTGGCTGCATGAGCGCTTTGCCCTGGATTGGCTGGCCGCCGCCGCCGCCGTGGCGGCGATCGATCTGGTGCTCTCGGGGCTGTTTCTACGGATCGGCGGCCAGCTGCTCAAGGGTCCCTACCTGCCGGAAACCACCGCCGGCCTGGCCCGCACCACCCGGGCCCTGACGGGGCGTTCCTGAAGTCAGGCCTCCTCAGGCTTCTCCCCTGCGGCCGCTTCTCCGGCGGCAAATCTGCCTGCTCAACGCAGCTGGAAGCCGCGAATCTCGGCGGTGCGGAACGGCTTTACCTGGGCTGGATTCTGGTGGGTGGAGGGGATCTGCTTCTGGAAGCCGGTCTGGAGGATCTTGAGGGTGTCCCCGTGGGATACCAGCACGACGATCCGCTCCGGGTGGCCCTGGCTTTGCCGCTCGAGCCGCTGGATCAGGGCCGTCGCCCGGCGCTGCACGGCGGCGGCACTCTCCACCCCCCAGGGCTGGCCGTGGGGATCGAGGACGTCCTGGTCCCAGACGCGGCGGTAGATCGGCCCGCTCGGGCTCTGGCCCTCGAAGCTGCCGAAGTCGCGCTCGCGCAGATCGGGCTCGATCCGGATCGGCGGGCGCCGCACCGGGCTGCTGCTGGCGAAGCCACTGCTCCCAGGGCCACTGCTCCCAGGACCACTGCTCCCAGGACCACTGTTGCCAGAGACACTGCTGCCAGAGACACCGCTGCCAGAGACACCGCTGCCGGGGCTGGCCTGCCACCAAGTCTCGATCGTGGCGGCCAGCATTTCCGCCGATTCGCGGCTGCGGCTGAAGGGGGAGCTGAGAATCAGCAGCTGGCCGCGCCGCAGCGCCAGGTCGATGGCTGCGGCGTTCGCCTGTAGCCAGGCCTCACTACTGCGTTGCACCTCCTGGCGACCGAGCTCGGTCAGGCCGTTGCGGGGATCGATCCCCGCCGCCATGGAGCTGCAGACCCGCTGCTGGGAGGAGGGGATGCTTGCGCCGTGCCGCATGCCGTAGTAGGTCCCGATCAGTGCCTGGATGTCGGAAAGCCTGTTGTCGGGGCTGGTGCTCCTGGCGGTGGCGGGCTGAGTGGCAGCTGCCTGGATCGGCGCTGGTTGGGGGGAGGCTGGCTTGGTGGTCGCCGGCTGGGGGGCAATAGGGTGAGCTGCCTTTGGCTGCGGTGCTGATTGGCTGGTGTGGTGGTGCCCTGCCGCTGCTGGAGCGGTGAAGGGCTGAGGGGTCACCGCATCAGCCGCTCTCTGGCCTGGTGTCCGGTGACTGGCCCGCTCAAGGCTGCCGCTCACTTTGGTGGCTGAGGGGGGCATCACCGAGGCGCTTGCGCCAACTTGCAGGGCCGACGCCGCCAAGGCTGCGGCCTGTAGGGGCCCTGCGCCCATGGCCAAGCCGGCCAGCCAGGAAGCAGCCACCACTCCCAGACCTGGTCGCAGCCGGGAGCTGGGCGTTCGCGACCGGATGCCTGTGGGAGCGGGCCCAGACGCCTTTACTGCGAAGGCGAAAACGGATGAAATTTCAGCGGATTTCATACTTCAACCACCGGCAATCAAGGCCACCATTACTCACGGGCACCTTGCGGCTGGCCTTCATTTTGAGAGCACCGGTGAGTTCGGGATTGCCGCTCAGCAGCCACAGGGTCCAGCCGCCGCAACGCTGCTTGAGCATCTGGCCCAGATCGGCGTAGAGCTGCTCAAGATCCTCCCCTTCCCCCAGCCTTTCGCCGTAGGGCGGGTTGCAGACCAGGATGCCGGCCTGTTCGGGTGGCTCGAAGTCGCGGGCGTCCCCCTGGCCCAGCCCGATCCAGGGGGCCAGGCCGGCGGCGTCCACATTGGCCTGGGCCTGGGCCAGGACCGCCGGATCGCGTTCCATGCCGATCACGGGTGCCATGGGGGTGCCATCGGCCAGGCTGCGGCGCTCCAGCTGCCGGGCGGCGGCCACCTCCTGCTGCCACAGGAGCGGGTCGAAATCGGGCCAACGCTGCAGGGCGAAGGGACGCGGTCGGCTCTGGCCATCTGCCTCCAGCCAGAAGCCCGGGGCCCGGCCCAGGGCCATGGCGGCGGCTTCGATCAACAGGGTGCCGGAGCCGCAGAGGGGATCGCACAGGGGCACACTGCCATCCCAGCCGGTGAGAGCGATCAGACCGGCGGCGAGGTTCTCCTTCAGCGGCGCTAGGCCCATGGCGGCCCGGTAGCCGCGGCGGTGCAGGCTGGCGCCGCCGCCATCGAGGCTGAGCACGGCCATGGCCCCGTCCTCACCCCGGCCGCGATTGCGGGGGCCGCCACCGGGACTGAGGTGCAGATGCAGGCTCAGATCCGGATCGTCGAGATCGACGGAGGAACGTTCCCCCCAGTGCTGCCGCTGCCAGTCCACCAGGGCGTTTTTGACCTGCAGGGCGCTGTAGTGGCTGTGGCTCAGCTCCCGGCTGCTGCCGCTGGCATCGACCCGGAAGCTGGTGTCCGGTGGCAGCCAGCGGGGCCAGTCGGCGGCGTCCTGGACGCCCCGGTACAGGGCCTGGCGATCAGCGCAGGGGAAGCGGGCCAGCTGGCGCAGGAAGCGAAAGGGCAGGCGGGCCTGTAGGTGCAGGCGGTAGAAGCCGGCCAGGTCGGTGCGCAGGGCCACCGCCCGCCGCAGGGGGCGTACGGCTTCGGCGCCGAGGGCGATCAGTTCGGCCGCGGCCGGCTCCTCCAGCCCGGGGGGCACCACGGCGATTACTTCAAACTGACTGACGTTGCCCATGGCTCCATCGTGCTTGGACGTCGGCCGGTTCATTGATACTCACAATGGACAAAGAAACTTGCTTGCCCGGGTTGGTTTATCTTGACATGCAATGGCTGGGTTGATCCCCAAGGATGATTGACAAGGTCAAGTTGCGGCAAGCAGGCTGACTCCTGAAGCAATTAATAAAATTGCAAATAGTTTCAATGCAGAGATCGACTCCCCGTAAAAGGCGATGCCTGCCGCCGAAGTTATGACAATGCCTATAGCAACAAAGGGATAGGCCTTTGATACGGGCAGCTTCGCAAGGATGAGGATCCACAAGGCAAGGCTACTCCCAAACATCAAAAGACCTAGCCAAGTAAAAGGAGAGGTGCCTACTTTGGCAAGAAAGGCTGTGATTGAATTGGTCCCAAGGCTTGATAAAGTGGCTGCCTTCTTGAGGAACATCTGAGCTGATGCCGAAAGAAGGACACTAATCAGAATGGTTAATGTGTCTGAAATTTTCATTGGCTATTGCCGGAAAATGAGGCGGCAACATGGGCAGCATTTATGAAAGAATTAAGATTCAACGGAAAGCCAGTAAAAATAAACGTGACTAAGCAGGCCCGAGACAGTGCCAATTGCGCCCTAGGCGCCGCCCTTGGCCGAAAGCCTAGGCTTATCAGTAAAATGAATCCTGGCAGGAAGTGGGCGCTATATAAAAATGGCTGGTCCCCGTAGAACATGTGGAGGGCAAATTGGATTAAAATAAAAGAAAACAAGGCTTTCGCAAAGTTTAGTTCGAAATTGCGGAACAACTCTATCGAGCCAATTGAAATAAGAGCAATCCAGCAGAGGACTGGAATGGAGCTAAGGCCGGTAAAAATCTTCAGAGAATACGGTAAAAACATGCCAGGGATTCCGTTTGTTGGACGAATCATTCGAATCAGCTTATCTGGGACGACGCCCGTATAAACAGCAAAGTCAAGAGCCCTGCCTGGAAGTGAGCCTCGTGGATCCGTGCTGGTTGGAACAAAATGTCTTTCTCCTGCCACTGAACGGTCAAAGAAGTAGTTTGCAGAGGGTAAATAGCTTTTCTGCAAAAAGGACAAGACCAATATCAGCAGCAAGGCAAAAAATGAGATCTTAAAAATTTTTTGCCTTTGCTTTGAAAATAAAGCGGCTGCGATCCCGGCGCTAAAATTAGTTGTGGTGATGGCCAAAGAACCGGCTAGCGCTAGCGTCCAAACTTTGAGGCTACGCTCTTCACGAGAAAGAAGGAAAAGGGGAATCAACATGGTCAACGATCCGATCGGAAATGTTTCCGGGATAGACCACCAAAATATGAATGCTGAACTACTTGCGAATGCTCCGACCAGCAGCCATGAGTCAATTGGCTTGATGCCCAAATTTTGCATCGTGGCAAATAGCAAGATTCCCGTTATGGCAGCTGAAAGCGAGATTAGTATTTGTGCGGCAATGCCCTGGCTTGATGCGAGCTTGGCAAGCAGGCCGCCGACGGGCAAAAAGATCAACGGAAAAATGTACCCATTCAGGGGTCGGGACGTACCGCCGCGCGAATGCACGCCTGATCGCTCAACGCCGAGCGGTCAAAGAAGCCGTGCTGCTCTTGCTGCTGAACTCAGGTATCCGGTAGTAAAGAAGGCATTACGCCATCGCGGTG
>JAPLIB010000106.1 GCA_026389335.1 Cyanobacteriota bacterium | reverse complement strand
TCGATGAGGTCGACGGCTACACCACCAGCACCGCGGCCAGTGGTTGGGCCGCTGATGGTTCAGGCGACGGCGAGGAGTTGTTCTGATGCCGCTCGATCGTCACGACATCAACCCCGGGGCCTGGAGCAGCAGGGCCCCTCACCAACCCGGTCCCCAACGGCCGGCCTCCTGTCGCAGCCGTAGGCCCACCGTCATGGTCACGGCCTCCAGCCTTGCCGGTCTTCACTTCCTGGTGTTGCTGGGGCTGATGGTTCAGCTCAGCACCCTGCTGCTGGTGAGCGCCGGGCTGGTGCCGGCGCGGCTGCCATCGATCAGCACCGACAACATCTTCTGCCCTGATGCCGGCACTGACGCCGGTGAGGTCGCACCCTTCATACCGCTTTCAGACCGATGAACAACACGACTTCAGGCGCCCTGGTTCCCTTTGACTTCGAAGGCAGCCAGATCCGCGTCTTCACCGACGAGCAGGGCGACCCCTGGTTTGTCGGCGCCGATGTCTGCAGCGTGCTGGGCATCGGTAATCCCCGTCAGGCAATGAGCCGCCTGGATGAAGACGAGAGGGGTGTCATTTCAACTGACACCCCTGGCGGTGTGCAGTCCGTGGCCACGGTGAATGAACCGGGGCTTTACAGCTTGGTTCTCGGCAGCCGCAAGCCGGAGGCCAAGCGCTTCAAGCGCTGGGTGACGCACGAGGTGCTGCCGGCGATCCGCCGGACAGGTCGCTATGCGATGCCTGGCCTCGCGACCACGCCGAGGGCCTTCCCCACAAACAGGCAGGACAGCGCCGGCGCCCTGCTGCTGATTGGCCAGGCCGTCGCCCGAGTCCCGGGCGTGACGCCGGGCGTCGCGATGGCCGCGACGCTCAGCTGCATTGAGGAAAACACCGGCCTTACCACCGAAACCCTGCGCCACGCACTGCCGCAGTCATGGGAGCTGGAGCCATGAGCCAGGAAGGGCACACACCACCCCCTGAACGGATGACCACCGATGCGCTGATCTCCCGCAGCTGGAACGACACCCCGATCCAGCGCCGCACCACCGACGGCTTCGTGAACGCCACCGCCATGTGCAAGGCGAACGGCAAGCTCTGGGGACATTTCTTCGAGACTGACCGCTGCAGCCAGTACCTGGAGGCCCTCTCGGAAACTATCGGAAAAGCGATAGTTGGGTCTGAGGGCCTGGTTCAGTCCACCACCGGGCGCAGCGGTGGCACCTGGATCCACCCCGACGTGGCCACCGAGCTCGCCCGGTGGATCAGCCCCGCCTTCTCTGTCTTCGTGAACCAATGGTTCCGTGAGGAGTTCGAGCGCCGGAACGCCCCGCAAGAGCCCATGGATCGCCCCGCTCTCAACCACCAGGAGACCCTCCGCCTGATCGAGCGTAGTTACAACCTGCTGGAGCGCTTGGGAGTGGTGGATGAGCGCGACCGCATCCAGTTCGGTGACATGGTCCGCAATGTCGCCGCCAGGGGTGCCGGCGTCCTGCTATTGCCCGCCTCAGCCGATCACGAGGAGCTATCGATCACTGATGCCTGGCTGGAGGTCACCGGTCAGCGGCTGCCCAAGGCCAGGGGACCATCGATCGGCAAGCTCCTGGCGGCGATGTTTCGCCAGGAGTTCCAGCAGGAACCGCCGACGCGCATGCAATACGTCGATGGTGCACCGCGGCAGGTCAAGAGCTACCGCCGCGGCTGGTTGATCGAGGCCCTCAAACGGCTTCTCAATGCCGGGCAGCCAGGGGAGCTGATGCCATGAACAGCTGCAGAAACAAACCACACCCTGAATCAATGCCCACCGATGCCCTGATCTCCCGTCGCTGGAACGGCACGCCGATCTCTAGGAGTTTGCAGAAAAACCATCTCGCAGCATCAGTTTTCCACAGCTACAACTGATTTCTTCCTGTTTTCGGTCGATCGTTGGCTGTACCTCCCAGCAGAAGGCTCGATTTCGGCACTTTTTCGTGAATTTGTCTCGTGC
>JAPLIB010000076.1 GCA_026389335.1 Cyanobacteriota bacterium | reverse complement strand
AGCAGCAGGGCTGCAGGCCCGGCCCGAGCCGGAGCGCCTAGCGGCAGCAGAGGCCGTTCTCTCCGCCTGGCCGGTGCCGGTCAGCTATGGCGGTGATCGGGCCTTCTATCTGCCCCAAGTTGATCGCATCCAGTTGCCTGATCGCGCCAGCTTCCATTCCCCGGCGGCCTTCTATGCCACCTGGGCCCATGAGCAGGTCCATTCCACCGGCCATGCCTCACGCCTTAAGCGTGATCTTGGTGGTGCCTTTGGCAAGCCCCGCTATGCCCGGGAGGAGTTGGTTGCCGAGCTAGGAGCGGTCCTCCTCGGCGATCGGCTCGAGATCGGCAGTGAGCTCCAGAGCCATGCCGCCTATCTGGAGCATTGGATTGCCCTGCTCCAGGCTGAGCCCCAGGTGCTCTTTCAGGTGCTGGGGGAGGCGCGGCAGGCGGTGGAGTTGATTGCGGCGGATGTGTAGGCCACCGAGCAAAATCCAAAGGCGTAAATATGAACGGTCGTGGCCCGGAGAGAGGTCGTGTGAACGCAAACAGTGGACCAGGTCAATGAAGCAAGAAGCCCGAAGACTTCAACCGAAGTAAGACGTACACTTCAGTTACAATACCCTTGGCAAGGCCTCACGCGCACCACCATCTGTTGGTATCACACAGACTTTGTCATTCGTAAGCTCAAAAATAGCGCGTTGAGAAAAATGTCGACCAATCTCAACAGCTTCCTCACGAGCTAAACCTCCAATCGCCCATCCAATCTCCTGCCAAGAGCCCTCCATGGACTTCCCGATCACCTCTTTGAGAACCAAAGTCGTAACTGGTGAAAAACATCTCAAGTAGCTCTCCAGCAGGCTATGTCGCCTGAGATTCTCACTCTCAGACAAGACCCTCTCGGAAGGATTCTGTGCTGTGATGACATAAACTGGTGCCGGAAATAGTAGGGGAGCAGCATCAGCCCCAGCCCAGACAAAGGAAGGGTCTTCAGCGTCAACAATCTGCGTAGCTTCGTAGCTTAACCAAACAGCGTCGCGATTCGTCACAAGACCAAAGACACTAGAAGTTATTCTTTCGAGTTCGGAAACTATCTCAGCAGCCTGTCCGGCATCATTAGCAACATAAAGAATACTACGGGCATGGGCAAGATGATTGCGCAGCTTCAGAAAACCCTTAAAGGCTTTTTCAAATTTCTTGCCGCTTGAGTATCCCAGATCTTTAAGGAGGTCCTTCTGTGTAGTCAATCGGTTCATAACCTTCTCCAACGTCCATCCATCTCCCTTGCCCTTCTCACTTGGCTCATCCGGGATCATCTCGTTGGAATAGGTACCCAGGAGTCGTCTTAGCCCATGCTCCATGCCAAGCAGCCTGGCGAGCAGGTAGGTGGAAATCACAGGACTTGCCAGGTCATTCAGTGTCAGTATGCCGATCAAATCACCGTTCTGACGAACGAGTAGCCAATCCGTGGAAGCCAATCTCTTCAAGCCATCACGCAGGCTAGTGTGTGCCTCGATCCAGTGATCATCTGGCGTAGGTTGGGAGAGAATGGATACAGCCTGGTCACCATCCGCGACTTCCAGGGAGAATCTGCTCACAAACATCTCTCCGTTTGTACCTGCGACTGGAGCATAATCAAAATCGTTTAGGTCCATCCATAAGTGCACATTTTTTGCACCTTCGGCTGGTTTGGCTTGCTGAACGGAACGAGTGCAGAAGTGCTCGACCCGGAAAATCGTCGTAGCAAGCTGATCTATTTCTTGAATGCGATTGAGCATAATCCCAATGCCTCTACGAGTTGGAACTAAACATACAGACTGAGCTTGAAATATTCAGCCTCTGCGGCACCACACCATTGGCCATCGCTTGAACAGTAGAGTTCATGCACTGGATCTGAATCACACCATCGAAGCTAGCTTGGCCACGCGGGTCTTCCGCGGCAAGCCGGCCGAGAAGCACACGCGGAATGTTACTAGACGGATGGCTTGTTCATGATCCCAGCGAAGAACCCAACTTCTAGAGAGGCTGTTAGGCGCGCGAGGTCCATTCCACAGGCCATTCCTCTCGCCTCAAGCGCGATCTCGGTGGCGCCTTTGGCAAGCCCCGTTATGCCAGGGAGGAGCTGGTGGCTGAGTTGGGGGCCGTGTTGCTGGGTGATCGGCTGGAGATTGGCAGTGAGCGGCAAAGCCACGCCGCCAACCTGGAGCATTGGATCCCCCTGCTCCAGGCCCAGTCCCAGGTGCTCGGGGAGGCCCGGCAGGCAGTGGAGTTGATTGTGCCGGAGATAGCCTGCCCTGCGTAGCCAAGTATGGGTTCCGCCTTCTCACTGATGAAATTTCGGGTAATCCAGTCCAATAACCGCGGCTTGGT
>JAPLIB010000017.1 GCA_026389335.1 Cyanobacteriota bacterium | reverse complement strand
CCATCGGCGGCGAAGAAGTGCCCCTCTCCCCCGATGGCACCTTCCGCATTCAGGTGCCCTTCCGCGATGGGCAGCAGCTATACCCCATCGAGGCCCTCGCCGCCGATGGCGAGCAGCGCCGCAACATCACTCTCGAGTTCCGCCGCACCACCCCCGAAGACAACAGCAACCCTGCCAGTCAGGCCGTGGCTGAGTGGTTCTGATGCCTGCTGCCAGCACCACACCCACCCCGCTTCGCACCACCCCGCTTCGCACCGTGGTGGCCCTCACCCCGATCGCCGGTTCGATCCTGTTTCCGCTGTTGGTGCCCCTGCTGATGGTGCGGGTCAGCATCAGTGCCGGCGTGATCGCAGCAGTGCTGATCGGCTCCTTGTGGTTCGTCGCCATGCTGCGCACCGCCGAGATGCCTGGCCACAGCTGAAGGTGCGGGGATCTGTCAGCGACTGGGAATGCTGAGCGGGAGCACCCTGAGCCCGCCGGAGCTGCCCAGCCATGTCTGTGCCCTTGCCGCCGAGCGGCTACAACCGTGGCCAACGAACCACCGGCCTGCTGGCCAGCCTGAGCGCCGGGCTGCTACTGGCTGGCTGCGGTAGCGCCACGGCCGTGCTGCTGGGCAAACCAGCCCCGGACTTGCCGCTTCCGGCTGGTATTTACGTGGCGTTCAACCATCGGGCCGAACACCGGTATCGCAGCCCGATCAGCGGCCAATGGCGTCAGGGCGACGACCTGGAGGCCCTGTTGCTTGAGGCCATCGCCCAGGCCCGCACCCAGATTCTGGTGGCCGTGCAGGAGCTGTCCCTGCCGCGCATCGCCACGGCCCTGGTGGAACGGCAACGCCAGGGAGTGCAGGTGCAAGTGGTGCTCGAAAACACCTACAGCAACCCCTGGAGCCGCCAGGAACCCGCCACGCTGCCGCCCCACCAACGGCACAGGATCGAACAGCTACGGGCTCTGGGCCTGGAAGATGCGGTGGCGATCCTGCAGCAAGGCGGTGTGCCGATGCTCGATGACACCGCCGATGGCAGCGCCGGTAGCGGTCTGATGCACCACAAATTTATGGTGGTGGACCAGCGCCGCGTGATCACCGGGTCAGCGAATTTCAGCCCCTCCTGCATCCATGGCGATCCCGACGATCCCAGCAGCCGCGGCAATGTGAACCACCTGCTCCGCTTCGAGAGCCCCGCCCTTGCCCGCCTGTTCGCCGCCGAGTTCGCGCGGATGTGGGGCGACGGACCGGGGGGCAGGCCGGACAGCCGTTTCGGGATCGCCAAGCAAGGGGGCGCGGCGCAGCGGGTGCTGGTGGCAAACACTCCGGTGGAGGTGTTGTTCGCGCCCCATCGCCGCAGTGATGCCAACCAGGGACTGGCCTGGCTTGATCACCAGCTGGCCCGGGTCCACCGGCAACTGGATCTGGGCTTGTTCGTGTTCTCGGCCCAGAACCTGGCCAACCGCTTGGCCAGCTTGCGCAGCCAGGGGGTGAAGCTGCGGGTGCTGGCCGATCCTGGCTTCGCCAATCGGGCCTTCAGCGAAGTGCTCGACCTGCTCGGCGTCATCCTGCCGGATCACCGCTGCCGCATCGAAACCGACAACCAGCCCTGGTCAACCCCGCTGGAAGGTGTCGGCATTCCCCAGCTGGCGGGTGGCGACAAGCTGCACCACAAGATTGCCGTGCTCGACCGACGCCGGGTGATCAGCGGTTCCTTCAACTGGAGCCCCTCCGCGGCCTTCCAGAATGATGAAACCCTGCTGTTGATCGACTCCAGACCACTGGCCCTGCACTTCGAGCACGAGATCGACCGTCTCTGGCGTGGCGCGGATCTAGGACTGAACCAGCGGTTGCAGCGCAAGCGCCTCAAACAGCGACAACGCTGCGGCGCCGGCCTGGCCAGGTACCAAGGGTCGGCACCGAAGCGGCCGGCGGCCAAAGCTGAGCCCGCCTGGCGGAGGCCAGCTGACAGGAAGCCCAGCCAGAGCCCGACTACGATGGCCATTCGCTTTCCTTGATCGTCAGGTCGTCCGATGGACCCGGTCCCACCCTCCCGCGGCACCACCCCGCGACTCGACGCCATCAATCTGATGCTGCGGGATCTGCACACCCGCCACGATGAGATCCGGCATCGAGCCGCCTTCCGCGGTTGCACCAGGGAACTGCTCACCTTGCAGCAGGAACTGGTGGATTACCTGCTCAACAAGAAACACGGCCTGCTGGGCGTCAAACCGGCTGATTCCGGCCAGAACCCGAACTACAACTCCTTCACCTGAGCACCTTCTCCGCTGCCACCGGGGTGGTGATCGTCGGCGCCGGCCCAGCAGGGGTCGCCCTGGCGCTGCTGCTGGCCCGCCAGGGCGTGCCGCTCACCCTGGTGGAAGCAAGCCCCACTTCGGCGCGGCAATTCCGGGGCGAGGCGCTGATGCCCAGCGGCCTGGCCGCCCTGGCGGCCATGGGCCTGCTGCCCCTGCCCGCATAGATCGCCCAGCGCCCCCTGGCGGGATGGGCCTTCTGGGCCGATGGCCAGCAGCTCTTCCAGGTGGCTGAACCAATGGGCAGCCTCCGGCCCTGCACCCTGGTCGACCAGGAGGCCCTGCTGGCCTGGCTGCTGGACGCCGTGCGGCGTCTCGATGGCGTCAGGGTGCTCACAGGCCGGCCGGTGGTGGCACCACTGCTGAGCGATGGGCGGGTGGTGGGGGTGGAGCTCGACGATGGCACCGAGCTGCAGGGCGAGCTCGTGGTGGCCTGCGACGGCCGTGCCTCCCTGCTGCGGCGCAAGGCGGGTCTGGAACTCACCCAGCTCGGCAAGCCGATGACTGTGCACTGGTTCCGCTTGCTGACAGCGGCAGCCGAGCCCGTGGCCGACTGGCTCAAAGGCCAGTTCGTGACAATCCTGGGCGGCGGCGACAGTTTGGCCCTCTACGCCTCCGTCTACGGCGGGGTGCAGCTGGGCTGGGTGCAGGATCCCAGCGCGCCCGTACCCTCCAGCAGCGCGGACTGGCGGGAACGCTGGGCCCAGGCCAGCCCAGAACGACTGGCCAGCCTGCTGCGAGCCTGTCCGCTGCAAGCCATTCAAGGGCCGGTACGGCTGCCGGTGCAGGTGGGGCGGCTTGAGCACTGGTGGCAACCGGGCCTGCTGCTGCTCGGCGATGCCGCCCACCCGATGAGCCCGGTGCGAGCCCAGGGAATCAACATGGCTCTGCGGGATGCCTTGCTGGCCGCCCGCCAGCTGCTGCCGGCCCTGGGCCAGGGAAACACTGCCGGGCTCGATCGGGCCCTGGCCGCCATCAGCGCCGCACGGCTGATCGAGATCCGCCGCATCCAGGCCAGCCAGACCCGGGAGCTGGCGCGCGCTGATCTGCTGCGCCACAACGGCTGGCTGAGGCAGGTGCTGGCGGCCTCCGCCGGCTGGAGCGGCCCCCTGCTGGCGCAACGCTGGCAGGCCGATCAGGCCGTGCTGCGCCAGGGATGCGGCACGGTCGAGCTGACACTCCCGCCCGACGCCATGATGGGTTGATTCTCCGCCTCGCCATGGCCCGGTCCATCCCACACTTGCGCCCGTTGCTCTGGGCCACCAGCGCGATCGCCGGCTGTGGCCTGAGTTTGTTGGGGATCAGCTCCGCACCTGGCCTGGCAGGGCAGCAGCCGGAAACCTTTCCCCCCGCCGAAAGCTTCCGCAATCTCCAACTGATCACGCTCAACTGCAGCCGCGAGAACACCGCCGCCAGCTGTGACCAAGTCCGCGCCATCGCCGATCCCATGCTGGATCACCCCCGCCTGCCCGCCAGCTGCAAGGACCTGCTCTGGTCCCTCAGCCAGAAGGCTCGACCAGCAGCCAGTAACAGCGAGGCCCGCCGCGATGGACTCGATCGGGTCGCCAAAGATCTGACGGTGTTCTGCAAACCCCAGACCAAGCCCACGGGCAAAGGCGACAACAAAACCGCCAATCCCTTCGGCATGGGAGCTTCATCCCCAGCCCGCTGAACCAGAGGCGCCTAGGGCTCGGCGGGAGACTCCGGCAACGGCTGCGCCGGGGCAGCCCCAGCTGGGGCGATGGCACCGGTACCACCGGCGATCAGATCCAGCAACTGCCGGGAGGTCTGATCCATGAAGGCCAGGCTCATGGGCGTGACGATCACCGCCTTGTCCGCCAAACGGCAGAGGGGCGATGTCGTGCCGCTGGCCTCGCAGCTGTTGGACAGACCCAGCAGGGCCTTGGTGAGTTTGCCCCGCAGGCAGGTTTCCCGGCCTGCCCGGGCCAGCACCGCATGGGCACTCGTATCGGCGAACGCCACTGCCTTCGGATAAGTCAACGTCTCGGCAGCGGCAGGCAGCGCTCTGAGCGGGCCCACCCCCAGGCAAACGAGCCCCAGGGGGGCCAACGCCAGGACGACGGCAGCTGGATTCTTAGGCATGGTTCCAACTTACCCAGGCAGACCAGGAATCGTCAGCAAGGGCGGCCGGCGACGGGCGTAATTTGGGGCCCCTCCTGCGCACCCGGCGACGGGCGATGCCGATGACCAGCAGCCCCATCCGCCAGGTGACACTTGCCCAGCCCTTCACGGATCAGAAGCCCGGCACCTCCGGTCTGCGCAAGAGCAGCCGCCAGTTCCAGACCCCCCACTATCTCGAAAGCTTCATCGAAGCCTCCCTGCGGGTAGTGCCGGGCATTGCCGGCGGCACCGTCGTGGTGGGCGGAGATGGCCGCTACGGCAATCGCGCCGCGATTGATGTGATCGCTCGTATGGCTGCCGCCCATGGGGTGAGCCGGCTGATCACCACCACCGGCGGCATTCTCTCCACCCCGGCGGCCTCGAACCTGATCCGCCAGCACGGTGCTGCCTGCGGCGTGATCCTTTCGGCCAGTCACAACCCCGGCGGACCCGAAGGGGACTTCGGCGTCAAGATCAACGGTGCCAATGGCGGCCCAACGCCGGAATCGGTGACCGATGCCATCCATGCGGCCACCTTGACTCTGGAGGGTTACCGCATCGCCGAAGCCGACGCCCCCCTGCCGCTGGATGTCCCCGGCAGCCACAGCATCGGCACGATGACGGTGACGGTGATCGATGGGGTGGACGACTACGTCGCCCTGATGCAGCAGCTGTTTGATTTCGAGCGCATCGCCGCCCTGCTCAAGGGCGACTTCCGCGTCGCCTTCGATGCCATGCACGCCGTCACCGGTCCCTATGGCAGCCGGTTGTTGGAAGGCTTGCTGGGTGCTCCGGCCGGCACCGTGCGCAACGGCATCCCCCTGGAGGATTTCGGCGGCGGCCACCCCGACCCCAACCTCACCTACGCCCACGAACTGGCCGAGCTTTTGCTGCAAGGCAACGCCTATGACTTTGGCGCCGCCTGCGATGGCGACGGCGATCGCAACATGATCCTGGGGCGATCCTGCTTCGTGAACCCCAGCGACAGCCTGGCGGTGCTCACCGCCAACGCCACCCTGGTGCCGGGCTACGCCAAGGGGCTGGCGGGAGTGGCTCGCTCAATGCCCACCAGTGCCGCCACCGATGTGGTGGCCAAAGCGCTGGGCATCAGCTGCTACGAAACGCCCACCGGCTGGAAGTTCTTCGGCAACCTGCTCGATGCCGGCCGCATCACCCTCTGTGGGGAGGAGAGCTTCGGCACCGGCAGCGACCACATCCGCGAAAAAGACGGCCTCTGGGCCGTGCTGTTCTGGCTCAACATCCTGGCGGTGCGCGGCTGCTCGGTGGCCGCGGTGATGGCGGAGCACTGGGGCCGCTTCGGTCGCCACTACTACTCCCGCCATGACTACGAAGCGATTGCCAGCGACGCCGCCCACGGCCTCTATGACCGCGTCAAGGTGATGCTGCCCGAACTGGTGGGTCAGCCCTTCGCCGGCCGCACGATCGCCACCGCCGATGATTTCGCCTACACCGATCCGGTGGACGGCTCGATCACCAGCGGCCAGGGCCTGCGCCTGCTGCTCGACGACGGCAGCCGCGTGGTGCTGCGCCTCTCCGGCACCGGCACCCAGGGCGCCACCCTACGGGTGTATCTGGAGAGCTATGTGCCCCCCAGCGGCGATCTGAACCAGGATCCCCAGGCCGCCCTCGGCAGCATGATCAGCGCCATCGATGAGCTGGCCGAGATCAAACAGCGCACGGGAATGGATCGCCCCACCGTGATCACCTGATCACGGGGACGAGCCTGGCGACGGCTCGCCACCAAGGCGCATTCGCCAGGCTCGAACGTCAGAGCAACGGGCCGGATGGGTACCAGGATGTCGCCGGTACTGATTCAGCCAAGCCGCCAGCAATCAGGAGCTGTGGCTTCCGGCCGCGGCTTCGGGCTCTTCGGGCTGCTCCGGGAACCAACGGGCCTCCAGGTGTTTGATCACCACATAGAAGGGGGGCACCACCCCTAGGGAGAGCACGGTGGCTACCAGCAGGCCACCGAAGATGACCGTGCCCAGGGACTGCTGGCTGTTGGCCCCGGCGGTGCTCGCCACCACCAGGGGCAGGAAGCCGGCAAGGGCGGCGATGGCCGTCATCAGAATCGGCCGCAGCCTGGATTCGGCCGAGGCGATGGCGGCCTGGGTGGCCGTCATGCCGGCATGCATGTGTTGTTCGGCCACTTCGACAATCAGGATGCCGTTCTTGGCGGCCAGGCCGATCAAGGTGACCAGGCCCACCTGGGCATAGATGTTGAGGTCGATCGAACGCAGGGCCAGAAAGGCCAGGGCACCCAGCATGGCCAGGGGCACGGTCATCAGAATGATCACAGGCGTGACATAGCTCTCGTACTGAGCCGAGAGCACCAGATAGACCACCAACACCCCCAGACCGAACACCAGGACCGTGGCATTGCCGGCTGAGAGCTGCAGAGCCGCCAGACCGGTGAAGGCATAGCCAATGTTGTTGAAGTTGAGATTATTGAAGACTGATTGAATCGAGGCCAGTGCCTGGCCCGAGCTCTTGCCGGCAGCCTCGACACCCTGGACGAGGACCGTGCGGTACAGGTTGTAGTGGCTGATGATCGGCGGCGCGCTGGTGAGCTCGGCCTCGGCGAACTCAGACATCTGCACCATTTTGCCCTGACGATTGCGGACGTAGAAACTCAGGAGGTCCTGAAGTTTGCTGCGATTGGCGGCCTGGGCCTGGACGTAGATGTTGCGGACCTGACCACTTTCGTAGGTGAGACCTGAGTAGTTGCCGCCGGCCAACACGGCAATGGTGTTCATCGCCTGCTGGAAATCAATGTCCAGAGCGCCGATGATGGCGCGATCCACCTTGAGGCCGAAGGCTGGAGCACTGGGAATGAACTGGGTGTAGAGGGAGCCAAAGTCACCCGTGGCCTTGCCGCTGACTACCAGCTTGTTGGCGAGATCGTCGAGTTCGTTGAACGAATAGCCGCCGTTGCTGAGATCGTTGAACTGAAAGTAGAAGCCACCCTGGCTTGAGAAACCGGGCACCGCCGGCGGCTGACCCGCCACCGCCATGCCGCCGCTGAGCTTACTGAGCTTGGCGTTGAGGCGGGCGACAATTGCCGGTGCCTTCTGATCGGCCCCCTTGCGCTCTTCAAGGGGTTTGAAGCCATAGAAGAACACCCCCTGATCAGGACTGGAGCCATTGAATCCATAGCCACTGATCACGGAGCCGGCGATGATCTCGTCCTCCTCATTGAGAACCTTGGCGATTTCCTGGCCCATCTTCTGGGTCTGGCTCAGGGAGGCGCCGTTCTGGAGCTGGTAGATGCCGAGGCCATAGCCCTGGTCCTCCTCCGGAATGAAGGCCGAGGGCAGGGCACTGAAGGCAAAGACGGTGAGCACGATACCTCCCACCAGGCCGACCATGATCAGTCGGCGCTTGCGGATCAGCAGCTCGACCAACGCGGCATATCCCTTCTCGACCCGGGCGAAGAAGCGATTGAACTGCTCAAAAATTAAGGAGAGATTGGCACCGGCCAGGACCCCCACCGCCACACCGATCACCCAGGCGATCGGACCGAAGGAGGCGGTACTGAAGCGACCGAAGGCCAGGCCGACCATCAGACCGGCAATGCTGCCTACGACGCGCCCCGGCGGTTTGGCCTTTTCGTTTCTGAGCAGCAGGGCCGAGAGCATCGGCGAAAAGGTAATGGCGTTGAAGGCAGAAATGGCGATCGAAAAGGCGATCGTCAGCGCGAACTGGCGATAGATGATGCCGATGCTGCCTGGATAGAAGGCCACGGGCACAAACACCGCCATCAACACAAGAGCAGTGGCAATCAGGGCACCAATCAGTTCACCCATGCAGTCGAGGGCAGCCTGGCGCGGCCGCATACCCTTCTCGAGGTTCTTGGAGACAGCTTCGATCACCACGATGGCGTCATCGACCACCAGGCCGGTGGCCAGGACCAGACCTAGCAGGGTGAGCTGGTTGATCGAAAAACCGAAGGCCTTGACGAAGGCGAAGGTGCCGACCAGGGAAATGGGGATCGCCAGACTGGGCACAACGGTGGCCCGCCAGTCCTGAAGAAAAATGTAGAGAATCAACAACACCAACACGATGGCGAGACCCAGGGCATCCACCACCCCGGAAACGGCCGATTCGATGAACTGACCGATGTTGTAGATCTCCTTAACCGTCACACCAGGTGGCACGGTCTGACTGAACTGATTCATCACCTTCACCACCGCCTCCGAGACATCGAGGGCGTTGCTTTCCGGTGTCTGGAACACCGCAACCGTGAGGGCCGGCGCGCCCTCTTTGCTGACGGCGGCCTGGCCGAAGCTATTGAAGCCATAGGTGGCCTGGCCCACATCACTGAGATGGAGCAGGTTGCCCATCGGTGAACGGCCGACGATCAACTTGTTGAGTTCTTCGACCGAAACCAGGTTGCCGTTGTTCTGGATCAGAATCGGATAGGCAAACTGCTGATTCCCCCCCGCTGGCGGACCGCCGACGATGCCACCAACGGCTACGGAGTTCTGGGATTTGACCGCCTGCACCACCTGATCAGCGGTGAGATTGTTGGCGGTGAGCTTGTCCGGATCGACGAACAGCCAGAAGGCTGGATTGCTGCCGCCCAGCATGCTGATATTGGCGACCCCGGGGACCCGTCCCAGCTGGTAGTAGAGATTCTCGTAAATCAGGCCATTGAGATAGGGAGAGTCAAACTGTCCCTCGGTCGAGGAAACCTGATACGCCAGCAGGATCGAAGGGGTGCTCTGGGTGACCGAAACCCCCGTGGCCTGGACCTGCTGTGGCAGCTGGGGCATCGCCAGGGAAACGCGGTTCTGCACGTTCACCTGGTCAATGTTGATGTCAGTGCCTTCATTGAAGTACACCGAAATCACACTGTTGCCGATCATATTGCTGGTGGACGAGATGTAATTCGCCCCCGGCACGCCGTTGATCTGTTGCTCAATTGGATTGGTGACCGCCTGCTCGGTGACCACGGAGTTGGCGCCGCCGTAATTGGACGTGACTTGAATCAGTGGTGGCGCGATATTCGGCAGGTTTTCAATCGAGAGGCTGGGGATGGCAATCAGGCCCACCAGCACGATCAGGATGCTGCAGACGGTGGTCAGGACCGGCCGCTTGATGAAATTATCGGAAAGCGACATGACGGGCTCAGTTACTGGGGCCGCTGCCGGCCACTTGGACGGGCATGCCGGAACGCAGCAGGGCCGTGTTGCTCACCACCACCTGATCCCCCTTGCTCAGCCCCTGCAGCACCGGGAAGGCGTCGCTCTGCATCGGGCCCAGTCGCACCGCCACCTGCACGGCGATCGGCGTACTGCCGGGCAGCTTCTCGAGGGCCTCCTTCTGGGCTGGCAACAGCAGGGGCGAGGCCTTGATCTTCGGCAACACCTGGCGCAGTGGATAGAGCTTGAACACAAACGGCTGCGAGGCCTTCATCTGCACGGCCTGGGCGGGGATGGCCAGCTCTTCGGACATGCCGGTGATGATGCGGTTCTTGACGAATTGGCCGGTTTTCAGCTCGCCGCTGAGGTTGGGGAACACGGCCTTCACCAGCACCGTGTTGGGCGAAGTGTTGCCGTCGTTTTCGCCGTAATAAGGGGAAATGAAGACGACCTTGCCGACGCCCCGAACCGGTGGATCACCCTGACTCTGCATAGTCACCGGCAGCCCCAGGCGCACCTGGCCGGCCTGGGTGGCGGGCAGATCCATCAGGGTCCAGAGCATGGAGTTGTTGACGATCCCCGTGATCGCCTGGCCCTTCTGCACGTAGTCGCCCAGCTTGACCGTGTCGAGATTGCCGAGGATGCCCTCGATCGGAGCGGTAACGAACTTATATCCGAGGGTGGCTGCGTTGGCGCGGACCTGATCCCGGCTCTGCATCGCCTGCGTGACGTAATAATCGCGGTCCTTGGTCGACACCGCCCCCTGGTCATTGAGGAAGATGTAACGCAGGGCATTGGCCCGGTCCTTGATCGCCCCCGAGCGACTGGCATCGAGCGTGGCCGACTCCTGCACGTTGTCGAGCACCAGGATCGGCTGGCCCGCCTTCACGCGCTGGCCCTGGCTGGCCAGGATGCGCACCACACGGCCATCGGCCTCAGGCCGCATCACCACGTTGCTGGTGGACTGGATGCGGCTCACCACCTCAATCCCGGGGGCGAAGCGGCCTGGGGTGACAGTGATCGCCTGCACCGTCAACGGTTGCTGAGCCTTGGGGGCCTCGCCACCGCAAGCGCTCAACAGAGCGAGCAGGGGCACATACACCCAACAAACCGGCTGCCATCGCCCGAGGATGGCAGAGCGGGGCTGGAAAGCCGGCCGGCGCACAGGATTTCGAAGACGTAACGCAGGCAATTTACTGGAAAACCGAGGCTCAGCCCGGCTGGAGCGACCAATCGCCGGATTGATCATCGAACCTGCACCGGCAAGCCATGGCGCAGGCTGAGCAGATTGGCGACGATCACCGGTTCATCGAGGCTCAGGCCCTGGAGCACCGGATAGCGGTTGTGCTGCAGCGGACCCAGGCGCACCGGCGTCTGCAGAGCAAAGCGGGTGCCAGGCGCCATCCGGGCAGCGGCGGCGAGATCGGCGCGGCCGGGGCGCTGCCGCAGGCGCGCCAGCCCGCCGACCGCATAGACAAAATTCTGGCCTGAAATCTGGGTGACGGCGGTGAACGGCACCGAGGGCTGGCGACTCCCGTCAAGAATCAGGCGCGTGCGCGTGCGCAGGCCGTTCCGCAGCCGTTGGCCGGGGTTGTCGAATTCGGCCTTGGCCAGCAGCGACTGGCTGCCGGGCGCCACCCCGGGATCAATCGAGCTCAGTGGAGCCTGAGCCAGTGGTCGGTTCGTGGCCGGATCCATCAGGATCACCGCCTGTCCCAGGCGCAGGCGGGGGCCATAGAGGGCAGGCACCTCCACCCTGGCCAGGAGCCGGTCGTTGCGGATCAGGCTGGTGAACGGAGCGCCGGCCTGAATCACATCCCCCTGTTTCACCTTGAGATCGCCGACGCTGCCGCTGATCGGGGCTCGCAGATCGCGGAAGGCCAGATCGGCACGGCCGGCGATCAGCTCCTGTCGGGATGAGATCGAGCGCTGGCGAAACTCGTCGCGCTGAAAGGCACTGGCAGCGCCCTGTTTCACCAGGTAGTTGTAGCGCTGGTAATTGAGCCGATTGGTTTCGGCCTCCGCCTGCAGCCGGGCCACCTCAGCCCGGGTCTGGGTCTGATCCAGCACCAGCAGCAGCTGCCCCTGGCGCACCCTGTCCCCTTGTTGCACCAGCAGGCGCTCGATCCGGCCACTGGCCTGGGCCGCCAAGGCCACCTCCTCGAGCGACTCCAGGGTGCTGATCGTCTCGATGCTGTCGCTGAAGGAGCTGAGCGCCACGGGCGCCACCTGCACCGGCAGGATCCGCAGCGGAGCGGCCTTGTCCGCCGCACAGCCCGTGAGCAGCAGGCCAAGTGAGGCCGTGAAGGCGGCTCCGGCCACCGTGGAACGGAAAGCGGCTGGGAGCTGTAATCGCAAGGGGGCGCCATGGCCGTAGGGCCCGATGATGGCATCCAACGCCGGTGGCGGGGGGTGCTGCCCCGAGCCTGTCCCGAACCGGCCCAGGCCCATATCGGCCGATGACAAAGCCAGGCGCGAGGCCCCCTGGCTGCCCAGCCTGGGGGCTGAGGTCGCTCTGCAATCGCCATGGCCCCCGAATCCGCTCCCGAGACCATCACGCCAACACCTGGCGCGTTTCCCCTTGATCAGCAGGCCGACGAACTCGCACGCTTGCGGGGACTCACCCAGGCCGAGGGGTTGATCCTGATCGTGCTGGGTCTGCTGGCCCTGAGCTTCCCGATCATCGCCTCCGCCTGGGCCACGGTGATGGTGGCTGTGGCCTTCCTGGTGGCTGGCCTGTTCGGCTGGATCAACAATCTCAGCCGCGCCCGTCGGCTCAGCCGCTGGCCCTGCTTTTGGCGGCTGGTGATCGCCACCCTGTTTTTGGTGGCAGGCTGCTGGATGCTGATTCAGTTCAAAGCCGGCCTGGTGCCGGCAGCCCTGCAGATCAAGGCACTGGCCGTGGCCCTGGGCATCGTGTTCCTGGCGGAGGGCCTCGTGGCCACGCTCGTTTCGCTGCTGCATCGCACGGTGGCCGGCTGGGGCTGGGGCCTGGCCAATGGGCTGGTGACCCTGGTGCTGGGCCTGCTGATCCTCACCATGGACCCGGCAGGCCAGCTCTCGGTGATCGGACTGCTGGTGGGGATCAGCTTCCTGTTCAGCGGCTTTGATCTGTTGCGCTTCGGCGTGCACTTCCCTGCCCGCCGTGGGGAGGGCTCGCCTGCCCATTGAGGTCAGCAGCTGGCGCTGGGACAGAGCAACGATGATGGCAAAGGCCGCAATTCCGCCCTGCCCGCCAGCACCCCACCTTGAGCGATCTGTTCAGCCACCGCCGGGAACAGACCCTGAGCCGGATTGCGCCGCTGGCCGATCGGCTGCGACCCCGCAGCCTCGACGACTTCGTCGGCCAGGAGGCGATTCTCGGCCCCGGCCGCTTGTTGCGCCGCGCCATCACCGCCGACCGGGTCGGCAACCTGATCCTGCATGGCCCACCGGGCACGGGCAAAACCACCCTGGCGCGCATCATCGCCGGCAGCACCCGCGCCTCCTTCCGCAGCCTCAACGCCGTGCTCGCAGGGGTGAAGGATCTGCGCAGCGAGGTGGACGCCGCCCGCGAACGGCTGGAGCACCATGGCCTGCGCACGATTCTGTTCATCGATGAAGTGCACCGCTTCAATGCGGCCCAACAGGATGCGCTGCTGCCCTGGGTGGAGAACGGCACCCTCACCCTGATCGGGGCCACCACCGAAAACCCCTATTTCGAGGTGAACAAGGCCCTGGTGAGCCGGGCCCGCCTGTTCCGGCTGCAACCGCTGGAAACCGCCGACCTGCGCAAGCTGATCGATCGGGCCCTGAGCGATCCGGAGCACGGCTACGGCCAACGCCAGGTGCGGGTGATCGCCGAGGCCGCGGACCATCTGCTGAACGTGGCCGGGGGCGATGCCCGCAGCCTGCTCAACGCCCTGGAGCTGGCGGTGGAAACCACACCCGGCAACGAGGCAGGCGAAATCGTGATCGATCTGGCCATCGCCGAGGAATCGATCCAGCAGCGGGCCGTGCTCTACGACAAGCAAGGCGACGCCCATTTCGACACGATCAGTGCCTTCATCAAGTCGATCCGCGGCTCCGATCCCGATGCCACCTTGTTCTGGCTGGCCAGGATGCTGGAGGCCGGAGAAAATCCGCGCTTCATCCTCAGGCGGCTGCTGATCGCCGCCGGCGAGGACATCGGCCTGGCCGATCCCCAGGCGATGGTGGTGGTGGAAGCCTGTGCGGCGGCCTTCGACCGGGTCGGCTTGCCGGAGGGGCTCTATCCGCTGGTCCATGCCGCCCTTTACCTGGCCGGCAGCGAAAAAAGCAACAGCAGCCTGGGACTCTTTGATGCCATCAAGGCTGTACGCGAAGCGCAGAAGCAGCAGGTGCCCTCCCACCTGCGGGACGCCAGCCGCGACAAGAAAGCCTTCGGTGATGGCGTCGGCTACCGCTATCCCCATGCCTATGCCGAGCACTGGGTGGCCCAGCAATATCTACCCAGCGCCCTGCAGGGGGAAGTGTTCTGGCAGCCAGGCCCCCTGGGCTGGGAAGGGGCCCTGCGCCAGCGCCTGCAACAGCGCCGGGCCGCCCAGCTAGCCGCCGCGGCCGAAACCGAAAACGACCAGCCGGAGCTGCTGAGCAGCAGTCCGGATGATCCCGTGCTGGCCCGCTGGCTGCAGCGCCAGGCCGCCGCCGAAGGGGAGCGGCTAGATCGCCTGCGCCAACACTTCTGGCAGGACGCCACGATCGGGCGCCTGGACCGGGTGCTGGTGCTGGAAGCCCGCTCGTTGCTGTGGGCCCTGGACCCCCTGCAGGCCGCCAGCGAAGGCGATGTGGTGATCACCCTGGCGGCAACAGCTGACCAGGAACGGCTCCAGGCACAGCTACAACTGCTGGATCACCTGCGCCGACCGCGGTTGCTGCAGCTGCCTCCCGAGCAGCCCTCGGCCCTGGCCGTGCAGCTGGAAGCCAACTGGCAGTTCGACTGGCTGGCAGCCCGCCAACCCTGGCGCGCCCAGAACGGTGAACAACTGGAACGCAGCATCGCCGCCCTCAGCCCGCTGGCGGCTCCGGCAGCCCGGGCCAGGCTGCTGTTCAGTGAACCGTTGCTCGGCCCGGTAGGCAGCCTGCTGGCCCACGACGGCGGCCTGGCCGCCACAGCGGACCTTGCTGAGGCCCTGACCCAGGCGCAGGCCCTGGAACGGAGCTGGCTGGCGGCCCAAGGTCCGGGAGCAACGCCAATCCAGACCCAGCTGGAGCACGAGGGCTGGCACGTGGTGAGCCACAGCTGGCAGGAAGGACTGGGCCTGACCCTCGATGGGGCCCTGCTGGAGCGCTGGTTCAAACCAGGGGCCGACTACCGGCACCTGCTGAGCACCCAGCTGGACAGCACCGTCATCGACAGGCTGCGCAGCCTGTTCAGCCGGCACCTGGGGAGTCGCCTGCCCCAGCCGCTGCGCCACACCCTGCTGCGGGCCCAGCGCCCCGCCTGAGCGGGCGCTGGTACAGCCAGCAGGTGCAGATGACGCCGCCCACCGTCACCCGCTGCCCTCGCCACCGCCGGCTACTCGGCCCAAGCGGGCAACCGAGACTTGCCATGAAAAAGCCCCGGGCTGGCCGGGGCTGATGGGATCAAAGGGTGGTGGTCAAGGACAAGCGCCCAGGATCACCAGAGACCGCGGATAGGCTCGGAGTAAGGAGCGGGAGCCGGGGCGGGAGCCGGGGCGGGACGCTCAGCCACGACGGCGACGACCTGGTTTGCCTGGATGCAGGCGGGAAGGAACACGTACCAGGAGAGCAGGGAGGTGCACTGGGCGGTTCCGGGCTGGCAACGGCCTTCGGCGCAGATGTTCTGAGCACCGGTGTAGGTGTTGCAGAAGTCAGCCAGGCGGAAGTCGGTGGGCAGGGCACGCATGATGCCGGCGGAGGAGATGCTGCCATCGGTGGCATCAGCCAGGATGGCGCCACGCAGGGCCTGAACTGCGTAGGTGTTCATGCTCCAGTACGGGAAGTAGCTGGCGGTGGCGTTCTTCAGGAACTTCACACCGGCGTCTGAATAGAGGAAGTTCGAAACGCCGACCAGGTTGACGGAGTAGGCCTTGGTCATGCCGGTGCGCACTTCCTCGGCGGTCCAGCCGGAGCGCTTGAGACCGCCTTCCAGGCCGCGGTCGGTGATGGCACCGGTTTCAAAAAAGGTGTCGAAAGCCTCCTGGTGGGTCGACCAGACGGCACCGCCGGTGTTCCAGCGCACGGGCAGGTCGTTGTGGACGGCAGCGGAAACGGGCAAGGCAGAGGCGGTCAAAGCCGTTCCAACGGCGAGACCGGCGATTAGACGCTTGAGCATCGGGACCGAAACAAAAGGAATTCATCCTCACGATACCAACGTCAAGCAAATCGACCACACAAGATCGTCTTCGGATGTGCTGCTGCCCACCGACTGGGCCTGCGGTCGAGACAAGAGGCCTGACTCCTAAGAGTTTGCAGAAAAACCATCTCGCAGCATCAGTTTTCCACAGCTACAACTGATTTCTTCCTGTTTTCGGTCGATCGTTGGCTGTACCTCCCAGCAGAAGGCTCGATTTCGGCACTTTTTCGTGAATTTGTCTCGT
>JAPLIB010000157.1 GCA_026389335.1 Cyanobacteriota bacterium | reverse complement strand
CGCCGCATCGGCCTTCTGACGCGCAGCCTCGGCGTCCTGCTGCCGTTGACGGGCTGCGGCAGCTGCGGTTTCCGCTTCCAGCTCTTTGCGGGCCCGGCGGATTTTGTCAAGGCGATCCTGGCGGCGCTGCAGCTCCTCGGGCAGGCCGTTGCCGTTGCTCTTGCCGTAGCGCTGATCTTCCTGGGCATCCAGCAGTTCAGCCCGTCGCAGCAGCTTTTTAACCTCGTCCTCAAGCTGGGCCTCTGCCTTGAGCATGCGCCCATGGCTCATAGCCTTGTGCTTACTTGCATTGGCCTTGATCTTGGTGCCATCCAGCGCCACATGGCCCAGGCCCACCATCCCCGCCTTCTGGCAGAGGCGCAGCACCTGGATAAACAACTCCTCCAGTGCTTTCAAGTTGCGGTGGCGGAACTCACTGATACGACTGTGGTCCGGCTGCTGATTGCCGCTCAGCACCCGGAAAGCAGCGTCCTCGTAGCAGGCACGCTCGATTTTTCGGGAGGAGGGGATGCCGACGCAGTTGGCGTACAGCAACAGCACCGCCATCATCCTGTGGTCAAACCCCTTCTCGCCCCGCGGATCCTTATGGCGTGATGGTGCCAGGAAGGGTTCGAAATCGAGCTCGTTCGGCAGCTCGAGCATGAAAAACACCATATGATCCGCCGGCAGCCAGTCCACCGGCGACGGTGGTAGCAGCAGGGTCTGCTCAGGAACCCAGGGGCGGAAGGATTTGGGCTTGGCCATGCCCCATTCTCTCACCCAGATCCATTGCTGTCACTGCGATCTGGGCAGATCGGCAGGCGTCTGTGGAGAGGCTGGAGGCTGATCTATGTGCGACAGGCTCCTAGCCCTCAGCGACGGTGCGTTCCGGCCCCCTTTGCACGAACTATCTCCCCAAAGCCTTCGAGAAATTCACTTTATCCCCAAACCCACCCGCTTTTAGTACTCAATAAATTACCCGCTATCGATGCATATTGTGCAGGATTAATTTTATATTTTAGTTCAAATCAGCGCATTCCTTTTCCTCTGCTTCCTCTTGCTTCTTGCCCTACCATTAGCAGTCTCGCCAAGTTGGCGGCAAGCATCCAATTGCTGTCTCATGAATATTCGCCATTGTCAATTTTTTACCTGGACGAACTTTGAGCGACATCATCACGAGCATATCTGCTCAGCATTTATCTGCATATCAAATCAGAGAATGCCTAGGATCCCTAGATGCCCCCTGGATTAAAATAGAAAATCCAGCTGAGTATTCCGCCAAGCTAGCAGATAGAGCAAAATTTCTCTACCTTTCAGATCCCGCATCCTCCCAAATCATCTCTTTTCTAGCTTATTATGACGATCAACCTAATTTGTTCATAACCTTGATATGGGTGCGTCCTGGATGGAGGGGGAAAGGGTTTGCAACATTCTTGCTTGAACAAGTTATATCTACGACATCGAAAGTGATCACCCTTGAGACCAGCATTCACAATCCCGCGATTAAACTATATCTTGATAAAGGGTTTCGTATTTATGAACGCATGCAGGATGCCCTGGCTTTGAAGCGATATCCAATGATCGCAATTATGCAGCCATACTTTCTTCCAAGTCCATCTTATTTTCAACTCGTTAAAACTGTTGATAAGTTTATCTTTTATGATGACGTTAACTTCCGTAAGAAGAGCTGGATCAATCGCAACTATATCCTTTTAGAAGGCCGAAAGCACTTGTTTAGCATACCTTTGCGCAACGCAAGCCAAAACAAGTTGATTAATGAAGTGGATTTGGCGTGGTGTACTCAGTGGAAGCGCTCATTCCTGGCAACTGTAAAACATTATTATTCCACCGCACCTTTTTTCGAGGTTAGTTTTGGCTTGCTTTCAGATCTGGTATCTAAAAATGTGACGTCTATAGCAGACTTAGCGATTGCTTCTGTTGAGTCAGTCTCCAGTTACCTCGAATTTACCACCATCTTTGGGCGCTCGAGTTATCTGGATCCCTCATCTAGAGCTGAACGACGAGAGCAGCGCCTGATCTCTATAACAAAACAACTTGGCTATTCAGCTTATGCTAATGCTGCAGGTGGCAGGAATCTCTATTCAAGTGAGCAGTTCAAACCCCACCAAATAGACTTGCTGTTTATCGAGTCTCAATTTCCGGAGTATCAGCAATTCTATCCGCAATTTACTTCCGGCTTGTCAATTCTCGATCTTATTATGTTCAATTCTCCTCAGCACTGTAATTTTCTATTGTCGAAATACACAGTCCAGTGAAGCAAGGAGAACCCTTGGTTAGCATTCTTATGCTAACTTATAATCATGAGCATTTTCTTGAGCGCGCTTTGACTTCTGTCACTGCTCAGACTCTTTGGCATCAATGTGAGCTCTTAATCGGTGAAGATTGCTCCACTGACAACAGTCGCAATATTGTTGCCGAGTTTGCAACTCGAAATGGAGCATCGGTTATTCCCTTTTACAGTGAACATTGTTCCATAGGGTTCCATCGCAACCTCGAGCGTTTGATTTTGGCTTCGCGTGGCAAGTATATCGCCTTTCTTGAAAGTGACGACTGGTGGTCGGAGCCCCTAAAGCTTGAAATGCAGATTAGTATGCTTGAAGGCGATTCTACTCTTTCATTTTGTGGTGGCATTACAGCTATCTCCAACGAGTTGCCTCATCGCAAGGATTCACTTTCTGTCAACTATATTCAACCATCGCTTGAATTGCAGCGCGTTAGCTTTCGAGACCTAATTTATAGCTTTTCATTCCACGCCTCTTCTGTGTTAATGAGACGTTCTTGCATTGCTCTCCCCGATTGGCTCTTTCGGCAATACTGCATGGACAGGCCTCTGTATTTACTGGCAGCACTTCACGGCGATGCTGGTGTGATTCGTAGGCCTCTATCTGTCTATCGCCTTCACGCCAAGGGCGTATGGGCTCCACTTCAACCTTCCCAAAAATCTGCTCGTTCTGTATCCCTTTTTAGAGCATTTATTAAATATTTTCCAAAATCTTTTGGTCTCGATTTCCATGCTGCTGTCGTTGGAATTCTTTGGACCTATCTAGGTGAAGCACTTAACAATGAGAGGCCTCTCCAGGCCTTGAGTATCCTTGCCAAGGCCTGGAGCATCTCTCCGATGGTTTGTTTGAGAGAGTATTTGGGGCTATCGATTCGAGTTCTCGCAAGAATTATCCGAATCCCAGCTAAACTGCTCTTTATATGGTCACTCCATTTATTGCAGCGGCAGGGGTCGTAGGGGTTGGCTAAATGATAGGTGTAATACAAATAAAAGGTCTTGTCTCCACCATCATCCCCGTCTACAACCGGCCGGAGATGGTGAGCCTCGCCGTGGCCTCTGTGCTCGATCAGACGTACCGCCCAATCGAGATCCTGCTGGTGGATGACGGTTCCACCGACCACACCCCAGCCGTGCTGGCCGAGCTTCAGGCGGCGCATCCCCAGGAAATCCGTGTGATCCGCCAAGCCAATGGTGGCGCCGGCCTGGCCCGTGAAACCGGGCGTCAGGCGGCCCGCGGCGCCTACATCCAATACCTCGATAGCGACGACTATCTGCTTCCCAACAAGTTCACCGATCAGGTGGCTGCCCTGGAGGCCCATCCGGAGTGTGCCATCGCCTTCGGCACCTCGCGCCTTGAGGATGCCTCTGGTGAGGTGTTGGATGCCACGAGTCGGCGCACGAGCGAGCCGACGATCACCAGCCTGTTCCCCCTGCTGCTGCTTGAACGCTGGTGGCATACGCACACCCCGCTGTTTCGCCGCTGGATCAGCGATGCCGCCGGCGCCTGGCCCCCCTACCGTCCGGAAGACTGGGATCTGGAGGCCCGGATGGGCGCTCTGCGTCCGCAGCTGATTCACTGCGGCAGCACTGTGTCAGTGCAGGTCGACCACGACTCGCCCAATCGCGTCACCCGTGGCGCTGAGCTGGCCTACCTGCGCGATGAGGCGATTTTTCTCCCCAGGTTGCATGCCTGCGCTTTGCTGGCCGGGATTGATCCCGGCGCTGCGGAGATGGCGATGTTCTCTCGCTGGTGTTTTCTCAGAGCCCGCCAGCTTGATGCCAATGGTGAGCCCGGTCTGGCCGAAGGCCTGTTGGCCCTGGCCCACTACAGCGGCTGTGCTGATCCCTGGCGCTCCGCCGCCTGGCAGCAGCCCGTGTATCAAACCCTCCGCCGCCTGCTCGGCGCTCAGGCCGTGGGGACCCTGTCGGCCCTGTATCGGCCCCGACATCCGCAGGTGGCCGCACGCTGATGGCCGCTCTTGCGCCTGTGGTGAGCGTGCTGATGCTCACCTACAACCATGCCGCCTACCTACAGCAGGCCATCGCTTCGGTACAGGCCCAGAGCCTGCAGGCCTGGGAGCTGCTGATCGGCGAAGACGGCTCCAGTGACCACACCGCCACCATTGCCCACCAGGCCGCCGCCTCCGACGGCCGGATCCGCGTGTTCAGCAGCCCCGGCGGCTCCCTCGGTTTTCATCGCAACTTCGGCCGTCTGCTGGAAGCCGCACGGGGCCCTTACGTGGCGTTTCTGGAAGGCGATGACTGGTGGAGCGAGCCCCGCAAACTCCAACTCCAGGTGGCGCTGCTCGAGCGTGACTCCAGCCTCGCTTTCTGCGGCGGTCGCACCCGTGTCCTCGACCAGCGCCTTGGCTGCTCAGAGGTCCCGCCTCCGATCGGACCAGCTTCGGGATTGCTGAAGTTATCGTTACCTCAGCTGATTGATGCCTACAGCTTCCATTTCTCCAGCGTGTTGATGCGACGGCAGGTCGTGGAACTGCCGCCTTGGATTTTTAGACAGTATTGCCTCGATCGCCCTCTCTATTTGCTGGCCGCCTGCCATGGTGATGCCGGCGTGATCGATACGGAGCTCAGTGTTTATCGCCTCCACGGCGGTGGCGCCTGGGCTCCCCTGAGCCCCCTACAGAAAGCCATCCGCAGTCGTTCGCTGTTTCAAACTTTTCGGCACAATTTCCCCGCTAAGTTTCATTCACGCTTCAGCCGTAGTCTGAGTCACATTCTTTGGCACTACCTTGCCCTTGCTCTTCAGGCTCGCCGTCGGCGCGAGGCGCTGGTGATTCTGGCGATGGGCGTCAGCGCTGCTCCTTTTTTGCGTTTGTTTCAAGAACCGCGCATCACCTTGGGAGCCCTTTTGCGCATTGTATAATCAGATTCGTGCTTCGAGAATCTTCCATTAACGTGCCCATTATCGTGCTATGTGAAGGCTTGGGCCTTCCCGGTGCGGTTGCCAATGTCGCCTGGCAGCAGGCCCTTGGGCTGAGTCTCTCCCATTCGGTCTGCCTGATCAGCGATGGCTTGAGTGTTGAGCGGCGTCAGCAGTGGAACCGATCGCGCGGTCGGTTGCAGATTCATGTTCTGCAAGTTCCTGGCTTCACGGGCTTGCATCGCTTCGGGCACCTTCCCCGTCAGCTGTTCTGGATCCTCAAGGCGCTGCTTGCCACGGCCCGTGCACTGTCTCCCGGAGACCGTGCCACGGTCATCTGTCACAGTCACCCCCTTGCTGCGGCGATCGCTCTCCGTTTCGGTCGCGATGTACGTCTGTTGATGGTGAGCCACGGTGATGTCTTTTCCCGTCCGCCTGGCAGTTATGACCCGGCCATCACGTTTCTCTACCGCCGCACAGCAGGCGCTGCCCACAGGCTTGCCGACACATCCATCGCTCTGTCCCCAGCCATGGCCCTTCGCATTCAGGCCCATGGTGTCGCCCCCCAGCGCATCGCCCTGATTGCCAATGGTCTTGAGCCAGAGGAGATTGGGCTTGACAGGGTTCCTGGGTCCCCGTCACTGGATCATTGGCTTCAGAGGCCGTTACGTCTGCTGTTCGTCGGTCGCCTAGATCAGGTCAAAGGCGTGGATGTGTTGGTCCAGGCCATCACGATGGCCCACCAACAAGGTACCGATCTAGAGCTTGAGCTGATCGCCCATGGCACCCCCCGCCAGGTTGAGGATCTTGATCAGAGGATTCAAGTTCTCGGTCTCGCTGACGTTGTAACGCCGATCGGTCCGCGCCCCCGTCGCCTCTTGGCCAATCACTACTTACGCAGCCACGTGGTCGTCGTGCCGTCCCTGGACGATCCACTCCCCACGGTGATCCTTGAGGCGATGGCCTGTGCAAGACCGGTGCTGGCCAGCCGTGTCGGTGGGATCCCTTATTTACTGCAGGATGGACAATGCGGTCTGCTCGTCCCGCCCGCTGATTCCTGCGCCCTGGCCAATGGCATCATCCGCTTCGATCAGGACCGATCCATGGCCTCCGCGCTCGCTGAGCATGCCCTCGAGCGGAGCCGCCAGTTCAGCTGGGAGGTTAATGTACAGGCCCTGCACGCGCTGATTGAATCAGCTCCCTTCTGAGCTATTCTCTCACTCCATCTCTCGTTTCCTAGCCTTATTGCCCTTTCCATCGGCTTGATCCCCTCCCGCAAGCTGATTGCGCTACGGCGTCTGTCTCTATTGTATTAGATTCAACTATTCTGATATGAGGCTGAACTAATTGCCAGAAGTTACTCTAATCTCTTTCGACAACCTTTTTGCAGCCTAGGCATTGGCATTGCGTGTCACCGCTGTACTCCAGGGCCTTTCCGAAGGCGGTGCCGTAGCAAACTGCTGCCTCAACCAGCTCTCCGCCCTTGCCGCTGAGCACCAGTGCTGTCTGATCAGTGATAGTCCTCTCCTCGCCAGCGCCGTCCGCTTTCCGATCCAGGGCCTGCCGGTGCCTCGCCTGCGTTGGTTGCGACGTTTCGCCCATGTGCTACGCCAGGTCCTCTTCATTCTGATGGCGGGAGTCGAGCTCGCCTTCTCCCGCCAAAGACGTTCCGTTGATGTGGTGCTCTTCCACAGCCATCCCCCCACGGCTTTGCTGGCCCCCTTGTTGCGCCGCCGCCTTGGCTGCAAGGTCGTGATGGTCATGCATGGGGATATCAACGACAGGCCCCGCGGCACCTATGACCCGCGGATCACCTGGTGGTACGGCGTCTGTACCTCCGCGGCCTACCGCCGTGCCGATGCGGTGCTGGCCCTCTCGCCCTACATGGCTTCCCTGGCGGTGCACGGCGGCGCCAGGCCTGAGCGGCTGCATCTGGTGCCCAATGGCGTCGATGCCAAAGAGATCGGGCTGGAGTCCCTGCGGCTGCCGCCGCTGCTGCCTCTGCAGGAGCAGGAGCTGCTGTTCGTGGGCCGCTTCGAGCACAACAAGGGGCTCGACCTGCTGCTGGCCGCCTTCGCCCAGCTGGCTGAGCGCCATCCGGCGCTGCGGCTCACCTGCATCGGCAGTCCAGACCGCCCCTTTCTGGAGCCGCTGCGCCAGCAGCTGCAGCAGCAGGGCCTGGAGCAGCGGGTGCGCTTCCTCGCCCCGCAGCCCCGCCATCAGCTCGGTGCTTATTACAGCCAGGCGGCCCTGGTGGTGATCCCCTCGCGCAGCGAGACCCAGTCGACCGTGGCGATGGAGGCGATGGCCGCCGGCCGCGCCGTACTCGCCTCCGACACCGGCGGCAACCCGATGCTGGTGGATGCACCGCACACGGGCCTGCTGTTCCGCAATGGCGATGCCGCCGACCTGGCCAGCCAGCTGGAGCAGCTGATCAGCTTCCCGCAGCGCCTGGCCGCCATGGGCCGCGCCGCCGCCGAGCGCCATCAGGCCCATTTCACCCGCGAGCGCAGCGCCGAGCTGCTGCGGGCCAGCATCGCCAGCATCGCGGCCTCCCCTTGAGCGCCCTACAGCTGCTGTTGGTGCTCGATCCAGCGGAACCGGCCCACCAGACCTTCGCCGGGCGGCTGAAGTCGCTTCTCGTGCCCGGTGAACATCTGCGCTGCGAGGCCTGGAGCACCTGGTCGCCCGGCCCCTGCCGCGCTCCCGGCAGCCCCGGCGATCAGGAGATCGTGCTGCTGCTCGCACCGGCCCGTTGGCTGCGCCATCAGCCCACCGCCGCCCTGCCGCCGGATGTCCTGCAGCATGTCCTGGTAGTAGCTGAGCTGTGCGGGAGAGCCGCCCGCGAGCTCGGCCCTGGAGGCTGCCGCCCGGGGCGAAGCCGCCTGCCGCTTCGGTGTGTTCCGCTTCGCCCCGAACGCCGACTTGCCGCTGACCTCTCTCGTGCAGCTAGCCCTGCCGAGCCTGGTGCGATGGCGTCAGCACCAGCGGCGCTGCCTGCTCGCCCTGGCGGATGCGCTGCTGTGGTGGCTGCGCCTCTGCGACGAGCGCCAACGCCTGTTGCCGATGCGCCCCTCGCCGAGCTCCTGGGCCTGCTGCCGGCCCGGGCCCCTGCCCTCCGCGCTCGCCTGAGCAGCCGCCGGCGCTGGCTCCAGGGCAGCCTGCGCCAGCGCTGGTCGAACTGGCGGCAACCGGGCCCAGCGGATTGGCAGATCGCCATCGGCCGCCTGGCCGCCGGCAGCGACCGCGTGCGGATCGTGCATCGCCTGCTGCCGCAGGGTGGCGACTGGTTCGCCGATCCGTTTCTGCTGGCGGAAGGCCCCAACCTGTGGTTGTTCTGTGAACGCTGGCAGGCCGCCAGCCGCAAGGGCGTGATCGATCTTTTCGCCGTGCGGCCGCAGGGGCTCCTGCCCATGGGCACGGTGATCGAGGAGCCCTTCCACCTCTCGTTTCCCAGAGTCTTCCGGCATGCCGGCAGCTGGTGGGCCAGCGTGGAGAGCGCCGCGGCCGGCGAGGTGCGTCTCTACCGGGCGGAGTCGTTCCCGACTGGCTGGCGCCTGGAACGGGTGCTGCTGAGCGGCCAGGCCTGGATCGATCCGATCCTGTTGCCTGCCGAGACGGGCGGTTCCAGCGCTGGCGGCTGGTGGTTGCTGGTCAACAGTCACCCCCTGCCCGCCCTGCCCGGCGAGACGGCTTCTGCCCTGCAGCTGTTCCACAGCCCCGATCTGCTGCACGGCCCGTTTGAGCCCCATCACGCCTCGCCGCTCCTGCTCGACAGCAGTTGCGGCCGCAATGGCGGGCTGCTGCAGCTCGATTACGGCCTGATTCGCGTCGGCCAGTGCACCGGCCTCAACAACGCCTACGGCGAATCGGTGCAGCTGCGCCGCATCGAAGTGCTGGATGGCCAGTGCTATCGCGAAGCGCCCCTGCTGCCTGCGTGGCTGGAAGAGCTCAGGCGGCAGCTCCATGCCAGCCACCTGCATACGGTCAACAACCAAGGAGAGTGGCTGGCGCTGGATTGGCGTCCCCGTGCTGGGGCGGAGCTGAATGGAACGTACCGAGCAAGTAAATAACAAAGATGCCACCTAAGAGCCCTAAGCCCATGACTGCCAAATAATGGTTCCTGAGCATAGTCCATCCCCTCTGATCTCCGTCATCATCCCCACCTATAACGGGGGGGATTGGCTGCTGGAGGCCATCGCTTCGGCGCTGGAGCAGGGGCCCGTGCCGCCTGAGCTGATCGTCGTCGACGATGCCTCCAGCGATGACACTCCGGAGCGGGTAGCTGCTGCCTTCCCGCAGGTACGCCTGCTGCGCCAGAGCATCAACAGCGGCTCCGGTGCCCATGGCCGCAACATCGGCCTGCAGGCGGCCCGTTGCCGCTATGTGAAGTTCCTCGACCACGATGATCTGCTCGAGCCTGGTGCCCTGGCCCTGGAACTGCAGGCGGCCGAGCAGCACCGGGCCGACATGGTGATGGCCCGCTGGGGAGATGGGCGTGTCGGTGGCGACGGCCGCTTGATCGAAGCCAGCCGCCGCATCTTCATCCCGCCGGATCCGCATCGGCTGATCGAAGCGATCCTGCTGGGCGAAAAGGTTCCCTACACGGCAGGTGTGCTCTATCGCCGCAGCTTCATCGCCGAGCAGCGCTGGGACGACCGCCTCACCATCAACGACGATTTCGACTGGTTCTGCCGCAACGTCCTGCGAACTGATCGCATCGTGCGGCTCGAGCATGTGAGCTATTACTGGCGCCTCCATAGCAGCTCGATTCAGGGAAGCCAGAAGCTCAACCCTCAGGCCTTTGTGGAATCTGTGTATATCCATAACCATATCTATCGGGGCATCGCCACCACCCTCACCGAGCAGCAGAGGCTTACTCCCAGCTACCGCAGCCTGTTGGCGCGGCAGCTCTACCGCGACCTGCGTGTTCTGGCACGATTCAATTTTGCGCGTTGCCGGCAAACCTTGCGTTGCATCTCCACTCTTCAGCCTGGCTTCCATCCCGATGCGGGATTGGAGCCCAGCCGTTGGCTGCGCCTCGCGAGTGGCTGGCTGGGGCTCAAGCTCACGCTGCGGCTATATCGCTGGCTGCTGTTCCTCCCTGATCAGGTCCGCTTCCGCGGCGGCAGCATCCGCTTTTTTGAGGCGTGATGGTGAGTGTTTCGCTGGTGTTGGGTGTCCATGCCCAACTCGAACGGCTGATCTGGAGATCTGCGGTCCCGCCTGGGAACACCTTGCGCACCGACAGCCAGCTGGCGACCAACGGCATGCCCCTGCGCGTCGACAGCATTCCTCTCGAGCGTGGCATCGCCATCGACATTCCTGACCACGCTTCGGTGATGGTCCACCGCGATGCCAATGTGAAAAACCTGAGGCGCAATTGCGACCGCCGATGCCATCGCTATGTTCTAGAGGCCGTGCGGCTTGGTTTCTGGAAGTCAAGGATCTGGTTTCGGACTTTTCAAAGCCTCATTTTTTTGCATCTCAGTTAATTTAATGTCAATTGATTCATTCAAACCTGCGTTGGTTTCGGCCGTGCGCACCCTCATTCGTAGCAGACTCACCTCACTTGTTCTGCGAACACCGCCTCGCAACATGGCCTGGCAGCAGGCGTTGTTCGATCGACATAATTTCAGGGGCATGCCAGGTTCTCTTTCAATCGACTTAGGCAGTGGCCTTGCCACCCGCAATCACTTTTTCTGCGATCAGTCTGCAGGACTCGATATACGTTCCTCGCCTCATGTGATTGCCTGCAATCTTTCCATTGAGCCGATACCCTATGGCAATGAGGCCGTAAGTGTGATCATTGCGTTTGATTTTTTGGAGCATGTGCCGCGCTTGCTGGCTGACTCAAGGGGAGGTACGAGATATCCTTTCCTGGAATTGGTTGACGAGATATATCGAGTTCTTGAGCCCGGAGGCCTCTTCTTTTCAAGCACTCCTTGCCATCCGTGGCCCATGGCCTATTCTGATCCTACTCATGTCAATATTATGACAGAAGAAACGCTGCACCATTACTTCTGTAAGCCCAAGCTCTGGGCGCGTATTTATGGGTTCGAGGGTTCTTTTGAATTGGTTGACCATGGCTGGATTGGTGGACATTACAATGCTCTTCTGCGCAAGCCTGTGTAAATCTTGAACAATTCCTTCGTTGTGCCGGTTTTTGCACGCGGGACTGGTCTTGGAAACCGCTTATTTCAGTGGTCGCGTGCAAGGGTTTATCACTATGCCTATGGTGCCAAGTTTGTTTCGCCATTCTGGCTCCGGTTTTCCCTTGGTCACCTCATGCGTGGCACCGTGCCTACGGATCAATATTTGGGACGCATTGCTCTCGCCGGCCTGTTCCGTTCCCACTCTGGTGGTTTCCATCCCTTAATTGCGCCATGGCTTCGCTTGCGTTGTGATGTGGCTCGTGAGTCACGCGGGCGTGATCCCTCGGAGCTTGCCCATCGCAATCACCTGCTGTATTACGTCGATGGTCGAGATGACTCGTTCTCCAGGCTTAATCCATATCAAGTCCAGTTGAAGTCTGACCTAGTTCAAATCGTGGCAATCCGGCACCGTCGCCGGATTGAACGTTTGCATATACCGCCGATTGGCGTCAACATACGTCTTGGTAAAGACTTTGCACCACCACCTGAGTCTGCGAGTTACAAAGACAGCTGCGATTGGGTTGGTTGGCTGCAGAAGACACCCTCTCATGGTTCCTTGAAACGCTTCAGTTAATCCGTTCCTATTCCGGTTGGAATGTGCCAGCCGTAGTCGTTTCGGATGGATCCGCTTCCCAGCTGCGGCCACTTCTGCAACTCCCTGCTGTTTCGCTGCTTGCTCCGTCCAATGCGATTGTGGATCTGATGGTGCTCAGTCATACACGGTTATTGATGGGTTCAGGTTCGTCTACCTTCAGCGCCTGGGCGGCATTTCTTGGTCAACAGCCAGTTTTTGCAGCCCCAGGTCACCCATTTTCTCGGCCTCAACTTCAGCCGCTTTGCGGGCAGATGATCGATCAGTTTGACCCAAGACGGTCTGACAGTGAGGCTCTTGAGGCCATGGCAAAAGCTGTTGCCAATCCAGGCCCTACACCCTTGCTCATGTGATGTCTTCCACAGCTGATGGATGTGTACAGCCTCTCCCCATTCCTCTGGTCATCATCCAGAATCGCGAAACCCAGTTCGACGCTCCCCTGTATGCGCTGATCCACCAGCAGCAACGCTTCGAGCTCGAGGTGATTTATACCACACCGACAAGCCTGAATTCCGAATGTGATGGGGAACTGGGTTTCGCGCCGCGCTGGGATCATCTCCAGGGTCGTCCCTACCCCCACCGCTATCTCCGCAGCACCAGTCCATTGGCGATCTGGCGGTTGGCCAGACAGCTGCGCCGCCAGCGGCCCCAGTTGGTGGTGATCTGCGGCTATTTCCCCCGCTGCCAGTTGCTGCTGGCGATCTTGCTGCGGCTGATGGGCCAGCGCATCGGCTTGCGCTCCGACAACACCCTGTCCCACACCACCTTTCACGGCCTGCGCGGCGGGCTGCGGCGCCTGGGCATCGGCCCGATTCAGCGCCTGTTCCATACCTGGCATCCCGTAGGGGAGCAGGCCCACACCTACCTGCGCACTCTCTCCGGTGTGGAGAGGCCGAGCCACCGCTTTGCCTATGCCGTCGACAACGACTGGTTTGCATCTGCTGCCGCCGCCGCCGGAGTCGATCGTCCCGCCCTGTTCGTCCACCTGGGCTGGTCTGAGGACGCTTTTGTGGTGCTCGGTATTCTCAAGTGGCATCCCCGCGAAGACCCGCTCACGCTTGTACGCGCCTTCGCCCTGCTGCAGGCCCGCTGCCCCCGTGCACGCCTGATCCTCGTTGGTGATGGTCCGCTGCGCGAGGCCGTGCAGGCGGAGCTGGCCCCGCTCGGCTCCGCGGTGCACACCCCTGGCTACGTCGCCTATGGCGAGCTGCCCCGCTGGTACGCCATGGCGGCTGTGTTCGTGCATCCCAGCCCCGATGAACCCTGGGGCGTGTCGGTGAATGAGGCGATGGCTTGCGGCCTGCCGGTGATCGCGGCAGAGGGGGTAGGAGCTGCTGCCGAAATGGTCGATCCATCCCGATGTGTCCGCGTCGTTGCGAATGGCGATGCCGGCAGTTTGGCTGAAGAGCTCTCAAAGCTCGCCCATGATCGAGAGGATCTTAAAATGCGTAGCTCAGCATGTAGATGCGTTGCAGACCGCTGGCATTACAGACATACCATCCATGCGTTTCAGCAAGCGCTCCTTGCGCACCAGTGATCATCATGTGCTGATCATCATCCCTAGATCGCAAACTGCTTCTTGCGGCCTCGCCGATCATGCCAGCGTCATCAAAACAGAGTTGGAGCGAATCGGAGCGGCTGTCCAAATTGTGCACTGGCAGACCCATCCATTGGTTGAGGGCAGCATCCCTATCCTGTTGGAATTCACCCCTCTGGCCTATAGCCCCCTTGGCATCAGCTGGCCTCTGCTGCTTCAGGTGTTGCGTTGGAGGCTGAATGGCTGCAGGGTCATCACCTATTTCCATGAGCTCCCATTTTCGAATGGGCGGCAATGGAAACGAAAGCTTGCAGCAACGCTCCAACGCGGCTATTGCATTCTCCTGGCAGCCGCTAGTTCCGGTTCGGTGCAAAATCAGGAAACAGGATCCCGTTGGCTGAAGGTTCTGTGCGGAGCGCATCGCCTTTCCTTTCTTCCCACCTGCTCCAACGTGGGCGAAAGCAAGGATGCACCTAAACCGGAGAATAGGCCCTTACAGGTGGTGGTTTTCGGATCCCCTGGGAAGCGCCGGCATGCTCATGCTCTCGTGGCTTCGCAGGGCGGCTATAGGCGCTTGTTTGGAGCTAATGTTAGCGTGATTGACATTGGTGAGACGATGCAATTGCCTGATGAGCTTGTTTCTGAAGTAAGCGTTCTTGGCTCGCTGCCTGTATCAGAAATCCAGAAATATTTGCTCTCCAGCCGATTTGGTTTCTTCTATTCTGAGCCGAATCAATTCTCCAAATCGGGTGTTTACGCGGCCTACTGTGCCCATGGTATTGTTCCAATCATTGCCCACAAGACCCCTGGTCAGCCAGTCCATTATCTCACTCCTGAAGATGTCACAAGTTGTTCTCAGCGCTTCGTTAATCCAGGTGCTGTCTGGCAATCCTGCCAAACATGGCATCAGCAATTCTCGGCTAGCGCCTGTGCAAGCCATATTTATAAACTAGCATATGAATCCTGATCCTATTTCTCTTCCCGCAAGCCTGCGCTATTTGCGCACAATGCCCCTCTTCCCCGAAAGCTTGGTTTGCTTGAAAAGCTTTACGGGAAGAAGCTCGCCGCCCTCGGCAAAGCAACGGTGGAATGCGCCAATGGCCACATCTGGATGTTGGATCTTGATGAGGTCACCCAATCGATGGCTTGTTTATGGAGATTATGAAGGTCCGCTTCAGATGAACTGGCTCAGGAATTGGCTGAACCAGGAGGGCGGTGGAGTTTTTATTGATAGTGGTGCAAATATCGGGCAATACGTGGTGAGCCTCTCTAATCTGCCTGGGGTACAAACCTTCGCCTTTGAGCCCGTCAGCCACGAAATGCAATGGCTCCAGAGCTGCCTGCGTCGCTATCCCAAGTGGGCGGTTGAGATTGTTCCACTGGCACTTGGTGCCGATAAACAGCAACTAAAAATCCGCCTTGCCGGCGGTGAGTCTACGTTCCGGCAAGATTGGTACAGAAATCAACAGCTTGATGAAGAACTCATTAATATGATCACTCTTGATGACTTTGCACAAGAGAAGAAGATTGAACGCATTCGGCTTTGGAAGTTGGATATGGAGGGCTATGAGCCGCACGCCCTCGCTGGCGCTCAGGCTCTCCTGGAAGAGCAGCGCATCGACGCCCTATTGATTGAAGCCCAAACCAGCACAATCCCAGCAATCAAGCAAAATTTGGCAATCGGCAATTACAATCTTTTCCACATTCAATCCTCTGGCAAGCTGGTGCCTGCTTCTGATTGGATCGAAGCAAAGGCTTTTGAGGGCAATCTGATTGCCCTGCCAGGCAAGGCAGGGGATAGCTAACCGATGTGTGGCATTGCCGGCCAGATCCAGACTGCTCCTCTTCAATCCGACTCAAACACCCATCAGTTGGCGGGCCAACTGGCCGTAGCCTTGAAGCACCGCGGGCCTGATGATGCCGGCCATTGGCATGAGACAGCCGCCACCGGACCTGCTGCCCTTCTACTCCACCAGCGCCTGGCAATTCAGGATCTCTCTGCCGCCGCTCACCAACCGATGCACTCGGCCTGCGGCCGTTATGTGCTGGTGTTCAACGGTGAGATCTACAACCAGCAGGTCCTGCGCCGCGAGCTTGAAGCGCAGGGCGACAGCTTTCGCTCCAGCAGCGACACCGAAGTGCTGCTGGCCCTGCTCGCCCGCCAGGGCCGTGCCGCCCTGCAACGCCTGCGCGGCATGTATGCCTTCTGCCTCTGGGATCGCCAGGAGCGCACAGCCCTGCTGGCCCGCGACCCCTACGGCATCAAGCCCGTCTACCTCCGGCAATCCCAGACGGGCGATTTGCTCTTCGCTTCAGAGTTGCGTGCCCTGCTGGCCACTGGCCTCGTGGAGCGTCGCCTCAACGTCACCGCCTTGGCCGCCTTCCTCGGCGCTGGCAGCGTGCCGGAGCCCCTCAGCCTGGTGGCTGGCGTGCAGAGCCTGCCGCCGGGTCACTGTGCCGTTTGGCGCGAGGGCACCCTCACCCTGGAGTGCTTCTGGGAACCACCCTTCGCGCACCCTGAATCGATCAACCCGGAAGCGGCCATCGAGCGCTGCCGCCAGGCCCTCGAGCGTTCGGTGCAAGCGCACCTGCTCAGCGATGTTCCCCTCGGCCTGTTCCTCTCCGGGGGGCTGGATTCGGCCGCCGTGCTCGCCCTGGCCCCCCGCGGCCTCACCACCCTCACGATCGGCTTTCCCCAGTCCAGCCACGACGAATCGGCCCGGGCTGCTGCGCTCGCCTCCCAGTTCGGCGCCCACCACATCTCCCTGCAACTTGATGTCCACAAGGCGGCTGAGCTGTTGCCGGGCTTTCTGGCCGCCATCGATCAGCCCACGGTCGATGGCTTCAACACCTATTGCGTGTCTGCCCTGGCGCGCCAGCAGGGCCTCAAGGTGGTGCTCAGCGGCCTCGGCGGCGATGAGCTCTTTGGCGGCTACCCAAGCTTCAGCCGCATCCCCCGCCTGCTGCGCTGGCATCGACGCCTCGGCCCTCTACGGCTTCTGCTTGCCCAGCTGCTCGCTCAGCGCCGTTCCCATCGCTCACAGCGCTTAGCGGCGTTCTTCGCCGCTCCGGCCACTGCCGCCACGGCCCATCGCTGCCAGCGCGGCCTCTTCGCCCCCCGTGAAGTGCGGCAGCTGCTGCGGCACTGGCAGCTCGAGCCTGTCGATCCGGTTGAGGAAGCCAGCACCGCCGCCTTCCCTTCCCTGGTCGATGAGATCGCCTGGCTGGAGAGCAGCCGTTACATGGGCCAGCAGCTCCTGCGCGACAGCGACGTGTTCTCTATGGCCCATGGCCTCGAGCTGCGCCTGCCTCTGGTGGATGCCCAGTTGCTCGCCGAGCTCGCCCCGATCCCGGCGGCCCAGCGCCTGGCCAGTGGTAAACAACTGCTCCAGCAGGCCGTGCCCGAAATCCTCGAACGCCTGCCCCTGGAGGCCAAGCGCGGCTTCGCCTTTCCCTTTCAGAACTGGTTTGAGCAGCCCGATTCGCCCATGCAGCCCGGTGCAGCCATGCCCATGCCCAGCACGCCGAACGCCATCGATCTCAGCCCCTGGGCCCGGCGCTGGAGCCTGCTCGTGCTGCGCCACTGGTTGCACACCCACCTGGATCTGGAGCTGCCGTGAAGGTTCTGCACGTGATCCCCTCGATCAGCCCCCTGCGCGGCGGCCCCTCCGCCGCCGTGCTGGCGATGGTTGCCGCCCTGCGCCAGCAGGGTGTGGAGGCTTCGATCCTCACCACCAACGACCACGGCCCCGGCATCGATCGATCCATGCCCCTTGGCCGCTGGTTTGAGCGCGCTGGCGTGCCCGTGCTCGCCTTTGGGCGCTGGAGCCCGCCCCTGCGGCCCCTGCGTGAATTCGCCATCAGCCCGGGACTGAACCGCTGGCTCGCCGCGCACATGCGCGATTACCAGCTCCTGCATGTCCATGCGCTCTTCTCCTGGCCCTCCACCAGCGCGATGGCCCAGGCGCGCATGGCGCGCGTGCCCTACGTGCTGCGCACCATCGGCCAGCTCAACCAGTGGAGTCTCAGCCAGAGCGCCGGCCGCAAGCAGCTGCTGTGGCGATTGATTGAACACCGCAACCTCGCCAATGCGGCTGCGCTGCACTTCACCAGCACCGCCGAGCGCGACCAGGCGGCGGCCCTCGCTCTGCCACCTCGCACCTGGGTGCTGCCCCTGGGCGTTCAGCTGCCAGATCTGTCCCCCCTGAGCCCGTCGCCGGTTGAGTCAGGCGCAGCTCAGAGCGGCCCCACCTTTCTCTTTCTCTCCCGCATCCACCCCAAAAAACAACTGGAGCGCTTGATCGATGCCCTAGCCCTGCTGCAGCAGCGCCTGCCCCAGGCCCCCTGGCAGCTGCGTATTGCCGGCGCTGGCGAGCCTGCCTATCTGCAGCGCCTCCAGCAGCAGATTGCCCGCGCCGGTATCGCCCACCGCTGCCACTGGCTCGGCTTCCTGGAGGGGGATGCCAAGTGGCAGGCCATGAGCCAAGCCGATTGGTTCGTGCTCCCCTCAGCCTCAGAAAACTTCGGCATCGCCGCCATCGAGGCCCTTGCCGCCGGTACCCCAACGATCCTCAGCCCCGGGGTGGCACTGGCCGAGGCGATCACCGCCGCTGGTGCCGGCCGGCTCTGCGATCCTGAGCCCCATGCCCTCAGTGTTGCCCTGGAGGCCGCCCTAGGCGGCCCGCCTGCGGCCATGCGAACTGCCGCCCTGGATCTCGCCGCCAGCGCCTACGGCTGGCCTGCCATCGCCGCCAGGCTAGAGAACACCTACGCCTCCCTCCTCGTGGAGCACAACCAACTCCGTGCCGGCCTTAGCACCGAGAATGGGGATCACCACACCCACCCAGAGCCCACGCCGTGACCACCCTGCTGCTTGCCCTGCTGCTGGGCTCTCTCGCTCTGGTGCTGCTCAGCGACGACTGGCGCAGCGGCCTGCTGCTCACCGTTGTGATCGGCTTTGCCCAGGATCCGCTCCGCAAGCTCACCCCCGACCAGCCGGGTTTCTATGTAGGTCTGGCCCTGATCGCTTTCGTGGGCAGTGCCTATGTGCTCTACCAAAAGCGCGGCGGCCGCCTGGAACTGCCCCTGATGTTCGCCACTAACCCAGGCTTCACCACCTGGGGCATGCTGCTGTTGGCGCTGCTGTCCTTCCAGACCGTCAACGGTCTGTTGCGCTGGGGGATGCCGATTCGGGTGCTGATCGGGGTGGGATTTTACCTGGCGCCAATGTTGGGCATCTGGGTGGGCTTCCAGCTGGGCCGTGATCAACGCCTGCTGCGCCGCCTGCTGCTGATCTATCTCGCCGGGGCCGGCCTGTTCGCCTTCACCACTTTTCTCGATTACCGCGGCATGGATATTCCTCTTTTCGATGCGATCGGAGGAGGGCAGCTGATTCATTTCCGTTATGGGTTTTACACCAAGGGGGCCACCGGTCTGTGGCGCAGCACCGACATGGCCGCCATCCACCTCACGATCGCTGCCTGCCTGGCGTTGATCTTCGCCTTCTCCGGCAGCACGGGCGCCCCTCGGATCCGCTGGCTGGCGCTGGCGGCCAGTCTGGCGGTGATAAGCCTGTTCACCGGCCGTCGCAAGGCGATCGTGCAGTTCGTGGTTTTCATCGGTCTGTTCCTACTGCTGGTCAACCGCTACGGCAGCAGCAGCAATCGCCGCCAGCTGCTCGGTGGCGTGGTCGTTGCGGCGGGCCTGGCCTCTCTTGTTTTTGTTCTCGATCCCGCCGAATTTCTCGGCGGTGATTTCGGCGAATACGTCGATCGTGCCGGCTCGGCCCCTCGCGACCTCTGGGATCGCTTCAACGGGCTGGGCCTCAACGCCTTCCAACGCGGCCTCGAGATCTCCGAAGGCATCGGTCTAGGCGTGGGCACCCTCGCCCAGACCGGTGCGGCCGATATTGGTCAGGTGCAGATTGCCAGCGGCACCTATGTGAGTGAGAGCGGCCTCGGCAAGCTGGTGGCAGAGCTTGGTGCCCCCGGATTGATCGTGGTGGTTGGCAGCTCCTGGGGGCTGACTCAGACCCTGCTCCGCAATCTCTCCCTTCTCCGCCTGCTCCCTCCCCAGACCGCCGTGTTCGAAATCGGCCTGCTGGCCTTCGCTCTCTCCAACCTGCCCTTCTTCAGCTCCGCCGCCGGGGTGTATGGGGATCCGTTCGTGCTGATGCTCTGCGGCATCAGCCTCGGCTCGGTGCTGTCGGTGCCTGCTCTGGTCCAACAGGCGCGGGCCCAGCAGGCCCACCAGGCTGCGCTCAGGTCGAGCTCTGCCCCTGAAACCAGCATCGCCGGTGGTGGCTGAGCCCCATCCCCGCCTGGGCAGGCTGCTGGCGCTGCTGTTGCTGGTGGCCAGCTTGGCAAACGGTGCCCCGTTTCTGCTGGCCCGCATCGGCCTGATCGCCCCTGAGGCCTACCAGCGCGATCGTCAGGCCTTCTGCCCCCAGGCCGGGCCGCCGGCAGGCCTGGTGAGCGCCTGCTCACCCCGGAGGGTTTCCCCCGCATCATCAGGGGTCTTGGAGCGGCTGTCTCTGGAGCGTCTGCATCGATCGCCGCCGGCCTGGGCCTGGCTCAAGACCGCCCGGCTGCTGATCCTGCTCGGCCTGCCGCTCGCCGTGCTGCCGGCCATGCTGCTGGGGCGTTGGTCATGGCCGCTCTGGAGCTGCCTGCTGCCGGCCCTGCCACTGCTGGCCAGTGTCGGCTTCAGCATCGCCCTCTCCCTGCCCCAGGCTCCGCTGACAGCCCTTCTTCCGGCTCTGCGCAGCCAGCTCTGGCTGCCGTTACTGCTGTTGGCGGGTCCGGCCAGTCGGCCCGCCGTTCTGGCCCGCCTCGCCCAGGCCATGGCCGCTCTGCTGCTATTGCAGCTGCCCCTGATGCTGGTGGAGGCGGTGCGTGGCCTGCCGATGTCCTTCGGCCCCGCCGCTGCTCAGTTCGCCCAGGCCAGCCTCGGCTTGCCCACCCGGCTGGTGGGCAGCTTCATCCAGCCCAACAGCCTCGGGGTAGCGCTCGCGGCTCTGCTCGGCTTCTGCATCGCCTATCTGCCGAATCGCCGCCTCCTGCCACCACTGGCACTGCTGGCCCTGCCGCCGCTGCTGCTGGCCCGTTCCGCCACTGGTCTGCTCAGCTGGGCTGTGGTGATGCTGTTCTGGACCTGCCGCGGCCGGCGGTTGCCCCGGACCGCAAGGCTCAGCCTGTTGCTGCTGCTGGTGCCTTTCGTTGCGGCTCTGCCGCTGATCCTGGGCCGGCTCGACCTCTGGCAGTCGCTCACCGGGCGGATCAGGAGAGTTTCCTTCCTGCTGCATTCCAGCCATCCCGGGCAATGGCTGTTAGGCCATGGCCTGCTCAGCTCAAGCCCCACCGACAGCCTTCCCACCCTCCTGTTGCTTCAGGGTGGCCTGCTGGCGCTGCTGGCTTTCTACGGCCTGCTGCTGTGGGTCTGGCGCCGCGATCATCGGCTGCGGCCGTTTCTGCTGGCCGTACTGCTGGGTGGCTTCACCCTGCCGCTCACCGAGCTGTTCCCGGTCAACGCATTGCTGGCTCTGAGCCTGAACAGCGCACTCTGTCGCGCAACCGCGAAGGCCGGAGAGGCTCGGGGTGCGTAGCCGCATCCCCAGAACCATCGCCGCTGTTTTGCTGGTGGGCGTCGGTGCCGGCCAGTACCTCGGCATGCCCACCGCCTGGCTGCGCCACGGTGTGGTGCATGTGGCGCCTTGGGGATCCGATCTGCTGATCGGCCACGCCAGGCAGTGGCCGCTTCGCAGCCTCGCCCGGGCCGTCGTGCTGGCGGCACCGGGCGAAACGATCCTGCTCTGGCCGGGCACCTACCGCGAAACTGTGCTGCTGCGGCGTGGGGGCCTGCCGGGTAAACCGCTGCGGATCCGGGCCGCGATTCCCGGCACGGCGGTGATCAGCGGTGCGGCACCTCCGCAGCAGACCGCCCGCTGGCACTGGCGGCAGCGCGATCCAAGGGTGTTCACCACCACGTTGGCCCCATCGATCAGTGCCCTGAGCCTCGACGACCAGGCGGCATTCCAGGCTCAGTCGCTTCCCGAATTCATTGCTCTGTGCCGTCGGCACGGCGCCTGGCCGCTCTTCCATGCCGAGGCGCCCGTCGGCTGGTTCCGGACCCGAACCCTCTGGCTCTGCCTGCCCGATGGCAGCCAGCCCCGCCTGCATCGCCTCACCGTGCACCGCCCCATCCCGGTCCGCAGCCGGGCGGGGGGCCATCAGACGGCCACGCTCTGGATCCGGGCTTCCTATGTGGAGATCAGCCATCTCCACTTCGATTTCGCCGTCGGCGCGGCGATCCAGCTCTGGGATGCCCGCGAGATCTATCTCCACAACAATCTGTTTACCGCTGCCGATGTGGCGATCAATTCCAACCCCAGCCTGCGGCCCCCGAGGCGGATCCGGGTGGAACACAACGCTTACCACCACGCCCCGCAGCATCACTGGCGGCGCTGGCTCACCTGGGCTGAGCTCTATCGCTACTCCAATAGTTCGCTGATCTCGCTTGACGGCAGCGACCACACGATTCGAGCCAATCTCGTGGTTCACTCCGGCGATGCTCTCAAACTCGCCACCCAAACCGGACAGACGCGCGTCAGCGGCAACCTGATCGCCGGCAGCAGCGATGATGCGATCGAGCTTGACGGCAACTCCGCTCCGATCCTGATCGACGCCAACCTGGTGGTGAACTCCTTCGCCGGCATCAGCGCTACCCCCCTGCCCGGAGGGCCTGTCACGCTCCAAGGCAACCTCTTCCTCAATGGTCCAAGCAATGGCCACAACACCTGGCTGAAGCTGCTCCAGGGTCCGATCGCTGCCCTCCGCCTGCGCGACAACCTGTTTGTGGGGGAATGGATCGGCTGGTATGGGGGGGGAGCCGCCGGCGAGCCGCTCAACTCTCACAAAAACCGGCTCTTTGCCGTTCACCGTTTCGGACCCCATCCCGCACCCGATGGCGCCCTCCGTCACGACAGGGTCGTGGGTCTCGATCGGGCCCAATGGCCGGAACCGACGGCGGGCCCCGCAGCGCTGCCAGGCCTTCCCACCGGCATCAGGTTCAACGCCGCAGCCGTCGGCCCCTGCTGGATCAACCCTGAGCGGATGCCGCCCTTCCGGGAACTCACCCCACTGCTGCGCAGCGGTTGGCTGGATCCGGCCCCATCCCGGGCCACTCCCCCTTGTTAGCCCTGGTGGCTATGAGCCTGCTGGCCGCTACTGCCCAGGCCGCCCTGCTCGCCTGGATCGTGAGTTGGGTGGCCCTCGATCAGCCCAGCCAGGCGCTGCTGGTGCTGTCGTGGGGCCAGCAGTGGGTCATGCTGCTCGCCACCTGCACAGCCGCCTGCCTGCTGATCCGCCCAGAGCACGGGAGAGCCGAGTTCCGTCGGCATGCCCTGCTGCTGTGGCTGACCTGCATGGTTGGCCTGGCCCTCTGCTTCCTGGCGGGAGGGCTGGCTGGCCTTCTAGAGCAGCTCAGGCTCACGACGGTATTTTCCGGCTTGCCCCACCCAGGTCGTCAGGCTGCGGCCGAGGCCATGCTGGCCATGGCGGAGTGGTCGGGGTTGCCGCTGGCCGGCGCCATGGTGCTGGCCCTGCTCAGGCCCTGGCGAGCAAAGTCCGGAAGGTAGCCGAGCGCTGCTCCAGCTCAGCGAAGCCGCCCTGATCGATGATCCGCCCCCCCTGTAGCAGCGCCAGCCGCGAGCAGCGGCGCATCGTCGTTTCGCGATGGGCGATCACCACCACGCTGCTGCCGGCCGTGCTGCTCTCCAGCCCCGCCAGCAGGGCCGATTCGCCCCCCTGATCGAGGCCGCTGGTGGCTTCGTCCAGCACCAGCAGGCCCGGCCGGCGCAGCAGGGCCCGCGCCAGGGCCAGCCGCTGCCGCTGGCCACCGCTGATCCGCAGGCCGTCATCGCCCAGCTCCGTCTGCAGGCCGCGCGGCAAGCCGCGCACCAGCGGCATCAGCCCCACCTGCTCCAGCACATCCCATAGGAGGCTCTCCTCTCCGGCCGGCTGCCAGCCCCACAGATTCTCGGCCAGGCTGTCGGGCCGCAGCCGGATCGGCTGGCTCACCTCGGCGCACTGGCGCTGCCATCGCCGCAGTCGGCCGCCCTGCAGCGGCAGGTCGTCGAGCAGCAGCTGGCCCTCCTCTGGTTGCAGCAGCCCGAGCAGCAGGGCCGCCAGCGTGCTCTTGCCGCTGCCGCTGGCTCCCACCAGGCCAAGCCGTTCACCGCGCACGATTTCCAGGTTCAGGTCATCCAGTACCCAGCGGCTCTGGCCGGGATAGCGCAGTTTCACATCCACCAGTCGCAGCCGCTGCCAGGGGCCGTTCTCCGCCTGCGGCCGGTTGGTATCCGGTGGTGGCAGCGGCAGCTCCAGCAGGGCTACGCACTCCCGCAGCAGCGGCGTGCTGCCCTGCAGCTGGTTGAGGGCCTGGGAGAGCTCCTGTAGTGGCTGGGCCAGGCGCAGCATCGCCACCGTCACCAGCGCCAGCCAGGGAAGCGTGCTGGCGCCGGCACTGCGGATCTCGGGGATCAGCAGCAGCAGCAGCACGCCCGTGAGCCCCACCGGCTCCACCAGCAGCCGCGGCAGCTGCGGCAGGGCTTCACTCAGCCCCAGGCTGCGTTCGATCTGCAGCGTCAGCTGTTCAAACCGCTCCAGCACCTGCCGCTGCGCCCCTTCCAGCAGCACGCTGCGGATCGCCGCCAAGGCCTCCAGCACCTCGGCCGTGGCCGCCACTTCCGCCGACATCCGCCGCTCCTGCAGCTGCCGCAGCGGCTGGCGCAGCAGCAGCACCAGCAGGCCATAGAGCCCAGCCACCAGCAGCATCAGCAGCAGCGCCAGCGGGCCGGCCAGCCACAGCAGCCCAGCCACCAGCAGCAGCACCGTGGCGGCACTGCCGATCACCAGCACCGCCGGCAACACCACCAGCCGGCTCACCTGGGCCAGCTGCAGCAGCAGCCGGGTGCTCAGCTCGGCGCGGCTGCGGTTGAGATGGAACAGATAGGGCTGGGCCAGCAGCCGCTCCAGCATGCGGCTACTCAGCTGCTGCCAGATCTTCCCCCCGAGCCGGTATTGCCACAAACGCAGCCCGCCCTTCAGTAGCGACACGCTCCAGCCCAAGCCAATCACCGCTAGCACCAGGCGCTGCACCGGCTGGCCGCCGCCCTGCCCAAGCACGCCCACCAGCCGGGCGATCAGCACGATCAGGCCGAGATCCAGACCTGCCACCAGCAGGGCACTGGGTGCCAGCGCCAGCAGCTCGAGCTTCTGGGGCCTGTTCAGCTTGCCCAGCAGGCGCTGCAGCAGAAACAGGCTTCTGGAGACGGCGGTTCGGCCAGTGCGACCATTCCCCATCGGTGGGCTTCCCTCCTGCACCGGCACCCACAACTCTTTCAGACCTCCGCCCCTCGATGCCAGCGCCCCCCTTGCGCGCCCTGATCAGCACCATCCAGCCTTCCAGCGGCGGCGTGCCGGCCAAGACCCGCTGGTTGGTGCAGGAGCTGGCAGCCCTCGGCATCACCAGCACCCTGGCCTGGTACGAGCCCTGGAGCTGTAGCCCCGAACTCTCAGTGCCGCTGCCGCACCTTCTCTCCGGTCGCCGTCCGGCTGCCCGCCGCGAGCCTGTATGGCCCGAGGTGCCCGGCGAAGCCATCGGCGCCTGGCTGCCGGAGCTGGAATTCAGCCACTACTGGGCCACCCGCCCCTGGCGGCGCCTGATCGCCGCCGCCGATCTGCATCTGGTCACCACCGGCAATCCACTCTGCGCCTATCGCTACCTGCGCTGCGGCGTGCCGTTCCTGGCCTGGGTGGGCACCCCCTGGCACGGCGATCGCGTCGATCGGGTGCGCGGCTTCCCCTGGTATCGGCGCCTGCTTGACACCACGATCAATGCTCCTGTGCTGCGCCGTATGGAACGGCAGGTGCTTCGGGCCCCCCAAGGGCGCATCCTCACGATCAGTCAGCACACGGCCCGCGAACTCGAGGCGATCGGTGGCCGGGCGCCGGCCGGGGTGCTGTACCTGCCTCCGGATTCCCGCTGGTTCCACCCCGCCCCCGATCGCCGGATGCCCTGGCGCCTGGGCTTCTCCGGCCGCTATAGCGACCCGCGCAAGCGCATCACCCTCTTGCTTGAAGCGGTGGCCAGGCTGCTGCGCCTGGGGCATCCCGTTCAGCTGCATCTCAGCGGCGAACGGGATGGCCGCTTCCTGCAACCCCTGATCGAACGCTTCGGATTGCAGGGCCGTGTGATCTGCCATCCCTATCTCAGGGAAGAGCAGCTGGCGCAACTGCTGCAGAGCCTGGATCTGTTCGTGATTCCCTCCCACCAGGAGGGTCTCTGCATCGCTGCGCTGGAAGCGATGGCTTGCGGCGTGCCGGTGGTGAGCACCCGTTGCGGCGGACCTGAGGAGTTTGTGATTGCCGGTTCCACCGGTGAGCTGGTGGCCGCCGATGCGGAGGCGATGGCGGCGGCTATTCGCGCCATCTGTGTCAATAGCGAACAGCGTGTCCGTCTCGGAGAAGGTGCGTTCGACTGGATCCGGCTCAATGCCACGCAGCAGGTGGCACGCGCCCGCTTCCGGGAGTGCCTCAGTAACCTTTACCCCGATCTCGACCAAGTGTCGTGAGAAGCCTTCCTTGATACCTGCCCCCTAATTATCGGTGATCGTGTTGATGAATATGTGGCATTCCCAGAAGCAATTATTGATGGGCAAACCACGGTCGGTCCGCCTCGTTTGCCTTGCGGTTGCAGTGGTCGTCGTAGCGGGAGCTGCCCACGTTCTGCTTAGTTTTCTGGTTCATTTTTTCTCACCAGCTTTTGAACTCGGCACCGAGCACATTACCGTCGCCTCCGCTCAGCGTGTCGCGGATGGGCTGCCACCCGTCACGCGACCCGATCAGCTTCCGGTCACCATCAGCTCATTTACGCCGTTCACGTTCATCCTGATCGCACCTCTTCTGGCTTGGTTGAGCTCCGATCAGGTGATGGCGATTGCCATCATCGGCAGGGCTCTCGTTCTTGTGATGATCATCCTGAGTATCGCCTGCCTGCGAAGGATTCTCACCGAGTGCTTTTCTGATATTCAGCCGCGTCTTCTGTCCCTTTCTCTTGGGCTTTACCTGCTGTTGTTTTTTGTCGCATTTCCTGGCTCGATCTTTGTGTTCAGGCCAGATATGCTCGCCACCTTTTTTGAACTTTTATCGTTTCATTTTTTCCTTCTCCATATTCGGCGCTCTCAGGTTCAGCCCGCCTTGCCAGCCCAAGGCAGCCCGTGGGCGCCACCCCTTGGCCTTGCTGCCCTAGCCGCTGCCACGGCCATCGCCGCAAAGCAGAACGCATTGGGCGTGGTTGTTGGTTCTATATTGACTCTTGCCTGGAGAAGAAAACCAAGACAGCTGAGCCGATATTTGCTATGGCTCCTCGTTCCTTTGGCAGCCTGGTATGGTGTTTTCCATTTATATCTGGGTGAAGCATTAGGCATGACAGTGCTTGGCTCCACTGCCAGTGAGCTTGTGGTATCCAATCTGGATGGGGCCTTCGACTTTGCCCGGCGCCTGATCAGCGAGCTTGGTTTCAAGTTTTTCCCCCTCTATCTGTTTTCTCTTTACGGCATGGTGCTGATGTGGTCACGCCAGCGTGATCTGGCGCAGGCAACCCTTTGCTGCGCAGTTTCCTCATACGTTATCGCCACACTTGGGCAATTGAAGACAGGCGCCTGGCTGGCTGCCCGACACATCTCAGCTGCGAGATTCACGCGACAGCCAGCTGCGGAGTGTGACGGTGGGTTGATCGTGATCGCGTTGGGAGCTCAACCTTTGAGAACCAGGCCTGGGCCTGCTTTTGGCGGGCCCTGAGGCT
>JAPLIB010000081.1 GCA_026389335.1 Cyanobacteriota bacterium | reverse complement strand
TGCCAACACGAAACTGGCAGCCAGCCGCTGCACATCCCACTCGAAGGGCCCGGGGTGGGTTTCATCGAAGTCGTTGATGCCGAACAGCAGTTGCCGTTCGGGGGAGCCGTAGAAGCCGAAGTTGAGCAGATGGGCATCACCACAGAGCTGCACCATCAGGCCTGAGTGGGGCTGGCGGCCGAGATCGGCCGCCATCACGATGGCGGCGCCGCGGAAGAACGCGAAGGGGCTCTCCGCCATGCGGCGCCTTCGTTCGGGGAGCAGCCAGGGCAGGCGGGTGGCCTCCTGTTGCCGGAGAAGCTCCAGCGGATCCAAGCGAACACTGGAGTTCATCGTTGGCCTCTCCCCGCCAGGGCTTGGGATCAGCATCGCAGATGCACAAGGTGAGGCAATGGACGAGCTTCGAGCCTCTCGGCCCGCACCCTGCCAACCCGACCAGGCCAGCGCCCCCCTGGGCTGGTATTCCTCAGGCAACTACTGCGTCAAGAGCCGCTGAGTCATGGGTTTCCGCTTTCGCCGTTCTGCCCGTCTGGGCCCGCTGCGCTTCAACTTTGGCAAGGCCGGGTTGAGTTCCATCTCTGTGGGGGGTCGCGGCGCGTCGTTCAACATTCCGGTGGCGCGCAGCGGCGGCCCGCGCACCACGGTGGGCCTGCCTGGCACTGGCCTGAGCTGGAGCATGGAGCAGACACCCAATCGGTCTGTGGCGATTCCGGCGGGCGCCGCCCAGGGGCTGCCCAACAGCCGCCGCTTGCGGCCCGGCCAGCTGGAAAGCCTCAAAGCTGAACTGCTGGCGGTGCTGCACCAGCAACTCTTTTCTCCCGGTTCCACCGGCCAGCAGCTCTGGGAACTGGGTTTGGTGAGCCGCCTGCTGGCCGATGGTTCCCTTGGTGCACGGCCGACAGGGCTGCTGGCGGTTATCGAAACGCCGGAGGCGATGCAGGGTTATCTGCTGCGAGCCCAGGGCCAGGATGACGCCAAGCGCCGCGCCCAGCGGCAGTGACGGTTCAGACGAGGGCTTGAACCATGGCTACCGCCACAAAGGAAGGCGCCCCCGGTAGGGGCGCCTTAGCACCGGTCGCGGATGCACAACCTGGCATTTCGGATGCCATCCGGTCTGGTGTCGTTTTGTTCCACGGTTGACCTGTCTTGGGCCTGGCAGGCAAAGAGTCAGTCACGGCTCAGGGAAGAGATGCTCAGGGCTTGACCTTCCCAGAAGTGACTGTTGGCCGGGTTATGCAGCCCAGCTTTCACACTTCAAAACCTTAGAAATAGCATATAGCTCATGCGTCCACTTGGGGTGGCAACCGTTTGGTGCCACGTTGGGCCTGTTTCCAACCAGTTCACCTTCACAGAGACTCCCGGGGGACTGACCCGGATTGTTTTGAGGAGAGAACCTTGGGGGTCTTTCCCCTCAATCACAAGCTAATGCTTTCTGGCCGTTCGAGAGGATCGGGCGTGTTCCTCTTTCCGTATGGAGATGGGCGGTTTCAGGCTCCCTCCATGCCGCTGGGGGCGCATCGACCGATTACAGAGCCAATCTCGTTGACGCCTCCTTCGTGAAGCCCCGTAACCCCGGAGGCTTAGAGCAGCATCGAATCTGCATCAATCATCACCGCCGGCCTGCTTTCGTCCGAAGGTGAGTGTGCCCGATTCGGAGGCTTCATCGATGGAAGACATCCCCCCTGAGCAGCTGCCAGGAGTGCGCTGACGATCCGGCCCCTGCTCCAACAGTCTTGACGGATCTCTGGCTTCCCTGGCGTGTGACGCTGTCGCCGTCCATTGCACCGTTAACGGCCTCGCCTCAGGTGCCCCGGACCCAACGGGAAGCCCTATTTGAACCCTGGCCCCAGGTGCCAGCGTCAG
>JAPLIB010000046.1 GCA_026389335.1 Cyanobacteriota bacterium | reverse complement strand
AGCCCTGCATCCCCAGCCGCGGCGTGCAGAGGCGGCAAAAAGAGCCATGGTTCACGCGGATTGACTTGCCGCCACGGCTACGCCAGAACCAACGGCTGGCTGTCCCATGACTGTCGCAGCTGAGATGTGTCGGGCAGTCAGATCCCGCGCTTGCCGCCATTCGGCCTGACTGACGCGGTGTGCCTCCTCAACCGTGTTGGCGTCATAGACAAACAGGTGGATCTCGGCCTCGTTGAGCTTGCGCTCACCGATGAACACGGCGGTGCCAGGGGCGAGGAAGTGGGCCTTGCCGCGTCCTTTTGGCTTGGCTCCTTTTGGCTGTGCCTTGGTCATGGCTGTTGATGCCCCCTTGCCGGCTGCAGACTAGGGATGGGATACAAGCTGACCGCCTTCAAGATCGACGATCCGATCGGCGATGTCGAGGATCTTGTTGTCGTGGGTAACCATCACGATGGCGGCGCCGCTGCGATCCGCCAGTTGACGGAACAGATCGACCACGTCGCGGCCGGAGCTCTTGTCCAGGGCGGCGGTGGGTTCATCAGCCAGCAGCAGGCTGGGGCTGGGGGCCAGGGCCCGGGCGATCGCCACCCGCTGCTTCTGGCCGCCGGAGAGCTTTTCGGGGTAGTAGGCCAGCCGTTCCGCCAGCCCCACCTGGCCGAGCATGGTGGCGGCGCAGTCATTCATCGCTGCCCGGCCCCGCTCCAGCCAGGTGGGCGTGACCTCCAGGCCGAAGCGCACATTCTCCAGGGCCGTGAGATAGGGCAACAGATTGTGGGCCTGGAAGATGAAGCCCGCCTGGCGCCGTAGCCGGGTGAGACAACTGTTGTCGGCATGGAGCAGTTCCTCCCCCAGCACCTGGAGGCTGCCGCTCTGGGCCGCCCGCAGGCCGCCGAGCATGGTCAGCAGGGTGGTCTTGCCGGAGCCGGAGGGGCCCGTGAGGATCACGATCTCGCCGGCATGCACCGTCAGGTTGATGTCGCTGAGCACCTGCTTGGCCGCCTCCCCCTCGCCGAACCAGTGGTCGAGATGCTGCACCTCGATGCGCAGTTCGCGCTCGCCACCGGTGTCGGTGTTGTCCGGCGGCCCGGCTGCAGCGTCCAGGGGTGCCATCAGAAAATGTCGGCGGGATCGAGCCGCCGCAGTTTGCCGGTGGCCAGCCAGCCCGAGGCGGCGGACATCACCAGGGTGAGGGTGAACACCGCCAGGGCCCGTTGGATGGTCATCGCGATCATCAAGGAGGTGGCCCGGGCCAGCACGGCATACAGCCCCATCGCCAGCAGCAGGCTGGGCAGGAAGGCCAGGGCAGCCAGCAGCACCGATTCCTGCACGATGATGGCCACCACGAAGCCATCGCTGTAGCCCATCGCCTTCATTGTGGCGTATTCCGGCAGGTGATCACTTACATCGGAATAGAGAATCTGGTAGACGATGATCGCGCCAACGACGAGACCCACCAGCACTCCCAGGTTGAAGATCAGGCCGAAGGAGGTGTTGTTGCGCCAGTGGTCCACCTCCACGGCTTCCAGTTCCTTGAGGGTGAGCACCTTCACTGAGGGATCGAGAAAGCTGGCCAGGGTGGCCTGTACCTGCTGCGCGCTGACGCCCGGTTCCAGCTGAATCACGCCGAGCTGGATGTCATCGCTGCTCTGATCGGGAAACCAGGTTTTGAAGTTGCTGGCGGAGGTGAGCAGGTTGATGTCGGCGGCGAAGGTGAGGCCCATCGTGAATAGCCCATTCACAACGGCCCGCTTGCCGCGCAGTTCCGTTTCGTAGAGGCCATCTTTGGCCACCACCTGGCCCACCGGACCGGCGGCCTTCTTGGAGAGGGTGTCAAAGAACAGACCATCGGGCCGTAGCAGCCGGCTGGCATCGCTGGCCAGTTCGGGGATGCGCAGGGCCGGATTCTCAGGCGCCAGACCGAAGATCAGCGCCTGCTTTTTCTCACGGCTGTCGCGGTTGAGCCAGTCGGTTTTGCCGATGTACAGCGGTGTCACCGCCTTCACCCCCTGCACCCCCAGGGCCTGGATCAGGCGGCTGCGGGGCAGGTTGAGCGGTTCGCCCAGGTTGGTGTAGCGGCGGCTCACCATCACCAGCTCGCCATTGAGCCTCTCCAGTGGCCGCTTCTGGCTGGCGTACAGCCCACTGGCCAGGCCCAGCTGGAAGAACACCAGCACATTGGCGAAGCTCACGCCGGCGATGGCGGCCAGCAGCCGCATCGGCCGATGGCTCGTCTGGAGCCAAGCCAGGGGCGTGCGGCGCAGGGCGGTGAGCGGGTTCATCGGCCACCACCGTTGGCGGCGTCCAGGGCGGCCTGCTTGCTCGCTTTCTGGGCCGCGCTCAACGGTGCGAACACCACATTCACCTGCAGGTAGTTGAGGTGGCTGGCGATCGGCAGGGCCTCCTGCGGCAGGCCGATCTTGACTTCCAGCACGCGTCTGTCAAGGTTCTCGCCGGCCTGGCCGCTGAACACGGTCTGGCGGCTCACTTCGCGGGCGATCTCCACCACCTGGCCCTGCACCTGGCGGCCCTTGAAACCATCAGCGCTGATGATGACCTTCTGGCCCAGGGTGATCATCGGTCGATCGCTCTGGTACACCTCGGCGATCACGCCCATGCGGCTGCTGTCGCCCATCTCCAGCAGGCCATCCTCGCCCACTTTGTCGCCGGGGTGGGCGTGCACCTTGAACACCGTGCCGGCAAAGGGAGCCAGCACCGTGGCCTTGGCCCGCTCCGCCTTGTCCTTCTCCAGCGAGGCCCGGCTCTCCCGCAGTTCCTCCACCAGGGTGCCCTTGGTGGCGATCGCTTCGGCCAGCTGGGCTTTGGCACTGCTTTCGTCGGCCTGCAGCTTCTCGACCCGGTTGGCGCTGGTGGCCCCGGCTGCGAACAGCTGTTCGGCCCGCCGCGCCTCGGCGCTGGCCTGACCCAGATCAGCCTTGTAGCGGGCGATGACGCTGTCCTGGGCGGCCAGCTTGCTCTCGGCCACCCGGATCGAGGCCTCGGATTTGCGCACACTGCTCTCGAGGGTGTCGAGGCTTTCGAGCACGGCCAGGGGCTGGCCCTTGCGCACCTCCTCGCCGTCCTTCACCAGGATCTGCCGCACCCGGTCGTTGCTGAGGGAACTCGGCACCGACACCTTGCTGATGCCGTCGAGCGGTTCGATCCGGCCCAGGGCGGACACCTGGCGGGGCAGCAGCGGCAAGGCCTTCTGTGCCGCCACCTGCTTCTGCTGGCGTTGCTGCCACAGGCGTGTGCCCAGGCCGGCCAGCAGCACTAGGGCCAGCAGGGCTGCCACCCAGCGCCAGGGTCCGCCGCTGGATTGGCGCCCACTGGGTCTGGGCATCGTCATGGCTCGAGAGCGCTGGGCCTGGGGCGGTTATAGGGCGCCGGCGTGGGCCTGCCCATCGCTACGGTTCAGGGATGGATGGTTCCGCCCTGCTGGAGCAGCTGCTGCCCGCCCTGCGCTCCCCCCTCGGGGCCCTGGCCTTTGTGCCGCTCTATGCCCTCTGGGTCACCCTGCTGTTGCCGGGGGTCTGGGCGTCGATGCTCGCCGGCGCCCTCTACGGCACCTGGTGGGGCAGCCTCGTCGTGTTTGTTGGTGCCTGCCTCGGGGCCGAGATTGTCTTCTTGCTGGGTCGGGGCTGGCTGCGCCAGTGGGCTCGCCGGCGCCTGGCGGCGACGCCGAAGCTGCAGCAGGTGGAACAGGCCGTGAGCCGCGAGGGCCTGCGGCTGGTGTTGCTCACCCGGCTATCGCCGGCGTTTCCGTTCAGCCTGCTGAACCTCGCCTATGGCCTCAGTGAGGTGAGCCTGCGCGATTACTCGATCGGCTTGCTGGGCATCCTGCCGGGCACGGTGCTGTTCTGCGGCCTGGGGGCCCTGGCGGGCGATGTAGCCCGCTTTCAGGAGGTGCTCACCGGCGCGGCTGATCCGGGCACCTGGGCCCTGCGCCTGCTGGGTTTGGTGGCCACGGTGGCCTCGGTGTGGCTGGTGGGGCGGGCGGCGCAGCGGGCGCTGGCGGGGGAGCCGGCTGAGGGCTGAGAGCCGCTGGTGCGTTCCAGTAAGGCCGGACCTGCTTGCTCAATCAGCCGGGACGATCCAGCTGAGAACCCGGTGGCACCTGGGCCCTGCCCTTCGCTTCCGGAGGGAGCTACTGCTACTCCTTTGCCGGCAGCCGCCAGTCCCGCAAGGCCGCGATCAGTACGAACCAGGCCAGGCGCAGGCGGGCCAGCGGTCCGGGCTGGGCCGCGAGCTGTGCGTATTTCGCCCGGCCGCACTCGGTTTTGATCCAGCTGTGGACGGTGGGCTGCTCCATTGCGATCAGCCTAGTAAGGACCTGGGGCTGATACCGCTGCTGTCCAACTGGGTCTCTGCTTGATCGGGTCGTGGCCACCCTGGTTGGACTGGTCGGCCCTTCGCAGTGGCCCAGCTGCGAATCAGAGGTAAGCGTGCCGAAGCGTCGCTTGTCATAGTTCGTTGCGGCTAGGCAGTGAGTGAAAGCTGTCGAATCATGAATTCGATTGGCACTCCCTTCACGTTGAGTTTCACCCCATGAGTTCAGCAACCACGGGCCGGGCGCCGCTACGCCACGCGTCACGCATTACGCCTGCCAAGGCGATGGAGCTGGCTAATCTTGTCTTGATTGCCTATAATAGAAATCAAAAGTTTGTCGAGGCCATGGCCGAGTACGGCAAGGAGCCTGCCGGCCTTTTCCCGGATTCTGTTTTGTGTTGCGATCGCCCGGATTTCGACGATGAGAGTCCCGAGCATTGTGCTTCGCAGAGCTATCAGATTAAAACATGGATATGGTCGACTGAGCAGATGGGGATGGCCCATGGCTTCAGGCATCGAACCCTGCCTTTTGGCTTTGTGGCTGTCCATGAGCTGGCAAGAGAGGTGTTTGTCATCCTCAGGGGGACGATCACCTCGAGCGAATGGAAGAACAATCTCTTTTTTGTTCCCAGGGCCTCGATCGCTGGGGCGGCAAGCCTTGGCAGAGTTCATGCTGGGTTTCATGGTAGCGCCCCTTGGAGTGGTGTAACTCAAGAGGTCCTGTGACCCTTTCTGGAGGGTGAACAGGAGCAGTCAAGGGATGACTGCCTGGAAGCTGATTGCTCAGCTCCATTGATCCAGTATGAACCCTGATCGCTGAATGT
>JAPLIB010000109.1 GCA_026389335.1 Cyanobacteriota bacterium | reverse complement strand
CGGATGGCTGGTCGGGATCCGCTCCTCGATCGAGACGTAGGAGAACAAAGAGCTACTGCGCTCCTGTTGGCCTCGCATCAACGAATGGGCAGCTGCCCAATTCTGGCAGAGGGGGCCGGGTTTTTCAGCGAACTCCTACGCCATGGCCCTGGAGGAAGGACTGCAGGTGGGTCTTGACCTCAGCCGTGAGGAACGGGAGTTCCATCAGCTGGAATCGGGTCTGGTGCTGTTGTTCCATTCCTGAAGCGATGGCCAACCCGCCAGGCCGAGACGGTGATCAGCCAGCGGATCCGGCTGAACAGGCCCGGGTCGAAGCGCTGTGCATGCAGTGGTTGGAGGCAATCCTGGCGGCTCCCGAGGATCCTGAGCCCCTCTGCGGTCTGGCCCTGGCCCTGCAGGACCTGGGGGAGTACGAACAGGCGTTGTCTCTCTGGCAACAGGCCGAAGGGCTGGGCCTCGCCTCCATCGAGATCCTGATGGGTCAGGGGCGATGCCTGGAACAACTTGGTCGCGATCAGGAGGGGATCGCCCTGGCCGAACGGGCCTGCGCCGCCGATCCCACCCGGGCTGAAGCCTTCCGGCTGCTGGGCTTCCTGCACTGGCGCGGCGGACGCTATGGCCAGGCCGAAGGGCCGTGGCGTCGGGCCCTGGAACTGGAGCCGGACAATCCGCTCAATCTGATCAATGTTGGTGGCGTGCTCAATGGTTTGAATCGCCTGGATGAGGCCATCGAGCTGCATCGGCAAGTGGTGCAGCTGGTCCCGGAGCAGATGCTGAGCCGGATCAATCTGGCGATCAGTCTGCGCCGTCTGGGCGATTTCACGGGCGCTGTGGCCACCCTGAACGAGGCTCTGGCCCTGCAGCCGGATGACCCGGAGCTGCGTTGGTGTCTGGCCTTGACCAGGCTTTTGCAGGGGGATTACGTGGCGGCATGGGCTGATTTCGAGCAACGCTTCTTTATCCAGAACCCAACCCAACTGGTGGCCGATCCGGGTGGCCGACGCTGGTCCGGTCCCTCGGCTTCTCGCCCCCCCAGCCTGCTGCTGATGGGTGAGCAGGGACTGGGCGACATCATTCAATTCTGCCGCTATGCCCCGCTTATGCGGCGCTACACGCAACGGGTGGAGCTGTGTGTGCCGCGAACCCTGCTCACCTTGCTGGCCGGCGCGAACCTCGCCGATGCACTGATCACCCCGGCGGAGCTCCACGAACGTCCGAGCCAGGACTGGATTCCTCTGGTCTCAACTCCCGGACTGCTGGGGGTGTCGGTGGCCGATCCCCTGCTCAGCGCCCCCCATCTGCGGGTTGAACCCGAGCGGCAGCACTGCTGGCGGCAGCGATTGCCCGTCGGCCCCGACCGGTTGATCGCCATCAACTGGCAGGGAAACCTGACGACGGAACAGCTGGAGGGATTCCGGGGGCGATCGATGCCGCTCGAAGCCCTGGCCCCTTTGGCCGCGCTGCCAGGAATCCAGCTGGTGTCGCTGCAGAAGGGCGCTGGGCTCGAGCAGCTGGAGACTTGCAGTTTCCGTGATCGCTTTGTGCCAGCCCAGGCGGAGATCGACAGCCAGCTGGATTTCGCCGACATGGCGGCTGTGATGGCCTGCTGCGAGGTAGCGCCCCTTGGAGTGGTGTAACTCAAGAGGTCCTGTGACCCTTTCTGGAGGGTGAACAGGAGCAGTCAAGGGATGACTGCCTGGAAGCTGATTGCTCAGCTCCATTGATCCAGTATGAACCCTGATCGCTGAATGT
>JAPLIB010000168.1 GCA_026389335.1 Cyanobacteriota bacterium | reverse complement strand
AGCAGCTGTTCCGCGATCAGAAGTCTGGGATCTTCCAGCTGGCGAGCAGCGGCCTGCGCGAACCCGAGCGCATCGATCGGCTGCTGCTGATCGTCGCCATCGCTGTGTTGGTGGGCAGTCTGCAGGGCTATGCCATCAGCCCGGCCGGCCTGCGCCGTCAGGTGGATGCCCATCCCCCAGCCGGATCTGGGGCCCTGCATTCCCGGCCGCGGCGTCAGGCGCCGCCGGAAGCAGCCCTGGTTCACGCGGATTGAACTGCCGCCACGATCACAGCCTCAGCGCCTCAATCCGCTGCCGCTCACTTTCGCATGAGCGTCTCGGTTGAGATTTGTCGGTCAATCAGGTCTGATACTATTTACCTACTGAAATTGCCTTGAGCACTGAACGCGGATGGCAGAAGCAACGGCGCGACAGAGACGTCTCCTGAATGTCGGCGGCCAGTCTCGCGGTATCCAATTGCCTACCGCCTACGGCCCGTTTGAGCATGTTCTGCTTGATCTTGACCCCAATGTTGGGGCCGACATCGTTCTCGATGTCAGGGAACTCACCAGCTTAGAGCCTCAACAATTTGATGCTGTTTACTGCTCCCACAATCTCGAGCATGTGCGTCAGCATGAAGTGCCCGTTGTTCTTGCGGGCTTTCGCCATGTGCTCAAGCCTGGGGGGCTGGCCCACATCATCGTGCCCGATCTGCAGGAGCTGATGCTCACCTGCGTGCAGCAGGGGATCGACCTGGATGGCCTGCTGTACGAATCGCCGATGGGCCCGATCACACCGCTCGATGTGCTGTTTGGCCATGGGGGCATGATGGCTCAGAGCGGCCAGGATTTTTATGCCCATCGCACCGGCTTCAGCCGCCGCACCCTGGCCAATGTGGTTGAAGCCAGCGGCTTTAGCCCGATGTTCTGCCAGCAGGGCAACCTGGAGCTGAACCTGATCACCTTCAACGGCGATCCCGACCCCGAACTCGCGGCCCTGTTTAATCTGCCCCTCACCAGCCCAGAGCCGTCAGCAGCCTTCTAGGGGCTGTTCTTTGGTCCTAGGGGCCTGGGACCCTGGGCCCCTGGGACCAAGAAAATCAGCAGATATTGAATCAAAAGGGAAAGGGAATCGGCGATGGCTTCCGTGCCAAACGGCCCTCTGGCCGCAGCGATTGCCCTGCATCAGCAGGGTCAGCTGGAACAGGCGCGCCAGGGCTATGGAGCGATCCTGGCGAGTGATTCTGGCAACGCTGCGGCCCATCACTACCTGGGGTTGTTGGAGCACCAGAGTGGCAACCCCATGGCCTCGCTGCCGCACCTGCGCACAGCGGTGCAAAGCGAGGCGGCTGAGCCCTTTTATTGGGTGAACCTGGGCAACCTGCTCAAGGATCTGCAGCGGCCCCAGGAGGCCGAGGCGGCCTACCAGCGTGCCCTGGCCCAGGAGCCCGGCGACGCCCTGGCGCTCTACAACCTGGGCCATCTCTACCAGCTCTATGGCCGCTGGAGCGAGGCGGCCGCCAGCTTTGGCCAGGCCACAGCCGCCCAGGACGACTTCGTGCTCGCCTGGCAAAAGCTCGCCGCCATGGAGCTGCGCGCCAACCGCCGCCAACAGGCCCTGGTGGCGGCCGAACGGGCCGTGGCCCTGGCGCCCGATGACGCGGCGAGCTGGTTTCACCTGGCCGATGCCCTTGGGCGCTTCCAGCGCTGGCCCGAGTCCCTGGAGGCCCTAGAGCGCTCCCTTGCCCTGCAACCGCAGTTTGCCGAGGCCTGGAACAACCTGGGTCTGGCGCGCAAGCATCAAGGCGATCTAGCCGGGGCAGCGGTGGCCTTTACGAAAGCCCTGGAGCAGGCCCCGCCCAGCGATCCCGGCAACGCTTCGCTGGCTGCCGAAACCTGTTCCAACCTGGCCCAGCTCGAGCTCGACGCCCACCAACTCCAGGCCGCCCAGCAGTGGAGTGAGCGGGCGCTGGCCTTGGATCCCCAAAACGCCCAGGTGCAGTTCACCAAGGGCAACGTGCTCAATGCCTTGGGTGAGTATGAGCTGGCCGCCTCGGCCCTGCGCCTGGCCCTGGAACTGCAGAGCGACTTTCCAGAAGCGCTCAACAATCTCGGCAACATCCTGCTTAACCTGCGGCGCCACAGTGAAAGCATTGCCACCTTTGAGCGCGCCATTTCTCAGCGCACCGATTACGCCGAGGCCCTAGCCAATCTGGCCAATGCCCAGCGCGAGGCCAGCTATCCCGACCTGGCGGAACAGGCGCTGTTGGAGGCGATTCGGATCAAGCCCGAGTTCGCCGCTGCTCACTCCAACCTGGGCAATGCCTATTTCGACCAGGGCAAGGTGGATCTGGCCCTGGAGAGCTACCACCGCGGTATCGAACTGGGCCAGGACGATCGCGATTTTGTGCCCAACTATCTGTTCGCCCTCAACTACAGCCCCAGTGCCAGCGACGCTGACCTCGCCGCCGAGACGCGGCGCCTCTGCCAGGCCAAATTTGACGACTTTCTAAGCGAAGCCGCTGCCAGTGCTCCCGCTGCTGTTGCTGTAATCGCCGGGCGCCGGCTGCGGGTGGGGTATGTCTCGCCCGATTTCTGGATGCATCCGGTGGCGCGTTTCCTGCTGCCGGTGCTGGAGCACCACGACCGCAGCCATTTTGAGGTGTTCGCCTATTCCTCGCGGCATCTCAAGGATGGGATGACCACCGAGATCGCCAAGCGCGTGGAGCACTGGCGCGATGTCCATCAGCTCGATGACGCAGCCCTGGCCGAGCAGATCCGCGCCGATGGCATCGACCTGCTGATCGATCTGACGATGTACGCCCGGGATTGCCGCCCGGCCCTGTTTGCCCGCAAGCCGGCGCCGGTGCAGATCACCTATCTGGCCTATGTGGGCACCACCGGCCTGGCCGCGATGGACTATCGCATCACCGATGGGGTGCTCGATCCGCCCGATGCAGGGGAGCTGCCCTTCATCGAAAAGCCTCTGCGCCTGCCGCGTTGCTGGTGGAGCTTTTCGGTGCCGCCGCCGGTGGTGACCATCCCCGCGGTGCTGCCGCCCCCCTGCCTGAGCCAGGGGGTGATCAGCTTTGGCAGTCTGAATAACTTCGTGAAAGTGAACGAAGAAGTGCGGGCGCTCTGGGCCGACCTGGTGGCCAGTGTTCCCGGCTCGAAGCTGGTGCTGCACATCAAGGAAACCCGAGCCCGCCAGGGATTGCTTGAATTTTTCGCCGAGCGCGGTGTAGCCAGCGATCGGATCACCCTGATCGGCTATCAGAACGGGCCGGATTACATGGCCACCTACGGCCAGATCGACATCGCCCTCGACACCTCCCCCTTTGCCGGCGGCACCACCAGCTTTGATGCCCTGTGGATGGGGCTGCCGCTGGTGACCCTGGCCGGTGAGCGCAGCTCCAGCCGCGGTGGCGCCAGCATCCTCACCAGTCTGGGGCGGCCCGAGTGGATCGCCCGCAGCCCCCAGGAGTACATCGCCATCGCCCAACGCCTCGCCGCCGACCCCCAAGGGCTGGCGGCAATTCGCAGCGGCCTGCGGGCCGAACTGCAGGCCTCACCCTTGATGGATAACGCCGGCTTCACCGCCGAGCTCGAAGTCCTCTATTGCCAGGCGTGGGAGCAGGGGAGTGGGGGCGGGTAGGACAGCGAGCAGTGAGTGCCCAACGGGGCTGCCATCAGCTGCCAACTAGGGGTCTGGTCAAGGCAGGGAAGGCCTTCAAAAGGTCGCGATCAGCCGTAACAAGAAGGGCATCGAGTTGTTGAGCCGCAGCAACAAACTCACAGTCGTAAGCGCTGCAACCGCTGCTGGCAGCCAACTTCAGAACGTCCTCGGATTGCACCGGCTCCTCATGGCCAATCACCAGGGTTTCGGCCTGCTCTTGCAGGGCAATCACCTGCTCAAGGCTGAGGGTGCCGCGTCCCAGGTAGCCACACAGCACATTGCGCCATTCACTCCGCCACAGCGGCGGCGCAGCCCAGGTGGGGTGCGCTTCCAGCAAGGCTTCTGCGGCAGCGGTTTGGGGTCCCTGTAACAGCAAATAGGCCACCACATTGGTGTCGACCACGATCATGGGCGGCCCTGCGCCTTGAAGGCCTCGATCGTGTTCGGCTCAAAATCGCTGGTACCGAGCGTTTGCCGTAACGCCCGGATCTCACGCAATCGGTCCGGCACAGGAACGGATGCAGCGGCCAGACCAGCCTCCAGGCAGACGATGGCTTCGTTGTTGAGGCTGCGGCGATGGTGCCTGGCAGCTGCGCTGAGGCGCGCATGCAGGGCATCGGGCAGGTTTTTGAGCGTGAGGGTTTTGGCCATCCCAGCAGCCGGCAGTCGTGGACGGAACCATTGTGGATCCATTCTGGTGGCGCAATCCTGGGCCAGCGCCTCAAGCCTGCCGCGATCTGCCGGGTTGGGGCCGCGCTCCGGATCCCAGCACCCCCAAGCGGCGCAGCAGCGGCAGGCAGCAGCGGCGAAAGTCGTCGGCCACACGCTCCAGATCGGCTGGGCGTTCGCTCTCCGGCACAGGCTGCCCATCGCGATGCAGGGGTTGATCCAGGGCCCGCAGACCGGCATCGATCGCCCCGGCCAGGTCGGCTTCGCTGCAGCCCTGGTTTAGGGCGTTGAGGGCGAGGAATTCCAGGCCGTTGAGCTTGTGGAGATTGCCGCTCACGGGGCAAGCCACGCTGGTATAGGGAGCACCGGCGGCGACGCTGGCGGCGATATGGACGTTGGAGCGTTGGCTGGGGGCCGGATCCCGCTCGCCCGGCACCAGCGCCAAGGCCTTGCTGCCCAGCAGCAGTCCCAGGTTTTGCTGCAGCGAGAGCTGGGAGGTGCCAGAGGGAATGGCTGGCTCCAGCTCGGCGAGGGAGCGGCTGCCATCTCCCAGGCCAGCCAGCAGGGCCCCAATCCAGTCGCGGTTGCCCTGGAACTCGCCCCAGGCGAGGGGAAACCGATAACTGCTTTCGTCGGCTGGGGCGTCTGGATCCAGCAGGCTGCACAGCCGCACCTGCTTCATGGCGGCTGAAGCCTCCAGGGGCCAAAGGGGATCCAGCCCCTTCACATAGACATCGCGGCGAAACGTTTGGTTCGTGACCAAATCGCGCACCAGCTCCCGCAGGGCTGGATCGCTCTGGCGTTGGATCTGCTGCTGGGCGGGCACCGGCAGCAGCCCCTCAAAATTCTCGGCCAGGGTAGCGCTAGCGAGGTAATCCAAGCCCATCTCGCGCAGGGGCTCGATCACCTGGTTGGCATAGAGCGGCTGCCAATGGCTGTGGTTGTATTCGTGCAGCAGGTAGCTGGGATCCAGCTTGCCCAAACCATCGAGGTGGAGCGCCAGATCCCGCTGGGAGCCAAAAACCAGGCCATTGGCCTGGCGAAGGCCGTGAAACAGCCCCAGGGCGGCGTCGAGTGCCGGCAGGCCATCCCCGAGCCGGCCCTGCAAGCTGCTGACGCAGTGCTGGAACGGCATCATTGGCAGCCAGCCGGGCAGGGTGTTGTAGGAGACGTAAAAAAGGCCGCCGGGACGCAGGGCCCGGTCAGCCAGGCGCAGCAAGCTGAGGCGGACCTCCGGGGCGACCCAGCTCAGGATCCCGTGGGCCACGGTGAAGTCGAAGTCGCCCCAGGCCATGACACCGCCTGCGGCCTGCTCCAGCTCCAGGAAATCGGCCTGCTCAAAGCGGACATTCGCCAGGCCGGCCGCCGCCGCCAGGGAGCGGGCGTGGGGAATGTGCTCGGCGTTGAAGTCGATGCCGAGGAAGTGGGCCTGGGGATAGTTCGCCGCTTGCAGGCAGAGGTGGAAGCCCTGGCCGCAACCGAGCTCCAACAGCTGAAAGGGACCGGAAACCTCCGGGGGCCGGTGCCGGTTCAGCAGGGCCAGGAAGGCCAGTCGTTCGGGGGAGGGTTCGCTTTGGGCGTCATAGGTGTAGCCGGCTCCAGTGAAATAGCCGTGGCGAAGCGTCATGAGCTGGAGGACTGCTGGGCTCGGTTCGCCCCACGACGATTTCGTCTACTTTGGGCCCGATGCAATGCAAGCGGCATGGACATCCAACGAACTGACATGGACATCCAACGAACCGACATGCTGGGGTTGGGGGGGTAGTCCTCTCCACTACCATGACCTCGCCACGCCAAAGCGGGGTGAACGCTATGTACCCACCTACTTCGGCGGGGGTGAGTCCAGTGGTGAGTTCCATCGGACCTGGTTGGTTGGTCTCACTCTGACGTCAGTTCGGAAGCTGGTAAAGCCTCGGTTGAAAACCAATCCAAGGGTCCGCCGGCAGACACTTCAGGACCTAGCTATGGAGACTCCGGGTCCTAATGATCTCGCAGCCACCATTGCACGGCTAAAAGTGTTTTGCCCCCACCGACAGCGGCGCGCAGAAGGAAGGAATGCCCACAAGCGATGACCGAAAGGGGTGCAATGGACGGGGAGTACAGGAACTGGATCTGGCGGAGGAGATCCGGCGTGAATTTCAGGCCGGGTGAGCGTGGTTGTGGTTATGCGAGGCCTCACCGAAGCTGAGGATTGGCACCCAACAGCGGTTGGGGGAGAAATCCGGGCCCAGGTGTTGGAGGTGGGTGTGCAGATCAGGCGAGGGAGACCTGAGCGCGGAAGTCGTTGAAATCCCAATCGGACCCCTGGGAGGCGAGGAGATCTTCAAAGCAGAAGGTGTTGTCCCCGAGGACTTTGACGTGCTGCTGCCCATCGGAGGCGGTGGCGCCGAAGGTGAAGACCTGTCCGTTGGGGTTGATGAGCACGGCGGCATAAGTGCCGGCATCGGCGGCGGTGAGATCCCAGGAGGCGGTGCGAGCGGTTTGACCGCCCTCGGTGATGGCAGAGCTACCTGGGTTGATGAGGTTGTCGCGAACAGCGTTGCGGAAGGTATCGGTGTTAGCGGCAGCCACACCGGACACCGAGTAGCCGGTGATGGCGTCTCCATCAAGTCGTACCAGTCCAAAGAGGTTGGTATAGCTGCAATCGGTGAGGATGGAGAAGTTGAGCGTCGCCCCGATGGCAGGGATGCCGGTGAGGTCGAGGATGCCATCGCTGCTGTCTCGCTGGAGACGGGCCATGGCGATGACATTGGGGTCGGTGGCGGTGAGGGAGCTGGTGATGCGGACTTTGAGATCGTTGTAGTCGCGATCTGCACTGCCGTTGTCATCGAGGCGGAGGTGGAAGCCACCGTCGTCGCCCACCAGGCGAATGTCTGGAGTGGTGACGAGGGCGTTGTTGCGGCTGCTCTGGGCGAAGCGCAGTTCCTGGCCGGCGGCGAGATAAATCTCCTTGCTGCCGAGATTGCCGGAGTCAGGAGTTCCACCAACGGCGCCGAGGGCGGTACCGTCACTTGTGATGAGCTCCAGGCCGTTTTGCCAGGCGGCAACGGCGGAGAGGGCTTCGAAGTTAACCCAGAGGCCGGCGCCGGCCACCCCATCCACGATCAGCCCAAGGCCGTCATCGCTGAGGCGGAGTGTGGGCGCTGCGGCCAGGGATACCAGGCCAATGGGGTCTTGGATGACACCATTGCGCTGGCCATCGAGGTCACCGATTTCACCATCTTTGAGGAAGAGACGAGCCCCATCTACGGCCCCGTTGTTGTCGCGGTCGAGCAGGATGCCGCCGAGACCACTTACGGAATTGTAGCCAAAGAAGAAGTAGCCGCCGTTGCCATCGGGCTTGAACAGGGCATTCCAGGCCTGCTGACCTTCCTCAAAGAAGAGGTCAATTTGCTGGATGGTGTTGCTGAATTGCTCGGTGACATCGGTGCGGAAGTTGGTTTCCTGTGTGGCATCGACGGTGCCGGTCCGAACGATTTCAGGAATGATGCGGAAGCTGGGCTGATCAGAGACCGCTAGCACGCTGTCAGCATCATCCGGAAGATCGCTGTTATCGGGATCTTGGTTGACTGTGTTTTGAAGACCCGAGATGGTGACACCTGTGCTGGTTTCAGCGCTGCCGCTGAGGCCTTCGAACAGGATGCTGGTGGTGGCATCGAGGCGCCCACCGGTCAAGGGATCGGTGGCGCTGCTTTGCTCGATCAGGTTCACCGCGATGGTGGCGGCAGCACCGGCAGAGGTAGCGAAGGTGGCCACAGAGCGCTGCTCGTCGTCGTTGACGCCATCACCATTGCCGTCTTTACTTCCTTCAAAGGTGTCGTCGGCTCCGTCGTTATCGCGGCCTTGGGTGGCGATTTCAAACGTACCGATGGTGCCAGTGTTGCCGGCTGGATCAGTGGCGCGGATGGTGTAGATGCCGTCAGCGGCATAGGGGAAGTTTGCGGTGGGCTCGCCGTTGCTGAACGTGCCAAAGGGCTGTTGGTATTCCGCGGTGGGATCGGCATCGGTGATTGCAATCGTGTAGGTGCCGTTGCTGAAAGAAACGGTGTATTGAGTTTCTGGCGTTAAGAGCGTTGTACCATCGGCACCAAGAATGGCAATCGTGAGGTCAGGTTCACCGGAGAAGGTGAGGATGGGCAGGCCAACGGAGGTGATGGTGTCGTCTTCTCCGGTGTCTGTGGCCTCACTGATGGCAATCGTTAAACCAGTGACTCTGGTGTCAATGGTGAAGGATCCAACGATGTTGTTGTTGGCATCAAGGATGTCGTAGGTGCCATCAGCCCAAATGCCGTTGGGTGGATTGGCGGTGTAGGAGCCGTTGTTATCGGTGACGGAGGAATCGTTGACTGGGGTTGTGGATCCTTGGGGAGCGACGTTGTAAGTGCCCCCGGTAGGCGCCGTGAAGGCGGCAGTGGTGGTGTTATCAGCGGAGAGCTCATCGGTACCGGAGGCACCGTTGTCATTGGTCAGCGCAATAGCGGATGCAGCGGAGGTGTTATTGGTGATCGCGAAGCCCGAAAAGCTGGCGGTGTCATTGCCAGCGACATCCTGCAGGACCGCGGGATCATCGGTGGTGTCGCTTGGATCGTTGTAGGAGAGATAGATAGTTTCGCCAGCGAGGACAGCAGAAGCGAGGTTGAGAGTGGCGGTGTTAGTGCTGGGATTAAGGGTGTAGCTGGTGACGGGAATGTTGCGAGTGCCCCCGATGGAAGAAGCGTTGACAGTGAAGGTGCCATTGGTGTTGGTGGTAGCGACACCGCTGCCGAGTTCAGTGAGGCTTAAAGTCAGAGTGTTGCCGTTGACCAAGCCGAATGCTGGAGTTGGAGCGTTGGTGTCAATGGCGTAGTTGCCACTGGTGGTAGTACCTGAACCTGGATTGCCGGATGCATCGGTGATACCGGTGTAATCCAGGGTGATGACGTTGATGGAGGCTGTCGTGCTGGCGGTGGGTGTGAGCGTGGCCGTCCAGGAGATGCCACCATTGCTGGTGATTAGATTGGAGAGTGCGGCATTGGGAGCATTGAGGTCGGCAGTGGTGAAACCACTGACAGCTTCTGAGAAGATGAAGGAGACGGTTGCGGTATCGCCGATCTTGAGTGCGGTGTCGCTGATGGTGATGGTGGAGGCCAGAGTCGGCCGCACTGTGTCCACTACATAGTTGTTGGAGTTGGTGGATCCTGTGCCGGCGGTCGCTGTGGCGATGCTTGCCACGCCGGTCATGTCCACACTGATGACGCTGGTCGCATCGGTGACCCCGGTGGTTGGGGTGAGTGTGGCGATCCAGGTGGTGCCACCGTCGGCGGAACTGACGGCGCTCAGCGAGCCGTTGCCAATGGTCAGGTCGGCATTGCTGAAGCCGGTTACGGCTTCTGAGAATGTGAAGGTAACGAGGGAGGTCTCGCCGACCGTCAGGAGGTTGTCCGCCACCACGATGGTGGCAGTGGGCCGCAGGGTGTCCACCGCATAGTTGCCACTGGTGGCGTTACCAGAGCCTGTATTGCTGGATGCATCGGTGATACCGGTGTAATCCACTGCGGTTGGCGTAAAGGTGCCAGTCCAGGTGATGTTATCGGCGGAGGTCATCGCCGAGAGTGCACCATTTTCAACGGTGATATCAGCGGCGCTGCTAAAGCCGGTTACGGCCTCTGAGAAGACGAGGGTAACGTTGGCGGAATCGCCAATTTGTAGAGCGTTATCAGAGAGTGTGAAGGAGCTAGCAGCAGGAGCGATGGTATCAACGGTGTAGTTGGCCGTTGTGGCGGTGACGCCAGAATTACCAGCGATATCGGTATAGGTGTTGGCGAGTGTGAGGATATTGGAGGTATCTTCTATGGCTGCCCGTTTGCAGCGGTGATATCGTCTGCGCTGCTGAAGCCGGTTACGGCTTCTGAGAAGACGAGGGTGACGGTGGCGGAATCGCCAATTTGTAGGGCGTTATCCGAGAGTGTGAAGGAGCTAACAGCAGGGGTGATGGTATCCATGCTGTAGTTGGCTGTGGTGGCAGTAACGCCTGTATTGCCAGCGAGATCGGTATAGGTGTCAGCAAGGGAAAGGAGATTGGCGATATCTTCTATGGCTGCCGTTGGCGTGAAGGTACCGGTCCAGGTGATGCCTCCGTTGGCGGAAGTCATCGCCGAGAGGATGCCGTTTGCAGCGGTGATATCGTCTGCGCTGCTGAAGCCGGTTACGGCCTCTGAGAAGACGAGGGTAACGTTGGCGGAATCGCCAATTTGTAGGGCGTTATCCGAGAGTGTGAAGGAGCTAACAGCAGGAGCGATGGTATCAACGGTGTAGTTGGCCGTTGTGGCGGTGACGCCAGAATTA
>JAPLIB010000025.1 GCA_026389335.1 Cyanobacteriota bacterium | reverse complement strand
GCCTCAGGGCCCGCCAAAAGCAGGCCCAGGCCTGGTTCTCAAAGGTTGAGCTCCCAACGCGATCACGATCAACCCACCGTCACACTCCGCAGCTGGCTGTCGCGTGAATCTCGCGGCTGAGATGTGTCGGGCAGCCAGGGAAGCGCGCCCACTTCCCTGATGGATCGCCGCCCTTGATCAGCTCCCGCAGCACGCCGGGCTGAATGGCGCCGTAGATGCTCACCTGGCAGCGGTCATAACTGCGATCACCGGCTGACACCCGCAGAGAGGTGTAGGCCTGTCCGTCAAAGAGCTCCAGCAACTGCTGTTCATCGGACCCTCTGCCGGATCGGTAGGCGTTCATCGAACCGAACAGGCCCGATAGCTCATCGCGCAGCACCAGCACGCTCAGGCCTCGTTTATCAAGCTCCTGCAACTGCTGAACGAATGCCTCTCCGGTGTAGTCCTGAATCTGCAGGTAGATCGCCACCGGCTTTGGCGGCCGCTCGTCCTTGGTTTTGCAGCCTTTGCACTGCTCGCGCCAGGCCTCCATCGCACGGCTGTTGGCGGCAGCCATCTCCCGATTGAGCTCGTGCAGCGGTCGGCGGACCAGCAGCTTCTCCAATGGCGTTTTCTTCTGACCGGAGCGACCCACCGTGGCGACATACAGATTCGCCGGGGTGACGAAATCGGTGTAGGGGTTGCCGCAGATCGTCGTGCCCAGCTTCACCAGGCCGCTGATGCCCGCCAGGTAGGCCGTCGCCACCACATGATCGCAATACGGCAGGTATTCCGTGATCCGCCTGAGCGCATCCGCCAACGGCAGCGGGAACAGGCGATCCAAAGTGATGGGTGCACGCGCCTGGTGCCGAGCCAGGTCCTCTTCCAGGGCGCTGGCTTCCTGCAGCAGGACCTCCCGCTGCTCCTCCTCCAGCCGGACGGCTGCCAGCAACTGCCGGAGTTCCTGGGGATGGAGCTCGGCTGCATCCACCAGTTCTCCGAGCAACAGCTCCAACTCGGTGGGCGACTGATGGGCTGCAACCGCTTCCCGCAGCCGATCGCGGCACTCCTCACGGCTCAGCGGCGGCGGCTTGCTGGGGTCAGAGGAGGCATCAGCGGATGTCCCGCTGCCCGTCCCCTGGCCCTCGCCGCGGCCACCCCTGCGGCGGGAGCGATCACCGGCCAGCCAGGCGTAGTGACGCTGCGCCCGGTCGGGATCCCGATGGCGACAATCCGCCCGAATGATGGACGCCAGAACCCGCTCCGCCTTGTCGCCGATGTCGAGGGAGGCGATTGCCTGCGCCAGCAACTGATCGGGATCACCCTCAAACCTCAATCCCTGCTCCAGCAGGAGGTTGTGCCAGCTCCAGAGCTCCTTCACGAAGCCGGTGAGCTGGAGGCTCCGATCGGCCGCAGCTGACGCATCCCCGCCATAGGGCCGTCCTCCCGCCAGCACGTCCTGCGCCTTGCTGCCGATCAAGTCGGCCAGTTGCGGAATGGTGCTGACGCCCGTCGGTGCTCGCCGCTCACTGACAGGCGGTGGCGGCAACGGTGGCAATGGCGCGGCCGGCTCGGGCGCTGCTTTGACCTCCGGGTAGATGCCGATCGAGGCCAGGTCCGGCACCTCCGCGAAGCAGTACGCCGCCTCGGGGTTGATCAGTTCATAGGGGCCCTTGCCATTACGGGTCGGAGCGCAGACCGAGACCCGCGTGCCGGCCAGCACCTCACCACGATGCGGACCGTTCTGCTCTGTCGTGAAGTTGCAGTGCAGGCCACCTCCGGGTCGCTTCCAACTGGCCATCCGATCCCTGACCCGCACATAGACGTGCACCCCGCCGCTGGGGGTGCGCTCCATGCGGGTGCCGGTGAGCACTGGGTGCCTGTCCACCAGGGCCATCCAGTCCTGTTCCAGCTCCTGAACGCTGCCGTAGTGCTTGGTGTCGAAGTCGATGGACGTCAGATCCCCGCCGGGGATCACCGCCAGTCCGATCTCCTTGCCCAGGCGCTCAGCGATCGCGATCCGCTCAAGCAACACCTCGAGTTGAACCGGGCGAGCATGGCTGATCAGCTGGGGCTCTCCATCGGCGCGCCAGAACGATGGGTTCTTGCCCGTGATCGCCGGCTGCAGCACTCCATTGCGGAGGACAGGCTCCCACTCGCCGGTGGCCTGGTTCTTGCGGCGCCTGGGGCATAGCTCCGCTGGCAGCTCCACCGGAATGATGGTCTGCAGCTGGATGCCCTGAAACGACAGGCGACGAACCTCCTCCCGGAGCAGGTGGTAAGCAGAGGGTTCAGACATCACCCCTCAGCCAGACAGTTGCCTTCTCTGGATGTAACAGCGCCAACCGCACTGTGGTGGACTGCAGTAGCCTCATGAGATCCCTCTCGTGTCCCCGTTGCCCTGCCAGGCGCGGGGATTTTTATTGACCTGATTTCTCGGCAGAACAGCGCAGCTGATCCAACCCACTCCGGATCAGGGCCCGTGCAACCGCTGAGCGGGTCGCCCGGAGGCGCAACGCAGCACGGTCGATCTCAGCAATGACATCGGGCTGAACCTTGATGTTCAGCTGCTCTGTCGGACGGGGCTCAATCCTGATCACTGGAGGAATACCAGGAACACACAGAAGTGTTATCCAGCTGGCTCAGATGATCCACTCCCAAATCTGGGAGGCAAGTTGGGAGGCAAGTTGGGAGTGGATCAGATAGGGCACAAGAAGCAATGCTTTCAGTACGCCACAAGACGGCACAGAATGGACAACGTGGTCACCGAACTCACTGCCCAGCTGGCACAGCTATCGGCCCAACTCAAGCTGCTGAATGCACAGAAGCAGCCGCAGCCCGCGCATAAAGCAAGCCCCTGGCTGCCCCTGCGCGAAGCAGCAGGACTACTGCACTTCAAATCACCCCGCGCCCTCAAGGCCCGGATCCTGCGCGGCGGCTTCCCTCCCGACTGCTATCGGCAGCTGCCCTCACCCTCCGGCAAGCGCCACTCCTATCTGGTGAATGTGGAGCGCTATCTCAAGACGCTGCGCTGAGCACGGCCTGCAGTGACTCCATCTCGTGGGCATCAAACCAGCGCTGGTAGACGCTGCTGTGTACCGCGAGGCTGTGGCCCATCGACTTGGCGGCCAGCAACGGGGAGATCTTCGGGTTGTGAATCGCCCGAACCGCCCAGGCATGGCGCAGGTCATAGGGCTGAAATGCAGCCCCGGCACGGCGAAACGCCTGCCCCATCAAGGCACCGACATCCCGGTGGCTGCGCTCCTGGTTGAAAGCCGGAAGGCGCTTGGTCTGCAGCGACCAGCGTTCGATCCACTCGGCCGGTAACGCCAGCGACTGACGTGACCCGGTCTTGCCATCAGTAATGCGGAGCAGCCCGGACGGCTGCACCTCGGCGAACAACAGCGCCTCGTGAGGCCGGCAGCCGTAGGTGGCGGCTACCGCCACAGGCCACTGCCATGACGCAGAGAGGCCATCGATCAACGCCTCGATTGCCTCGTCGCGAGGTAGCGCGCGTGGTGACTGACTGCGTGATGCGCTGTAGCCCTTGCCAAGTTCCCGCAGCTGGGACACCAGCTCCTCGGGCCAGTCGAGCGCCCTGGCCACGGTGGCCGCAGCCTGGGAGGCGCGCCGGCGTGACCGACTGCCAGCCGTAGTGGCCTCCACCAGAGCCACCAGGTGCGCAGGCTCGAGGTTGCTGATCGCGATCAGCGGCGCCATGGGCGCTTCGTAGTCCACCTTCCAGCTGTCGTCAGCGGAAGGTCCCCGGCGCCGCTGCTTCCCCCACCACCCTCGGGTCAGGCGGATCGCCTGGCGCCCGCTGACCCCCTGCGACTCTTCTGTCGCTTCAGATTGCGGGGCCTGCCGTTGACGCCCCTTCGGCAACCATGGAGACCAATCAAAGGTCTCCGCCCCAAGCCGGTGGCGCTCAAGCGCATTGCCAAGCTGCTCGGCCAGCTGCAGTGCCTCGCTGGCCTGATCCGGATAGGCAAGACCCGTGCTGATGCGGTGCTGCCTGAGTCCCGTCCCAAGCGGATCGGTCGGCCGCGGCGGCATGGTCGCCCGCAGCCGCACCCGAGCACCCACCACATCGAGGGTGACCCCATGGCCTTTCAGCTTCAGAGCAGCGTTCTGGCGGTTGAGCCAGGGATCGGAGGGGGGCACCGGACTTGCCTAACCACTTGCCTAATCGTGGTCGATCCGTGCCGATTTGCCTAGCTTTTTGCCTAACGCGAAGGGACTGCCAGGCCGCCTTTCCGTGGGTTCTTTTCCTTGAGAACCCTTGCTGTGACTGGGTTTATCGAGGACGGGGCTGGCGGG
>JAPLIB010000119.1 GCA_026389335.1 Cyanobacteriota bacterium | reverse complement strand
TCAGCATGCAGCCGGGCGTGGGAATCCACGAGGGATTGGTTTGGTGTAGGAACCCCAAGCTCTCACGGCTCCCTGCCCACCCAATGGACTGAGACCCGTTCTGTTGCAAGGGGTCTCGGACTTGTGTCGGTCAGCCAGGCCCTGGCGGCTTCCTTGGCGGCCCGGCTGTAGTGCAGATCATTCCAGCGGTTGCCGTCGAAGCTGTCGCCTGCAGGCGGCGCTCCTGGAACTGTGGCGCCGAAATCAGTGGACATAGCTGGGCTGTTTTCATCCCAGCCCCAGAACCAGGGGAAGTCATCTTTGGAGCGAATTGGCTCCTTCCCCCTGTCCTTCGCCCACTTGATCGTGCCGGGCTTGGCACGCAGGATGCCAGCGCCGGTTTTGCCGCCTTTGTGCAGCTGAGCATTGAGGAACGGGCGGATGTTGAGTCGCACCCCGTCGTTGATATCGGGATCCCAGCCGATCGCTTGCTGGTAAAGAGGCTTCCAGCGGACAAAGATGTCGTAGGGCGGTTCGCCTTCGAGGATCTTTTTGAGCTGTCCCTGGAGGTCAAGTGCTGCGGCCAGACGATCATCAGCGCCGTTGACTCCCTCTGCCTGATCGAGTTTCTGGCGATCGATCCAATCGCCCAGATAGGTGAAGGTGAGCTGCTCCAAGGTCTTGCGGCCCTGGCAATTGGGAGCAGCCAGCTTGTGATAATTCACCAGGGCGCTAAAGCCTTGAGGGTGGCCATCCCAGATCTGCCAGATGAAGGGCCGACTTTGGAACAGCTTGCAGTGTTCGCTGAAGAAGGAACTGCGTAGCCAATTCTCTAAATCGGGTTCGGATTTTTTAGCGTTATTTTCCACCGCCGTAGCCAATAGCAGCTCGCGTTCCTTTGACGATGACCACTCTTCCCCCAGAGCTGTGGCAAGCAGCCTGCGCAGCCGTTCTACGGCGGAGGCTTCTCCTCGAACGGCAGACAGGCAAACTATGCCATCCTCATCGGCCAGGGTTTCCAGCCCATCGGGCTCGAGCGCTGGGCAATCGGGAAAACTTGAACCTGTCTGGCGTGGCCACTCATAGCCAACAAGCCGAGCTACAGCTACATGCAATGGCTGATCTGCACCGGCGGGGTGGCCGTTAAAAAGCCATTGCGTCGGGTCACTGGAAAAAGGCTTTGGCAATCCATACGGATATTTCTCAGCCGCTACCCTTTGCCAGTGCGCCAGATCAAAGGGAATTTTTGCAACCGTCGCATTCGCCACTATAACCTTCTGATCAAGCTTACGAACCTGCGCGTTAAAATCTTCTGATGTGCAGCATGCCCAAATTGCCGAAAGATATTTCGGATCATTCGGAATTAAAACAGTCAAAGCCTTTTCATAACGCTCACCTGTATAGAGAGTAACTTTGAGCTCTCGCATCAAGGCGACGGCGACACCCTTCTTTCCCCAAGCCTGTTTTCCACTTTGGTCTTGATTGTGGATTTGATCCCTTTCTGCTGCGTCCATGCCGCGCACTCGTTCAATGGAGAAATCCCAAGCGACAAGGCACTCTCTACCGCCATAATTCAGAGTTTCATAAACAGATGCTTGCTGAAACGCCCACCCACTCATCGCCGTCGGAAATTCTAGAAAAGTCCGCCCGTAGTGAGGAAAATCTCCTGTTCCCAGTCCCAAAAACGAATCCGCGAAATCACTCAGGCGAGGCCCAGCGATCCCAGCCTCGAGGACTATTCTGGAGTCTGGATTTTCCTTCTGACCAATTTGCCGTAGCAGACTAATTTCTCCCTTTGTCAATGCGACCGACTTGGCTTCGGGCCTTGGATTTTCTGCAGCATCAAGTCCAGCAAAGATATCAATTACATTTGGTGCTTCGCGAGTAAAACCAAGCAGCGAGACAAATGCACCTGCCGCCCCCTCTGCCAGGAAAGATGACGCCTCTCCATTCCGACCATTTCAACCACCAGGGGGCCTGATGGAACCGACCAATGCGTCCTTACAGCGAGGCCGTCAAGGCTGATGTTCGCCGGCGGATGGGGCCTCCCCACCGCCAGAGCTGCACCGAGATCGCCCAGGAGCTGGGTATTCACGTGATCACCCTCTACAAGTGGCGCAAGGCCTGGCGGCTTCAGGGGGAGGTGGTGCCAGCCACCCAGAAGAATCCTGATGGTTGGGGCCCTGCCGACAAGTTCACGGTGGTGCTGGAGAGCGCTGGCCTCAACGCCACCGAACTGGGTGGTTACTGCCGCGAGCGGGGCCTGTTCCCTGAGCAGGTGGGCCGTTGGCGGCAGGCCGCCCAGGATGCCAATGCACAGCCGCTGCTGACCATGGCCAACCAGAAGGACCTGGAGAAGCGGCACCAGGCCGATCAGCGGGAGATCAAACGGCTGCAGCAGGAGTTGCGCCGTAAGAACAAGGCCTTGGCGGAGGCGGCGGCTCTGCTGTTGGCGTCAAAAAAGATCCAGGCCTACTGGG
>JAPLIB010000151.1 GCA_026389335.1 Cyanobacteriota bacterium | reverse complement strand
TCAGCATGGAGACGGGTCGGGGAAACCACTGGGGTTTGGTTTGGTGTGAGAACCCCAAACTCCCATGGCTCCCTGCCCACCCAATGACCTGAGACCCATGCTCTCGCATGGGTTCTTGGAGTTGTGTCGGTCAGTCAGGGCAGCGGCTTGGGCGATGGCGCGGTTCCCTGGCGCAAACCCACTGCTGATTTGCTCCAAAATACCAATCCTTGCCACCGGCTTGCTTTCCATGAAGCAAGAATAAATGCATGGCCATGTCCCTGCCATACTGTGACAATCACAGCCAAGCAAGTTCAGTAACAATACCTACGAAGCCCAAGCCCAAGCCCAAGCCCAAGCCCAAGCCCAAGCCCAAGCCCAAGCCCAAGCCCAAGCCCAAGCCCAAGCCCAAGCCCAAGCCCAAGCCCAAGCCCAAGCCCAAGCCCAAGCCCAAGCCCAAGCACCAAGGCAGAGTCAGGCTGCTCCATTGGAGGGTCGGGCGCCGATACCAGCGGATAAGGCTCTTCAGGTCAGCAAGCACCCGACGACCCAGCAGCCCGGCGGCCTGAGTTCATTCCTGCAGCCAATGTCGAGTTGCTATTTCAGGCTGTCAATTCAAGCGATGGAGTTCCGCTCTCCAGGCTGACAACAACGGGCAAAACAATCCCTTTCAACAAGTCAGAGGCCTCAATGACAAGCAATCATGAACACATCTGGCCTGGCGGCAGTTATCAAAGCGCCACGTCACCTCTTGATCCTTCCCTGATCGAGCTGGCGGTGAAGAACTCCGGTCAAACGGTGAGGCGCGCCTGCGCTTCCCATCTGCATCGATTGCATTCGAACCTGTCCCAGGATCAAATGCTCAAGCAGATCTGCCAGGATTGCCCGGCAAGATTTTATATCGCCAGCCAGGTGCAATGCCAGGAAGGCGGTCCCCATCAGCCATCCTGAAACGAGTGCGGAAGTGGGGATTCCAGGTCATGACAGACAAGGGTCAATGACGCAGAACTCAGTTCCAGGACAGTGAAATCCGAAGGGGCTGTGGCGCTAGCCCTGGCAGGTATCATCGCAATTGGGCTGGAGAATGCCGTGCATCCATAGCGCTTGGAGCAATCACTTGGCAAATATTGTTCAAGGCCGATTTGGTTTGGGGAGCTCACACCCAATTTCAGCGATCAGGTGGCCTGCAGGCTCACGCCCAGTATCCCGGCTATGGAGGCAGCGTACAATTCGGCGCTACTGGCCTCATCCGCTGGGCGACCATACAAAAATCCCTGCAGATAGTGACACCCGAGCCGTCGCAGGATCTCCCCCTGCTTGAGGGTCTCGACCCCTTCGGCCACCACCTCGATTCCCAGGGAACGGGCCATGCGAATCACCGTTTCCACGATCACTTCATCCTCCGGGTCATGACCCAGTCCATCGACAAAGCTGCGGTCGATCTTGAGGATGCCCACAGGAAATCGCCTTAGATAACGAAGGGAGGAATAGCCGGTTCCGAAATCATCAACCGCCAGTCTGATGCCGAGGCTCTTGATCTCGGCGATGTTTGTGAAGGCCGAGGCCACATCTTCCACCAGAGTGGTTTCAGTGATCTCCAGAAACAACTGATTGCCAGGGAAGCCCGAGCTGGTCAGCACCTCGCGGATGCGCATGGATAGCAGGGGATCCGCCAGGCTGGTGGCCGAAATATTCACCGACAGGCGTGGCAGCAGGCCATCGCGGGCCCCACTCCAGCGACAGATTTGCAGGCAGGCATCTTTGAGAACGGCGGCATCCAGGTCCCGCAGCAGCCCAGCTTCCTCCGCGATGGTGATGAACACTGCCGGCAGCAGCAATCCTCGCTGCGGATGCTGCCAACGGGCCAGGGCCTCGAAACCCACCACCGTGCCATGGACAGCCGAGATGATGGGCTGGAACCAGGCCTTGATCTGCCCCGCCGCCAGGGCAGCGCGCAACTCCTCCTCGATGCGGGCCCGTTCCTGTAGTTGCTCGCGCAAGCTGGCATCGAAACAGGCGAAGCCGCCCAATCCCTGCTGCTTGACGCTGTACATCGCCAGATCCGCATTGGCCAGAAGTGTTTCCGGATCATCCCCAGCCTCCGCCAGGGCGATGCCGATCGAGCCTGAAGACGGCAGACCTCGCCCCTGCACCTGCAAGGGCAGATGCAGCTGCTCGAGGATGCGGCCAGCCAGAGCCAGGGCATCGGCCTGCTCCCGCACCTCGGCCACCACCACGAACTCATCTCCGGAGATGCGGCCCACCAGATCCCCTTCCCGCACAAGGGCGCTCAGGCGTTGACCCACCTGACGCAGCACTTCATCGCCGGCGGGATGGCCGTGCAGATCGTTGATCTGTTTGAAGCGATCGAGATCTATGAACAACACTGCCGTATGGCGACCGGACGGCGCAAGCGCGGCGAGCCTTTCCGCCAGGTGAGCCAACAACAGCCGCCGATTGGGCAAGCCGGTCAGGTGATCGCAGGTGGCCTCACGAATGGCCTGTTCCTTGGCAACCTGTTCGGCCCGCAGGGCCTCTTGTTCGGCCTTCACCGCCGCTAGCACCTTGGTGCTGAGCTGAATGCAGCGGCCCATCCCCCGCAGTAAGGCCCGCTCCTCCAGATTGAAACCTTCGCGGAAGCGCCCCACCACCAACAGCTCTCTGTTGTTCAACGGTGCCCAGAAGAGATGGAGCAGCCCACTGTCCAGGGTGAGCTCGGTGGCGGCGGTGGCGGCAATCGCCAGCAGGGCTGGCTTCTCCTGCTGACTCAGGCCGCTGCAGAGCTCATATTCACCGTCCTGAAGGATGGCCATCACCTCGGCGTCAACGGCCTCCCCGACCCGGGTCACCACATCGCGCAGAGCCGTTGGGCTTTCAACCGTGAAGGCCGCCAGGACTTCCGACAGCAGATGGAGCGACCACGGCGCCGAGCTCATGCAAGCGCCAGGGCCACCACGGTTTGGTTGTGCAGGCCTCCCGACCCTTCCGTACGGGCAATTTCTCCATAGGTATAGAAGCCACCCACCGACACCCCTGGCTTGACGGTGGGCAAACGCAGGCTTTGATCGAGCAGGCCCGCCTGTTCGAGCAGGGATTTACGGGCGACGCACTCGAGCAGCATGAAGCCGCGTGCCGGCATGCCGTGCAGCGACTGTTCGGCCAGGGCGCAGACATCGGCGGTGGCTTCCAACACCGAATGACAACTTCCCTTCATAAGGTAGGCCATTGCTCCCTGGGGAACTTCGGCAAAGATCGTCAGCGTGCGCTTCTCGTAGTCAGCGCCATAAACATAGCGTATTTCTGTGCGATTGCGGCGTGCGATACCAATCGGACGGGTGTGGGCAAAGGTAAAGAAAGCTTTTGGATCCCTTCTGACCTCCTCGGGGGCCTCGTAGGCATCAAGGTAGACGTCCAGGGCTGGACGATCATCGAGGCTGGCCAGGGTCGTGCCAGAGCTGCCGGTGACCAGCATCGGCTCACTGAGTGGCTCCCAGCCATGGGCGATGCCGATCGCCATGGGTGAATCAGAGGTGATGGCAGCCGCGACCACGGCGTTGGTCAACAGATCCCCTTCGTGGATCTGGCGCGTGGACTGCAGGGCCATGTCATCACCGGCACAGCCGCCCATCAGGGGCACCTGGGCCCCGCAGGCGTCGTAGGCGCCCCGCACCACCTCCATCTGGTCGCCGCAGAGACCATCAGCCAACAGGAACAGAATCGTGTGTTGCTTGCGTTCGAGTTGCTCAATGCACTGAGCGGCCTCAAAGGCTGCATCCCGCAGTCCCTTCTGGGCGTCGCCCTGGCCGAAGCCCGTGGTGACCGCAAAACCATCGCCGCCCAGGGCCCAGATCAGCAGCCCACCGGAGAGAGCGTGGTCGCGCACCAGCTCACCGGACGTGGAGCAGCCAATGACGTCGCCATCGCCCAGCGTCTGCTTGACCCGACGGGAAATCGCCGCCAGGTCATGGGCGGGAGAGCAGAAAATGATCGCCAGACGGGGAATCCCCACCGCCAGGACAGGGGTGAGGGCTTCCTGCACGGCACGATCTGGATCCCGATCGGTTGAGGTGCCAACGCGAATCCAGCGGTGCCGTGCGGCGTCATCGAGCGCAGCATCAGGCCGTTCAGCGTCATGAACCGCAGGGTCAGCATCAACGTTGTCGGTCTGATGAACGGTTGACATGCCAGGCCTGCCTTTAGGAGTGTTAGCTCAGCCTGCCGGTAAAGCGCCTGAGCCGCCGTAAACTACAAACGAAAAGTTAACGCTTTCGGCGACGACGACGACAGGACGGGACTTGCCCAAGCCGGTATCAGGCCATGACGGCCGGGCCTGTTGCACCTCAAATGGCGCAACAAGGTAGGCAGCGCCGCCATCTCTTGGATGGACCCACTCCCAAGTAAGCAACCTTTTCCGATGACGACGAATCCAGGCTAAATGGCGTTGGGGAAGAGCCCATTTGCCCTCGTTGATGTTAGCAAGACCACCATAGAGCCGCACGGCAAGATATGCGTATGTTTCTCGATTGTAGGACAAATTTCGGCATTCAAAAGTGATCTGCTTTCCAGGAGCAGGCAGATTCCAGCTTAAGGCAAGGCCCCAGCCGCGGAACCCGGTGGACCATGGTGTTCATTCATAGAGCTCGCTCAGGTGAAGAGAAGGGAATCAATATGCATATCTGCATCAGCTTTCCCGCCATCCCAGGCCTTCAAATCTTGCATGCTGGACGCAGCAAGCCGCTCACAGCCGCAGCCGTTGAACTCGATTGAATCAGTCCCCTCATCAGCATTGGCACCAGCCGTGGACAGCAGAGATACCCGATCTCCTGATTGAGGGTGCCTGTGATGTGCTGTTCCATGTCATTGGCGGTCAACTGGCCTGGATCTCCGATTCGATCGAGGCTCTGCTGGGCTGGCGTCCGGAGGAACTCCATCACCTGTCCATCGATCATCTAGCTCACCCAAGCGAGCCTGCGGCCTTGCGGGCTCTGGTGCTGGCAGCGGCAACTGGCAAACAGGCCGAAGCTGATGCTCGCTTAAGACATCGTGATGGCCACTGGCGCTGGGCCCACATCTCCCTGGCGCCTCGAGGTGATCCAGCGGTAGCGATTGGGTGCCTGCGTGACATCCACGGGCAAGTGGCGCAGCGCCAGCGGCTGCAAGCCTCCTACCGATCCCTGGTCGAATCGGAGGCTCGCTACCGGTTGCTGGCGGAGAACGCTGCTGACGTGCTGTTTCAGGCCGATCCCAGTGGCATACCCACCTGGTTCTCCGCCTCCGTGACCGAGCTGACAGGCTGGCTACCGATGGAATTGATCGGCCAACCTCTGGAGTTGCTCGTCCATCCCGACCACAGGCCGCTCTACCGAGAGGCCTTGACTGCATTGGGCGGTGGTGGCCCGCAGCGGTTTGAAGTGAAACTGCGTTGCAAGGACGGCCACGACACCTGGATGGTGTTCAGCCTCCGCCGGCTGGATGACGGTGACGGAAGCACCATCGGCATGGTGGGCGGCTGGCGTGACAGCGGGGAGGTAGCCCAGAGAGGGGAGCTACTGGTGCCAGCCTGTCGCGAAAAGATCGAAGCTGAAGATCTACTTGAGATCGAAGCTGAAGATCTACTTGAGAAGGTGTTGGATCATACCGCCATCGGCCTTTGTCTGATCTCACCAGACGGTGGACATCTTGTCAAAGTCAACCCCGCTCTGTGCGAGATTCTCAGCCGTAATGAGAAATCACTCCTACTCAGCATCTGGCCAGAATTGGCCCATCCAGAGGATCGCAACGCAGACTGTGGCCTGATTGAGGAGATCAAAGCCAACCACATTCCCTCCGGTCGTCTGGCTAAATGCTTGCTGAGGCCCAATGGTGAAACCATCTGGGGCGATCTCTCCATTTCCTGCATCCGCAACGACGACCAATCAGTGCGCTTTCTTATTGTTCAAATTGTTGATATCACTGAGCAGAGGGAATCCTCGTTCAAGGCCGCCGAGAACCAATCGCTGCTCAATACTATTCTCAGCCATATCGCAGTCCATGTCTACATGAAGGACCGGAGCGGTCGCTATTTATATGTCAACCGAAGACTCGCGGAGATGGTCGGCTGCCCAGCTCATGAAATCATGGGGAAAACGGATGCGGCTTTCTTTGCTGCCGATCTCGTCGCCGCAGTCACGGCTGTTGAAGAAGAGGTGTTCCTCTCGGGCAAACCGATTCATCGTGAAGAGACGATCCTCACGGCCAGCGGCGAAGAGCGCACTTTCCTGGTTGAAAAAGTGTTATTATCTTGCCAAGGTCAGGCTGACTGTCTGATTGGCTATGCAACCGATATCACAGCGCTGAAACGAGTTGAGCAGGCCCTGAGGGAATCGGAACAGCATTACCGCCTACTGACGGAAAACTCCAGCGATGTGGTGTTACTCCTTGATGATGATGGTCGGATCAGTTGGGTCTCACCAGGCTTGAGGGCAGCCCTGGGCTGGTATCCGGACGAGTGGAGGGGGCATTCCTATACCTCTTTTTTTGCTTGCCAAAGCGAGACACTGCAGTATCGAGAGAAACAGGAGCGACTTCGCCGCGGAGAGTCCATCATTACTAGGGAACAAATTCTAGCTAAAGATCGACAGCTTCACTGGATTGAGACCCACGTCAGTCCCTATCGGGATGGTGCGGCTCAGGTCTCAGGCAGCGTAGCCCGTTTTCGTGTAATCGATGAGGAGGTGGCATCTGAAGAGGCCTTGCGCCGCAGTGAAGAACATCATCGCCTTCTGGCGGACAATGCTCTGGATGTGATCTGGACGATGGAACTTGATGGAACAATCAGCCACATCAGCCCGTCAGTAGAGAAACTATGGGGCTTTACGGTTGCAGAAGTTTTTTCCCAACCATTGGGTCAGATCGAGACACCGCAATCCGCAGCTATGTCTACTAACTATCTCCAACAGCTCAAGTCTGCTGTCGCTTCTGGCAAGAAGCTGGAAAATTTTCATGCAGAGCTGGAGTATTATCGCAAAGATGGCAGCACCACCTGGTGTGAGGTGATCGCCATCCCGCTGCTCGATCAGCAGGGGTCTTTTGTACAGTTGCTTGGCACCAGTCGCAATATCCAGAAACGTAAGCTCCACGAGCTGGAACTGCAACAGGCACGTGATCAGGCTCAGGCTGCACGGCTTGCCTTGATTGAGGCCAACAGGGTTCTCTCAAGTGCCAATAAGAAGCTGCAGGCGCTTGCCACTACGGATTCGCTGACGGGCATCTTCAATCGCCGCACCTTTGAAACCAGGCTCGATGAAGAAATGGCGCGTAGCTTTCGCTACGGCAGTGCCTTGAGCCTGGTGATGTTCGACATCGACAATTTCAAGTCAATTAACGACAGCCATGGCCACCAGGTTGGCGACGAAGTTCTGGTTGAGATCTGTCAGCGAATCAGCCGCCACTTGCGTCGATCAGACATCCTGGCTCGCTGGGGCGGCGAGGAATTCATGGTGCTGCTGCCCCACTGCAATGACGTCAAAGGTCGAAAGCTTGCTGAAAAACTCAGGAATTTAATTGTGACCGAGCCGATTGGACTGGTGCAATCTGCAAGCGCCAGTTTTGGTGTGACCCAGTTGCAGGAGGGAGAGGAACGTGATCACTTGCTGCAGCGCCTGGATGGGGCCCTGTATCAAGCCAAGACCCTAGGCAGAAACCGGGTCGTCCGAGCTTGATCCACGGTTAACAGTTCTTCATATTAGGATTGGAAGACGAACTCGCGGCTTGGGCGACATGGTCTTTTCTTTCGTCTACACGATCTGCTTCGCGGCCATCCTTTGCGGTTCCTTCGCCTTGATGCGCAGCGGATATGGCGTTGCGAGCAGCCTGCCATCTGCTCGAGCCAACAGGCACCCAGAAGCTCCCATGCATGGCGAAGCTGTTCTGTATGTGGACCTCACCAGAGAGCGCTTGGAGCAGCTCTATCAACAGCCCTCTTGATTTGGCAAATCATTCCTCGCTTGGTTTGGGGTGACCCAGCAATTGATTCACATCTGACGACATGATCGTTCTGTCAGGTGGATAACAGAAGTAGACATTATTGGCCTTATATTAGATTGCGAAAATTTGTCGTAGGTAAATCAAGCCTAATCTTGTTCCCCTACGTCGCTGATGCTTATATCGCAGCTAAGCCCTGAACAGTATCAAAAACTTGATGGCTAGCAATCCGCCGACTAGTGTTTCGTTTTAAAGATTAACAGGCGCTAACCGAATGTGTTGCATTTTGAATGATGTACAATTTATATTGGGTACGGGGTGGGGGGTATATGTAGTGCCAAGAGTGTGAGGTCGTCAAAAGATTCGGCGCTATCGATATGCAGTCTGACCTGCTCAACAACAGTACTAATCATAGATTGTGCGCTCAGGCTGGATCTTGATGCATTCAATAAAAGCTTCTCTAATGAATGCAGCCCCCATGATGTTCCTTGGCTTGATCGTGCGTCTAGCAAGCCATCTGTATAAGCGAAAAGCAGATCGCCAGGAAGCATTCTAATGGTTTTTGTTTGAAACTTTGCTCCCGCAAATATACCGATTGCCGGTCCAGTCACGTCCAATTTTATCAGACCAGTTGAACTGAGCAGTAAAGGCTGTTCGTGCCCAGCAGTAAGATAAGAAAAAGACTGGTTTGATGCCTTGTAAGCACCAATGAAAACAGTTGCAAACATAACGGAATCTGCATGATTTTCTGCCATGTAGTCATTAACAAGAGTGGCTACGGAGGAGAGAATTTTGCAGCTGTCTTGCGTAGTATCAAGTGAAAACCGTTGCAAGCTATAACGAAGGAGACTCCGAAAGACACTCATGTAAAGAGCAGAGCCGACCCCCTTATCGCAGACATCAGCAATTACAACAATAGTAGTATTATTGATTACGAGGACATCATACCAATCGGCTCCAACTTCAAGGGCTGGATCCGTGAATACAGCTAAGTCGTACAAGTTAGAGGTGGGCATTTCTTTGATAAGAAAATCTTGGTGAATAGATCGTGCAGTTTCAATTTGTCGTGCGGTTACCGCCAATTGAGTTTGTGATACAATTAATTGTTGAATGTGGGCAGCTGTTTGGCTGATGTCTTCCAGTAAATCTCCCATTTCATCTCGACGAGGGGGTGGGAGATGCAAGATAAAGTTACCATTGCGGATATCTCGAAGTGCTTGCCCAGCCATATGTAGTGGCGTTGCAATACGCTTACAAGCCAAAAAAGTGGCCCAAGTGATTAGAATAAGTGTAAGGGCTTGAAGAAAAACTACCTCTCTTAGACGTGCATAGAGCAAGCTAAACGCTAGTTGTTTGTCTATGATGCTAACTGAAGTCCATTCGCCGCCTGGAATCTTTCTTACAAAGGCGAAGTAGTCAACTCCTCTGAGGCTTATCTGTAGAAAATCTTTGGGCTTGGAAGAATGTGATAATTTGATGAAAGGCCCCCAAGGGCCGCTAAGTATTTCTTTTGTAGAAAGCATTGATACATGGTTGAGCTCTGATGTCGAAGGAAAAACAATATGTCCACTACTATTGATCAGAAAAAAAGCTCTGCCATGGTAAATATTTTTTTCAGGATTAATTAAATTGGAGTGAGATTGAGCTGCTCCCCCAGTGATCTCTGGATCTATGGATTCTAATCTATTTAGTCCAAAATCCTTGCCAAGATCGGTAAGCCTTAAGCAGAATGAGACAACCCCGCTTGGATTTGAGTTAATTAATGATTGTTTGGCGTTTAGGTAGGTATAATACGGAGTTGCTGCTACTAGGCATCCAGTGCGCTCTATCATGGAATCTAAAACCGTGAAAGAAAGTTTCCCCCTAAGCGCTTCTTGAAAGTAGCGACGTGACAGAATCTCTTTCGCTTTAGGATATGAAGAAGCTTTGCTGCCCGTATTCGCAAGAAGATTTCCATATCGGTCCCAAATACGCCATACCCTGTGAGGATAGACCTTGTCTGCAGTCGCAAGAACATTCTTGAAGCGACTACGATCGTCTCGACGCAGCGCTGGGGCGTACGCTATTAGCTCAAGGCTTTTCCTAACTTCTTCTTGCCATCGCTCAACGGCAAACGCAAGATAGTTTGATTCAGCTTCGAGTTGGGCTTGAACTTTGATCTCGAGTGTTCGTATACCAGCACTGAAAAGTATCGAGTTGCTGATTGTAAATGAAAGAGTAAGAAGCGATAAAACGGTAAATGTTATTTGAAACTGTAAGCTCCGTGGATGCAGGCCAATATTTCCAAGCTTAAATGTTGAAAAATTAGGCCGCTTCATATACTTGGAATTTGCATTCTCAGGATATAAATATTTTGATTGCTACGCCATTGGTAGCTAGCGTCATCAACTGAATGCTGGACAAGAAAGAGGCCAATGCCACCAATTGGGCGCTCGCTAATTGGCAGGTCTTTTGGGATTTTCCGGGGATGTTCAAGTTTTGGGTCAAATGGGGGACCATTATCTTTAATAGTTAGCTCGAACCATCCGCAACACTCTGTATGAGCAATTGCGCTTGTGATATTTATTATAATAGTCGCTTGGTTTTGCGAGGGGCTTTTTGTCTCTCGCATCATGTTAGATAGTATTTCTTCCGCAGCCAACCGCATGCCATAAGATTTTTTGGGATCGCTCAAATGACGAGCGCTTTGGGCGGCAACGAAATCCATCAACATGTCCCAAGAATCCATTGTTGCTGGGGCTTCAATGAAATCTAGCGCACTAAAATCAGTATTAGCATTCACGTTAGATTAGATTGCATCGATAGATGAATGGCTAGGTACAAGCAGTACGGCTTGGGTCAAACCTGTCTTTACAATGACATCGGCAATCGAATCGGCTGCTCCTATTAAGATTAAACGCGATTCGTGAGGCATTTTCTGTTTGGCAAATACCAATGCCCTTAAACCTGCACTACTTAAGAACTCAAGCGAGTCCATCTCGATCCGAAGCTCAGAAATTGATGCTAGGTCAAGTTGCTTTAAGGTTTCAAAGAAAGAAGGCGCGGTTTTTGTGTCTAGTTCACCTTCAAGAGTAATAACATGGTACGAATCATTCGATACTGAGGCAATCGTGAGAGTCATGGTCGTGTTAGATATAAAGAAATGGAGGGGTGGGCTTTGCCGCTACAAGGCAGCAGAGGCGCAGAGAATTGCAACAGATCTGTCACGTAGAAGCAGACCATTATCCTCTACAAATGGTTGAAGCGTATCTTGAACTGGCTTGTCATCGTCACCGGTATTGAAACGGATTTGCCAAGAATAGCCATGAGGTGCTTCGGGGAGCTCAAACCAGCTCGTATAGTGAGCCATGTTGGCTGCAACATAAACTATATCACAGTTTTGTTCATCTTGTTCGAAATTTGCTGACATCATCCATGCCAATTGGCAGGATTGTTCGGACCAGTTTGGATTCCACGACTCTGTACCGTGGAAGCTGCAACTTGGCAATAGACTACTGCCACTATCTTCGAAGTGGTTGACACGAAGTGCTGGATGGCTATGCCGGAAATGAATGAGAGAGGAGACAAAATGATAGATGTCGGTATTCTTTTCAAGCAACGACCAATCAACCCACGAAATTTCTGAGTCTAGGCAGTACGCATTGTTGTTTCCATGTTGTGAACGCCCAAACTCATCGCCCATGAGAATCATGGGAATTCCCCGACTTGTCAGGAGAATTGCCATCGCATTCATCATTTGACGTTTGCGGAGCAAAAGTATTGAGGGATCTTCTGTCCAACCTTCTGCACCACAATTCCAGCTATAATTATCATCGCCGCCATCACGATTTGCTTCACCATTGGCTTCGTTGTGCTTTTCGTTAAATGAAACAAGATCGGCCAGGGTAAATCCATCATGACACGTAATGAAGTTCACCGATGTTGCAGGAGAACGTCCACTATGACGATAGAGGTCAGGAGATCCTTGAACACGTTGAGCAAGTTCTCCTACCATTCCGGAATCGCCCTTAAGAAAGCGACGAGCACAATCACGATATTTGCCATTCCATTCTCCCCATCGTCCAAATGCAGGAAAACTTCCTACTTGGTATAGACCGCCCGCATCCCAAGCCTCTGCAATTAACTTACAAGAAGAAAGGATTGGATCAAATGCTAGAGATTCCAAGAGTGGAGGATTTGATAGTGGTGCCCCCCAGGGGTCCCGACCAAGAATTGTAGCCAGATCAAAGCGAAAACCGTCAATATGATACTCGGCAGCCCAGTATCGCAAACAATCGAGCACGAGTGATCGCACTACTGGATTGTTGCAATTAAGGGTGTTGCCGGTGCCGCTGAAATTAAAATAATACCCCTCAGGGGTGAGCATATAATATGTCTTGTTGTCCAAGCCCTTGAAGGAGAGAGTCGGACCTTTGTCATTCCCCTCAGATGTATGATTGAACACAACATCTAGGATAACTTCGATGCCAGCTTTATGCATCATCTTTATTAATTGCTTAAGCTCGTCTACTTGCATTCCATAGCGACCGGATGCCGCGTATGCAGCCTTGGGCGCGAAAAACCCTAGAGTACTGTAGCCCCAAAAGTTATAAAGTTGTTCGCCTGATTCTGGATGCAATTTTGAGTTTTCAAATTCATCGAACTCGTATATGGGCATCAATTCAACCGCATTTATTCCAAGCTCTTTTAGGTATGGGATCTTCTCTGCTAGGCCAGCATAAGTTCCTGGATATTTGACGCCTGAAGTATTCGACTTTGTGGCACCGCGTACATGCGCTTCGTATATAATAAGATTTTCAGGGTTGATTTCAAGTGGGCTTTCGCCCTCCCAGTCAAAATCATCGAAGCTCACCCTGGCTCTATAGGGATAAAGGCTTTGCCAATTTGGTTCGTTACCCCACACATCCCTGCCTGAAATTAACCGAGCATATGGATCCATAAGTACTTTACTGGTGTCAAATCTATGACCAGCTGCAGGATCAAAAGGCCCATCAATCCTGTATCCATATTCAATGTCTTCATAGTCTAGCCCAAAAACAACCATGCAAAAAACATCACCGATTCTATAATTTGCTGGAAACTGTAATTCGGCGAATGGTTGGGCCTCTCCGCGTCGGAACAAGACTAATGTGCATGCAGTCCCTGCCGATGTATAGATAGAGAAGTTTAGACCATTTGGAACATGGGATACACCAAAGGGCAGTGGTCTGCCTGGACGGACTTTGAAACCACTGATCTCATTAGTTGGCAGCGAATCGATACGCTCAATAATTGTGCTCATCAGGCTTCTGGTAGTGAAGTGAGATTGGGATAAATGGTGAAATAATCATAAAAACCAGTGACCTTCATCGTGTCTGCAATCTCACTGGCAATCCCTACCACGGCCAAATCTACACCCATCTCGACAGTACGTCGATGCAGCAGTAACAGAGTACGCAGGCCGGCGCTGGACATAAATGGAACTCCATGTAGATCTAGTGCGACGGGCATCCCTTCCTCTAGCTGTGTATCTATGAATTCCCGAAGTTCTCCAACTGTCTTAGAATCAACTTGTCCAGTTACTTCAATCGCCTGCCATCCATTAGCCAATGATTTTTTAAGTTGCATGACTAGTTTGAGATTGGCAGAAGGGTGACTTTGACGTTGAGACGATGTTCTGAGGCTGGTAGCGTGACAAACAGTTTATCTGAATCATAGTTATCATATTGTTTGCCATCGATTGTACATGCAACAATACGAACACTACCGGCCTTCAGCATGTCTGGCGAAACTCTGAGGATACGATTTTGGAATCCGTTAGCCAAGGGTTTGAAATAGAGATCAAGAGGACGCTTTTCTATCATTAAATCAATATAGACTGTTGAGAGGAAGCATAGCTCAGTAGAATGGTATGCGCTCATTGAGTGGCTACCCTTGAATCGCTCGGTACCCATTAAGAAAGGGATGCCATTGGCAAGAACATTGAAGTAGACACCGCCGTCATTGTGATCAAGAAAAAATGCGTTATAAAATGCCGCGGACTCATCCGCATACTGCTTGTATTTAGGGTTCGATGGAATATGTCCTTGTAAAATTAGATAGGCTAGAATACCTTGTTCTTGTTGCCACCATGCTTTGCGATCATGCCAAGCATAGCGATGAAACTTTTGACCGGATTCACGAACACGCTCCACAACATCATACCAGCCGAATCGTTGGAGATCATAGCCCACTTCAGGCATTAAAGTGGCGATTTTTTCAGCTAGTTTTAGATAAATTTCTTTAGGATTTATCGCCTGAAAACGCATCAAATTCCATGCAATCTTCAGGTTATGGCCAACCACTGCGCGGTTTTGTTGCCAGCCCCATGTTTGATCTTTTGACCAATCGTCAAAAAACTTTTCCTGCACGAAGGGACTATTCTCGTAGTCAGGAAAATGTTTGGCTATTGTATCAAATGTATCTTCTAGCATGTCTTTGTAGCGCGGCTCTTCAGTTGCAAGCCATAAATTAATTAGATATGCCGGTGCGTGGTCTCCTACAGAATTCCAGTTTTTCTTGGCTTTATTGCGGCCCAAGGAGTCGTCATGAGCGCTTAACGTAACTGCATGCACATGAGAATAATATCCCCCTTTATCCTTATCTCGAAAGCATTCGTCAAAAAGGTCGATTGTTTTAGATGCATCATCTAGAATTTGCGGATCACCGTTCAACCTGTATGTTTGTATAGGTCCCGCTAGGGCGTAAATTTGTTCATATGCAGGAATGCAGTCATAGTCATCTCCAAACTCAGAAACCAATAACTTTTGCTCTTGCCCCCCGGCGCTGACCTTTTGGCCATGGTACCAATAAATAAGGCCTGTATCTGTATCAACAAACCGCATTTTTTGACGTAAATAATCTGTTCCTTTTTCAGCGGCTTCGAGATATTCATCCTTGCCTGTTAACATATAGGCACTAGCCATGCCATACACCATTCGAGATATGGTGTCTGTTTCCTGTAGATAGTCTGAGTCTTTTTTCCCTCCCGTAAGGCTAATTAGTGTTCTGTAATTTTTGTAATTAATCTCATCGTTAGGTGCATTGAATTGCCATTTGAGATAAGATGCAGCAATTGAGTCAATTTGGCTTATCCACCAACTCTTTTCTTTGTAACGATAATCGTCGCTCCCTTCGCCAGCAAATACAATGTAATTTACTTCGAAGCTTACGGCTTCCTCAGGAAAGAAAGTTCCATATACGAATACCATTTGGCCGGGAACTAGTAGTCTGTCGAGTTCTTGGCCGCGATCTATCCAGTCTTCTTGCAGATTTTGTGTTTGTTTCGCATAGGTATTATCGGTAAGCTTGCCTCGATATTCTCGCCCATCAGATGTTGTCAGGTCAACAATCCTTTCTAAAGTATTATAGCCAGTGACGTAGCCTGAGATCAAATCTGAAAAAGGGAAGTCGAGGCAATTCATGGTGGATGCTTTTGTCTTTTAATCCTAAGTGTGAGGAATTAAGTTTCAGAGTTTTTGGATTGTTTCAAGAAATAGGTCGTTGAATGCATCTACTGCACCTGGATGGCGACCTGTAATTAGTAGTCCATCGCTAAATGTTTCTACCGTTTCTCCATCTTCAATGATAACTTTTCCGCCAGCATTCTCAACATCACAAACGATGTTGTGTGCGCAGGTAACCATTCGTCCTTTCAGAAGCTTGGGATCTGCACAGAATAGCCAAAGTGAATGGCAAATTGTGCCAATTGCAAGTTTTCCAGCATCCATTCTCTTTACTGCTTGCCTTAGTAGTTCAACTGCTGGCGCCTTATTCTCACCACCTGAAAGCTTTGCTTCATAGCGAAGGCGATCCATGGCATACCCGCCAATCAGAATCAGTCCTTTGTAATCGTTGAGATCAATTTTGCTAACACACAGACTGACTTTGACTTTGCTTTGTTTATCATTTCCTTCAAATTCTATTGATTCATTATCCCAAAGATAGGATGCATATTCTACTTCGTAATTGTTGCCAGGAAAAAATGTGTTGAACACGTTGAATTCGGTTTCGTCGTAGTGCTCTTCGATGAGTACTAAAATTTTTGAGGTTGTCATTGGTTTTTAATGTGGTTGGGGGAAAGGGATCGTCTTGGATTTTGAATGGCTTTACATAAAATAGCAAAAATCTCAGCTCATCGAACTCCTCTTCCTAGCATCGAGTGTACTGCTTGGTAGGTGGCAGATCCCCCCAAGCAGGCTCCAGCAGCGATGAGACCTGCCAACGGCGGCACGGGTAATGGGAGCTTAAAAATTGAAAAGACAAAACCCACCAAGAATCCTCCAATCAGAGTTGTTGCGAGGGTGGATACAGACATGGAATCCTTTGCGATGGTGTACAATTTTAAGCTTTTTGTCACATAGTATTTGAGTTTTTGAATGTATTGGCCTTACTTTTTCCTGGCATGTTTGTGCTCGGCAAGGTCTTTAATTTAACGGAGTCGCCAGTAAATCCTTAAGCCCAGCGACGTGATCGTCGAGGGCGATCGTCGCATCCGTTGCCGGTTTAATCGTATGAATGTATTGCATGAAATATTGGCTTTGGTCAATTCCATAGATTGGCGCGTCCTTGACAAACGATTCTAGCCGAGTTGCATCTACTTTGAAGTCTGACGGGAAGGCTTTGACCTGTTCGCCGGTATTTCGAAAGTAATCGGTGATTCTCTCTGGGGCCCAAACAAAAGTCATCTGGACGGGGACATTGGAGCTATTGTAAAATCCATGGACGTGTCCACGAGGAACATAATATAGACTTTTTGGCTTTGTCTCTATTAGTTCGATGTCGGCGCCAGGTGCCGTTTGATTTGGAATCTTGCTCAAATCACTGTAAGTGTGTTTGGGATCTACGAACAGAGTTATTCCGCCATTCGGGAAGTAAAACCATTCATCATAGTCTTCGTGGAAGTGGGGAAGTGGACCTGAACCAGGTGGCACTAGTGCTTCGGCCATGGTGAAGCGATTGCCAGTGTTTCTGCCAGTACGAGTAAACGTAAACTGCTCTCCGGGTGGTCCAACGATTAATTCTGGCTCTGGACTTGGCGTGTAGTCAGGAAATGCCAGATTTAATGTTTGCGCAGAAACTGCTTGAGGTTTTGCTCCAAGCAAGCTTAGCGACAAAATGGCACTTAGGCAGCAAGCCATTAGAGTGCTGATGATTTTTGTGATCATTGTGTGTCGTTCGGGGTGGTGGCGTTGTTTATTAATCTTTTAGTCCATTTCCAGTCTTTGCTTGATTTCGGCGAGCTTTCCGAATCCAGCAGCTGCCTTATTGAAACCCGCGTACGCACACGTAAAAAGTAGCAGTTCTTCGATCTGCTCGATTGTCACGCCTTGCTTAATTGCCATTCGGATGTGAGCCTCGAAGGGGGAACCCGGCCCATCAAGTCCTTGGTTGACTACATCTATGGCTATAGTAATTAAGGCCTTTGTGGCCTGGTCTATCAGTGGCGTTCCCCAAAGCTCCCCTGCTACGCGGGTGCACAGATCGCCAAATGCTGGATGGATGCTGTTGAGGCCTTGCTGCAGATCACCATCATCAAGCACTGCATTTGCGGGGATTGAATCTCCCATTTGCTGTTCAACAAGGATTTTTCTATGTTAGCTATGACGGCGACCGTTGCTGATAATGTTGCAAAACTTAAAGCTTGATTTCGGGTCGGGCTGCAGTGTTTGGTTTTTCTTTTGAAGTCTCTTGTTTCCTCAGTAGACTCTGTGCTGTCATTATCATTCATATGCTTGCTCTGACCGGGCTAGCTTGAATCAGCGCATCGCCTAAATCACTTGGAGGCTGGATCGTCAGTGCTCGGAATTTGTTCCATGTCGGTTCCGATAGTTTCACTGTGAGAGTTCTTTGTTTGGTATTCGATGACTCTCGGATGTACTTCATGGCTCCTTTACGGTCCGTCACTCCTCTCCCCTTCTCGTGTTCTGTTTATTTTAATGTTATACAAGACTTTTTGTTGGTGATCGTCAGCATTCTCCCTTTTTCGTGTGTTAATCCATGCTTTTTTCGTTATCCCTTTTCTGAGTCTTTCAGATTGTTGTCGTCCCTCGAGAAAGATTTCGTGTTGCAACATCTGGACACGGTCGCAAGTCTTGTTCTGCTGTATACTGCTTCCTTGATTTGCCATCAACCCAGTCGGCGCTGTGTCTGTTTCACCGTCTTATCAGTTCCTGCTATTCTCAGGCTATTCATCGAGAATGATGTGTCTGACCGAATTGTGCAGGAAATCCGCCTTGTGGAGTAGTTGAGTACGGGGTTGACTGATGTGCTGCCAGTATCACAATTTGCTCCTGCTCTGTCCCTCCATGATTCGTCATGAACTTCTTTGTGGCGGTGGCTTATCTTTTCTGCCTTTCACTCGCATCACCTCCTTTTATTCTTTAATTTGACTGCCAGTACATGACAATTTTTTCTTCAAGTTTAACTGCTAGATTCCGTTTGAGGGTGCTATTGGGAACTCGTCGGTTCTTTTTATTGATTCTCGCGTTCGGGTTGCTAGTTGCTGCAACTATTGGTTCGCCCGTTTACGCACAGTTCTTTGAGGTTTTTGGCTTTTCCCGCACGCCTTTGATTAATAAAGGTGTTACAGAGCGGATTGTCTACGATTTTCCGGACAGCAAAACACATGTTGTTATGCCGAAATTTCTTGCTAAGCCACGCATTTTTCAAACCGGGGGAGGCGATCAGCTTGTTATGCTGCGGACCCCTGAAGACACTTGTGGGCTTTACCAGTTGAGCGAGACTATCGCTCCTTATGATGCTGGTCCCCCTCCTCACTTCCACTTTGCTTCCTCTGAATGGTTTTTTGTTACTGAGGATTCTGATTTTCGGATTTACGGAACTAAAGAGTATAATCCGCTTCAGCCTGGTCAGCTGCCCGGCATTAATTCATCTGTTCCCGTGATGGGTTCTATAACTCTCAAGAAAGGTGATATCGCTTATTCTCCAAAAGGAACTGTTCATTTTTGGCACAATGAATCACAGGCAAAGCAGTCAATCCGTGGTTTTTATAACGTTTGGACTCCTGCAAATGGTGTGACAAATTGGTTTGATGGTGTCAATAATGTTGATGGCTCGACGAAACCCTTGAATCTTCCTGGTCCACAGGCGACAACTTTGCAGACTGCTCTCTGGGGTGTACCCCATGATCCAACTGGGCGTTTTGTTGGCCGGGCTGATTATCGAAACATTCGAGGTCCTGTTGCTGCTACCGGTGATCACTTGTCTGAATTACAGGACTTGTTTGATCGCGGCGAGGCCTGCTATCCCAAGTCTTAGCAGGTTTAAGCCAACGCTTTAGATCCGCTTCGTGGTCGGTTTTTCCGAGCTATTGCTAGCAGTGCCGTTGTGTGATCCATCACGGCACTGCATCCTTGTTTGGATCGATTGAAATCTCATCTCCTCAGCAGATTTTTGGTGGCTGTATTTGGCTTCTTTGTAGCTACCGGTCTCGCTCACTTCGATGATCTAGCTGTTGACTAACCAGAATTCGTTGATGTGCGCCGTTCATTGTATTCGCCTTTGTTTCCAGCTGATTTAACTACGGTTGCTGGCCCCTGATTCGTTGCTATGTGTGGGATCTGCCGTTTCCCCTGGAAGTGGCTACGACCTTTGCGGTCCAGGATTTTTATTTGGTATTTTGCTGTCAGGATGTTGTCGTCCCCCTGCTCCCTGAGTCGTTGAATATTGGTTGCTGTTTCTGCAGCTCATCCTCGGCTTGGTTCAGCAAACCCGCCCCATTGAGTTTGCCTATCAGCTGCTTGAGTACTGCTCGCTAGTGATTGTCCGCCGTCAACTACGTACGCGCCGCCTATTTAATCCTCGCCGAATAAGTGATCCTCATCTGATTCTCAGGCGTAGGTCTGGGTGGATTGTTCAGTCGTTGATGGCGGTGCATAGTGCCATCATGTTTACTTGCAGAAGGATGTTGCGTCCACCTTGCCGTAGGCCAGCGTGGCGGAGCCACTGGACGGAATCTATCGCTGGCCGCTTCAGTTCATCCCCAGCTCCTTGTGGAGCACCGCATTGTGGCACCGAGCGAAACGCTCCAGATTTCGCCGGTGCTGGCAGCTTCCCAGGGTCCCGAGCACATAGCTATTAGTAGAAATCACCAAGCGCGATTACAATCTCTTCGCCACATTCGGATGCCCTGGATCTCGTTGAGGACGTTGATCTGATCGAGATCGGTTTCATTAAAGCAGGCTTAGGGCGCAGAGAAGGTGCATGCTCGCTCTGTGTTCCGAACGTATATGGCTTAGACAACAGTGCCTTTGAAGAATTTTTGGCAAACACTCTGTTTCTTGCTAACTCTAGTCGGTTTTGTTTATCTTCATGACTAAAAGTGTAAGGTCGTCGAATTGATCAGCATCTTGGCGATGGTGCTTCACTTCGCTTGATACGCGGCTCATGAGTTCTTTGGCTGTTATTTCTTTGGGCTCGATATCTTCCAGTACTTTGTAGAGTCTATCTATTCCCCAGGAGGCGTTTGAAGGCGATCGAGCATCGACTAGCCCATCGGTGTACATGAATAGTATCTCGTTGGCGCTCATGTTGATTGTGTTTGCGCTGTACTCGGTATTCGTGAATATTCCGATTGCTGGACCGGTTGGTTTTAGCTTTTCGATTACTCCTTTGGATCGAATTATGGCGGGTATTTCGTGCCCAGCGCAAACATAGCTTAGCTCTTCGGTTTCACTGCTATAAGCGCCAAGGAAGAGTGTTGCAAACATTGCCGATTCTCCATGGTTCGCCGCCATGTAATCATTGACTTGCGCTACAACTTTTTTCAGGGTTAGCTGAACCCCTTCTGCTCCAACTTCGTTTTTCTTGTCTAACAGTGAATATCGAATCAGGCTGCGAAAAACTGACATAAAAAGTGCTGAAGCGATACCTTTGTCGCAGACATCAGCTATGATCATATAGGTGACTTCTCCAAGGTCAAGGGCGTCGTACCAGTCGGCACCAATTTCATATGCTGGGTCAAAGCTTCCAACTAGTTCGATTTTTCTCGTTGTTGGCAGTGTGTCAACAATAAAACTTTTTTGTATACTCTTTGCGGTTTTAATCTGTTCATCCGTGGCAGCGTGTTTTATTTTACTGATTAGTAACTCTCGAAGATTGCTCCCCGTCTGGTTGATGTCCTTGAGCAGCTGTCCAATCTCATCTGTCCTAACAGTGCTAATCCGCGCTTCAAAATTCCCTCTGCTAAACTCCCTAACAACCGTCGCTGCAAGTAAAATCGGCTGCGCCGCTTTTCTGCTTATAATAATTGCTACGAATGTCAGACCAATAAGAGTTATCAATTGATAAATAATTTGTTCGGAAATTTGGTCGTAAACGTAGTGATAGCTTGAGTTTTTGTCGCTTATTGCGACGAGATTCCAGTCGGAATCAATGATTCTTGTGTATGCAAAAAAGTCTTTTCCTTCTATTTTTATTTCATTAAAGTCTCCTTCTTTGGTTGCTTTCAGTCCCGCCTTTACTAGCGGGCCCCATGGCCCTTTGGCGATCTCTTTTGGCGATTGCAGCGATATGTAATCATTTATTCCTGACGTTGGGAATATGACATAACCTTCTTTGCTTACTATTAATATTTCCATGCCATCGTAATCTTTATTCTGTAGTGAAATTGGCGTTTTCCACGGTGAATGATCAGACTTTCTTGCCTCTCCGCCGCTAAGTATTCTGGCTACCATGTCGTAGGCTCCAGTCAGTTCAGAGTCCTTGCCTGTGTCCGCAAGATCGATAGAAATGCTCATGACACCAATTGGCGTGTTGGGTCTCTTCGAGTCTTCTCTTGTTTTTTCTGCGTATACGGGGATGCTTTCAACATAGCATGGGTTGCCTGATAGGCATCTCCCGTATATGTCGTAGCTTGGCCGTCCTGCTCTTGATTGGATGTAGTTCGAGTGAAGCAGTGCCCAGCCTTTGTCGATCTCCTTGTCTATATGAGTCCCGGCAACTAAGTCCCCGTTATCATCCCAGAGCCTGAGTGATCTGTATGGGAACAGTGCATTGGTCTTTTCGAACAGAGCCTTCGTTTCCTTCTCGTTCATGTTTCTGACGGAGCCGCTGAGGGCCAATGTTTCGAGTAGTGTTCTTATTTCTTTTCTCCATTTCTTGACTCTCAGGTATACAAAGCTTCCCGAGAATGACAGGGATGCTTCAGTGCGTTGAGCTGATACATTCACGTCATGAATGCCATCAATTATGTTAAGTGGTACAAATATTCCCGCTAATCCTATCCATATACTGAGGACTAGCTGGCCCCGTAGCGTCCTTTTTTCTGCTCGTATTTTTTCGGCTATTCTTCTTCTTATGCTTGGCTTGCTGCGGTATCTTGCTCTGCCTGGGCCGGCCTCGTTCGGCATTTCGTTTGTGCTCATTTTAGGATTATTGTGATTGTCGCGCTGGAGATTTTGGTGTTATCTTCGCGCCTGTTGCTTTTTTGTATTGAGGATCCGTACTTGTTTTTAATGAGTTTGCTCTTTTGGTTTTGTTTTCTTGTTCGTTTCTGGGGCCTCGTTGCTGGCTGAAGTTTCATCTTTTTTTGATATTCACTTGCGCTTTATGCTCGTGGTGCTCGGCGCTTTGTCGCTGCATCCATCTCCAAAAGGTCCACTTGGTTTCCCGGGTTTCCTGCAGTCTGTCCATGAAGCTGGCGTGCGTCTCCATGTCCTTCCAGTCGTCGATGCGTGTGGCCAGTCGCTCACAGGTGCTCAGCTGCTCAGCGGCATGGCGATAGCGCTTGACGCGCCCTGTTGCCAGCGTAAACACCACCATAGCCCGCAGTAGAAGCGAGGCTGCGATCGGGTGCTCGGCGCTGAGGCGTTCGGCCGCTGGGCCGTAGATCTCCACCGCTTCACCGTTCCAGGTTCTGCGGTTTTCGATCACGTAGCGAGCGGCGCGGGAGAGGGCGGGCCAACTCACGAGGAACTCCAGTACCAGCAGCGGCCTCGGATCCTCCTGGGCCAGCATCAGGGCCCGCTCTTCGGCCTCCACATCCTCGAAGGCCTCCAGGCGTTGCAAGTAGGCACGCAGATGGGGTATCGACAACTTGCTACTGAAGCAGTTCCAGCGCTGCTGCTGAGCTTCCTCGCCTCGGCCGAGGGCGTCTAGTACGGCGATGTGTGCTTCGTCCCATGCGGGAGCCTGCTGGCTCGTGGCGGCTTGGGCGGCTTTGGCCAGCATCGTGAGCGCCTGTTCCGGTCTGCCAGTCGCCAGCAGCTGCCTCGCCACCTCGGCGGCCGTGTCTGGCCAGCTGAACTGATGATCATCGAACTGACCCAGATAGGCCTCCACATCACCCAGGGCTTCGGCTATCTGCCGCTGGCTATGGCGATGGTTGCCACTATTGATTCGTTGGTTATTCTGCAGCAGTCGCAGTCCTGTTTCGCCCAGAGAGTCCTTCATGGTTGGAATGAGTTGATCGAATTGGCCGTAGCTGTTTGCTGCCAGCAGCTCGGCCACCTGCTCCGCCAGCGCTTCGGGCTTCACGCCGGTGGCGTCTGCCAGTGCTCCCAGCTCCGCACCCGCCCGCTCGAACACTCCCACTACGGTGCCGGTGCTGTCGGAGCAGCGCTCCATCACCCCATCAGCGAGCTCCAGGAAGCGCAGCAGCAGCTCGAAGGCCAAATTTTGGTCGGCTGCGGCGATAGTTCTGGTAATGGCCCGCTGTTGCGATTCCAGATCAAGCACCAGGGCTTTGCGTTTGCGTGAATCCACGAAGGTGGTGGAACGGGCGATGGCCGCCAAGCGCTTGCGCACCTCCTGACCGGCGCCTTCCGTTCCCTCAGCTGCGGCCAGGGCCAGCCGCAGGCGTCGCTGGATTACGGCATTGCCGCAGCTCACCTCGATCAGCAACTCGGCAAGGGTGGCTGCTCCGAGGTTTTCAAGGTTGGTGGTCGTGAGGCTGCGTTTGCCGGCCATAAGGTCTCAGCCGGGTGTGTGCGAGAGGTGGGGCGCCAGGTGATTGTTCTGGCGCCCTGGACCATCCGTCCACAAACCCGGTGATTCATGCCAGGAGCCTCTGGATGGTCGCCAACATCGCCTGGCGTGGTTGTAGCGGCCCCGCTGTTTGACGGTTGTGTTGCTGCTGTTGCCGGCTTGCAACTGTGCCGGTCTGCGGCTGGGCCACAGGACGGCGTTTGCGGATGTGTGCCCCGGACGCATGATGTTCATGGTTTGGCCCATCCGTGATCGAACCTACCTCCATTCGTGTGGCGATCTTCAGGATCAGGGTCTCCACTTGATGCAACCGTTTTGGACTTGGCCAGCGGATCACCCCAGCCCCAGCAGCTGCCGGTACAGGGCCACCAGGCGTGGTTCCAGATCCACACCGGCAGCGGGCAGCTCCAGCGGTCCGAGCCGTTGCAGCGCCCGCTCCGGTGGGTCGGGTGGCAGGGGATCGGGTGGCTTGGTACGGGGGTCAGGCCTGGCCCGCAATCCCGGTGGCCACCATGGCGGCAGTTCCTCGGGGCTTGCGCTGGTAACGGGGTTGGTGGAGCGCTGGCGCAGCGCCTTCAGCAGCGTGTCGCGGTTGCGGCCGTGCCAGGCCAGCAGCAGCCAGGGATCTTCGTCGAGTTGCTGGGCGAACACGTAGAGAACGGCGGCGATGTGTTTGCAGGGCTCGGCATCATCCGGGCAACCGCAGCGCACTTCCAGATCACTCCAGTGGTGCGGAAACAGGTCCACACCCGCCTCGGCGCAGGCCTCCTCCAGGTCGGTGGGCAGCTCGCCGGCCAGCAGCCGTGCCGCCCAGCCGAGCCGCGTGGCAAACACTGCTTCAAGTTGGCGCCACTGGTCCTTGGTTGGGGCCTTGCTGCGGATGCTCACCCGGTAAGGCGTGGCCCGCGACCCCTGCACCCGGGCTTCCAGTCGGCCTGTCTTCACCTCCAGAACCCGCACCCGGCCGCCGCGGGCATAGCGGCGGCCCCGTTCCATTCGGGGTCCCAGTCCATAGCCTTCCAACACGCTGGTTAAGCGCTGCGACCACCACTGGCTGGCCAGCGGCTCGCCCCGTTTGTGCCGGGTCGTTGTGGGCGCTGCCTCGCTCACGGCCGCTCCCCCTGGCCCCGCAGGCGGATCAGTTCTCGCAGTTCTTCGGTGGACAGGCGGCTGAGGGCCTGCTCGCCGCTGGCCACCACGAGTTCGGCCAGCTGCCGCTTGCCGGTGATCAAGGCATCAATGCCCTCCTCCACCGTGCCGCCACAGACCAACTTGTGCACATGCACGCTGCGGCGTTGGCCGAGGCGATGGGCTCGGTCCGTGGCCTGATCTTCCACCGCTGGATTCCACCAGCGGTCGTAGTGGATCACGTGGGAGGCGGCCGTGAGGTTCAGGCCCGTGCCACCAGCCTTGAGCGACAGCAGAAAGATCGGCGGCCCATCGTCGGCGGCGAAGCGGGCCACCATGGTGTCCCGCTGGGTTCGGGCCAGGCCGCCATGGAGCCAGAGGGGCTCGCTGCCGCAGCGGCGGGTCAGGTGGGCCGCCAGTCGCTCGCCCCAGGCGGTGTACTGGGTGAACATCAGCACCTTTTCGCCGGCTTCCAGAATCGCGTCGAGCAGGTCTTCGCAGCGCGTCAATTTGCCGGAGCGTCCAGTCAGGTCGGTGCCGTCGTCCAGGTAATGGGCGGGGTGGTTGCACACCTGCTTGAGGCGGGTGAGGCCAGCCAGCACCAAACCCTGGCGCGTGATGCCATCACTGGCCTCGGCCTGGTCCAGCAGTTCGTCGGCCACCGCCTGGTAGAGGGTGGCCTGTTCCTCGCTGAGCTGGCAGAGCTCGGTCTGCTCAATCTTCTCTGGCAGGTCTGGCACGATCGAGCGATCGCTCTTGAGGCGCCGCAGCAGGAAAGGGGTGGTGAGAGCGCGCAGCTGTTCGGCCACCGTGGCGTCGTGATCCCGTTCGATCGGCAGGGCAAAGCGCTGGCGGAACTGCCCCAGGCTGCCCAGCAGGCCAGGGTTGAGCAGATGCAGCAGGGCCCAGAGTTCATTGAGGCGGTTCTCCACTGGCGTGCCGGTGAGGGCAATGCGGCGTTCAGCGCTGAGGACGGCGGCGGCCTTGCTCATGGCGGTGTATGGGTTCTTGAGCTGCTGGGCCTCGTCGAACACCAGCCGACCCCAGCGCTGGGCCCTGAGCCAGGCGATGTCGCGGCTGAGCACCCCGTAGCTGCAGAGCAGCACGCCTCCGGGGCCGAGCGCCTTCAGCGCCCGCTTGAGGGCAGAGGCGGTGCGGGGTCGCTCCGGGCCGTGATGCAGAGCCACCACCAGTCCCGGCGCGAAGCGTTCCAGTTCCCTTCGCCAGTTGCCCAGCAGGGTCATAGGCGCCACCACCAGTGTCGGGGCTGCCAGGGGATCGGCCAGCAGGCAGGCGATCAGCTGGGCGGTCTTGCCCAGGCCCATGTCGTCGGCGAGGCAGGCTCCCAGCCCCAGCTGACCCAGGGACACCAGCCAGCCCAGTCCGCGCTGCTGGTAGGGCCGCAGCTCGCCGACGAACGCCTCCGGGGTGGGCAGGGCTGCGGCCCGTTGGTGCAGATCACCCGCCAGCAGGGCTCCCAGCGTGCCGCCGTCCTCCACCCCGGCCAGTTCCAGCTCCGGCGGCAGTCCCAGCCGCTCGAGGCCGAGGCCGCCGCGCAGCAGCTCGGCGCCGCTGGCCTCGTCCTGCTCGCCGGTCAGGCGCAGCAAGCCGGCGACGGTGGCGGCATCGAGCAGGGTCCATTGGCCCCGCAGGCGCACCAGGGGCCTCTTCAGGCTGGCGGCCCGCTGCAGGCTGGCCAGCTCGGCGGCGCTGAGGGGCCGATCGCCGAGCACCGCCTGCCATTCGAACCGGAACAGGGCCGATAGATCCAGGCCGGCGCCCCCACCGGCTGGAGCCGCCTTGCTGTGCCGCTGGCTGCTGCCGGAATCCAGGGTGCGTGCCCGCAGGCCCAACCGTTGCCCCTGGCGCAGGCCGCTCGGTAGCAACAGGGCGAAGCCGGCATCGCTGAGCAGGGCGGCGCGCCTGGTCACCAGGTTCACCAGGGCCGGCTCATCCAGCTGCAGCGACGCCGGTGCATCCTGCGCCAACAGCTGATCCAGTTCGGGAGCCAGACGCACCAGCAGGCCCAGCTGCCCCAGAACCGCCTCGAAGGCATGGGCGGGGAAGGGACTCTCGCCGGCCCAGAAGGCGGCCAGGGGCATCAGCAGGCTGGGATCGGCGACTGGCCGCAGCAACAGCTCCACGGTCCAGCGGCGGTGGCGACCATCGGCCGGTTCATGACAACGCAGGCACAGCTGCAGTTCACCGCTGGCCGCCATCCCCTGGCGCACCCAGGCGCTGAGGCTTGCCAGCAAGGCGGCTTGAGTGCTGGCATCGGCTCTATTGGCTAAGGCGGCATCGACGGCGCCCAGGGCTCTCAGCCAGGCCTCCGGCAGGGTCTCGCGTCTTCTGGATGGGGACGGTTTCGGCTCCTTCGCGGTTGGGCGCTGCAGGCGCTGGCGGACGCGGCGATCCACCGCCTCTGCCAGGGCCTCGCTCAGGTGCAGCTGGCTGGGCAGGTCGTCGGCAGCGAGCAGGGCCTCCAGCCAGGGACGATCTTCGGCGGCGGGCAGTGGCCACCACTGGGCCCGCAGGCCGCCTGCCCCATCCCTGCGCAGCCCCGGCACCACCCGGCCGGCCGCCACCAGGACGGCGGCCAGTCGCTCGCAGCGGGAGTTCCAGGCCGCTTCAGCGCCAGCCGCCTGGCCAGCCGATTCGGATCGGGAAAGGCCCATCGGCCGGTGCTGTGTGGGGGGTCTGAAGCCAGGGAGTCTGGCCCCAGGCCTGATCTTCAGCCAGCACCGTGGCGGCTGAGGGGCGTCTGGTTCAGACCGGGGGCATGGGTGGCGCTGACCGAGGTGCAGGCCGCGCCCCGTGCGGCAGCAGGGGAGAACGTCCGCACCGAGGCCTTCATGCCGCCAATGCCGCGATGATTTCCACGCCGCCAACTGGCTCGCTGCCGCCGCAACGGTTCTGTCCGAAACATCCCTTCCGTCCGCGATCTCCGTTCTGGCGCTAGGAGCTTGCTGATGAAAAAAAAAACTTCAGGCGCGTCTGCTGCCGCTGAGGCTGCTGTCGATGAAGCGCTTGCAGACGGACTTTCTGGCGATCACCCAGCCCGATCCCTTGGCTTCGGCACCGGGTGTCAGCAGTCTCCTGCCGCGGAGTTCAACCTCAAGGGGGCTGAGGGCGTTGCCGCGCGTGCCCTGCCCGCGCTCCGCGGCAGCGTTCGCGGAGGTATCCGACTGTCATTCCGAGCCGCGGGGAGTCTGGGCAGCTGTGAGTCCGAACCTCTGTCAGTCCGGCAGGCTGATCGTGCCGGCCAGGGGCGCCGCCACCATCAGGATCAGGCTGCGGCTCTCCAGGGGCACGCCCGAGGGCAGCCAGGGCTCAGGCGTCTGCGGCAGATCTTCCCCGGCCGGCAGGGCCGTGTCGATCAGTCGCGACCAGCCGGTGGCGGTGGGTGGCAGATCGAAATGCATAGCCTTGTAGAAGGCGTTCATGCCGCACCAGAGCAGCGGGCCGTGCTGGGCATCGTGCAGGCTCCAGGCCAGGCAGTGGGACCAGCTGGCCCAGTCCGGCTTCTGCCGTTCCACGCCATGCCATTCCCGCCAGAGCTGGCCCTGTTCATGGTTGCGGCGTTGGGGGGTGTCGGGTAGGGGCTGCTCCGGATTGATCAGGCTGGCCAGCTGCTGGCGCAGGGCGATCAGGCGGCGGACGAAGTGGCGCAAAGCCAGGTCCTCGGCATCGGGTTGCCAGTGCATCCAGCCCAGGGGGTTGTTCTGGCACCAGGTGTTGTTGTTGCCCCCCTGACTGCGTTTCACCTCATCCCCCATCAGCAGCATCGGCACCCCAGGGGCCAGCAGCAGCGAACTCAGCAGATTGCGGATCTGGCGCTCGCGCAGGGCGTTCACCGCTGGATCCGTGGTGGGCCCTTCAACGCCGTGGTTCCAGCTGTTGTTGTGGTTGTCGCCATCGCGGTCGTTTTCGCCATTGGCCAGGTTGTGCTTGCGGTCGTAGCTGACCAGATCGGCCAGGGTGAAGCCGTCATGGGCGGTGAGGAAGGTGATCGTGCGGCCCATCGGGGCCGCCTGGCCTCCGAACAGATCGGGATTGCCCGAAAGCCGCTGGCCGAGGGGCCAGACACTGCGGTCGTCGCCCTTCCAGAAGCGGCGCAGGTCATCGCGGAAGCGCCCGTTCCAGCTGGCGACCCGCCGGGCCGGGAAGTCCGCCATGCGGTAGAGGCCGCCGCAGTCCCAGGGCTCGCTCACCATCTTGAGGTCGCTCAGCTCCGGGTCGGCCTCCATCGCTTCGAACAGCGGAGGCGTCTCCAGGGGCGCCAGCTCTTCGCCGCGGCTTAGGGCGATGCCCAGATCGAAGCGGAAACCGTCGATGCCCAGTTCCACGGCCCAGCAGCGCAGCGATTCCAGAATCAGGTGCCGCACCAGGGGACGGTTGGCCGCGATGCTGTTGCCGCAGCCACTCACATCCAGATAATCGCCGCGGCTGTTCTGGTGGTAATAGAGGGAGTCGCCGAAGCCACGCCAGCTGAGTGTGGGGCCAGCCTGGCTGCCTTCGGTGGTGTGGTTGTAGACCACGTCGAGCAACACCTCGAGCCCGGCGCGGTGGCAAGCCGCCACCAGCTGGCGCACTTCCTGGCGGCCCTGCAACGGGTCGTCGCTGACCAGATAGCCCGGATGGGGCGCCATCCAGCTCAAGGGGCTGTAGCCCCAGTGGTTCAAGCGACCGGCGGGGGCATCCTGAGGATCAAAGGCCATCACCGGCAGCAATTCGATCGCCGTGATCCCCAGCTCCTGCAGAGCCGGCAGCATCTCGATCAGGCCGAGCAGGGTGCCCTGACGATCCGGACTGACACCGCAGTCCGGACCATGGGTGAAGCCGCCGACATGCAGTTCATAGATGACACTTTTCTGCCAGCGATGGCGAGGCCTGGGGGCGCTGGCGAAATCGAAGCGATCCCGCTCGGTCACCACCCCCTTGAGGCAGCTGGCGGTGTTGGGGACGGCCCCGATCGCTGCGCCTCGCTGGTAGACCTCCCAGCCGGCGATGGCCCGGGCGCAGGGATCGAGCAGCACTTTGGACGGATTGAAGCCGTGGCTGCCGCTCTGCAGCGGACCGAAGGCCCGATAGCCGTAGCAACAGCCGATGCCGACCCCTTCCACCTCCACATGCCAATGGTCGCCGGAGCGGTGCTGCAGATCCAGCTCAATCACCTGCTCCGGTTCGCTGGCCTGGCCATGGGCGAACAGCAGCAGGTCCAGCCGGGTGGCCAGGGGGGCGACGACAGAGAAGTTGACGCCGGTGGCGGTGGGCGAGGCCCCCAGTGGCCAGGGGTGTCCGATCCGGATCGGCGACACGAGGCACGGGAGAGATTTCACCCAGGCTAAGCCCGCGGCCCGACCCCGAGCTCGTGGGCACGGCAGCCGCCGGCGGCTGGGTTCAATGGGGGGATCTCGAGGGAATCGCCGTGACCGGCTCGGCCATTGAGGAGGGACGCCCCCCCCAGCGCGTGCAGGCGGGGCTGTGGCTGTTCGCGCCCAACCGGGATACCCAGGGGGGAAGTGCCTGGTTGTGTGAGGTGGGGGCTGGCGATCTGCTGATAGACGTGCCGGCGTTCACCCGGGCCAATCTGGCGCTGGTGCAGGAGCGCTGCCATCACCGCTCCGGCTGGATCGTGCTCACCGGTCGCGACGGCCATGGGCGCTGCCGGCGCTGGCAGGAGGCGTTGGGTTGGCCGGTGCTGGTTCAGGAACAGGAGGCCTATCTGCTGCCCGGTGTGGCTTTGCTCACCACGTTTGCCTTGGATTGGACGCTGTCCCAGGGGGTCCGCCTGCTGTGGACACCGGGACCGAGTCCAGGCGCCTGCGTCGTGCACGTGCGCCTCGCCGCTGACGCCATCAGCACGGGGAGCAGCGTTGCCGCTGGCGGCGGGCTGGTGGATGGGCTGTTCTGTGGTCGGCTGCTGGTGCCGCTGGCACCCCGGCAGCTCGCTCCCCTGCGGCGGCGCAGCTGTTTTCACTGGCCCCGACAGCTGCGCAGTGTCGAAAAGCTGCGCCAATGGCTGCCCTCAGGCTCCCCCGACTGGATCGCCAGTGGTGCCGGTCTGGGGGCGCTGCAGGGGGAGAAACTCGTGTCTGCAGGAGCCGATGTCCTGGCCCGTCTGGATCTGGTTCAGGCCCTCCAGCAGCCCGATCCGGGCTTGTCCGCTTGACCGGATCACCGGGCTGCGGAGGGTGGTTTTGGCCCCCGCGGATGGCTCTGAAGGCCAGAACCATTGCGATCAGCGGTTTTCTCGGTTGCAGCCCTGTGGCAACCTCCATACGATTGGCGCGCTGAATCCAACAGGCGGTCGGGGACTTCTCCGCACCGCTGCCCAGCGGCCACCGCATCCCCGACACCACTCCCGATACCCCCGCACGACCGGAGGCACTTCCGTCCAATGAACAAAGCTGATCTCGTCAACCTCGTTGCCGCCCGCACCGAGCTCACCAAAACCGACGTCTCCCTCGTGGTCGACGCCGCCATTGAAACCATCATCGACTCGGTGGTGGAGGGCAAGAAGGTTTCGATCCTGGGCTTCGGCTCCTTCGAACCCCGTGACCGCTCCGAGCGTCAGGGTCTCAATCCCAAGACCGGTGAAAAGATCGCCATTCCCGCCAAGCGTGTTCCCGCCTTCACGGCCGGCAAACTGTTCAAGGACCGGGTGCAGGGCTGAACCCTGATGTTGGGTTTGGCGATGAACGAGCCCACCCGCTCTGGCGGTCCCGCAGGGGACCGCTTTTTTCATGGGGCCCAACTGGTGGGCGCCGCCCAGCCTCTGCGTGGGGCGATTCAGGCCGGCATGCCCCAGCATCTGCAGGAGTTGTTTCAGGCGGGCCTGGCCCGGCGGCAGCAGGGCTATCGCGGCCGCTTCGCCCCCTCCCCCACCGGCGATCTGCACCGGGGCAATCTGCGCACGGCGCTGCTGAGCTGGCTCCATGCCCGGATTCAAGGGGGCGAATGGCTGCTGCGACTCGATGATCTTGATCAGCCCCGCAACCGCCCGGGCGCAGAGGCCCGGATCCAGGCCGATCTGCAGTGGCTCGGGCTGGATTGGGATGGCCCGCCGCTGCTGCAGAGCCGCCGTCGGGGTCTCTACGCCAGTGTTCTGTCGTCGTTGCGCCGCGGCGGCAGCCTCTACCCCTGTGCCTGCAGCCGCCGGCTGCTGGCCGACATTTCAGCGCCCCACGGGGCGCTGACGGTGTATCCCGGCTTCTGCCGCCAGAAAATTCTGGGTTGGGGCCCGGAGCAGGGCCGACTGCCCAGTTGGCGCCTGCGACTGCCTGATGCGGCCATCCGCTGGCCGGAGGTTTCCCCGGGGCCGGGCTGTCTCGAGGGCGCCACCGAGGTGGGCGATGTGGTGCTGCGCCGCGCCGATGGCCTGGTGGCCTATCACTTGGCCACGGCGGTGGATGAGCTCAGCCTGGGCATAACGGCGGTGGTGCGGGGCGATGATCTCTGGGCTTCCACAGGCGCCCAGGTGGCCCTGATGGCGGTGCTGGGTGCTGGGCCACCGCACTATTGGCATGTGCCGCTCTGGCGCGATCCCCAGGGCCAGCGCCTCAGCAAGCGCGCTGCCGCCGAGGGCCTTGAAGGGCTCAGGCAGGGCGGTAGCGATGGCGCGGGCGTGATCGGGCTTCTAGCCGCCAGTCTCGGGTTGGTGCCCGGCGGCAGCCGCCTCAGCGCCCGGGAGCTGTGTCAGCAACTGCAGATGTCGGATCTGATCGCCAAAGTTCACGCAGGACCAAGCACGATCCAGCCAGGCCACAAGGCTGGTGAGGCTTAAGGAAAGCTCCTGGATCGGGACGGGGTTTTGGCGCCACAGTGTGGAGACCAGAACACGACCTTGTCAGGGCTTCCTTCCATGACCATTACCCAGCTGACTGCGATCGGCAACGGCAATCGCAATAGCGGCTCCGATTGCCGGCTTGCTGCCAGTAGCCGTGCCAGCACTGGCGCCAGTGGTGCAGAAGCCTGCAACCGCTGCGGCGGCAGCGGCAAGCTGCGGCTTGGTGATCAGCGTTACCGCACCTGCCTGGAATGTCTTGGCCAGGGCCAGCTGCTGCGACCGGCTTCGAACACCCTGTTCGTGCCCAGGATCAGCGTTGCTGCTTCTGCTTCTGCCGCAGGATGAAGAAGGCGGTGGTAGCCACGACGGCAGCCAGGGGTGCTGCCGTGAGCAGAAGCAGGATCACAGCGGTCCAATCGGTGTACATCCCTGCAGTGCTGAAAGCCTTGCCATCATCCCAGCAGGCCTCCCTCCCCTTCCGATGACCAAGCGATTGCCCCAGCCTTCCCAGCCGGGAGTGCTGTTCACCCTTCTGGTGCTGTTGGCGGCAGGTCCGGCCGCAGTCAGGGCGGGCATTCAGTTTGAGAACTGTGTCAATGGCTCAGACGGTTCCATCAGCTGCGACACGGTGCCCACGGGCAACACCTACCTCAATGACAAGGACGCCCAGTACGGCCTGCTTCAGAACGCCAGTCCCGGTTGGAGTGAATTCGATCCTTACGAGGGCGATAACGAAGAATTCGGCGATGCTGATTTCTGACGCCTGCGCTTGATGTCGCTGAGGATTGGGCCATGCGCGGCCTGCGGCTGAAGGGCGCAGCAGCGATCTACGGTTGCTGTCTCTGGTTCGGCGACAGCACCCGGGTGACTTCATGCATTTCTGGGCCACTGAAATCGATCCTGCCCATCCGTTGGAGTGCACCCAGGCGGAACGTTATGTATTGCGGCGAATTGTCGGTGGTGCATACCTCGCCATTGCCGCAGATGATCAGCGCCTGTTGGATGTGGAGGAGCTGGATCGCGCCCATTTCTTCCATACCCATGATGCGGCTCTGCGGGCTGCTGGCGAGCTCAACCGCTTGGGCCTTGGTTGGGTGGATGTGGTGAAAATCGAATTAGGGTGTGACGGCTTTCCGTACGCGATTCAGGTCTTCGAACGTTAAGGCCTTCAGGTCAACCTGATGCAATCTCGATAGTGTCAAGACAGCCCTTCAGGCAGTCGCTGTCTCGCCATGAAACGCCACCATCTGCGCACGCTGCAGGCTCTCTATGCCCATCCCCTCCAGCATGGAGTGCGGGTGGCGAAGGTGGAAGCCCTCTTCCGTTCCCTGGGCGCGACTGTTACCGAGCTGGGTGACCGGCGTCTGCGCCTGCAGATGCCCGCAGGTCAGGAAACCTGGATCCATACCAGCTGTGGCCTGCGGCAGCCCGATCTTGATGCGGAAGCGGTGATGCGCATTCGCCATCTGTTGCAGGAGGCCGGCGTCAGCCCCGAGCACCCGGAGGCCGATGGAGCTGCCCCCAGGGGCGATCAAAGTCGTCGCCTGATTCTGCATCTTGACCATCGCCACACCGATGTGTTCTGCCTGGAGGGAGAGGAGGTGGAGCACGCCGTCCTCAAGCCCCATGGCATCTGGGGTACCGATCAGAATCTCAGCCATCGCCATGATCGCGATCAGGCCGGGCAGAGAGCACCCGTCGATCACGATTATCTGGCCCGAATCGCCGCCGCCATCGCTGATGCCGATGTCGTGCTGTTGCTGGGCCATGGTCGGGGTGCCAATGACATGCGTCAGTTGGTGCTCCACGATCTGGAAACCCACCATCGCGAGCTGGTGGATCGGATTGTTGGGATCGAAACTCTGGATGACGGCGGCCTCAGTACTGAGGCGCTGCTGGCCATTGCCCGGGAGTATTTCGGCAATCTGCCCCACCGGAGGTCGGTGATTGCGGCGGGGCAGGCAGTCACTTAATCCTGACAAAGCCTTAATAGCTCGGCTAGCTTGCCTGGCAGGTTGGCCTGGGCTTGGGGTGGCAAGTTCCTGGTCAGGCTGTAAGGTTGGCAGCGGTTGTTTTCTTACCTTTCATCATGCTGACAGGCTCTGATCTCCTGGCCAAAGTCAAGGAGCTTGGCGAGTCCTCCAAGTCCGACCTTGTGCGTAGCGCTGGCTACGTGAGCGTCAAGAAGGATGGCTCAGAGCGGCTGAACTTCACAGCCTTCTATGAGGCGCTGCTTGAGGCCAAGGGTGTCAGCCTCGGTGATGGTGGTGGCAAGTCGGTGGGCAAAGCGGGGCGCAAGCTCAGCTACACGGCCACCGTGCAGGGCAACGGCAATCTGCTGGTGGGCAAGGCCTACACCGCCATGCTCGATCTCCAGCCCGGTGACGAGTTCGAGATCAAGTTGGGTCGCAAGCAGATCCGCCTGTTGCCCGCTGGTGCTGACGACGAGGAGTGAATCTGAACGTCCAGTCGGTGACAGGGTCTCGACCGGTCATCGGCTGCTGATTCAGCGCTCAGAGCTGCGATAGCCGCAATCCTGTCGTTTTCAGAAATAGGTCTAGTGCCGGGGCCGTCAGGCGCTTCGCTGGGATGGTCAGGGCCACCCGGCGACCGAATTCTGCGGCTGCCATGACGTTTGACCTGGGGGTTGGCGGTTTTTCCCGCTAACCCTTGATTTCAGGCTGAAACCGGTCAGTTCCGGTTGTGCTGGCTCCAATCCCTGGAGCTGCGCTTTCAGCTCAGTGCCACGCGCTCGGGCAGGGCCTCCCAGGCCTTCAGCTCCAAGACAAAGGCACTGTGACGCTGAATCGCCTGATCGACAAACAATGCCGTGCGTACGCTGACGCCTGAATCCAGCAGAAACTTGTACATCGCGATCGCTGTGGTGAGGCAGCGCAGGGCTGCCAGCTGCAGATCCCGGCGAGCGTCGATCAGTGGGTAGTCGTGTACTCCATGGTTCAGGAGGGTGCCATGCCAGATGCTGAGGAGTTCGTCGAGATGGCCATGGCGCTGCCGGATCGGTTCGCTGCCGCCAATCAGGAAGGCAATGTCCATGCTGGCCAGGCTGCGGCATGCCCAGGACCAGTCGATGATGGTGGCGGTTGGGGCTGTGTCCAGCCCACCGAACAGCAGGTTGTCGGCGCGTAGATCCCCGTGGACCAGGGTCCAGGGGCGTTCAGATAAGGCCGTGTCAATGGCGTCTCCCTGCTCCAGAACGGCTCGCAAGATCTTGGTGGCCGTCACCCCGAGGCGCACGTCGTAATTCTCGAAAAACGGCTCTATCAAATCCGCTTGCGGCCGTTGGAACCAGAAGCTATGGGCGGGCAGCCAGGCGTGTTGTGCCAGCTGGGGATCGAGCCAGAACTCGGCGTGCAGAACGGCCATGCTGCGGAGGCTTGCCAGGGTTTCTGCCTGGGTCATGCCCCGCAACTGATCGCCGCTGCGCAGGTGGCTCAGGTCTTCCATCAGCAGCCAGCAAGGCTGGCTGTCACTACAGCCGTAGATCACAGGCTGATGGTTCTTCAGCCTGGGAACCAGGTGGTTGTAGACACCGATTTCCCGTTGGAAGGAACGATTGAGATGGGTGAAGGCGTTGGCCTCTGGGTTGCCTGTCTCACTCTTGAGCACCAGGGAGCGGGGGGCGCTGTCGGCTGGATCGCAACTGAGCAGCAGTTGCCAGGTGGTGGATTGAAAGCCTTTCCCGGATTCCAGTGCTCGGACTTCCATGGCACGGATCGTGGTGCCCAGCACCTCGCTGATCCACCCCGGTTCGGGCCTTTGGATGGCCTTGAGCTCAAGGCTGGGGGCAGGCTCCGGCTTCAAGGCGTCCATGGGGCTGGAGCGGCAATCATGCCAGTGAGTCCCGACGCTTCCGCCATGGCTTGAAGTGCCGTGGCTTGGCTGGGGGATGGATCCAGGTTTGTGGAGGGTCGCCAAGCCAAGGCCGCACCTGCCTGCAGACGTGGTTGAAGTGATCGTCTGTTGGTGGACTGAGGAAGGAGGTGTGAAATAGATTCGCAAAGTGCTATCAGTCAGGTAAATTTGATTCCAGGGCTGGTGAGTTGATCTTGGGAATTGCCTTTGAGAATCGTCTTTGTGAATCGTCTAAATCTTGTTGCAACCATATAGGTTGTCTCGTCAATGGATTCACCTTGCCGCGGGTTTCCGTGTCCGCTGTGCTGACGCCAGCGGGCTCGTTATCGGTGATCAGCATGCCCCGGGTTTTGCGGCCAGGGCCGGCCGGCTGCTCCATCCCTAGACCCAGGAAGCTTGAGCGCCATCTTCTTCGGCTGCTTGCCATCGTTTGGCTTGTGGCTGTGCTGGTTGGCCAGTTGCAGGCCCAGGGCTGGCCTTGGCGCTCAAGGTTGCCGGGGATGGGTGCTGTGCAGGAGGGGTGGGGGTGTTCTCTTGAGACAAGAAATTGGGCGTGACCTCAGCACAAGCCGACGCAGATTGAAACAACCTGTCTCGCTGCTTTTTGATCCCTAAGCGGAGCAGGCGCGGCAGGTTCTGGGCTACCGGGTTGAGAGGTCGTGAAAGCCGGTGACTGGATTTGAACCTGCGACCTACTGATTACGAATCAGTTGCTCTACCACTGAGCTACACCGGCATGGCTCTGAAAGTAGCATCCGGTCGTTGTGAACCAAGCCTGTACGCCAGATGGCCAAACGCCCCGGTTCCGGGTCCGATCCCGAGGCGTCCAGGCCCCTGGATCCCGAGCTGCGCCGCCGACTGCTGCTGGAGGCCCGCACTCCCTGGCGCAGTCTGCGCCGGGCCCTCTGGTTTGCTCTGGTGGCGTCCGCTGGCGTCGGCCTTGCCACCATGGCGCTGCGGGCCTCCGCCGGTGGTGAGCTGGCTTCAAACGATCTGTTGATCCAGATTTCTGCCTTCGCCATCTTCGGCAGCCTGCTCTGGTTCGACCGCAACCGGGACGACGGCTGAACAGCCCCGGTTTGCGTCCAGAGTGCCAGGGTCAAGAGACTGCTGAACCCCCCTCAGCAGACCCGACCAGTGGTCTGCCGCTCGTGTGAAACGCCACGCAACACCGGGTTGCCGGGTGGCGATGACGCTGGCAACCATGACGCGTGGCGCTCAGTCGCTGGACTCGCTGCTGCTTGCTGGAAAGGCTGTTGGATCTTGGCCGGTGCCTTCGTTGGGGGCGGGAACTGCAGTGGTTGTCTTGACCATGCCCGCCGCCTCCGTGCTCAACCCATGGGTTCGCGGCTCTGGGTAGATCGGCTCCAGGCCTGGCGATTCCGTGGGGGCTGGTTCCGGTGGGGCCGCTGGGGTGCTGCCTGAGGGGGCGTCGGCGAGTTCGCTTCGGCTGGTTGGAGCTGTTGCGGCCGTGGCAGAGGGCGTTTCCAGCGGGTCTGGGGATGGCCGGAGCGGTTCGCTGCCGGTGGCGGTGACCTGGTCTGCAGGCCCTGGCCTGGATGGTTGGGCGGTCTTGGCCTTGCGGCTGCTGACCGCTGCGGCGACGCCGACTTCGGCTCTGGTTGGCTGGGCCGAGCTCGGCTGCGAGCGGGATTCAGGCGCAATACCGGGCAAGGGATCGATCAACAGCAAGGACAGCCCCAGGCAGAGACGACTCGCCTCCAGCTCCTTGGTGGTCATCGGCGTCGCTGCGGCGATGGCCCCAGGGTTGCGACTGAGCAGCCACAGGGTTTGCAGCAGCTGCTGCCATTGCCACAGCATCACGGCGAGCAGCAGGGCCGCCAGCAGCAGTCCCACCAGCCGGGGGCTCGCCGCCAGGGGTGAGAGCTGGCCGGCAAGGGCGGCATGCTCATCACTCCACCACAGCAGCACCAGTAGCAGCCCTGAACCGCCCACCAGGCCTGCCTTGGTCGCGGTGGCGTCTTGCAGGGCACTGAGCCGCTGCTGCAATGGCCGTCGCGCTCTCAGGGGAATCTGCAGCAGCAGCAGGGACCAGACATCGGCCGGCCGCCGCCAGAGCACCAAGGCCGGCAGCAGGCCACCGAGGCCCCAGCAGAGCAGGCGCTCAAGGGCCGGCAGTGGACCAGGGTCGCTGCCGGCCAGCAGCAAGAGCAGCAGCAAGGCCTCCAGCGGCCATACCCCCACAGCGATCAGCTGAAGCCAGATCAGGGGCTCGCTGCGGGCATTCATGGCGCTGGCCGGGTGAGGTGGACTCAGGTGCTGAGGGTGCGGCGCTGGGTGACCAGTTTGTAGGCCTCGATGCGGTCGCCTTCCTTCCAGGAGTTGAAACGATCGGTGCCTATGCCGCACTCGAAGCCAGTGGCCACCTCCTTGACGTCGTCCTTGTTGCGGCGCAGGGAATCGAGATCGCCTTCGTAGAGCAGCTCTTTGCCGCGACGGACGCGCACCTTGCAGTTGCGCTGCAGCTTGCCGTTGGTGACATAGCAACCCGCCACGGCGTTCTTGCCGATCGTGAACACGGCCCGAACCTCCGCTTCGCCCAGGTTCTCCTCCACCAGTTCGGGCTCCAAGAGACCCTCCATGGCCAGTTGGATGTCCTCCAGCAACTTGTAGATGACGTCGTAATCGCGCACATCTACACCGGTGGCATCGGCAGCCCGACGGGCTCCCGGAGCCATGGAGGTGTTGAAGCCGACGATCACGGCACCGGAGGCAGCCGCCAGATCGACGTCGGTTTCGGTGATTTCGCCCGGGGCCGAAAGCAGCACCCGCACTTGCACTTCTTCCTGGGGCAGCTGCTCGAGCGAGCCGAGGATGGCCTCGACACTGCCCTGCACGTCGCCCTTGAGGATCAGGTTGAGCTCCTTGATCTCCCCTTCGCTGACCTGACCGGACAGGGAGGCCAGGGAGACGCGACGGGAGGCCATCTGCTGGGCCAGGCGGGAGGCCCGGGCTTCGCTGGCCCGATCGCCCACCACGGCCCGAGCCGATTTCTCGTCGGCGTAGACCTCGAACTCATCGCCGGCAGTGGGCACCTCGCTGAAGCCGAGGGCCTCCACGGCGCAGGAGGGGCCCGCTTCCTTCACCCGTTTGCCGGTGTCGTCGACCATGGCGCGCACCTTGCCCAGGATCGGGCCGGCCGCCAGCACATCGCCAGCCCGCAGGGTGCCGTTCTGGATCAACAGGGTGGCCACCGGGCCTTTGGCCTTGTCCAGGTGGGCCTCGATCACGGTGCCCTTGGCCATCCGGTCCGGGTTGGCCTTGAGGTCCTCCATGTCGGTGACCAGCAGGATCATCTCCAGCAGCTGATCGATGTTCTCGCCCTTGATGGCACTCACAGGCACCATCACGACGTTGCCGCCCCAGTCTTCGGCCACCAGATCGAGACCGGAGAGCTCCTGTTTCACCCGTTCGGGCTGGGCTCCCTCCTTGTCGATCTTGTTGATGGCCACCACGATCGGCACCTCGGCGGCCCGGGCATGGCTGATGGCTTCGAGAGTCTGGGGGCGGACGCCGTCGTCGGCAGCCACCACCAGCACCGCCACGTCCGTGACCTTGGTACCGCGGGCACGCATGGCCGTGAACGCTTCGTGGCCGGGGGTGTCGAGGAAGGTGATGCGGCTGGTGGCCCCGCCGTGGGGAACTTCCACCTGGTAGGCGCCGATGTGCTGGGTGATGCCACCGGCTTCGCCGGCGGCCACCCTGGTTTTACGGATGGCGTCGAGCAGGCTGGTCTTGCCGTGGTCGACGTGGCCCATCACCGTGACGACCGGCGGCCTGCGGATCAGGTGGGCCAGATCGCTTTCCTCGATCATCACCACGGTCTTGGCCGCAGCGGACTGGACGTCGTCCTCGAGCACCGGTACGCCGAACTCTTCGGCCACGGTTTCAATCGTGGGCAGATCAAGGGTCTGGGTGACGGTGGCGCTGATCCCCTTGAAGAACAGGCTCTTGATGATCTCGGAGCTCTCCACACCGAGCCGGTCGGCCAGTTCCTGCACCGTGAGGTTGCCCTCCGGCACGATCAGCATTTCCGGCCGCTGGGCCTTGAGTTCGCGCGCGGCTCGCAGTTCCATCGCACGGCGGCGTTGGCGCTGACGGGTGGTTTCCTTCTTGCGCTTGCGCACCGCCACGGTGGGCTTGGCGGGAGCAGGGGCGCTTCTGGGCTTGGCGGGGCGGGCCAGGCTGGCCTGGAGCACCAGCGCTTCCTGTTCGCCGGCGAAGCCACCGGTTTCTGCGGTGAGGGCATCATCGTTTTCGCCGATGATGTGCACCTTCTGGCGCTGTTTCTGCGGCGTACGGCTGCGTAGGGCCTCGAGCTTGGCGCTGTCGTCCCAGTCCGGGCGTCGGGCCCTGGCGGCACCGGTGCCGGCACCCGGCGGCTGGGGAGCGCGGAAACCGGGCCGGCGCGGTGGTGCGGCGGTGGGGGGGGCAACCCTCACTACGCCTTCAATTTCCCTGGTGCCGGTTTCACCGGCGGCTTCGCCGGTACGGCGCACCGGTGCAATCGCTGGACGACCGGTGGGTTTCTGGAGCTGCATCAGCTCGCCGGGCGCCATCGGCTTGCGCATGCCAGCCGGCATGCCCGGGCGGCCTGGGGCGGCGGGCCGCCCGGCGCTGGCGGTGCCGGGGCCGGCCGAATCCCTGCGGATCGGCTTGCCGACGAGTTCGAGCGGGGTGGCACCCGGGCGGCCTGGGCCGGGGCTGGGCCGGTTGCTGCCCTGGGGATTGCGCACCGGTGCCGGGGCACCCGGGCGTTGGGGTCGGTTGCCGCCACCGCCAGGGGGTTGGCCCGGTTGGGGCCGGCCCACGAGTTGGGGGCGGCTGGCTGGGGCACCCGGTCGGCTGGGCTGGGCGGGCCGCACCGGCGCCTGTCCGCCGCGCTGGGGGGACTGGGGGAGCCGTGTGATGGCCGGCGGACCGGCGGGCCGTGCCGGCGCGGGGCTGGGAGCGGCGGGCCGGGCCGGAGCTGCCACCGGGCGACTCGGACTCGGGGTGGCCGCCGGCCGGGCCGGCGTGACAGGGGGCCGGGCCGGGCTGGCCACCGGCCTGGGCGCGGGGCTGCTGGGTTTGACGCTGGGCTGGCTGGGGCCAGGGGCGGGCTTGATGGCGGTGACCACCTGGATAGGTGGCTGGGGCCGGCCGGGGGGCGTGCTTGCGGCTGGAGCTGGACTTGCGGCTGGACCAGTGGCGGCCGGCTTGGCCGACAGGGGTTTAGCCGGAGCGGGCTTGGCCGCGCTCGGAGAGGCGGTCGCCGGGGCGGTTGGCTTGGCCACGGGCCGCATCGGTGCGGCTGGCGGCCCGGCCTGAGGGCGAGCGGGGGCTGCCGGCCTGGCCGGAGCGGCGGGACGACCCGGCGGCGGGCTCACCAGTGCCGGCGGCGCACTGGCCTTGGCCGGCTGCAGGTTGGTCTTGGCCACCGGTGGGCTGGCCTTCAACGGCTGGGGGCTGGGCTGGGCCGGTGGCTGGGCGGATTGGTCGGTGCCGGCTTTCCGCACCGCCAGGATCGCCTTGGCGGCGGGAGCCGTGGTCGGTGCTGAGCCACCTCCACCGCTCCTCACCAGAACGTCCCGGATGCGGGAAGCTTCGTCATCGCTGATCGAGCTGCTGTGGCTTCGGGCTGCGATGGACAGCTTCTCGGCGGCATCGAGCACGTCCTTGTTGTCCAGGCCCAGGTCCCGGGACAACTCGTAAATTCTGACTTTGCCGCTGCTGGTCATTCAGGTCTCCGAAGGGGCGGGGCCACGGGTGAGCTCCGATCTGGGCCACAGGGGCGCCGAACGGGGTAACGGGTGTGCCACCGGGCCGCACGCACACTGCGGCCAGCGATCATCTTGCCTTAGCGGTTGCGGCGTCGCTGCCCTCGAGTCGTGCGTCGAGGGTCGCGATGATGGAATCCGCAATCTGAGCGCGAAGCGACCGTTGCAGTCGCTTGCGTCGTTTGGCCTCCTCGAGGCAGGCTCGATCCCGGCAGAGATAGGCCGAACGGCCCATTCCCAGGTCGAGGGCAATGCTGCCATCCGCCTGACGGATCAACCGCCAGAGCAGCTGGCGATCCTGCAGGCTGCGGCAGGCCACACAGCGGCGCAAGACCGGCCGCCGGATCCGGGCGCTCACCGGGCCGTGTCGAGGCTGGCCTCGCTTGTGATGTCGAGGCTGGCCTCGCTCGTGGTTTCGAGGCTGGCCTCGCCTGGGGCCTCGGGGACAGCTGCGCTTTCACCCTCAACGGTGGCCTGGGCCTCGCTCTCGCCGCTGTCAGGGGCTTCGTCGTCGGTTTCCGTGGCGACGGCCTCTTCCGGGTCCGCTGTTGCGGCCGACTCGGCGCCGATGTCCTCGGCTCCGAGATTGTCTGCTCCGAGATTGTCTGCTCCGAGATCCCCGGCTTCGAGCTCGTCGTAGTTTTCCTCATCTTCGGGGAGGGGATAGAGCTCGCGCAGGCGGGCATCTTCCTCAGCCCGGTTGGCCTGCTCGATCTGCAGGCGTGCTTCCGCTTCGGCCTGCAGGGCCTCCTCCTCCTGGCGCTGGGCGATCAACCCGGAGACGGTGTGGTCTTCGCTGGCCTGGTCGTATTCCTGGGCGTTCTTGATGTCGATCTTCCAGCCGGTGAGTCGGGCAGCCAGGCGCACGTTCTGGCCTTCACGGCCGATGGCCAGGCTCAGCTGATCAGGCGGTACCAGCACATGGGCATGGTGGCCTTCCGGATCCACCAGCCGCACCATCTCGACCCGGGCGGGGCTGAGGGAGTTGGCGATGTACTGGCCTGGATCCTGAGACCAGCGAATCACATCGATCTTCTCGCCCCGCAGTTCATTCACCACCTGCTGGATGCGGGAGCCGCGGGCACCGATGCAGGCCCCGACAGGGTCCACTTCGCGTTCGACGCTGTCGACGGCAACTTTGGTGCGGGGACCCACGGCTCGCGATGGTGGATTGGCTTCCCGTGCTACAGCTACGATCCGCACTGAGCCCTCCTGGATTTCCGGCACCTCGTTTTCGAAGAGGTACACCACCAGGCCGGCATTAGAGCGGGAAACAAACAATTGGGGGCCGCGCCTGGCCACCTCGCTCACCTCCTTGAGGAACACCTTGAAGGTGGCATTGGCCCGGTAGTTGTCATTCGGTAACTGGTCGCGACGCGGCAGTTCTGCTTCCACTTCGGGCCGACCCAGGCCGCTACTCACACCCAGGATCACGCTCTGGCGTTCAAAGCGGATCACCCGAGCGGTGAGCACAGGATCTTCAAGGTCGGCGAACTCTTCCTGGATCATGCGGCGTTGTTGGTCACGCAGCTTCTGAGCCAGCACCTGCTTGGTGGTGGCGGCGGCCATGCGGCCGAAATCATCTTTTTCAGGGGTGACATCCAGCACAACGGTGTCGCCGATCTGGGCATCCTCAGCCACTTGGCGCACCTCCTCGATGGCGATCTGGTGATCGTCGCTTTCAACTTCCTCGACAATGATCTTGCTGGCCAGAACACGATAGCCCTCCTCTTCGAGATCGAGGGCTACATCGAAGTTGCTGAAGTAGTCCTCTTCGAAAGGATCTTCGCTGATGCCCAGATAGAGGGTGCGGCGGTAGCGCTCGTAGCCCTTGAGCAGGGCTTCACGCAGGGCAGCTTCCACCACCTGGGTCGGCAATTTCTTCTCGTCGCTGATGTCCTCGATCAGGTTATTGAGACCGGGGAGCAGAACCAGAGCCATGGATTCGCAGGGAGCAGGGGAGAGGGAGCAGGGGGTTCGCCGTTGTTGCTGGGCTGGTTCAGGAGTCGTCGGTGGGGCAGATCAGTCGCACGCGCAACACCTCTTCGCGGGGAATGCGCACAGTTCTGCCGCGCACGTTGAGCAGCACCATGGATTCATCCCGCCCTAGCAGCAGGCCTTCGCGCTGCTGCTCAGCGCCGTCGCTGTGGCGCAGCACGGCCACCGGGAAGCCGCGGAAACTGGTGAAGTCCCGATCGGATGCCAGCTCTTCGCCGATGCCGGGGCTGCTGACCTCCAACACGTAGGCGAAGTTGAGCAGGCCCGAGGCCTCCAGCGCCTCTCCCAGGGGGGCGCTGACGTTGGCGCATTCATCGAGGTTCACATCGACACCATCGGCCCGTTGCACCAGTACCTGAATCGTCACCGGGATGCGATGGCTGAGCATATGGATTCCCACCACGGTGAGTTCCGAGCCAATGGTCACCCCGCGTGCCAGCTCCATCAGGGCTGCGTCCAGTCCTGCCAGGGCTGGGCCGACGGAGCCAGGGACCTCGGCCACAGGACTGGAGCCCATCAGCTCACGGTCGGTGCCCTCGGTGGAGCTGTTGGGAGAGGACTGGGGCAAGACGACGAACGGGGATTCTGGGCGGGAGGGCTGACCCCGCCGGACCTGCAGTCGTGCAACTGCCCCTGCCTGGCTCAACCGTCCCCAACCGGGGCGATGGCGTCAGAAAAAGGGTTGTGCCCGCGGGGCACGGATTCACCCTAAGGGATCGGGTTCCGCCGGCAGGCCGAGGCTGGCGGCCACATCGAGGATCGGAGCTTCGGCGTAGTAATCGTTGCTGGTTACCTCACCGCGCAGGGTCGGATCCTGGTTGAGGCACTGGCTGCACTGTTCCGGGCTGCGCAGGTACTGGCAGACCCTGGCCCAGAGCTTGGCCCTGGTGCCGGGCGCTCCCTGGCTGAAGTGCACCAGATCCTTGCCTCCCACCATCCCCTGGATTTCCACCTGGCAGAGGTTGCAGCGCTGACGCGCGCCTGGGGGAATGGACGGCATGGCCGGCAACGATCACTGCGGGCAACCTAGGCCGCTCGGACCGGATCAGAATCCTGACGGCGGCAGGACGGCAAACCCGGTTGCGAATTCTTCAGCTCAGTGACCCCCATCTGCTGGCCGACCCCCACGGCCTCTGCCGGGGGCGTTCTCCCTGGGCGCTGTTGCAGCTGGCGCTCCAGCAGGCCTGGCAGCAGCTGGACGCCGCCGGGCAGCGGCCGGATCAGCTGTTGATCACCGGTGATCTCTGCCATGACGAGAGCTGGGGGGGCTATGTGCGCCTGGGTGAGCTGCTGGCCGCTTCCCCCCTGGCGGATCTGCCACCCCCCTGGCTGCTGGCCGGTAACCATGACAATGGCCAGCGGCTGCGGGCGGTCCTGGGCCGAAGGGCCGTGATCGCCCCGGCCGTGATCACCTGTGCTGACTGGCAGGTGCTGCTGCTGGACAGCCAGGTGCCGGGCCGGCTGGACGGTCGGCTCGGGCTCCGCCAGCTGGACTGGCTGGAGCGGAGGCTGCAGGGTTCGGATCTCCCGCTGCTGGTGGCGCTGCATCACCCCCCTGGGGCGATCGGCGATCCGATGTTCGATGCCATCGGCCTGGGCGATGGCCAGGCCTTGCTCAAGCAGCTGCGGGCCTCAGGCCGGCTGCGGGGGATGGTGTTTGGCCACGTGCATCAGCACTGGCAGGGCATGCTTCCGGGGCCGGCGACCGCGCCGCCGGGGTCGCTCCTGCTGGCCTGCCCCTCCACACTCTGTGCCTTCCCGCCGGTGCAGCCCTGCCCCCTGGGGCGAGCCGACGATCCCGGTGCCCGCTTGCTGGAGCTGACGTCTGCGGGTGAAATCCGGCAGCGCCTGCTGCGCTGGTCAGCGCCGGATTCCACCTAGCTTTGATCCCTGTCCTTTTCCAGCCAGCCCTGAACCGTCCTGCTCCCATCCGCTTCGGCCCTCCCCGCGCGGGCCTGACCTGCTCTGGAGCGGACCCTGCCGCTTCGCTCCGGCGGGCCAGCAACTCCTGGTTGCTGCGATGGCAGACCAGGCTGCCCGCACTCCTGCTGGCGCTGCTGCTGAGTCTTGGTGTGGCTGGCCTGGTCCGTCCCCTGCCGGTGGCGGCGCTGGAGCTGGAGGCCGGGCCCGATGGTTCCGGTCACAGCTTTGTCGCCCAGGCGGCCCGCCGCGTTGCACCCTCCGTGGTGCGCATTGACACCGAGCGTGCCGTAGCCCGCCAGCCCTTTGATCCGGCGATGCTCGATCCGCTGCTGCGCGATCTGTTCGGCGATCCCGCCAGCAGCATGCGCGAGCGCGGTCAGGGTTCGGGGGTGGTCATCGATGCGGCCAAGGGTCTGGTGCTCACCAATGCCCATGTGGTCGATCAGGTGGATACGGTCGAGGTGACGATGGCCGATGGGCGCCAGCTCGATGGCACGGTCGTAGGCAGTGACAGCGTCACCGATCTGGCGGTGGTGCGCATCCCCAGGCGCGAAACCCTGGCGGCGGCGCCCTTGGGGGATTCCGAGGCCCTGGAGGTGGGCGACTGGGCCATCGCCCTCGGCAGCCCCTATGGGCTCGAGCGCACGGTCACCCTCGGCATCGTCAGCAGCCTGCACCGGGACATCAACAGCCTCGGCTTTTCGGACAAGCGTCTCGATCTGATTCAGACCGATGCGGCCATCAACCCGGGCAACTCGGGCGGCCCGCTGATCAATGCTGCCGGCGAAGTGATCGGCATCAACACCCTGGTGCGCTCCGGTCCCGGCGCCGGTCTGGGCTTCGCCATTCCGATCAACCTGGCCAAGCGCGTGGCTGGCCAGCTGGCCGATGGCGGCACCGTGATTCATCCCTATCTCGGCCTGCAGCTGGTGCCGCTGACGGCCCGGGTTGCCCGTGAGAACAATCGCGATCCTGATGCCCTGCTGCAGCTGCCGGAACGCGATGGCGCCCTGGTACAGCGGGTACTGCCGGAAAGTCCAGCCGAGGCGGCTGGTCTCAAGCGTGGCGATCTGGTGGTGAGCGTGGCCGATCAGCTGGTGGGGAATCCCTCAGCGCTGCTGCAACTGGTGGAAACCTCCCAGGTGGGCCAGCCCCTGCCCTTGACCGTGGTGCGCGGCCAGCGGGAGCTGCAGCTCTCGATTCGCCCCGCCGCCTTGCCCCATCCCGGTTGAGCCAGAGCGCCACGCTTGCTACCGTCAGCCACCTCTGAAGAGGACGTCATGGCCGATCTGCAGGACCGCATGAAGCAGGCTGTAGCGGCGGCGGCCGTCGAGCAGATCCGTGACGGCATGGTGGTGGGACTGGGCTCTGGTTCCACTGCCGCCCTGATGATTCACGGTCTCGGCGCCAAGTTGCTGAGCGGAGAGCTCAAGGACATCGTCGGTGTGACCACCTCGTTCCAGGGCGAAGTGCTGGCCGCTGAGCTCGGCATTCCGCTCAAGAGCCTCAATGCGATTGAGCACATTGATCTGGCGATTGATGGCGCCGATGAGGTGGATCCCTCCTTTCAGTTGATCAAGGGCGGCGGCGCCTGTCACGTGCAGGAAAAGCTGGTGGCGCGCCGCGCCGAGCGCTTCGTGGTGGTGGTGGACAGCAGCAAGTTGGTGCAGACGCTGAATCTGGGTTTCCTGCTGCCGGTGGAGGTGCTGCCCGGCGCCTGGCGCCAGGTGCAGGGCGAGTTGGGGGCGCTGGGCGGCGACGCCCAGCTGCGCATGGCCGTGCGCAAGGCCGGTCCGGTGGTGACCGATCAGGGCAACCTGGTGCTGGATGTGAAGTTCGCCGGCGGCATCAGCGATCCGGTGGCCTTGGAGCAGGAGATCAACAACCTGCCGGGGGTGCTGGAGAACGGCCTGTTCGTGAACCTCACCGACCAGGTGCTGGTGGGAGAGATTGTGGAGGGAGTGCCAGGGGTGCGGGATCTGGTGAAGCGCTGAGGCGTAGCCAAGACCGGTAGGCGGTGCTGACCAGTGGGCTGCTGGGGGTTGGGCGGTTGATGTCTGGGCTGCTTGGCGCCGTCTTCACCCTTTGCTGCGTGATCGGCGTCCAGCCCCTGGGAACGGCTTCCGGCGCGCCAATCCCTGGGCCCAGGGTTCCGGGCTGGCTGCTGCTCGTTTGCTGATTGATTGGCTGGTGGGGATGCTTCGGCTCGATAAGATGCTTACCTCCATTGGCACTGCCGCCAGTCAATCCCTATGGCCAGTTCTTCTTCCCGCTCTCCAGGGTCTCGCGCGGCGGCTTCCCTGGGCTGGCTGCTGTCCAGTCTGGTGATGGCGGCCTTGTTGCTGCTGGTCCAGCCGACGGCCAGCCTGGCGGCGCCGGGTGTGGAACACACGGCTGAGCCGATTCGGGTCGTGGGACGACTGCCGATGAACCTCAATCCATCGGAACAGCAGGACTTCGAACGTCGGACCTTGGCCCTCGCTGCCATCACCCGTGCCAAGGACCCGGTGACCAGCTATTCCTGCAACGCTGATATCGAACATCCGGGCACTTATGTCTTTGTGGAGACCTGGCCCTCGGAGCTGGCCCTCAAGGATCACCTGGAGACGAGCCACTTCAAGGATTGGTGGGCCTGGGTTGAGCCCCACCTGAGTGGCGAGCTGGTGATCAGTGCCGCCCCAACCGCTGATTTTTTCCCGATCTCCTGATCAGTCTCGAGGTCTTGCTGTTGGGTTGGAATCCCCAATTTCGGGTCGCACTTTGCAGTCAAATCCTGCTTGATTGCTTGACTTCGGTTAAATTCTGATCCTGCAATTGCTCCCTGGGTCTGGAATTCAGGCTGATGGTCTTGGCGAGATTCATGGTGGTCAGCTGTAGGCACCATCACGGGCACGGACGCCAGTCAGCGCCGACTGATTTGGTGCCAGCTGGGTTATGGAGCGGCTCGCCTTTGGCTGCAGGATGGCCCGTCCTTACGCCGCGCGCCACAGCGCCTGACATCCTTCAATGGTGAGCTGATCCTGCCTCCAAAGGCGGCTCGAAGCGGAGAAAGGGGGGCTGTTTGCGCTCCTGATTCGCCTTGCTGCGTTTTGTCACCCTGGGGATGATGAACAGCTGTGAAGAGGGGAAAGATGCCTCCTGAGCCGGTGGTGGCGCCAACGCCGTCGCACGGCGGTTTAACCGGTGCCGCCCCTGTCTCCCTCCCTTCGCCGCGGGGGTTCAGCCCAGTCGCCGCCGCACGGACTCGGCGTGGCTGTGCAGCCCCTCGCTCTCAGCCAGTTCCACCACGGCCGGCCCGGTGGCCTCCAGGGCGGCCTGGTTGAAGTGGATCAGGCTGGTGTGGCGTAGGAAGGTTTCCACGCTCAGGGCGCCGGCGAAGCGGGCGGTGCCGCTGGTGGGCAGGGTGTGATTCGGCCCGGCCAGGTAGTCGCCCACCGCTTCCGGGCTCCAGGGCCCGAGGAAGATCGCCCCGGCATGGCGGATGCGTTCGGCCAGGGGTTCGGGGTCCTCCACCAGCAGTTCCAGGTGTTCCGGCGCGAAGCTGTCGCTGAGGCTGGCGGCGGTGCTGAGGTCGTCGCAGACCACGATCAGGCCCCAGTCCTCCAGAGCCTGGCGGGTGATGGCGGCGCGGGGATGATGCTCCAGCTGGGCTGCGATCGCCGCCGGTACGGCAGCGGCCAGGGCCTCATCGGTGGTGATCAGAATCGCCGCCGCCAGCGGGTCGTGTTCCGCCTGGGCCATCAGGTCAGCGGCCACCTGGTCTGGCCGGGCGCTGTGGTCAGCGATCACCAGCACTTCGCTGGGGCCCGCCAGGGAGTCGATTCCCACCCGGCCGTAGACGGCCTTCTTCGCCAGGGTGACCCAGAGGTTGCCCGGGCCACTGATCACGTCAACCTGGGGAATGGATTCGGTGCCGTAGGCCAGAGCGGCGATCGCCTGGGCACCGCCCACCTGGTACACCTCGCGTACGCCGGCCAGGTGGGCAGCCGCCAGCACGATCGGGTTGGGCACACCGCCGGGACCCGGGGGGGTGACCATCACCAGCCGCTCGACCCCGGCCACGGTCGCCGGTACGGAGTTCATCAGCACGGTGCTCGGGTAGGCGGCTCGGCCGCCGGGCACATACAGCCCAGCCCGCTCCACCGGCCGCCAGCGGCGTCCGAGCCGTTCGCCATAGGGCCCGGTGATGGCCAGATCGGCCGGCAGCTGCTGCTGATGGAAGCTCAGGATGCGCCCATGGGCGAGCTGCAGGGCCGCCTGCAGGGAGGGGCTGGTGCCCTCCCAGGCCTGGAGCAGCCGCTCGCTCGGCACCCGCAGCGGATCGGGCCGGACCCCATCGAAGCGCTCGCTGAGCTCCAGGAGAGCCCGATCCCCGCCGCCGCGCACTTGTTCAAGGATTTCCGCCACCAGCTGTTCTTCCTGCCGTAGTCGGGCGCCGCCGGTGCGTTCGGCGATCGCCTCGAGCCGAACGCGGGCCTGGGCGGCATCCCGCAGCAATTCGATCACCAGAACAGGAGTGTCGGCACCGGTTTCGGCCCGGGGGCCGGCAGCGGGACTGGACATGCTCAAGGGGGCTGGGGCTGGGAAATCCGAGGCTAGGCCCCGATCCCGCTAGGGGGGTCGGGGCCGCACGGTACGATCTCTTTTTGTCGAGTCAGCGCCAGCACCTGTGGCAAATAACAAGTCGTCGAAGAAGCGCATCGAAATCGCCGAGCGCAACCGTCTGCGGAACCGTTCCTACAAGTCGGCCCTGCGCACCCTGATCAAGCGCTGCCTCACGGCCTGCAGCTCCTACGGTCAGGAGCCTGGCAGCGAGGCCAAAGCTGCCGTGCAGACCAGCATGAGCGCCGCCTTCAGCAAGATCGACAAGGCCGTGAAGGTGGGGGTGCTGCATCGCAACACCGGTGCCAACCAGAAATCGCGCCTGTCCGTGGCTGTCAAGAAGGTGCTCGAGCCTGCTGCCTCGGCCTCACCAGCCTGAAGGCCAGCGCCTCAAGCTCTGACTCAACGGGCCTGGCCGTTTCGGGTGCCGGGCCTTATCGCTAGCCGCCCGAACGCCTTTGGTGACGTGTCGGGCAGGCCTTGATCTGGAAGCTGTACTCGGTTTACCTGGTACTTGTTCGTTCATGTGCTAGCCGGCCCTATCGGGGAGTGGCAAGCCGGGACCCTGGACAATGGTTTCGGCCAGGTCAATCCAGGTGCTGGATTTGGCCTTCGGGCTTTTTGTTTTGCGCGCTACTGGTAGGAAGGCTTGCAAGAGCCAGCTTTCTTTCGCGATCGGCTCCATGCTTGATCCATGCGACCTGATGCTCTGGCGCGGTTGATGCTGGTGGTTCAGTATTCAAACCCCGGTTGCTCCGTTGGTTCGGCCGCTTACCCTCCCGAAACGTAGGCATCTGCATCTGATCGTGTTGCGACCAGCCATTGCCAGAGGTTGGGCGCACCTCCTGATCAGCGGGTCGGTGGTGCAGCGGTATGGGAGTCCTGCTGGTTCTGGGCCTGCTGGCGAGCACAGCCTGGGAAGCATCCCCGTTCCCCCTTGATCAGATCCTGGGGTGACCCCCAGATTGTGTTGAGGGCGTCTATCAAGGGGCCAGCCGCTGCCAGATCAGGTGATCATGCGATGCCTGATTCTGACGTCGTTAGCCCCAGGGCTTCCCAGCCAGCGGCTCACCATTTCTTCACCTCCCCGCCCATGGCCAGCGGCCCGCCCCTCTCCCCGTTGCCCCTCGCCGACGCGGCCCCGGTTCCAGGCAACCAGCTGGCTGAGACGCCGCTGCCAGCTCCCAGGCCGATGGCCCCTCTGGTGGACAGCCACTGCCATCTCATCTTCCGTAACTTCGACGACGACCTCGATGCCGTCAGTGCCCGTTGGCGCGAGGCCGGGGTCACCGCCCTGGTGCATGCCTGCGTCGAGCCGGCTGAAATCCCGGCGATCCGGGCTCTGGCCGATCGCTTTCCGGAGCTGCGCTACGCAGTCGGCGTCCACCCGCTCGACAGCGGCCACTGGCAGAGCGACACCGTGGCGGTGCTGCGCCAGGCCGCCCAGGCCGATCGACGCGTTGTGGCCATCGGTGAACTGGGCCTGGATCTGTTCCGCCAAAGCAATCTGGAGGAGCAGTTGCAGATGCTGCGGCCCCAGCTGGATCTGGCTCTGGAGCTGGATCTGCCGGTGATCATTCACTGCCGCGATGCGGCTGAGCCCATGCTGGTTGAGCTGCGATCCCGAGGGGCCTCAGGCCGCTGTCCTGGGGGAGTGATGCATTGCTGGGGTGGCACTCCGGCCGAGATGGAGGCCTTCCTGGCGTTGGGTTTTTACATCAGCTTCAGTGGCACCGTCACCTTTCTCAAGGCCGAGGCCACCCATCAATGCGCCCGCCAGGTGCCCGCCGATCGCTATCTGGTGGAAACCGACTGCCCCTTCCTGGCACCGGTGCCCCGCCGCGGCAAGCGCAACGAGCCGGCGTATGTGCTCAGCGTCGCCGAGCGCGTCGCCGAGCTGCGCGGCGAAAGCCTGGAGCAGGTGGCCCGCGCCAGCACCACCAACGCCCACAGGCTGTTCAGGCTGTCCAACGACGTTGTATGATGGTTCATTGGCCTGGAAGTGGAAACGCTCCCTTTGTCGATTACGGCACCGTCGATTACGGCAGTATCCCTGCCTTCCCAACCCGCGGCAGCAACCTTGCTCTCCAACCGTATGGCAGCACCCCTGCCATCAGAGAACAAAAGGCGACTGTTCGTCATGACCCTGCTCTCCTCGCGGCGAGCTCGATAGGCGCACGCCCCTTCCTCCTTCCCCTGCCTGCCAGGGGGATCGGTCGGGGCTGATGCGCCTCTTCGCATGACCAGAGCTGGCCCCGGACTATCCGCCGGTCCAGTCTCAACGCCGGCCCCGCCGGTCGACCTCCGCTCCAGGCCCCGTCCATCCGTCCCGCAGGTTCACCGTATGAGCAGCGCGATCCAGGTCGCCAAGACCGTCACCTACCTGCCCGATCTGGTGGAGGTGCAACGGGCCAGCTTCAAATGGTTCCTGGAGAAGGGGCTGATCGAGGAGCTCGAGAGCTTCTCGCCGATCACCGATTACACCGGCAAGCTTGAGCTCCACTTCATCGGCAGCGAGTACCGGCTGAAGCGCCCCCGCCACGACGTCGAAGAGGCCAAGCGTCGCGATGCCACCTTCGCTTCGCAGATGTATGTCACCTGCCGACTGGTCAATAAGGAAACCGGCGAAATCAAGGAGCAGGAAGTATTTATCGGCGAACTGCCGCTGATGACCGAGCGTGGCACCTTCATCATCAATGGTGCTGAACGGGTGATCGTCAACCAGATCGTTCGCTCACCTGGCGTTTATTTCAAGGACGAACAGGATAAAAACGGCCGCAAAACTTTTAACGCGAGTGTGATTCCGAACCGGGGCGCCTGGCTCAAGTTCGAAACGGATAAAAACGATCTGTTGCACGTGCGAGTCGATAAGACCCGCAAGATCAATGCCCACGTGCTGATGCGGGCGATCGGGCTGTCGGACAACGATGTGCTCGATAAGTTGCGCCACCCCGAGTACTACCAGAAGTCGATCGAGGCCGCCAACGACGAAGGCATCGCCTCCGAAGATCAGGCCCTGCTGGAGCTCTACAAGAAATTGCGTCCCGGTGAGCCGCCTTCGGTGAGCGGTGGCCAGCAGCTGCTGCACAGCCGTTTCTTTGACCCCAAGCGCTACGACCTCGGTCGGGTTGGTCGCTACAAGATCAACAAGAAGTTGCGGCTCACGATCCCCGATGCCACCCGCACCCTCACCCCGGAGGATGTGCTTTCGACGATCGATTATCTGATCAATCTCGAGCTCGATGTGGGCGGCGCCTGCCTCGATGACATCGATCACCTCGGCAATCGCCGAGTGCGCTCTGTCGGCGAGCTGCTGCAGAACCAGGTGCGGGTGGGTCTCAACCGCCTGGAGCGCATCATCAAGGAGCGGATGACAGTCGGCGAGACCGAATCCCTCACCCCGGCCCAATTGGTGAACCCCAAGCCCCTGGTGGCGGCGATCAAGGAGTTCTTCGGCTCCAGCCAGCTCAGCCAGTTCATGGACCAGACCAACCCGCTGGCCGAGCTCACCCACAAGCGCCGCATCAGCGCCCTCGGACCAGGCGGCCTCACCCGGGAGCGGGCCGGCTTCGCCGTGCGCGACATCCACCCCTCCCACTACGGCCGCATCTGCCCGATCGAAACCCCGGAAGGGCCGAATGCCGGTCTGATCGGCTCCCTGGCCACCCACGCCCGGGTGAATGAGTACGGCTTCATCGAAACTCCCTTCTGGAAAGTTGAGGGTGGAATTGTCCACAAGAAGGGCAATCCCATCTATCTTTCCGCCGATCTGGAGGATGAATGCCGCGTCGCCCCTGGCGACGTACCCACGGACGCCGAGGGCTACATCACCGTTGATCTGGTGCCGGTGCGTTATCGCCAGGACTTTGAAAAGGTGCCCCCCGAGCAGGTGGACTATGTCCAGCTCTCACCGGTGCAGGTGATCTCGGTGGCCACCTCCCTGATTCCCTTCCTCGAGCACGACGACGCCAACCGGGCCCTGATGGGTTCGAACATGCAGCGTCAGGCCGTGCCCCTGCTGCGACCCGAGCGTCCCCTCGTGGGTACGGGCCTGGAAACCCAGGTGGCTCGCGACTCCGGCATGGTGCCGATCACCCGGGTCAATGGCGAGGTGGTGTTCGTTGATGCCACCGCCATCGTCATCCGCGATGACCAGGGCACCGAGCACACCCACTTCATGCAGAAGTATCAGCGCTCCAACCAGGACACCTGCCTGAACCAGCGGCCGATCGTCAACCAGGGCGATTCGGTGATCGCCGGCCAGGTCCTGGCAGATGGTTCCGCCTGTGAAGGCGGCGAGATTGCCCTCGGTCAGAACGTGCTGATCGCCTACATGCCCTGGGAGGGCTACAACTACGAGGATGCGATCCTGGTGAGTGATCGCCTGGTGCAGGAAGATCTTTATACCTCGGTGCATATCGAGAAGTATGAGATCGAAGCTCGCCAGACCAAGCTTGGTCCTGAAGAGATCACCCGCGAGATTCCTAATGTGGCCGAGGAAAGCCTCGGTAATCTCGATGAGATGGGCATCATCCGCATCGGCGCCTATGTGGAATCAGGTGATATTCTCGTTGGCAAAGTGACACCAAAGGGTGAATCTGACCAGCCCCCTGAGGAAAAGCTGCTGCGCGCCATCTTCGGTGAAAAAGCCCGCGATGTTCGCGACAATTCCCTGCGGGTGCCCAGCACCGAGCGCGGACGTGTGGTGGACGTGCGCATTTATACCCGCGAGCAGGGTGATGAGCTGCCCCCCGGCGCCAACATGGTGGTGCGGGTCTATGTGGCCCAGCGCCGCAAGATTCAGGTGGGCGATAAGATGGCCGGCCGCCACGGCAACAAGGGCATCATCAGTCGCATCCTGCCCCGCGAGGACATGCCATATCTGCCCGATGGCACGCCAATCGACATCGTGCTCAATCCCCTGGGGGTGCCTAGCCGTATGAATGTCGGCCAGGTGTTCGAATGCCTGATGGGCTGGGCCTCCTCCCATCTCAATTGCCGCGTCAAGGTGGTGCCCTTCGATGAGATGTATGGCGCCGAGAAGTCGAAGCAGACGGTGCAGGTCTATCTCGAAGAGGCGGCCAAGTTGCCCGGTAAGGAGTGGGTCTACGACCCTAAGAATCCCGGCAAGATCCAGCTGATCGACGGTCGCAGCGGCGAACCCTTTGATCAGCCGGTCACCGTGGGCTATGCCCACATTCTCAAGCTGGTCCACCTGGTGGACGACAAGATCCATGCCCGTTCCACCGGCCCCTACTCCCTGGTCACCCAGCAGCCTCTGGGCGGCAAGGCGCAGCAGGGCGGTCAGCGGCTCGGAGAGATGGAAGTGTGGGCGCTGGAGGCCTACGGCGCTGCCTACACCTTGCAGGAACTGCTTACCGTCAAATCCGACGACATGCAGGGTCGCAACGAGGCCCTCAACGCCATCGTCAAGGGCAAGCCGATTCCGCGTCCCGGTACGCCGGAGTCGTTCAAGGTGCTGATGCGCGAGCTGCAGTCCCTGGGCCTCGACATCGCTGTGTACACCGACAGCGGTGAGGAAGTGGATTTGATGCAGGACGTCAATCCCCGGCGCAGCACACCCAGCCGGCCCACCTATGAGTCCCTCGGGGTCGCGGACTACGACGACGACTGATCGCCGCTCGGGGGCCCCGCTAGGCGGGGCCTGATTGCCTCACGCTTTCCCCTCTCACCGCCAGTCCGCCGCCATGTCCAACAGCAATCTCCGCACCGAAAACCACTTCGACTACGTGAAGATCACGCTCGCTTCCCCCGAGCGGATCATGCAGTGGGGCCAGCGCACCCTGCCCAACGGTCAGGTGGTGGGTGAAGTCACCAAGCCGGAGACGATCAACTACCGCACCCTCAAGCCCGAAATGGACGGGCTGTTCTGCGAGAAGATCTTCGGCCCTTCCAAGGACTGGGAATGCCATTGCGGCAAATACAAGCGGGTGCGCCACCGCGGCATTGTCTGTGAGCGCTGCGGCGTTGAGGTCACCGAGAGCCGGGTGCGTCGCCATCGCATGGGCTTCATCAAGCTGGCGGCGCCGGTGTCCCACGTCTGGTATCTGAAGGGGATTCCCAGCTATGTGGCGATTCTGCTTGACATGCCCTTGCGGGATGTGGAGCAGATCGTCTACTTCAACTGCTACGTGGTGCTCGACGCGGGCGACCATAAAGATCTTACCTACAAGCAGCTGCTCACCGAAGATGAGTGGCTTGAAATCGAAGACCAGATCTTCGCCGAAGATTCCGAGATTGAGAATGAGCCCGTTGTCGGCATCGGTGCCGAGGCGCTCAAGCAGTTACTTGAAGACCTTGAACTCACTGCGATTGCGGAGCAGCTGCGTGAGGAAATCGCCGCCAGCAAGGGTCAGAAGCGGGCCAAGCTGATCAAGCGCCTGCGCGTGATCGACAACTTCATCGCCACCAACGCCCGCCCCGAGTGGATGGTGCTGGATGTGATCCCGGTGATTCCGCCCGATCTGCGGCCGATGGTGCAGCTTGATGGCGGCCGTTTCGCCACCAGCGACCTCAACGATCTCTACCGGCGGGTGATCAACCGCAACAACCGCTTGGCGCGTCTGCAGGAGATCCTCGCTCCCGAGATCATTGTCCGCAACGAGAAACGGATGCTGCAGGAGGCGGTCGATGCCTTGATTGACAACGGTCGCCGCGGCCGCACCGTGGTCGGCGCCAACAATCGGGCCCTGAAGTCGCTCAGCGATATCATCGAGGGCAAGCAGGGTCGCTTCCGCCAGAACCTGCTCGGCAAGCGGGTCGACTACTCCGGCCGTTCGGTGATCGTGGTGGGCCCCAAGCTCAAGATGCACCAGTGCGGTCTGCCGAAGGAAATGGCGATCGAGCTGTTCCAGCCTTTCGTGATCCATCGCCTGATTCGCCAGAACATCGTCAACAACATCAAGGCTGCCAAGAAGCTGATCCAGCGTGCCGACGACGAAGTGATGCAGGTGCTTCAGGAGGTGATCGAAGGCCATCCGATCCTGCTCAACCGGGCTCCGACGCTGCACCGCCTCGGTATCCAGGCCTTCGAGCCCAAGCTTGTCGATGGTCGGGCCATCCAGCTCCACCCCTTGGTGTGCCCGGCCTTCAACGCTGACTTTGACGGTGACCAGATGGCCGTGCACGTGCCTCTGGCGATCGAGGCGCAGACGGAAGCTCGCATGTTGATGCTGGCCAGTAACAACATCCTTTCGCCCGCCACCGGCGAGCCGATCATCACGCCGTCCCAGGACATGGTGCTCGGTGCTTATTACCTCACCGCCGAGCAGCCTGGTGCCAAACGTCCTGCTTATGGAGATCGCAGCCGCAGTTTCGCCGACCTCGACGATGTGATCGCTGCCTTTGAGGAGAAGTACCTCACCCTGCATGACTGGATCTGGGTGCGGTTCACCGGCGAGGTTGAAAGCGACGACGAGGACCAGGAGCCGCAATCGGCCGAAACCCTCAGCGACGGCACCCGCGTCGAGCAGTGGAAATATCGCCGTGACCGTTTCGATGAAGACGGTGCCCTGATCAGTCGCTATCTGCTCACCACCGTCGGTCGTGTCGTCATTAACAGCACGATCATTGCTTCCGTGGCCGCCGCATGAGCACCGCTACCTGACCGTGATCGGCGTCACGACGCCGTGGGTTCCCCCCAGCTTCCTTCCCAGATTTTCTTCATTGCGCGCTGACCACGCTGATCGCCCATGACCGCCACCCCCGCCAAGAAGCCCACCAAGAAGAGCAGCAAGGCCGCGGCCAAGGAGGCCGCAGCAGCTGCGGCTGCCGCTGCTCTCGAGCCGATCAATGGCAGCTCGGCCCTGAGCAAGCAGGCGCCTCCCTTCCGCAATCGCGTGATTGACAAGAAGGCGTTGCGCAATCTTGTGTCCTGGGCCTATAAGCACCACGGCACCGCAGCCACCGCGGCGATGGCCGACGAGCTCAAGGATCTCGGCTTCCACTACGCCACCCAGGCTGCTGTCTCGATTTCGGTCGACGATCTGCGTATCCCCAGCGACAAGGCGGCTCTGCTGGCGGAAGCTGAGCAGCAGATCACCGAAACGGAAGAGCGCTATCGACTCGGTGAAATCACCGAGGTGGAGCGCCACACCAAGGTGATCGACACCTGGACCGAGACCAACGAGCGCCTTGTGGCGGCCGTCCGGCGGAACTTCAACGACAACGATCCGCTCAACTCGGTGTGGATGATGGCCAACTCCGGCGCCCGGGGCAACATGTCCCAGGTGCGCCAGTTGGTGGGTATGCGCGGCCTGATGGCTAACCCCCAGGGGGAAATCATTGACCTGCCGATCCGCACCAACTTCCGCGAGGGATTGACGGTCACCGAGTATGTGATCTCCTCCTACGGTGCCCGCAAGGGCCTGGTGGATACCGCCCTGCGCACCGCCGACTCCGGCTACCTCACCCGCCGTCTGGTGGATGTGGCTCAGGATGTGATCGTGCGGGAGGAGGACTGCGGCACCACCCGGGGCATTGTGGTCGATGCCGATGAAAAGGGCCGGTTCGGCACCAAGTTGATCGGCCGTCTGGCCGCAGAGCAGGTGCTCAGCCCCACAGGTGAGGTGCTGGCCGAGCGCAACATGGAGATCGATGTTCCCCTCGCCAAGCTGATCGAAGATTCGGGCGTCCGTAGCCTGGTGGTGCGTTCGCCGCTGACCTGTGAGGCGTCGCGCTCCGTTTGCCGCAAGTGCTACGGCTGGGCCCTGGCCCATAACGAACTCGTCGACCTGGGCGAGGCCGTTGGCATCATCGCGGCCCAGTCGATCGGTGAACCTGGCACCCAGCTCACCATGCGGACCTTCCACACCGGTGGTGTGTCCACCGCAGAAACCGGTGTGGTGCGCTCGCTGGTGGAAGGCATCGTCGAGTTCGGGCCCAAGGCACGCCTGCGGCCCCACCGCACCCCCCATGGTGTCGAGGCCCATCTGGCCGAAACCGATTTCATCCTGAGCGTGAAGCCCACGGGTAAGGGCAAGCTACAGAAGCTGGACATCACCTCCAATTCGATCCTGTTTGTCAACGACGGCGAGGCCGTTCCGTCTGACACCACCCTGGCCCAGATCTCCTCGGGTGCCCAGGTGAAGAAGAGCGTCGAGAAGGCCACCAAGGATGTCATCTGCGACCTGGCAGGCCAGGTGCGGTTCGAGGATGTGATCCAGCCCCGGGAAGTCACCGATCGTCAGGGCAACATCACCCACAAGGCCCAGCGCCTTGGCCGTCTCTGGGTGTTCAGTGGCGATGTCTACAACCTGCCACCCAATGCCCTGCCTGTGGTTGGCACCAACACTGCTGTCACCACCGGCGAGGTGCTGGCGGAAAGTCGCCTGCAGAGCGAGTACGGCGGTGCCGTGCGTCTGCGCGATTCAGCCGGCGACTCCCGCGAGGTGCAGATTGTCACCGCCAGCCTCACCCTCAAGGATTGCAAACTGGCCGGTGAATCCACCCATTCCGGTGAGATCTGGCACCTGGAAGGCAAGGGCAACATCCGCTATTTGCTCAAGACCCAGCCAGGCAGCAAGATCGGCAGCGGTGAGGTGATCGCCGAACTCGCCGACGACCGTTTCCGCACTCAGACGGGTGGCATCGTCCGCTTTGCCCCAGGCCTGTCGATCAAGAAGGCGCGTTCCGCCAAGCACGGCTATGAGGTGAGCAAGGGTGGCACCTTGCTCTGGATTCCCCAGGAAACCCACGAGATCAACAAGGACATCTCCCTGTTGATGATTGAGGACGGCCAGTGGATCGAGGCTGGCACCGAGGTGGTGAAGGACATCTTCAGCCAGACCGCCGGCATTGTCACGGTCACCCAGAAGAACGACATTCTGCGCGAGATCATCGTGCGCTCCGGTAAGTTGCATCTGGTTTCCGACAGCAAGGTGCTTGCCCGCTTCAGCGGTGACGGCAAAATGGTGAATCCAGGCGAAGAGATTGCCCCTGGCCTCACCGCTGAGGTGATGCAGTTTGTGGAGATGGTGGATACCCCTGAAGGTGGCGCCCTGCTGTTGCGGCCGGTTGAGGAATACAGCATCCCCGATGCTGCCCACCTACCTGAGTTGGGTATGGTCAAGCAGACGGGCGGTCCGTCCCTGGGGCTGAAGGCCACCCAACGCCTCACCTACAAGGACGGCGAACTGATCAAGTCTGTGGAAGGCGTGGAGTTGCTCCGCACCCAGCTGATCCTTGAAACTTTCGACACCACTCCCCAGATGACGGTGGATGTCGAGGCCGTCGCTGACAAGCGGGCCAAGACGATTGAGCGCCTGCAGCTGGTGATTCTGGAAACGCTGCTGGTGCGTCGCGACACGCTCTCGGATGCGAGCCACGGCTCCACCCACACCGAGTTGCAGGTGGAGGACGGCATTGCCGTCAAGCGCGGAGATGTGGTGGCCACCACCCAGATCCTCTGCAAGGACGACGGTGTGGTGCATCTACCGGATCCGACTCCCGGTGAGCCGATCCGCCGGCTGATCGTTGAGCGTGATGGCGACACCCGCGAGATTGATCTCGGTTCTCCCGAACCGGCGGTCGTCATCGGCCAGCGCATCGTCGATGGCGATCTGCTGGCTGAGGGAGTTGCGGCCCCTTGCTGCGGTCAGGTGGAAGCGATCGATGGCCATCGCCTCACGATCCGCCTCGGGCGCCCCTACATGGTGTCCCCCGATTCGGTGCTGCACGTGCGCGACGGCGAACTGGTGCAGCGGGGCGACAGCCTCGCTCTGCTGGTGTTCGAGCGCCAGAAAACCGGCGACATCGTTCAGGGCCTGCCGCGCATCGAGGAGTTGCTGGAGGCCCGTCGCCCGCGGGAATCGGCCGTGTTGTGCCGCAAGGCCGGCATCGTGCAGATCAAATACAGCGAAGACGATGACCTGACCACCGTTTCGGTGATCGAAGGCGACGACGCCTTCACCGACTATCCGATCCTGCTCGGCCGCACCGTGATGGTGAGCGACTCCCAGCAGGTCACCGCCGCTGAGCAACTCACCGACGGTCCGATCAACCCCCATGAGTTGCTGGAGTGCTACTTCGAGGATCTGCGCACGCGCAAGCCCACCATGGAGGCTGCCCAGGAGGCCATCTCCAATCTGCAGTTCCGCATGGTCACCGAGGTGCAGAACGTGTACAAGTCTCAGGGTGTTTCGATCAGCGATAAGCACATTGAGGTGATCGTCCGCCAGATGACCAACAAGGTGCGCATCGAGGATGCCGGTGACACCACCCTGCTACCTGGTGAGCTGATCGAACTGCGACAGGTGGAGCAGGTGAACACTGCCATCGCCATCACTGCCGGTGCTCCCGCCGAGTTCACGCCGGTGCTGCTGGGCATCACCAAGGCCTCGCTCAACACCGACAGCTTCATCTCGGCCGCTTCCTTCCAGGAGACCACCCGGGTGCTCACCGAGGCGGCGATCGAAGGCAAGAGTGACTGGCTGCGCGGTCTCAAGGAGAACGTGATCATCGGTCGCCTGATTCCGGCCGGTACCGGTTTCAGTGGCTTCGAGGAGGAGCTGCGCTCCGAGGCCGGACCCCATCCCGACATCCTCGAGGAGGAGGCCGCCGGCTATCGCCGCATGCAGAACCTGCGTCCCGATTACACCGTCGAGATGCCGGCCCCTTCGGCGTCGGCCGCCGTGCTCGACGATCCCTCCGATGCCGATCTGGAGGCCACCCGCAGCCGTCATGGCATCGAGGCCAGTGCCAGTGGCTTCGCTGCTTTCACCCGGCCATCGGTGGAGGAGGGCCTGGAGGAGGAGCTGATCGCCGATCCGGCCGCTCTCGAGGGACTGCAGGAGGAGGGACTGCTCAGTGATGACTGATACCAGTAGCTCCGCCCGCAGCCGTCAGCGGCCCCTGGCCGCTCGCACCGAGCTCGGCACGCCGATCCCCCTGCGGCGTCTGCCGCGCTGGGGTTTCCATGCCCATAACGAGCTGCTGCACGGCCGCATCGCCATGCTCGGCTTCATCGCCCTGGTGGCGGTGGAGTGGTGGCTGGGCCACGGCATCCTGATCTGGCCCTGAGGGCCGTCTTCTCTCCCGCGATCCCTGCTCTGACCAGCCCCTCCTCCGTCCCCGCGAGCCCCACCCAGGCTGCAGCCTCCCTGGCGTCAGCGTCTGGAGCCACTCCTCTGTTGGGCCTGAGCCTGGCGGAACTGGAGTGCTGGGCCCAGAGCCAGGGCCAGCCAGCCTTTCGCGGCCGCCAGCTGCACGACTGGATCTATGCCAAAGGGGCCCGCAGCCTGGAGGCGATCACGGTCTTGCCCAAGGCCTGGCGCGAGCAACTGCAGCGTGGTGAAGGCCAGGGCGCCAGCATCGGCCGCCTGCCGTTGCTGCACCGCAGTGATGCCCGTGATGGCACCACCAAATTGTTGCTGGGAACGGGCGATGGCCTCAGCCTCGAGACGGTCGGCATTCCCAGTGCGGATCGGCTCACGGTCTGCGTCAGCAGCCAGGTGGGCTGTTCGATGGCTTGTCGCTTCTGTGCCACTGGCAAAGGCGGTCTGCAGCGCTCCCTGGCGGTGCACGAAATCGTTGATCAGGTGCTGAGCATCCGCGAGGCGATGGACCGCCGCCCCAGCCATGTGGTGTTCATGGGCATGGGTGAACCCTTGCTCAACATCGACGCCGTGCTCGCCGCCATCGACTGCCTCTGCTGCGATCTCGGCATGGCCCAGCGACAGATGACCGTGAGCACGGTGGGTGTGCCGCGCACCTTGCCCACCCTGGCGGAGCGGGCCCTGGAACGGCTCGGCCGGGCCCAGTTCACCCTGGCGGTGAGCCTGCATGCCCCCGATCAGCGCTTGCGCCAGGAACTTATCCCTACAGCGTCGGCCTATCCCTTGGAGGCCTTGCTGGAGGATTGCCGCCACTACGTCGCCCGCACCGGCCGGCGCGTGAGTTTTGAATACATCCTGCTGGGCGGCGTCAACGACCAACCACGTCACGCTGAGGCCCTGGCCAAGCGACTGCGTGGCTTCCAGAGCCATGTGAATCTGATCGCCTACAACCCGATCGAAGAGGAGGATTTCCGCCGACCTGCCCCGGCGGCGATCGAGGCTTTTCGCCGCACCCTGCTGGATCGCCATGTGGCGGTGAGTGTGCGGGCCAGCCGGGGACTGGATCAGGACGCCGCCTGTGGGCAGTTGCGCCGGCGGCTTGAGGTCAGCCTCGATCCCGCCAGCCCCTGATCCGCCTGGGGTGGCCTGCTCAGGTGGCGTCGCGGGCGGGATCAAAGGCCCCGAGGCACCTGTCTCCGTTCCAGGGCACCAGGCGGGCCATCAACAGGAAAGCCGGCAGGGCCGCCAGGGCCGTGGCCAGGAAGTAGCCACTCCAGCCCAGCCGCAGCGCCAGCCAGCCGGAGGGCAGGGCCAGCAGGGTGCGACTGAAGGCGTAGACCCCGGAGAGCAGGGCGTACTGGGTGGCCGAGAAACGGGGATTGCACAGACTCATCAGCAGGGCGACGAACCCGGCTCCCACCATGCCGCTGGAGATGTTCTCCAAGCTCACGGCTGCCATCAGCCCCGGCAGGCCGCCACCGAAGCGCGCCAGGGCGGCGTAGCCGAGGTTTCCGGCCGCCCCCACCGCGGCGAAGAGCCATAGGCAGCGGTTGATGCCCAGCCGGGCGAACAGCACGCCGCCGATCACGGTGCCGATCATCGTGGCGGCAATGGCCCAGCCGCCATCCAGCAGGCCGATCTGGGCGTCGCTGAAGCCCTCCTGCTTGAGGAAGGCGATCGAGAGCGCGGCCAGCAGGCCATCGGGCCAGCGATAGAACAGCACCAACATCAGCAACCATGGCGCCTGGTTGACGCCGGTGCGGCGCAGAAACTCCCGGGCCGGCCCCACCACCGCCTGGCGCAGGCTGGTGACGGGATGCTGCACCGGATTGAGGGTGGGGGCCGCGAGCGTGAACGGCACCACCAGGAGCATCAGTGCGGCACAGCCGATGAAGGCGGCCGGCCAACCGAAGCGGCCCGCCAGCAGGAAGCCGCCGGAGCTCACCAGCAACATGCCGGTGCGGTAGGCGAAGTTGTGGGTGGCGGCGCCCTGGCCGCGCTCATTCTCCGGCAGCAGATCGGTGCGGTAGGCATCGATCACGATGTCCTGGGTGGCGCTGGCGGCGGCCAACACCAGGGCCATCAGCGTGATCAGCTTCAGGCTGCCGGCCGTGGGCGCCTGGGTGGCAACCAGGGCCAGCAGCAGCAGCACCACCACCAGGCAAAGCTGCAGCACCAGCATCCAGCCCCGGCGGCGATCGGGCCGGGTGATCGGCCAGCGATCCAGCAGCGGCGCCCAGAGGAACTTGAACGCATAGGGCAGCCCCGCCAGCTGCGGGATCACCCCGATCAGCTCCAGGGGCACGCCACTGCTGGCCAGCCAGCCCTGCAGCAACTTTCCGCCCATGTTCAAGGGGGCGCCACTGGCGAGGCCCTCTGCAGCCACGGCCACCAGCCGCTGCCGTTCATTTCCCGGTGCCGCGGCCGGCAGGTGGGCCTGGGGTGGCGCGGTTTCAGGGCTACGGGCCATCAGGCAGCGGACGGTGTCTGGGGTGAACGCTAGGAGCCAGGTGCGCGCCGATCCTCGCCCACAAAGGCGGAGGGGTGGGCCGCGCTGCGCTGCAACATCAGCGCTGCCCTGCACCCGGGATCAACTTCGGTACGGACAAGCTGAAACGGATGCGGTCTTCGCGCTGAGCAAGGGCCTGTTCTCCCTGAGGGCCGGTCGCCACAGGCTCGTGGAGGGCGCTTGGCCGCCGCCGTGCCAGTTATTGCCTGCTAGAGCAAGTGGGCCAGGGGGACCCTCCACCGGTCAGAATGAATTTCACTGAATCCTGGCGCCGTGCAGTTCTTTCGCTCCACCCTGCTGCCGGCCGCGATCGTGCTGATGTTCGGCCTGGCCCTGTTTGCCGTGAGTGCTCGCATCTGGCTTCCCGGTGATATGGCGGCGCCGGCACCGGTGGGCTGAGAGAATCAGCGAACCTGGTTCGCCCCATGCCGGACGACGCCCAGCCTTATCCGTTGCCTTTCCCTGACAGCTCCGGCGATCTGGTGCTCGATCCGGAGGTGCTTGCCCTGGAGCTGGCGCAGGAGCTGCTGGGCGACCCGCTTGATGAGCTCGATGCCGCTGCGCCGAGCGCCCACGCGGTGGCCGCCGAATGTGATGCCGGCATCGCCTGGCTGAGCGGTTCCCAGGAGCAGCGCCTGCAGGGTCTGCGCATTTTCTGCGAACACCGGGATCCCCGGGCCGTGCCCTTGCTGCTGCCCCTGCTGGCGGCCAGCTGTCCGATTCTGCGGATGAGTGCCGTCTATGCCCTCGGTCGCAACCCCCATCCGCTCGGGGTTGAGCCCTTGCTGGCCCTGCTGGCCGGCGATGACAACGGCTACGTGCGCAAGGCCGTGGCCTGGAGCCTGGGCAATTACCCCGAGGCTCCGGTGCTCAATCCCCTGATTCGCTCCCTGCAGGTGGATGTGGCGGCCGTGCGCCTCTGGGCGGCGAGCTCGCTGGCGGATGCCGGCGGTACGGGGCCGGCCAAGGCCGATCCGGCCGCCTCCCAGCTGCTGCTCAGCCTGCGGATCGACAGTGAGCCGGCGGTGCGCAGCAACAGCGCCTGGGGGCTGGGCCGCCTCTATGCCGATCTGGTTGAACCCCGTCAGCAGGAGGTGGTGGAATCGCTGTTGCACGCCATGCTCCACGATGCCGAGCCCAGCGTGCGCGACGAGGCCCGCCTGGCCCTCGAGCAGCTGGAGCAGCCCGAGGTGCTCGAACGGTTGCAGACGCTGGTGGATGAAGGACTGCTGCAATGACCGGTGGCTCCACCGCCGGAGCAACCTCGTTAACCTTGTGCCATTCCGTGTTGGTATCGGGTATGGCCCAGCGCACCATCCGCTTCCGGATCCGGCCCGATGGGTTGGTGGAGGAGCTGGTGGAAGGAGTGCAGGGCACGGGCTGTGAGCCGTTGACTGAACGGATCGAGGCCCGCCTTGGCCATGTGCAGCAGCGGCGGAGCACCGCCGAGGCCTTCCAGAGCCAGCAACTCCCGGCGCACGAGCATCAGGCCCTGGGCCTACCGCGTTCGTCCTGAATCCGGCGGCGTGCACTCAGCCCACCAGCCTGTCCCCACTGTCCTGATCTTTTGTTTTCCCTGATCCGATGTCGCACTTCAGCACTGTCACCACCGAGTTGCGCGATCGCCAGACCCTGGTGGCCGCCCTCACCGATCTGGGCCATCCGCCCCAGGAGGGCAGCCAGCAGGTGCGCGGCTATCGCGGCCAGACCGTGACCGCCGAGCTGGCGATCGCCCAGGAGGGCGGCGCCGACATCGGTTTCCGTCTCAATGCCGATAGCGGCAGCTATGAGCTGGTGACCGACCTGGATCTGTGGAAGCAGCCCGTGCCGGTCGAGCGCTTTCTGGCCCAGCTGCACCAGCGCTATGCCCTGCGCACGATTCTGGCCGCCAGCGCTGAGGAGGGCTTCGAGGTGAATGAGCAGACCAACCAGCTCGATGGCAGCATCGAACTGGTGGTCACCCGTTGGGATCGCTGAACCGCTGCACTGTCCCCCTTGGCCTCCCTCCCCGATCCAGCTGATCCCCTGGCTGCAGCTGGATCTTTCGTTACGGATCCAGCCCTGGCCTTTCGTGTCGTGAGCCCAGGGCCGGGCTCAGGGCCCACCGGTCTGGAACCTGTGCTGGGTGGGGCCTTGCGGCAGAAGGCTGTCTGGGTGGATGAAGCGGTCTGCATCGGCTGCCGCTACTGCGCCCATGTGGCCTGCAACACCTTTCTGGTGGAGTCCACCTGGGGCCGCTCTCGGGCGATCCGCCAGGACGGCGACAGCACCGATCGCATTCAGGAGGCGATCGATACCTGTCCGGTGGACTGCATTCACTGGGTGGCGTATGAGCAGTTGCCGGCCCTCGAGGCCCAGCTGGAGCAGCAGGAGATCCTGCCCCTGGGTGTGCCCTCACCGGCACGGCCGAAGCGCACCCTGCCCCGTGCCAGCACGGCGTTGATGGCCGCAGCGATCCAGCTCCCCTGACCTTGGCCGCGCCCTTGACGCTCCCGACCCGTCGTTTCGGCCGCACTGAGCTGGCGATGCCGGTTCTCTCCCTGGGGGGCATGCGCTTTCAGCAGAGTTGGAGCGACCTGCCGCCGGCCGAGATCACCGCCGCCAGCCAGGACAACCTGCGCACCATCCTCGAGCGGGCCGTGGCGATCGGTGCCCATCACATCGAAACCGCCCGTGGCTACGGCAGCTCCGAGCGCCAGCTGGGCTGGCTGCTGGGGGAGGTGCCCGATCCGCAGCGCATCCTGCAGACCAAGCTGCCGCCCCAACCCGATCCGGCGGTGTTCGAGCAGCAACTCGCCCTCAGTGTGGAGCGGCTGGGCCTCGAGGCCCGCGGTGAGCGCCTTGATCTGTTGGCATTCCATGGGGTCAACAACGCCGAGCTGCTGGAGCAGGTGTTGCGGCCGGGAGGCTGCCTGGCGGTGGCCCGGCGCTGGCAGGCCGCCGGCCGGCTGGGGCACATCGGTCTGTCCACCCATGCGTCCTTACCGGTGATTCTCGCGGCGATCGCGAGCGACGACTTCGACTACATCAATCTCCACTGGTACTTCATCCGCCAGGACAACCTTCCTGCCGTGGAGGCGGCCATGGCCCACGACATGGGGGTGTTCGTGATCAGCCCCACCGACAAGGGCGGCCATCTGCACACCCCGGCACCGCGCTTCAGCGCGCTCTGCGAGCCGCTGCATCCGATCGTCTTCAACGATCTCTTCTGCCTCTCGGCCCCGGGCATTCACACGATCAGCGTCGGCGCAGCGCGGCTCAGCGACTTTGATCGTCACCTTGACCCTGTGGCCTTGCTGCCCCAGGCCAGCCAGCTGCTGCCGCCGATCCTGGAGCGCCTGGAGGCGGCCCGCCGCCAGGCCCTGGACCCGCGCTGGCTGGCCAGCTGGGAGCAGGGGCTGCCGGCGTGGGAGGCCACCCCCGGCGGCCTCAACCTGCCGCTGCTGCTCTGGCTGCACAACCTGCTCGAGGCCTGGGGCCTGGAGGCCTACTGCCGGGCCCGCTACGGCCTGCTGGGGGAGGGGGGGCACTGGTTTCCCGGCCACAACGCCAACGGACTCGATGGCGAGGTGAGCGAGCAGGAGCTGCGGGCCGCTCTGGTCGCCAGCCCCTGGGCCGAGGAGATCCCTGATCTGCTGCGGCGCCTGCGCGAGCGCCTCGGAGGAGAGAAGCAACAGCGCCTCATGGCCGGCAGCGACAAGCCCTGAGAGGCGTTCCCAAGCCAGCGCCGTAGCCCGGCAATCCTCATTACGGCCGCTGCCCAGCAGCTGGGTGGCCGCGGCCCATCGCCAGGTGCCAGTGGCTGGGTGCCGGATCAGCCGCTGGAGCCGCCGAGGGGGTGTTTGGCCGGCATGCCCACGGCCCGTGGGTAGGTCTGGGGACAGGGGCCCAGCGGTCGCAGCACCAGGGCGTGGCGGATGCCGCGTGCGTGGGGCAGCTCCAGGGGCATGGTGCGCTCGATCGCGGCCCGCAGGGGGCCCAGAGCCTTTTCCAGATCGGCCTGATCGGCGGCGCTCCACTGGCCCCGGTAGAGCAGGGCCCGCCCCTCGGGCCGCAGAAGGGGCACCAGGTATTCGGCCACCACCGGGGCGCTGGCCACGGCCCTGGCCAGGGCCCAGTCGAAGCGGCCGCGACAGTTGGCCGCCTGACCGCAGCGCTCGATCCGATCACAGCGCAGGCTCACCCGGCCCTGAAGGCCCAGCTCCGCCACCATCGCCGCCACGGCATCCACCTTGCGGCTGACCGAATCCACCAGGGTGAGCTGGGCTGTGGGCAGGGCGATGGCGATCGCCAGACCCGGGAAACCGCCGCCGGTGCCGACGTCGATGATCTGCAGTGGCTCCTGGGCGCCGGCCCGTTCTGCCTGCAGCAGGGGCAGCAGGGGCCAGAGGCTGTCGAAAACCTGGGCGATCCAGTAGTCATCCCCCTCAACCAGGCGGGTGAGGTTGACCCGTTCGTTCCCCTGGCGCAGGGCGATCTGCAGGGCGATGAGCTGCTCCAGCTGCTCGGGCTTCGGCTGCCAGCCCAGCGTCTGCCAGAGGGCGGCTGGAGGCTCAGAGGTGGCAGGGCTGGCAGCCATCCGCGCTTGCTGGGGTGTTCGTTCTCCTTAGGATCATGCCCAGCCGGCGGCTGAGGGTTGGCGCCAGCGTCCTGGCTGACGGCCCCCCAGCCCTGGGACGCTCCAGCCCGCCTGCCCAGGCCAGCGGCCCTGCCTAATCTCACGGCCATGCCCACCCATTACGAGCTGCTGGGGGTGTCTGCCGACGCCAGTACCGAGCAGCTGCGCCAGGCCTTCCGGGCCCTCAGCAAGCGCTATCACCCCGATACCACCGCGCTGCCGGCGGGCGAGGCGGAGCTGGCCTTTCGCCAGGTGCGCCAGGCCTATGGGGTTCTCGGGGATCCTGTGGCTCGCCGCTCCTATGACGAGCGGCTGCGCCAGCTCTCGAGGCCGGCGGTGGTGTTCAGCCCCCCCGCCAGTCCGGCCGGCGCCGCCTTCCAGCCCCGGCCCGCCCCGGTGCGCCGCAGCCTTTCGGGTGGGGAGTGGTTCGCCCTGGTGCTGCTGGCCCTGGCCCTGGTGCTCAGTCTGGTGCTGGGGGTGGGTCTGGCCTGGGCCCGCGGCGCCGAGTTGATGACCCGGCCCAGCTGGTGGGTCGAGGTGCCAGCTGTCGCCGGCCGGCCCAGCAGCGAACCCGTCGTGGCTCAGGGCCAGGTGACCGCCGCCCTGGACCAAGCCTTGCCGGTGCTGAGCCAAGCTCCCTGAACCCTTCGGCGATCCGATGCCGACCTTGCCGCCCGATCGCACCCCCCTGTATCACCATCCCCTGCCGGCCTTGGAGGAGTGGTTGCGCCAGCTCGGCGCCCATCAGCAACGGGCCCGCTCGGCGGTCTGGGATCTGCATCGGCCTCAGTGGAGTGCCCGCATCGAACTGGGGATCGAGGAGCTTCAGGTGCGCTGGCATCACGATGGTTCGGAGCGGGTGCGTCGCTTTCCTTACGGCCTGACCCGCGCCGATGTGGAGGCCGCGATCCTGGTCGGGCCCTGAGCGCTGTCCTCGCCATCAGGCGAAGCCCAGAGCTTCAGAGTTGGGTGCTGGCACTGGCGATCGCGGCGTAGCACTGGGCCAGCTGTTCGTCGTCGATGCAGAGGGGAGGCAGCAGGTAGACCACGTGGCCCAGGGGGCGCAGGAACACCCCCTGGGCGATGGCCAGCTTCTGCAGGCGCCGGCCGGCTGGATTGAGATAGCCGGGGTTGTCCACGGCCAGGTCGAAGGCGGCGATGCTGCCCAGCAGGCGCGGATGGCGCACGTTGCACCGGCCGGCAAGTGCCTCCAGATGCGGCCGGTGGCGCTCCTCCATGCCGCGGTGGCGCTCGGGTCGGGCTTCCAGCAGATCGAGGCTGGCCAGGGCCGCGGCGCAGCCGAGGGGATTGGCGGTGAAGCTGTGCCCATGGAAAAGGGTGTGACCAGGATCCTCACTGGTGAAGCCGGCATAGATGGCCTCGCTGGCCAGGGTCACCCCCATGGGCAGGAATCCCCCCGTCAGCCCTTTGGAGAGGGCCATCAGGTCGGGGCGGATGCCGGCTTGCCGGCAGGCGAACAGCTCGCCGCAGCGGCCGAAGCCGGTCAGCACCTCATCGGCGATCAACAGGGCGCCGGCGGCCCGCACCCGTTGCTCCACCTGGCGCAGGAAGGCCGGCCGCACCATCGCCATGCCGCTGGCCCCCTGCACCAGGGGCTCCAGGATCACCGCCGCCGTCGGTTGGCCCAGCAGCAGCTCCAGCTGGGCCAGGGCGGCCGCCTCGCGGGCCTCCACTGCCTCGTCACCCCACCAGGTGGCGGGCCAGGGGGCGCGGGCGACGTCGAACAGCAGCGGCGCGAATGGGGCCGAGAACAGGGAGCGAGATCCCAGCGCCATGGCGCCGAAGGTGTCGCCGTGATAAGCCCCGTCGAAGGCGATCAGCTGGGGCCGGGTGATCCCCTGGTTGTGCCACCACTGCCAGGCGATCTTGAGTGCTACCTCCACGGCGGTGGAGCCGTTGTCGGAGAAGAAGAGCCGCTCCAGGCCGCTCAGGGCGCTGAGGCGCTCCGCCAGGGTTTCGGCGCTGGGATGGCGGAAGTTGGCGAAGATCACCTGCTCGAGGGTGCGGGCCTGTAGGGCCACGGCGGCGGCAATCGAGGGTTCGGCGTGGCCGTGCAGGGTGACCCACCAACTGCTGATCGCGTCGATCAGGCGGCGGCCGTCGTCGAGTTCCAGCAGTGCCCCTTCACCGCGCACCGCCCGCAGCGGCGGCTCGGAGTGGGCCACCTGGGTGGTGGGGTGCCAGAGGTTGGGATGCCAGGCAGGGGAAGGGGTCATCCTGGGGGATCAGACAGGGAGGGCACACCCTGGAAATGATGACGGGCCCGGTTCCCTCCCGAACTCACCAGGAGCCCCTTGGCGTGAGGCTGATGCAGGGGAACGTCTCCAGGTGCCGCTTGCCGACCAACTCCAGTCGCCTGTGATGCCCTGGGGATCGGGCCGGCGATCCCGTGGGTTGCTGAGCCTGGGTCGCCCAAAAACTATCCGCAGCGGTGGCGCGGCATCGACGGCAGGGGGCAGCGCCCGGACGGGTTCAACGACAGAGTTCGGAGCGATGCTCCTGCGGTCCTCCCAGGGGGCCGCAGTTCACCCAGCGGACGAAACCTGTTTCGATGTCGGTGAAGATCACCAGGATGGCCCCGCAGGCCAACGCCACGGCGCCGCTGATCAGAAGCTGACGTTTGTTCATCGGCCCAGCGTATGGGGGAGAAGGCTGGCGTGCCAATGGCGCTCCAGGGCCTGGGCGCTGAGCGGCTCGAGCGAGGGCAGTTCGGCCAGCACCGGCACGCCCCCCAGGCTTGCCAGGGTGCGGGGATTGTCGGGGTGGGGCGGCCCGTTCAGCACCAGGCCCAGCACCGGAATCGCCCGCTGCCGCAGCGCCTCCAGCGACAACAGGGTGTGGTTGAGGGTGCCCAGACCACTGCGGGCCACCAGCAGCACCGGCAGGCCCCAGCGGGCGATCTGATCGATCTGCAGCCAGTCGCGTCTCAGCGGTACCAGCAGTCCACCGGCGCATTCCACCACCAGCGGCTCGTGGCCGCTCGGCAGGGTCAGTCGCGCCGGGTCGATCACGACCCCATCGCGCTCGGCCGCCCAGTGGGGCGACACCGGTGTGGTGAGGCGGTAGGCCTCCGGTACGACCCTCTGCGGTGGCAGCGCCAGCAGCTGGCGCACCCGTTCGGTGTCCCCGCCAGCCTCCAGGCCGCTCTGCACCGGTTTCCAGTAGCGGGCCATCAGGCCCTGCACCACCAGGGCACTCACCACCGTCTTGCCCACGTCGGTGTCGGTGCCGCAGACCACCAGGCGCATGGGTTGTCAGCTCCGCAGCTGTGGTGTGGCGTTCAGCATGGCGGGCCGAGTTTTGCGGTGGGCCTCAGACTCCAGCGGCCGGCGCCCGATCAACAGCAGCACCTCCCAGAGCAGCGGCTCGGCGGGCCAGTGGGCCAGGAGGCGGCGCAGCTCACCGCCCGTCAGTGGCGGTTGGCGGCTGGCGGTGGCCCCGAGCGAACGCAGCAGCCGCAGGGTGGAGAGACCACCCTCCACCGGTCGGCTGAAGCGCAGCCGCTGGCTGTGGTGCAGCTCCAGGCCGGCGCCGCTGGCCGCCGCGATCAGTGCTTCGGCCTGGGGCAGGGGTAAGGCGCTGCAGGGCACGCCAGCGGCGCTGGCCGCTGCCCGCCAGGCCTCGAAGCTGCCGGCCACCGGTAGCGCCATGGCCAGCCAGCCGCCGGGTGCCAGGCAGCGGCTCCAGTGGGCCAGTTGGCCGGCTGGGGCATCAAGCCACTGCAGGGCAAAACTGGACAGCAGCAGGGCGGCTTCGCCCAGCTTCGGCGGCAGGCCCTGGTTGAGGTCCCAGGGGCTGCTGTTGGGGCCGGCGAGCGGATTGCGGGCCAGCAATTCGGGGCAGAGGTCGAGCTGGAGCGGGGGCGACTCCGCTAGTTGCGGGCGCTGGGCCAGCAGGGCACGGCTGAGCAGGCCGCTGCCGGCGCCGAGGTCGGCGATGGGGCCGGGCGGCAGGGGCAGCTCGCGGCACAGTCGCCCGAGCCGCCAGGCCACCCCTTGCTGCAGACGGGCCTGGGGCTCGTAGCTGGCGGCCCGACGGCCGAAGCCCAAGCGCACCCGCTGGCTGAAGCTGGAGTCGGCTTCCTCAGCGAACAGCGGCGCTGTCATGGCGCCAGGGTGCGCTGCAGCCATGGCAGCACCAGGGGCAGTACCGGCGCACTCAGCAGGCTGTGACCAGCGTCAGGCAGGCTCACCAGCTCCGCCCTCGGCAGTTCCTGGCGCAGCAACTCCCGAGCCTCCGGCGTCACGATCTGGTCCTGGGCTGCCTCCACCACCAACACCGGAGCGCCATGGGGAAAGCCCGTAGGCAGGCCCTCGGTGTTGCTCAGCAGCTGCAGATCCCGGCGCAGCCTCAGGAGCTGGGCAGGCCCCAGGGGGCCCTGCAGTGGCCCTGATGGTGACAGCTCAACGGGATCAGGGGCAGCGGCCTGGCAGAGGAAGCGACTCAGCATCGCCCGGGCGCTGTCGCTGTTGTCCAGTTGGCGTTCCATCGTCGAGAGGGCCCGGCGCAGGCGCCGACCCGGGGGGCCGGCCGGCACAAAGCGACCGAAGCCGGCGAGCAGCACCACCGCCTCCGCCTCGGCCCACAACTCTGGCGGCAGCAGGTGGGGCCCGAGCGAATGGCCGATCAGCACTCGCCGCCCTGCCCGCTCCAGCCAGGTCGGGAGCTGCGGTTCGGCGCTGCCGTAGCCGCGTTCACCGCTCTGCCAGTGCCAGTGTGCGGTGGCAAAGCGACGGCGCCACGGTTGCCAGTGGGAGGCTTCGCCGCACCAGCCGTGCATGGCGATCACCTGGAGGGCCGCGGCTTCAGCTGCTGACATGGCGATCCCGGGGCAGGTTGGGGCGGCAGGGGACTGGAGCCGGGGGCGGGCCCAGGGCGGCCAGCAGGCGCGCCAGGCTGCCGCTGGGCAGATCCTGGCGTAACACCAGCCGCAGCCGGGCCGTGCCGGCGGGCACGGTGGGTGGTCGGATGGCGACGCTGAGCAGATCCGCCATTTCGAGTTGCTGCTGCAGCTGCAGCGCCTGCTCGTCTTCCCCCACCTGCAGCGAAAGGATCGGTCCGAAGCCGGGGGGCCGGGGCCAGCCCGCTGCCGCCAGGCCCCGCCGCCAGCGTTCGGCGCGCGCCAGCAGGGCCGCGGCCATTGGCGGGTCGGCTTGGATCTGACCGAGGGCCGCCAGGGCGCCGGCCGCCAGGGGCGGGGCGAGGGCGGTGCTGTAGCGGAAGGCGCCGCTGCTCTGCAGCAGCCACTCCCCCACCAGCCCATCGCCGGCCAGGAAGGCGCCGCCGCTGCCGAAGGCCTTGCCGAAGGTGCCGCTCACGATCGCCACCTCCGCCAGGCCATGGGCCAGGCCGCGGCCACCGGCACCCAGCAGCCCCAGGGCATGGGCCTCATCCACCAGCAACGGCGCCTTGTGGCGGGCGCAGAGGGCGGCCACGGTCGCCAGTGCTGGACTGGTGCCTTCCATGCTGTACAAGCTTTCGCACAGCACCAGCAGCCGCCCAGAAGGCCGCTGGCGCCGGGCCGCCAGCAGGCGGCGCTCCAGGTCGGCCGGGTCGTTGTGGGCGAAGCGCTGCAGGCGGGCGCCGCTGCAGCGCACGCCGGCCAGCAGCGAGTGGTGAATGAGGCGATCGGCCAGCACCAGGCTGTGGCGATCAGCCAGGGCGCACACCGCGGCGAGATTGGCCTGGAAGCCGCTGGGGAACAGCAGCGCCCGCTCGCGCCCCAGCCAGGCGGCCAGTTCGGTTTCCAGTTGCAGATGCACTGGCCTGGTGCCACAGACCAGCCGCGAAGCACCGGCGCCTAGGCCGCTGACGGCCAGTTCGGCAGCAGCGGCGGCCAGCACTGCGGGGTGGCGGCTGAGGCCGAGGTAGTCGTTGCTGGCCAGATCCAGCAGGGGCGTTCTGGCGAGTTGGGGGGGCTGGAACGCGGCGGTGGCGGCTGGCTCCAGGCTGCGCAGCTGACGGCGGCGCGCGGCCGGCAGGGCGTCGAGGGCGTTGCGCAGCTGCTGGCGCCAGGGGGCGTCCGCCGCTGCGGACAGCGCATGGGCGGCGGTGGCAGCAGCAGCGTTGGCAGCAGCAGCGGTGGCAGCGGCGCCGCCGGTGGGGAGAGGAGAGGGGCTCAGGACGTCCCGGCGGCAGGAACGCCAGTCAGTCTGAGCTGGCGGCTGCGCCAGGAGGGCGCGTGCCGGATCGCAGGGGTTGGTGATGCGATGGGGGGGGGGGGCGCCACCAAGTCAATCCGCTGCGGACTGTGATGGTGATGTCCGAGCTGACCGTTCACGATTGGATATGGGCTGCGATCCCTGCCGAGAGACTTCTGCTCGTGGCTGGGATGGGTCAGAAAGCCTGACCTGGAGTGCGTGGAGTTAACAGTAGTGATTCTTGTTTGCTGCCAAGGCGCTAGCCAGTAATGCATCGTCAAGGCATCGTCATGATGCTGGGTCGTTGTTCAGCCGGTAGCTGTCGCGCTTGATCAATCCAATCGCACGACCCGTGGTTCTGATGGTCTCCCCCGCGACGTGAAGCAGGCGCCTCGCAGTCGTCAGAGCCTTGCCTGGTCGATGTGAAATTCCCAAATAAAAGTCAAAGGCCTTTAGTGTGCTGGGAGTTTTGTCTCTCCCGTCCTCTTGAATGGTTGCTGAGCCGGAATGGATCTGATGGCCATTTCGCACTCTGAATGTCTGGCTGTCCGAGATAGGAGCTGCGTAGCAGACTTTTCTAAATCCGGAGGTAGAAAGTGGAGCTTCGGCCAGGGAAGATAACAGTATAAGATCTTGTCAGGTTCTGATGCGGGTGATCGGAAATGCCGCGCTATTCTGTCTTTTTTGGGCCGCGGAAAGCCGCGCGAATTTGTCCAAGCTCATCCAGTTTGAGCTGCAATCAGCGCCTCAGGCCTGAGCTGGCTTGCCTCCAGCTCAGGTCTGCAGACCTCTAGGGATCCATGCCATGCCGCTGTGCTGATCGACGTCGCCGATTTCACCACTGATTTCAAAATTGACTCCGCAACTGATCTCCTAAGAGACTTCGGCATTGACACCATCCTGCCGTTTGCTAGTGATCAGCCACGGAGCGAGCCGGATCGAGAGGAGGTGTTGTCGGCCGCGTTCCTGGCGCCTTGGGTCGGTTCAGTGGCCTGGCCGCCAACTGCCCCGCCCAGTGGGCCCAGGCCTTGTCAGCCAGGTCTGCGCGCTAGCGATGACGGCCTGGGATCACGGGATCATTGATTTGTGCTCAGATTGGACTTCCTGGCTTCTCCTGGGTTTCATCACATTGGATGGTCAGAAGCTTTTTGTATTCCGAATCTGTTGCTAAAGGGGGTACTCATTCATTCATGGTTGCGATGGCGCTGTCTCGGCGGTCGGTCTGGTTTTGGGCTCTAGGTGTGGCGATGATGGTCCTTTTGGCGGTTGGTACGGGAGCTCCAATACAGGCGGGCGCCTGGCTGCCCGACACATCTCAGCCGCGAGATTCACGCGACAGCCAGCTGCGGAGTGTGACGGTGGGTTGATCGTGATCGCGTTGGGAGCTCAACCTTTGAGAACCAGGCCTGGGCCTGCTTTTGGCGGGCCCTGAGG
>JAPLIB010000077.1 GCA_026389335.1 Cyanobacteriota bacterium | reverse complement strand
GCAATGAAGGCCAGACGCCGGGCCGGATCACGACGCCAGGGGCCCACGCTGGCAATCCAGGCCAGCTGGTTTTGGGCTGGGGTGGCCTGCCCAATCCAGGCGATGCGCTGCCCGGCCCCGGGCACACCTGGCAGCAGATCAACTGCGCTGATCTTCGGGCGCGCCTGCCAACGGCCATCTGGCCCCAATTGGTGCACGGCCGCAAAACTCTGCCAGCGGCCGCCGGCCTGCAGCCAACGCTTAAGACCTGGCCCAGGCAACGCCTCAACGGCAAACAATTCGCCAGCTAGGGGCAGCAGGGCCGTGGCCCGCCAGCCCGCCAGCCGTTGCACGCTCCAGCGACCGCCGCCATCGCGCGACACCGCCAGCGCCGAACCATGGCGTGTCAGGGCAGGACCTGAGGTCACCGCGTCTGGCACATTGCCGGCAACCACCATCGCGCCTTGGTGCCAGGCCAGGTCGTAGGCGTGAATGAAGCGAGGCAGCCTGCGCTCTTGCCACCACAGGCCGCCAGTGCTGGAGCGGTGGTAGAGATTGCCCCAGCGCCAGCTGCCGCGGGCATCGGCACCGGTGATCCAGAGCTGTTGGCGATGGGGCACAAAGCGGCTGATCTCCTCCTCAGGCAGGGTTGCCTCCTGCAGCCAGCGCCCTTGATCGAGGGCATAGGCCAACACCGGCACAGGGCCTGCGTTAGCCGTGGGCCCGTCGTTTGCGGCATTGCCCAAGCCCACGTAGAGCCGCCCGTCAAAGCGCGCCAGATCCCAGGGGGTGCGCGGCAGGCTCTGCCAGCAAGCGGGATAGCGCAGGGCGGCGGGGTTCCCCAAGTTGTGGGCCTGCCAATCTTTGCTAAGCAGCTGCAGCGGGGCCGCCGCTGGTTTGCTGGTGGCTGGTTGCTGCCAAGGCCAGGGAGGGAGCAGTGGCAGGCTGCGCGCCGGCTCCAGCTGGGGCCAGAGCCAGCGGGTCAAGCCAACGCCGGCCATTAAGGTCGCGGCAAGGGCCGTCCACCCCTTCTGCCCCATGCCGCCCGACTTCATCAGCCAGTGCATCCTGCCTCGGCTACGGCGGTGGCTGCTTGTGGTGCGCTTGGCCCGAGAAGCCGGCTGGCGCCACCTGTGCAGCCTGGCGCTGCTGAGCGGCTTGAGCAGTGTGCTGGATATCGCTGGTCTTGGCGTTGGTGTGTCGCTGCTGCTCGGTGCTGCGCCAGGCGCCAGCTGGCAGCTACCGGTGCAACTCCCCTTGCCACAGGGGCTGGCATTGTTGGTGGTTCTGATGCTGCTGCGCGGCCTGCTGCAGGCGCTTGCGGCGATCGGGCAGGAACGGCTGCGCTCTGGGTTCACCGATGGCCTGCGCCAGCAGCTGTTCGGCCAGGTGTTGCAGGCCTCGTCCACCCAACTGGAGCAGCTGGGGCGGGGGGAATTGCTGGGCTTGTTGATGGCTGATATCAGCCGCTCAGTTTTAGCGCTGGATCAGGGGATGCGCTCGCTCCAGGCCCTGCTCTCCTTGGGGATCTACGCAGCAGGTGTGCTGGTGGTGGGGCGGCAAGCCGCTTTCCCGCTTGTGCTGGCCCTGGCAGCTACGGGCGGCGCGGCCTTGCTGCAACGCTCCGGCAGCTGGCAACTGGGCCGCCTGCAGAGCCACCTCAATGGCGCACTGCAGCGCACTGTTGGCGATGGCCTACATGGACTGAAAGCAGTGCGGGCAGCGGCGGCTGAATCCTGGTTACTACAGCGATTTGCGCAAGACAATGAGCGGTTTCGCCGGGTGCTGAGGCAAACCGTGCAGCGTCAAGCCCTGTTTACGGCCTGGCGCGACACCTTGGTGGTGCTGGTCGTGGGGGTGTGGCTGATCTGGGGCCGGGCTGGACTGGGGCCCGCCGCCATTGCCACCACCTTGTTGCTGGCTTACCGGAGCGGCACCGCCCTCAGCGCCGTGATCAATGCCCAGCGCCTGTGCTTAGGCGCGCTACCCGGCTACGACGAGCTCTGCAAGCGGCGCCATCTGCTCAGGCCCGCAATACCGGCGCAGCAAGGCAGGACGGCTACAAGCCAAACCTTGGCAAGCTTCAACGACCCTCAAAATTGGTCAGCTCTGCATTGGAGTCCAGCAACTGCTGGGAAGGAGGCAGAGAGGGTTGAACTCAAGCCAGGGACCCTGGTGGCGGTGGCAGGCTCTTCCGGCAGCGGCAAAACCACCCTGCTGGATCGCGTTTGCGGCCTGCTGGGGGAAGACAGCAGTCAGTGGCAGATCGCATCGCCAATGGGCGCGATTGCGCTGAGCGGCTCAGGGGGAGCCCGCCAGCTGCGTGGGCTGCTGGCCTACGCCCCGCAGGAGGCCGTGCTGTTTGAAACCAGCCTGCGCCAGAACCTGCTGCTCGATCAAGAGGCACCTGCAGGTGTAATTGAGGACTGGCTGGAACGGCTGGGATTAAGCCATCTCTGCAAGCGCGGTAGCGGCCTAGACGACCCCCTGCCCCTGCCCCTGGCGCTGGATCACTTCTCAGGTGGTGAGATTCACAGGCTCGGATTGCTGCGCGCCTGGCTGCGCAACCGCCCGGTGGAAGTGCTGGATGAACCCACCGCCTTTCTTGATGCGGAATCGGGCCAGCGGGTCCGCGAGATCATTGCGGAACGAGCCAGAGAACGGCTGGTGTTGGTGAGCACCCATGACCCGGAGCTGATCAAGCAGGCCGGCAAGGTTTTGAGGCTGCAGGTGAGCGACAGGCAGCGAGCAGAACGCCTGCACCATGGCTAGGGCAGCAGCGCTGGAGGAGGTGACGCCCTGGCCTGGTCTTATGGGGGCAACGGTAGTAGAGATCTCCTTGCTGATCCCGTGCTGGCACGCAGAACTAACGATTGGCGGCGCTCTGGACTCAGTAGAAGCCCAGCAGGTTTTACCTGAGCATGTTGGCGTTGAGGTGGTGGTTGTGGTTGATGGCCGCCAGGAAGATCGGCAAGCCATTTGTCGCTGGATTGAGAGCAAAGGCAGCCGCAGGCGCTGGGCGATCACGGTGGTTTGCCTAACGCAAAATTGCGGGGCCGGCGGCGCTCGTAAGGCTGGCTACATCTATTGCTCAGTCGCATTTCTTGCATTCCTTGATGATGATGATGATGATGTGTGGCAGCCAAGAAAACTAGCCCTGCAGTGGGGTTGGCATCAAGCCAATCCGGAGCGAATCGCCAGCGGGCATGGATACAACACCATTCCAAAAGGGCATGACGTCAGCTTTACGCGCCTGTTAGTTGGTGGTTACAGACCACACAACTCCACGGTGATGATTCGGCGCGCCTTGTGGCCCTACGAACCCGAGCCATTTCGCTTCAGCGAAGACTGGCTGATGCTGGCCATGGTTGCAAAAATGCAGCCGCTCGGAATGTTGCCCTACGACTTGGCCAGTCGATCAGCGGCGGCTCCGCCACCGCTGGCGGATAGGTACTCACTCTCTAGGCAGCGCCTCAAACTTCGCTTGGGATCGATCAGGGCAATTGGCTTCCTAATCAGGCGCGGTGAGCTCAACTTGATCTGGCTACCACCTCTTTTGGCTTGGAATCTGCTTCTGGCAGTGAGGCGTTGGCTGCTTGATTGCTGGGGCGCCGCTCGTTCAGGCGCTGCCTGAGGCGAATAATTCTGGCTTGCAGAAAACCAGCCAATCCGCGATCTTCTCCAGTTTCTGGATCTGAAAAAGCGGCGGGCAGCAGTGTGAAGAAGAG
>JAPLIB010000103.1 GCA_026389335.1 Cyanobacteriota bacterium | reverse complement strand
TGCATCCCCAGTCGCGGCGTGCAGAGGCGGCAAAAAGAGCCATGGTTCACGCGGATTGACTTGCCGCCACGGCTACGCCAGAACCAACGGCTGGCTGTCCCATGACTGTCGCAGCTGAGATGTGTCGGGCAGTCAGGCCCAGAGGTGGCAGGCCACTGATGAAATGCAGCTCGTTGCATTCCCGCCAGTGGTTCAGGCCCAGGGGTACGCTCCAGGGGCTGCTCTGGGTGTGGCTGGTGCCGGTGGGCACCCACAGCCACACATCCCGGTCGGTGGAGCGTTGGCCCAGCTGCAGCATCACCCCGTCGGGGCGGGTCACCTTGCCGAAATGGGTGCTGGCGCCGCGGGTGGAGGTGGAGCCGATGAACAGCTGGGAAGGTAACTGAATCAATGGTGGTGGTGAATCAAAGAGCCCCTTGCTCTGCAGCACCACGTCGACATGGCCCAGGGCGATGCCACTGCGCAGCTGGTGGCCATTGGCGTGGAGGCTGCTGCTGATGGCAGAAGGCAGACCGCCAAAGCGGTTGCCGGAATAGCCGTGCAGCACGATCTGGCCATAGAACTGCCTGTTGGTTCTGGGGAAGATGGCGATCGAGTTCCAGCCCGTGGTGCCGGGGCTCTTGTAGAGGGCATGGCAGCTGTCGCGGTGCAGATCGTCGTTGCCGCCATGGGTTTTGAGGGTCCAGCAGAAGAATTCTTTGCCGGGGGTGGTGTCCTGGGCGATCAGCAGGATGGCGCCGATGGAGGTGGCCCCTGTGAGGGTGCTGTCGAGGTAGGCCAGGCCGGTGCTGTAGGCGGTGGAGTTGCTGTAGGAGCCGTAGCCGCCGTTGGCGGTGCTGCTGGTGTAGGTGCTCGCCAATGCACTGCCGAACTGAGCACTGCTGCTGCTCTGGGTATCGCCCTGGGCTGTGGTGCTCTCGGTGAGGAACCAGAGGTGGGCAGGTTCGACGGGATGGCCAAGCTGCCAGGTGTAGCCCCAGCGATTGGCGGTCGCATCGGCATGGGAGCGGGTAACAGAAAGCTGCGTGCTGGCGTTGGACGGCAGGGCGTTCACCAGGGCGGCAAAAGCGCGGAAGGCGGTATCGAGCTGCATCCCCACCCCGGAGGGGTCCTTGCTGGTCCACTTCCAGCTGCCTGGCGCAAAGCTCTGGCAGAACACCTGATAGGTCATGGCGCTGCTGGTGTGGAGGCGCCTGCGTCCTTGGTGCGCAGCAGCAGGCCGTGGCCGCCGATCGCCAGCCACTCGCTGCCATCGGGCGGCTTGAAGTAGCTCATCGCCGCGCTGCTCAGGTTCAGGGCTGCGAAGTCCGGAGGCAGCAGCAGCGGCTGCCAGAACTGGGCCGGTTCGTTGGCGCTCTCGTAGGCGCTCCAGTCGGTGGTGGCGAGCACCAGCTCAGCGGGCTGACGGATCTGGATCGGGGCGGTGGAGTTTTCGCGCAGCAGGGTGCGAGAGCCGGATGGCTGGCCGGAGCGGGCGTTCCAGCTCACCGCCCGCAGCGCATCCAAGGTGGTGGAAGGCGGGGAAGCCGCCAGGATCCAATTGCCCGACACCTGATCGCGGGCGATCAGCATCGGCACCGCCTGGCGGTTGGTGAAGCGGTGCTGGCTGTAGGCAAACACGAAATATTCGGCACCAGGCTCCAGCGACCAGCCCAGCTGTGCGGTCAGCGGCAGCGGCGTGGTGCTCCAGGTGCCGCTGCTGGTGCCGACATCCGCGGCGGGGAAGACCCACCCTGTTGGTTGTCGGCCCCCACGAATGGCTCGCTGTTGCCGATGCCTGGTCGGATTTCGACGGTGTTGGCGGTGAGGAACACCTCGAGGAGCAGCACCGCCGGTAAGCCGCCGGGGGTGAGCTGCGACAGGGTCGCCTCCAGGCGCCAGCCGCAGGGATCGCTGGCGGTCGCATTCGGGTTGGGGGCGGTGGCGATGCGCAGCTGGTGCTGACTCACCTGGGTGTTGGCGGCGGCGATCCAGGTCTGCAGGTAGCCGTTCACCTCAATGGCAACGGAGGGCCAGGTGACGTCGGTGCCGAGGCGGCTGATGTCGATCAGGGTGCGGCTCATCGGGCGTGTCTCATCGGACGTCGTTCATGGCGCCAGAACCACCGCCGAGACGGTGACGGCAATGGCGGCCTGAGCGGTGCCGGTGTTGCGCACCAACACCCGCAGCAGAGGGGGACTGTTGGGGGATGTGACTCCGTCGCTGGAGAAGTAGGTGCCGCCCGGCGGCGCCGTGATGGTCAGAGCAGCGGCGGTGGTGGCCAGATCGAGCAGCACCCCGCTCCCTGGGGGCGGATCCTGGGTGATGGGGCGACTGCCATCGGCCTCCCGCGCTGCCGCCGAGCTGTAGAAGCTCAGCCAGCCCGGAGCATCAGTGCTCACCGCCAGGAAATGGCCCAGCCGCCCCAGGCCCGCCAGGTCCAGCAAGGCACTGGCCCCCGGCAACAGCGGCGTTGTGGTGGCACTCACGCTCACCGATTGACCGGGGACCTGGGTGCGCGGCAGCCAGCTGGCCATCAGCCCATCTCCATTCCGATCAGCACCTCCCGGATTCCACCGTCAAGGCAGCACCTGGATGCGGCGGATCGCTCGCACCTGGGTGGCTGTCGCCAGCGTCTTGCTCTCGGCGAACTGGGTGCCCATGTACGTGGTGCGCTGATAGGCGGTGCCACTGGCGGCCTGGGTGGAGGTCCAGTGGAAGAAGGGATCGTCGCCGACGTTCTCATCGAAGTGCCTCAGTGTCTCGGCTCCGCTGGCGCGGAAGGCCAGCACGCCCGTCAGGGACGGGTTGCTATCGGTGTAGTTGCCGCCCTGGGGCACCGCATAGGGGTTGGCGCCATAGGTCGCGCCTGCATAGGTGCCAGCGGCGGTCGCCTCCGGCTTGAAGGCCCGATACAGAACATCCCATTCCTGGGTGGCGGGCAGATACCAGTCGTCGTAGCCGCCGATGTTGAGCGAACGACAGAACTGGGCCGCCGGGTGGCTGGCGTTGTTCATCGCCTCGCTGTTCGCCCAGCCGTCGTAGACGCTCGTGGTGCCAGCGCTGGTGGTGTTGGCGCTCTTCCAGGCCACGTTCAGCAGTGAGCCGGCCGTCTTGGGCGCCACGATCAGGGCATGGGTGGCCACGCCGTTGGCGGTGTGGCTGATTAGGCCGGCATAGAAGCCGCCCTGGAAGGCGCTGCCGATGGCGGGGAGATCAGCCACGCGAATCGGCCCGAGCACGTAGACGGTTCCCGTCGTCAGATCGAGGTAGAGATCACCATCGACGGCACCGGGAATCGTCGCCGGTGGGGCACCACTACCGGTGAACCAGCCCGTGCCGCGGGGGCCGATCAGCCCATCGGCTCCGGCCGATCCCTGGATGCCCTGAGGGCCCTGCGGGCCAGCGGGACCCTGGGACCCCGTCGCGCCGGCCGGGCCGGCCACACCGGCTGGACCCTGGGGTCCCTGGATCGAGCCGCCATTCACCCAGCTGCTGGTGGCGGAATCCCACACCCGCAGGGAGTCGTCAGCCTGCACCAGGTAGGCATCACCCTGGGCGGCGCCCGTTGGCAGGGCTGCCAGGGTGGCCACTTGCCCCTTGAAGTTGATGCCGATCCCCGCCGGTCCCTGGATGCCCTGCGGACCGGTCGGTCCCGCCGTACCGGTTGGGCCGCTCGGACCGGCCGGACCCTGCAAGCCCGATGGGCCCTGGGGTCCCTGAGGTCCAGCCGGACCCTGGGGGCCCTGAACACCGGGGGATCCCTGGGGACCGCTGGGCCCCTCCGGGCCGCGGATCGTACCGGAGGTTTTCCAGGAACCCATGGCAAAAGCAGTGCAGGCCTGGCTTTACAGCCGGGCGGATCACGCTCTATTGCCATGTACGTGCCCCCGTTAAGGGGTCAGATCACCAGCTGCCGGAGGTTCACCGCGGAGCTGTTGAGCAGCATATGGATGTAAACGATCTCGGTGTTGCCATCTCTGTAGGTCACATCAAAGGCCGTGTCACCCACCACGGCTGCGCCCTGGGGGTAGAGCATGGTGGTCCAGCCATCCATGGCGGATTGGGCGAAGTCATAGCGGAACCAACGGCTGCTGCTGTCTTTCTGCAGATAGAGGAAGTCGCCGTTGTAGGCGAGCTTGGTCCCCGCCCCAAAGGTTTCTGTTGCCGGGGCGTACGCGAGAGCGTTCTCCCAGGTGTTGGCGGCGATGTCATACCGATCCAGCTGGGCACCGGCGCCACCACGAAAGCAGTAGAGATAACGGCCATTGCGGATGGTGTTTTCGCTGGTCCAGTCAGTGGCACTCACTGAGTGAATCCAGTGGCCGGAGAGGCCGGCGCCCGGGGCAGCGGCGCGGGCGGTGCTGGGCGAGAGGGTGGACCAGCTGTTGGCGCTGATGCTGTAGCGGAACAACGTCACAGCGTTGTTGCCGATGAAGTAGAGGACATCGTCGTTACCCTCGAGGCTGTATTGGCTGGTGGCATCGGGGGCGGTGCTCCAGGCGCTGCTCAGCGTGAGGGTGTTGGCGGTGTTGCTCAACACGGTGCGGATCTGACCGGCGCCAGTGCCGGCGGTGAGGCGGAGCTGGCTGTTGGTCCACTGATTGCTGGCCCAGTTCTTGGCGGCATTGGTGAGGGTGTTGGCGCCCCCTGCGGTGGCTGTACCCGTGGCGAACATTTTGAAACCGTTGTCGATCCAGGCCGGGGTGGCAATCAGGCGGCCATCGGTGCCGATCGTGGCCGGCAGGCCGGCGTGGGCCAGGGTGATCCAGCTGTTGGTGGCGAAGTCGTAGCGCTTGAATGAGCCGGCAGCGAGGGTGCCGGCACCGAGCACGTAGAACGTAGGGGTGAGCAGGCGGTACTGGGTGGTGGCATCAAAGGACGTCGCCTCCACATCCGTGAACTGGAGCACGGCGTTGGCACCGAGCGTGTTGGCGGCGATGGTCTTGATCCGGCCAGCATTGGTGCCGCCGACGATCAGGACGCAGTAGCCGCGCAGATCACGCTGCAGGTTCTGATTCGTGGTGAGGCTGCTGCTGGTGCCGGCGGTGGCGGTGAGGCTGGAGGCAGCTGCGGTGGCCCCGGTGGAAAAGGAAGCGGCCGTTCCGCAGGCCCCCGCGCCAAAGGTGCCCGCTAATGCAGGAGAAGGAACCTGCACCCAGCCGTCCTCCGCTGGGTTGTAGAGATAGGCGGCGATGTTGGATTGCACCAGCAGCTGCTGCTGGCGGTAGTGGCGACTGGAGACGATGAAGTGGCCGGCAGCGGTGGCGGCGGGTGCGGGGGTGCAGAACTCCCAGCGCTTGAGATCGAGAATCTTGCGATTGCCGTTGCTGGTTGGCATCTCAGCTCACCGTGATGTTGCGCCGGAGGGAGTCGGCGGAGAGGTGCATCAAGGCGGGGATCTGATCATTGGCGCCATAGCCGCCCACCTGGCTCTGGTTGGTGAGATTGCTGAGGGTGGAGCAGGTGGTGACGGTGGTCACGGTGCCGAGGTTCCAGGTGCCGGATTGGCTGGCCGGCACAACCGCAGGCGCCGACTCCAACGTCACCCGCATGCGGCCGGACGTATCCGGCGTCAGCAGCCCCACCGTGCGGGTGAGGGCCGCCACAGCCAGCCGCAGCGCCTGCAGCGTCGAGTCCAGGGCGAGATCGTCAAAGGCGTTGCGCAGGGCCATCAGCTCACCCCGTCCTCGATGTAGAGGGTGAGAGCCCCGTCGCTGGTGTCCCACCACTGGTAGCGCTGGGCGCCAGCCAGTTGTTCGGCGCTTGGTGGGCTCGCCTGGACCCATTCGCTGTCGTAGTCACTGTTGCTGCGCTTGCGCAGGGTCTGGCCCTCATTGCCCCCAGCCGGCACGCCTGCACCCTGGGGACCCGGCGGTCCAGCCTGGCCCGGAGGCCCCAGCAGGGAGGCCAGTTGCGTCCAGAACAGGGCCACGGCAGCGAAGAGAAGCGGCGATCACTGACTCTTGCCAGGGCCAGCGCCAAGGCCATCACCAGGCCCGCCATCGGTCAGCAGCTCCCCGAGGCGGCGGGCGAGCAGGAGCAGCTCCTCCTGGCGCTGGTGCTGGTGGTCGGCTCGGTCTGTCTGCCGCCTCTCGCTCGCTGTTGGCAGCAGCTGAGCTCGCTCGTCGTAGAGGCTCAGCAGCAGGGCGCGATGGCCGGGGCTGGTGCCGCAGCCCACCGGACACAGCAGCGCTGCCGTTGCCTTGGTGCTGGTGGAAGCATCGGCAGAGAGCCCCTGCTGGCTAAGCCGGCCGGCAGCCGCCAGCACGGTCGCGCTGCTGCCGCCGTCCCACTGCAGCAGCGCCAGGTTGTGGAGACCATCGCCACCGGTTTCGATCGCGCTGCGCAGCAGGGAGTGCACCTGGCTCTGGTGGGCCGACACCTGCTCCTGCAGGGTCTGGAGGTGGGTGGTGCTCATCCGCTTGGCCAGGTCTGGCTGCAGGGTGATCAGCAGCCAGGCGGTGTAAAGCACTAGCCCGAGCAGCACGATGCGCGAGAGCCGATAGAGCAGCTGCCCCCCTCTGCCAGGAAAGATGACGCCTCTCAATTCCGACCATTTCAACCACCAGGGGGCCTGATGGAACCGACCAATGCGTCCTTACAGCGAGGCCGTCAAGGCTGATGT
>JAPLIB010000134.1 GCA_026389335.1 Cyanobacteriota bacterium | reverse complement strand
GGATGGGGAGTGGCACCTGGGCCACAGCGACGTCGAGCGTCCTGCCGCGGGGGCGCAAGCCGAAGGGACATACCAGGAGGTGGTGCTCCGCTTCAACCAGTGCCAGAGCGTGCTGCCGGGCAGTCCGCATCCGGATACGGGCAAGCGGTACCGCTGGCTGAACTACAACGACGGCCAGGTGGCGATGGCACCTGAGTGGGTGTTGGAGGTGCTGCGCTCGGTCCGCAAGCCCGTTCAGTGGCTCAGCGATGCCGATCAGAAGGCGCTGGATGAGGAGCTGGGCGAGACGGCCATCCCCAGCCGGCAGATCCGCGGCTGGTTCTTCAAGGAGGAGGTGCAGGACAAGCTGAGGCCACGGCTGGCGGATCTGATCTTCAACCACCCGGTCTTCGACAAGTACGGGTGGAGGGAGCGGGATGGCTCGAAGCCCCAGATGATGTCCGGATGCCCCTGGCATGGCGGGAGGAGCGGCACGTCGTTCCAGTACTCGGTGGAGAGCGGCTGTTGGGACTGCAAGGCATGCGGGATCGGTGGCGACGTCCTGGACTTCGTCCATAAGGCGCGTTCGAACAACATGCATGCCACCCGGCCGCAGGGGCCGGACCTGGAGATGTACGTGGGTGAGCTGGCTGCCGCCCTCGGGTATCAGTATCCCGAGGATGCGCGGGTTCAGGTCCAGAAGGAGGCGCCGCTGGTCCGGATGTCCTCCGTCGAGTTCTTCGAAGAGCTGGGCCGCATCTACGACACCGAGCGGAACCCATCGGTGCGCTCTGATCGGATGCTGATGTTGGCGATGGAGACCGGCCGGCGCATGAGCGGCAAGGAGTGCGAGTCCGCCCTCGGGGAGTACCGCTACAAGGAGGCTGCTGATCGGCAGAACTCGACGGGGCGCTGGTTCGACGAGGTGGAAGACCAGGAGTTCATCATTCCCAACCTGCTCGTGAGACCGGGTCAGGTGATCCTCCACGCCGCAGGAGGGGTGGGCAAGACCTCAGCCTGCCTGGGCCTGGCCAAGGCGGTGCTTAGCGGCAGTTCGATGCGTGTGAGAGGCATCGACGTCGATGTGGTCCAGGGGCCGGTGCTCTGGATTCAGTCCGACCAGACGCTGTCGAAGCTCAAGCGGGATCTGGCCGACAACGGTATCGATCCAGAGGATCCCAATTTCCACGTGATCCGGGGTTTCCAGATCAACCACATCGCGGAGTTCACGGAATTGGTCCGTAAGTTCAAGCCCGTGCTCGTGGTGGTGGATTCGATCGGGAGCTGCAGCAGCCGGATGCAGGTCTCGGAGATCGAGAAGGCGTTTGCGACGCCGCTATACCACTACAACGAGGCCAACGGCAGCCCCGCGGCAGATGGGTTTCCGGCCTGCGCAATCATCTGGATTCACCACGACAACGCCAACGGCGAGGTCCGGGGCAACCGCTACCTGATCAATGCGGTGGACGAGCAGTGGCATCTGCGCAAGCTCAAGGACGAGGAGAGGGATCAGCTGCGGGAGCGAGGGGAGAACCCGTCGGCGACGCGGATGATCCAGATCAAGAAGAGCCGGGCGGGACGCGAGGGGGATCTGTTGAAGGTCATCCGTGACGCTGACTTTGCGTACTCGGTGGAGGACTTCACTCCGACGGTGCGCAGGGAGGACGAGGGGCAGGGGGATGCAGATCCGAACACGTTGGTGCTCGACATTGTCAAGCGGGCCTCCAAGGCCCAGGAGGAGGTCGGAGAGACTCGGGTGGGATGTACTCGGGAACAGGTCTGGTCGGAGCTTTTGGGGCAGCTCAGAGGGGCACAGGGGGATCGGGCTCGGGTGCCATCGCAGAAGACCGTGGGGAGGTGGCTGGATCGATGGGTGGAAGACGGGCTGCTGGAGAAGAAGAAGGTGGGTACGGAAAAAAGCCCTCCGGTACTCCGATACAAAACCGCATGCGCGCGCGCGTTGCCATCGATTTGGTGTCCTTTGACTGAAGCAACCCCAAACCTCTTCCAGCGCAACGGATCTGGTTCGGACAACGGTTCGGACACTTCCGAGCTTGTCCGTACTGAAGCGGGTCTCATGCGAGATGACTTGGACGGTGAGGGCATCTCACCTGAGCATGAACCGGTTGAAGCTCACATCGGTTCGGACACGTCAGATTTTGCCCTAAGCGAGAATCCAGTCACCGAGGGCGATCTCGGGGGAGATGGGACAAGGGACATCGGCACAGACACTACGTGCGCGCGTGCGGGCGAGGGGGATCGGCCCGTCCTCGGGCAGTACATCCCTGCCGCGGGTGAGTGGGACTCCGCGTTTGGACCGGACCAACCAGATCCGGACAGTCGCCTAGGCTGACCAGATACAGCAAAGGGAGGGGCTGTAACCCCTCCCTCTGCCTGTCACCGTTCACAGCGGGTGACCGCGTTGCACCGTTAGCGCGGAGCATTGCTCCGCACAACCTACATGACTCTCGATTCTTCTGATAGCAACATGCTGGTGTCCCGTTCCTGGAACGGCACGCCGATCAGCCGCAGGACTACTGATGGGTTTGTCAACGCCACCGCCATGTGCAAGGCGAACGGGAAGGAGTGGTCGAAGTATCGGGAAAGCGACCGCTGCCAGACCTATCTCGATGCCCTGGCGGAAACCTCCGGAATTCGGATGTTTGACCTGATCGAGTCCCGCCAGGGGCACAACGGCGGCACTTGGACCCATCCCCAGGTCGCAGTTGATCTGGCCCGCTGGATCAGCGCGCCGTTTGCGGTCTGGATGGACGGCTGGTTCCTGGAGAGCGTTCAGGGCAAACAGACCGCCGTTGTAGAGATTCCCAGGCTCGGTGCCGCTGACATCCTTGCCCTTGTTGAGCGCAGCGTTGGGCTGTTTGAGCGACTTGGTGGGGTAGACCAGCGTGATCAACTGCTCTTCAAGGACATTGTGCGCAGCAGTGTGTTGGCTGCAAGCTCAGGTTCGATGCCTGCACTGCCAGGCGACGACGAAATGACCCTGAGTGATGCCTGGTTGGAGGTTTTCCAGCAGGTATTACCGAGGGCGAAATACAAGTCGGCAGGGACTTTGGTAGCCAATGCCTATCGCGAAGACTTTGGGGCGGAGCCTCCCAAGCGCCAGCAGTTTGTTGATGGGGCTCCCCGCCAAGTCAAGAGCTACACACGTTCCTGGCTGATTGAGACCCTGAGCAGGTTCAAGTCTCAGTTGACTGGCGCTTGACCTGAGCATGATCTGGGTGGCTCGCTCCGGGAAACGGAGCGGGTCATCTCATCAAGGCTCTGTTTCATGAGCGTCGCAATGAGGTCCCTGGATTGGAAGTGACCCTTTATCAGGAGCTTTGTCAGTTTCTTCAGCTCAGCCAAATCACGGCACTCGTCTACCTGCCTGATGGCTGACTCCTCCGCGAACTTCAGCGAGAGGCTGTCCAGTAAAGGGCACCCGCCTCTGGCGAGGCGTGGATGTCATCGCTGACTGGTGCGCAACGGAGCAAAACCTTGCCTCCCTCACCTTGCCTGTTTTCCTGCTCGCCGGGGAACACGACTTTGTCACCCTCCGCTCGATGGAGGGGTGGCAGCAACTGCCCCAGCTGCGCTGTGTCGTTTTCCCTGGTGCAGCGCACCATGCCTTGCTGGAGATGCCTGGGGACTATGGCGCTTGCCTTGAGGGCTTCTCACAGGAGCACGAGGCACATTTGATTAATAATGGTTAGAGGTCGGGTGTTGTCTGAAATGGATGCAATCTACGTAGTTGAGCATTGGGTGAAGCTTCAACAGATATAATCTTCTTCAGTTTTACGGCTTTCAGCTTCTCACGGATCTCGGCTGGTAAATGGTCGTGCTCTTGTATCTCCAGAAGCCAAGGCTGACTGGAGACACCTGACTTTATGCGGGATTCGACATTCCTGAATTGCGAATCCTGGCCCACTTTGTCATGGACGAACCAATCGCTTCAAGATTCCACTGATGAGGACTGTTGCGGCTGAACCCTTTTGACCTGTAATGAACTCCTGGCTTTAGTAGTCCTGCAAGACGCTGCCTCCTAAGTGTCTCGCGACTGATTCCCATCATGGAACAGCAGTCAGTCGTCGAAACCCACTCGTTACTGTCTAATTTTGACTTAGTCATTGCAGTCCGACTCAGGCTACGTATTTGGATTGGTGGCCGTGACCACCTCGTCGAATATATTCGCTTAACGGGTAATCCAGACCTGGCCATGTGCCAATTTTGGCTTATCTAGGATGTGTAGGGATCGGGTACTGCGGTGCAATGGATCTCAGCTGAGGGGGTGTGCCACTTTTTTCTGGATTGTGCCGTTTGTGGTGGCACGGGCGAAGGCTTCCGCGGTGCTCGCAGAGCTTGCCCAGCGGTATTCACGCAGATGACATTCAAGGGTATGCCCCATTGCCATAGCCATGGAACCCGCGTCAATGCCCAGACAGTGACCTCGCAGGCTGTATGAATGACGGAGTGAATAAGGAGATAGGGACTCGCCCTTTGCTTTCTGGTCAGTCTTGAGCGCACGCCAAACTGGACGGCGGTCTAGATAAGTCGCAATACAGTCACTTGGACTTGTTCCGCTTCCTAGGGAAGGGAGTACGACTTTTCCCGATCTCCATCGATGAAGCAGAACATCATTGCTATTAGTTTCATGGTTCATATCTGGATCAGTTCTCAATGGAAGAGGATATAGACGCCGAGGATGAGTCACTCCGCCTCCGGATCGCTTTTGATAACTGCACCACCAATGGGGCTGGCCGCTGGCTTTGTCAACTCGCACTGAAAGGTGCAGTAGTTCAATGGGACGGAGTCCCAGCAGCGCCATTAAGTGAATTGCTTCAGTCCACCGAACACCTGATTCATCTTGCGGAAAACTTTCCAGAAGTTGAATGATTTCAGCATCGGTGAGTGTAGCGGCTTCACGTTTTATTGAACCTGACGGGGGACGTCCAATAAGCTCCGCAAGGCTTGATGGTGGTGTCCAGATAAGAGAAAATCCCTCACGCGCAACACAATACTTAAGAAACTGTGCCAAGTTCTGGGCGCGGATTTCGCGAGTGCGAGATCCTGGATCCCATTTTTTGATACATGCTTCGATGAGATTGTTGGGAGCGGTAGGAGGGGAGCTGCTTTTGAGTAGGAAGAGGGCATCCTTCAGTACTGGCTCGTACTTCAAATTCCATGTCTCCGGTTTTATCGTATTGCCATGATTGAGCTTCTGATCTCTGAATTTCTCCACCGCATTGCCCCAGTCTCCTGTTATTCCTGGGTGCTCAGCGACCGCACCGACTGCAATGAGCTGGTGTGGTTTCGTGCGGAAGACTGCCTCTGCAGCCTCTGAGAGATTGTCACCTGTCTCTAGGCGTATAGCGATCGCATCACAAATACGAATGATGTCAGGGACAGAAGCTTCACACCAGTCGATCGGAAGCTTGACCGATGGCCTGGATGTACCAATACGGATCTGGAGCTTGACGGTTCCACGGTGACCCGTCAATGACCAAGAACGTCGCCCAGGGTTGGCAGTGACTATGGAGCGGAGACGAATGACCCATGGCTCCACGAGCTTGCCGGACTTGGCGACGGTGACGGGCATGGGGGCAAAAGCGGGAGCTGAGCGGGAGCTGGGAGGCTGCCACTCTAGTCCGCTTGTGGCAGCTTGTGACAGCAAGACCCATTGCAGCAGCTAGGATTCGACTGAGAACGCTGATGGCCACTGAGCTCTCCCTTTTGCTTTGGGAGCACTAGGTCGCAGGTTCGAATCCTGTCGCCCCGATTGACTTTTCAGGGATTGGCCCAAGGGGGCGTGCCCAAAACGTGCCCAAAACCGGGCGAATCGTCCAGGCATTTGGGCACGCGTGCCCAAGACCGTGCCCAAGCAGGGTCAGATCGGCAGACTCACCTGTACTGGCGCTGTTGAGCCCAAGCCGTGAGTCCTCGCCTGATCATTTCGGACAACCGAGACGACCCTGGCAACCCCCTCATCCTTGACGGTGACGCGATCGAAGGTGCCGCACAGGACCCAGTCGCCATCGGCAAGCTGATGGTCGACCAGGTCTGGGCGGAGGGAGGCGAT
>JAPLIB010000149.1 GCA_026389335.1 Cyanobacteriota bacterium | reverse complement strand
CGCTGCGGCTCGATGGGTTCTGGTCGATCACCGAGGGGCTGGCCGCCCTGGCTCACGACATCAGGGGAATGCTGGAGCTCCTGGGCTGGCGAGAACTTGCTCAGCCACAGGCTTCTGGGTAACTTCTAATGAGCCCTGGGCTGCCAGGATCTGGTTGGCGGGTCGCTCTGCTGCGCCTTTTTGGTACCAGACTGGGACGCCGTGGCGTCTCAAGCCGGGTCTGCGGGTCAAATTCCCCTGGCGTTTCCGTTGCGGTAACCACTGCTGGTTTGGTGCGGATGTCTGGATCGACAATCTGGCTCCCGTTTCCCTGGGGGATCGGGCCTGCCTCTCCCAAGGTGCCTAACTGTGCACCGGCAACCACGATTACCGCTGCATGGATTTTGGCCTGTGGCTGGGTCCGGTCACGGTCGACTCCGATGCCTGGATCGCGGCCTGCGCCGTGTTGGCCCCAGGCATCGTCGTCGGTGAGGGGCCGTGGTTCCGTGGGCGCCGTTGGCGGTGGCCTGATCGCTCCAGGGGTGATCAGGCGGGGCAATCTGGCCGTGATTGTGGGCCCTCGCTTGTACCGCCAGCTCTGAGTTCCTTGGCTCGGATAGAGTGGCTTATCAGGCTGCTCAAAACGGGTTTCACCAACTCAGGCTTCAATCCACATCATCATTTGATGGCACATGCCATGCAGACTGTCCTTACTCCAGCATCTTCGGACGTCATCCGCAAGCGCGCACCAACATGTTTCGCTGCCATTCCTGAGCTTTTCTTGAGGGCTGTATCCCGTAAGGCTCAAGCCTTAGCAGGGCTAAGCCCAGCATCTCCATTATCTGCATCGCTTCTGCCGCCTTGGTGGAGGGCGAGGATCTGTCAAACTCTTGGGGCCCGTAGGCCCGTTTCCTTCCGGTCGACCCCAAGCCAAGCCTAAAATTGAAACTGGCCTTGGTTGCACTTCGGATTTTCCCTCCCATCAGGCCTTAATGTCGTTTCTCGAGGTGTCAGCGGCATGTGTTCAGCTTCACAAGCCAGTTGGTTTCGGTCAAGAATAATCAGATAAGCATATTTAATGCACTAATGTACGGATTTTCCTTCTCCTCACGACTTCCGCTGCGGAAGCTTGCCGATCGCCTCCGATGGCGGGGAGAGCGCTCCCGTCTGGCTCGGCTCACCATTGTCTCCCAATATTTTCCGCCTGATTTTGCCGCCACGGGCCAGTTCATCGAAGATCTTTCGCGCCGCTTAGCTGAGCGTGGCCTGCAGAATCTGGTCCTGACCGGTCAGCCAGGCTACGCCTTTCACGCTAATCAGGCTGAGCGGATCGAATTCCTGCCCAACCGCTGCATCCGCCGTACCGCCACGTCCCGCTTTTGGCCGGAGCGCATCCGCGGTCGGGTGGTCAACAGCCTGTTGTTCTGCCTGCGCACCCTGTTACGGCTGCTGCGCCAGTGCCGCCGTGGGGATTTACTGCTTTTCACCACCGAGCCGGCCTACCTACCGATCGTCGGCTGGTTGTGTCATCTGTTGACGCGAGCGCCCTACGTCGTGTTGGTTTATGATCTTTACCCCGATATTGCCGTTTCGCTCGGTGTTATTGCTGCTGATCACCCGGTTGCCCGCCTCTGGCATTTACTGCAAGCAAGCAGTTTCACGGCCGCCAGCGAAATCATAGTGCTGAGCGCCACCATGCAGGAGCATTTGTGTCAACATTACCCCTCTATGCGCACGCCAATCACGGTCATCCCTAGCTGGGCTGATCCAGAGCTGATCGCTCCCATTCCCAAGCAATACAATCATTTTATTCATCGCCACGGCCTTGGCGATAGTTTCACAGTCCTTTATTCCGGCAATCAAGGTCGTTGTCACGACCTCGATACCCTGCTGCAGTCTGCAAGGCTATTGCGCCACGAGCCGCAGATCACTGTGTTGATCGTAGGGGCTGGTGCCCAGCATCGCTTCCTTGTGGAACAGGTGGAAGCCTGGACGTTGCCGAATGTGCGTTTTCTGCCATACCAGGACGCCGCCGATCTGCCGGAACTTCTTGCCGCCGCAGACCTGGCCATTGTCAGTCTGCTCGAGGCTGCTGAGGGACAGGTGGCCCCGAGCAAGCTTTATGGCCATCTGGCTGCAGCTTGTCCCGTGGCTGCGATCTGTGCACCCCGTTCCTACCTGCGCACGGAAATTGCCCGTGCTGGCTGCGGTAGTGCCTTCGCCAGCGGTGAGGCTGAAGCTCTTGCAAATTTCATCCGATCGCTGGTGGCCGCTCCTGGCCTGGCTCAACAGCTTGGCGAAGCGGGACGCCGCCATTTGTTGGCCACAGCGACGCCCGCCCTGGTCGTGCAAGCTTACGCCGAGCTGCTTGCGCGTCACCTGCCACTGGGTATCAAGTCCTATTCTAAACCGATTTTTGCTGATGCCGACGCCCTGCCGATTCCCCAGAGCATTAGCCCCATGGGGCTGGGGGTCTCAAGCTGGAAGCCAGGAGTTGAACGGCAGTGGTGAGCGATCAAGCTATGTATACGTATGTCCTGTGAGCATTCAAGGCATCGTTAAATTGGCACATGAGAACCCAAAACCTGATTTGTCGGCGCTGAATATTCCAGCGGTTGGCATCCTTAATGGTCGCTTGGATGCATTCCGGCAGAAGCTTCCTGATTCATTACGGACTTGGTTGCCCGCGATTCCGCCGCCGACCCTAAGAAATCTCTGGTTACTGCTGGCGTTGCTGGTCGCGACTCAGAATAGCGCCGTGTTTCATACCAGTCAGTCGGCCAATGTCACGGTGCTAGCCGTGATGATCTGGGGTGGTGCCCTGATTTGTATCGAGGATCAGCTTCAGGATCTCCATCCCAGGCCTGGCCTGATCGGCCTGCTGCTGGGTACGTTCCTGCTGCTCTGGGTCTTGGCCCGTACCGCGGTGATCCTTTACTGGGATGGCATGATCTATGTGCTGGCACCCCTGGCTGGGTTGGCCCTCACCTTGCTTTGCCTACCGCTTCGTGATCTCACTCGATTCAGGGATCCATTGTTATGTCTGCTGCTATTGCCCTCCTATGCGTTGTTGATGAGGCTGCTGCCGGAGGCACCGCTGAGCTTCTTGACTGCTCGCGGAGCCGGTTTTTGGCTATCGATTCTGGGTCTTGATGTGGTGGTCAAGGGTCGCAGCGTGATGCTGCCCGGTGGTGGAGTTCAAGTGCTGGCGGAGTGTAACGGACTCGACATGATGGCCCAAATCCTCTGCGTGGGCCTAATCTTCATGCTGGCTTTTCGCATTCGTTCCTGGCTCAGTCGTCTATTGCTATTTGCCGCAGCACCGGCAATCGGTCTGGTCTGCAATACCATTCGTATTGCACTACTTGCAGGCTGTGCCAGCGTTGGCCAGGGCAAGGGTAGTCCTCTTTTTACCTTTTTTCATGATGAAACTGGCTCCCTCCTGTTTTCTGGAGTAGCCGTTTTCGTCTACGGAATTTTATATATCAATCTCTTAGAGCGTGAGTTGCCTCCCCAGCTGGTTGCAGATACTGAGGAATTGCATTCATGAGACCTGCTCCGTTAATCCAGGATTCTCTGCTGTGCCGTTGGTTTTTTCTTCTGGTAGCTCTTTCTGCTTTTGCCGCTCTGCAGGGTCTGCTGGTACCCCGTTGGCCCCGTGCCCAGGATTTACCTGCTGCCCTTCTTTTATCCAGTCTCACCAAGGCTGGGCTTAATCCCAAGCCTCTGACTATCTTGCCTGCTGTTCGCAGTTATGAGAGGTCCCTCTCGCCCATCCTTGGCTGGAAGCTCTCTGATGGATCAGAGTTACGTATAGTTCATGGCAGTGTGCGCCAACGTAAGACTTTTCAGACTTCATTCCTCGGCCGTGATCAACCTTCCCTTTCTCTTGTGTCTCGCCGGCTCGACATTCCCACGCCTAGCAGTGCAGCTGGTCTGATCAAGGGGCGGCCTGCCTATCAGACTTGTCTGTTATCCGGAAGCGCAGGTCTTGCCACCATGGCGATCACTGCAGAGGCTCTTGGGAAGGCTGCCGATCAGCAAGTGGCTGGTCCGATTGATACGGTCAAAGGTCTGTTGGGTCTCCAGCCCACACGCAAGCTTAGGTGTATCCTTGTCAGTCTGCGCAGTGCAACTACCGAACCACCTGCCGTCAAGATCTGGCGAGACATTCTCGCTTCTGTCTCTTCAACTGTGCATAAATAGTCCAACAGATGAGTGGAAATTTGTTTTCGCGTTGGTTTGGGCGTCGTCCAGTCCTTAGCCGTGAGGGTGGTGGTTTACCCTTTGGTCAGCCTCTTCCCTACAGCTGGATTCTTACCAATCAACTAGCTATTGGTCCCATGCCTGCCAACACCTTGCATTGGCAGCAATTAGAGGAGGCTGGCTTGCGAGGTCGTTTCAGTTGCTGCTATCCGCAGGAAGAGGGATTAGCGCCGATACCCCAGGGATGGCAAAGCGCGAGAGTGTCAATCCCAGATCATCGCCAGCAGGAAGGACTTAAACCCGAACGTTTGCTAATGGCTCTCAGCACTGCAGAAGCCCTGCTGGACGAAGGGGCACCTGTTTATCTCCATTGCTTGGCCGGGATTGAGCGTTCACCACTGATCGCTGTTGGCCTCACGGCACGGCGTCGCAAGATTGATATTTATGCTGCTTTGGAATGGGTTCGTCGCTGCCATCCCGCTGCACTGCCTATTTATGATCACCTAGAACTGCTGGAGCAAGTGTTAAAGTATTGACCTTCTTGCTGTTTAGTTGATCATAACAATAATGACCTAATGGTGGTAACTCCGGCTCTGCTGGTTTCAAGCGACGTCGTGCCTGTTTTATGCTAAGCAAAAATATATCAAAAAACTACTATTCTAGTTGTGGCATTTGTGTGGGATTCTCTGCGCTTCATGATCTTGTCAATCAAGAGCGACCTTGATTGACATCAGTGGCGGCTTTTTGGCTTTCGGCTGAATGGATTGCGCAAATTGCGTCGAAGCCAGCCAAGGGAAGCCGTTACTGGGTTGCGACTGGTTTTGTTTTCTGAAGCTCCCAGGATTTTGATTTGTTTGCTGCCATTGACTTGGTTTATTTCTATGTTACCGGATGGAGCTTCGGAATTGCTTTCCTCGTGTGAAACAGCTGCTTCTTGATAGGATTTGCCTAAATAGCTATTCTTGTCATGGTTTCCTGAGTCGCCAGTGCGTAAATAGGAATCGCGATAGCGTGCGATATATCCATTGAGTCCTCGACCATATTTTCCGTATCCTTTGTCTGTTTTGCCGTATGCGCCAGCGTAGGCATAATGGTAGTAATAGCCATATTCATAGCCGTAATCGTTTAGGCGGCTTGGGAAGGAAACCTGGTTGCAAATCAGCCCAAGTACGTCCACCCCGGTTGCTTTGATGCGACGGCACGCTTGGGGGGCCAGATCACGGCTCACCTTGCCAAGGCCCACTAAGAACAGGATTCCATCGAGTTTTTCCCCCAACAGGATCGGGTCGGAGAGCATCAGACACGGTGGCGCATCCCACAGCACGATGTCGTAGCGAGCCAGGGCCCTCACCTCATCCACTACTTCTTGGCAGCGACTGGAGTTCAGCAGCTTGGCTGGGTCGGGAGGTTTGGGACCTGCTGGCAGAATATCAAAGTTTTCACTGATGGCTTGGATCAATTCAGTGGCTTTGACGCGCGAATCTGAGAGCAGGGTGGAGAGGCCTTCCCCCTGCTCAACTCCGAGGTACCGGGTTTGCATCGGCAGCCTCATGTCGGCATCGATGATGAGTACCTTCAAGCCGAGATCGGAAAGGGTGCGGCCAAAAATCGTAACGGCTGTTGATTTACCTTCCCCTTGGGTGGAAGAGGTAATTCCAACCATCCGGATGTTGCGATCGGCCCGTAATAGCCTGAAGGTCGTGAACAGGCTGCGCAGAGATTCCTTGATCGCGAATCGCTCACTCGCTGACATTTTGGCAATGCTACTGGAGATTTCCAGACCAGGTTCCAGAGGGAGATAGGGAATCAGGCCAAGTACAGGCAGCTGCAGTTCCCGTTCGACATCCATCGGAGTGTGGAAAACGTTGTCGGTACGCTCCCGCAGAATTGCTGCACCCAGTCCAGCCAATAAGCCCACCATTAAGGCTCTCAGCAAACTTTTCTGAATATTGGGTTCGACTGGCACATCGGCGAACTCCGCCGGGCTGATCACTTTCCAAGGAGTGGTGGAGCGGGCCAATTCAAGGCGGAAGTTTTCGCGGGCTTGGATGTAGGAGGAATAATGTTCCCTGGCGATCGACAACCTCTGTTGCAAATCGTCAAACTCCTTCATCTTGATAGGATTATTGCGGAAATTCTGATTCAGCAGCAGAATTTGGCGATTAATCTCATCTTGTTCCGCTACATTAGCCAACAGCTGGGCTCTTACCCCATCTCCAGCTTGCTGTTGGACCACTGGGAGTAAGGCGTTGCGTCTGGCTAGTATTGATTGGACGGTTGGTGAATCTTCTCGATAGGTGGCACGAGCACCGGCGAGCTCAGTTTCAAATTGATTAAATTGTTCCAGTGGAGTGCCAGTACCTTTGGCCACTTCCGCTCCGGCACCACGACCGGGAACAAGCACGCCTTCCCGTCCCAGTTGTTCGATGGCTGTAGGCGCACCACTGGGTTGCCATTGCAATTTGCCTGATTGAATCGAGGCCAGCCGGCTTGTGAGTTCAACCTGTTGCCTCTGTAGCCCTCTGAGTTCACTAATCAGCGCTTCCCGTGCACCAAGAATGCTGCGGGCATTGTCTGCCGGATCCAGATTATTATTGCGTTTACGGAAGTTCAACATCTCATTCTGGAGTCCTTCCACTCGTCGCATGATGTCGGGCGCCTGTTGATCCAGGAACTTCACCCCGGAAGCCATGGCTTCTTGCCTCTGGGTCAGTGAGAAGCGTGTGTAGGTTTGGGAGAGCTGGTTGAGTATTTGACGACCCTTGACGGGATCCGGCCAGCGAAGGCTGACATTCAACACGTTCTGAACGCTTTCTGAGGCAGCGCCGATCGAGAGATTGCCGATGAGTTCACCGATCCCAACTCCTTCCTTTTCCGCGATCGTCTTGATCAGCAGGGGGCTTCGCATCAGCACGACGAGGCTTGGAAGATCAAAGTTGAAGTTGCTACGGGCCAAGGCCTCAACCGACCCACTTGATCCTTGGTTGCCACCACCCCTGGATTCAAAGGGATTGCTGATTTGCATCTGGAAACCGCCCTCATACACGGGCGAAAAAATTCTTTGCCGCAGCGTGTTGATTGCCAGGGCACCGGTGACCACGGCGAATGTAAATAGAAAAAGGCCTTGTCGCCGCTTGACCGTGCGTATCAGCCCGGCTAAGCCGCTATTGGTTGAGTCTTGCCCCCCAGCCAGGGGCGAATCGAAAACCTGGGCATCAGAAGGATTGGTACGGAGCAAGGCGTTGCCTTGGGGCATGTCAACGGTCGAGTCCTTGGCCAGCAAGGTCCCGGACACATCCGAGCCAGACCTTGGAGCTGTGCTGGCGTCCGACGCTGCCATTCCTGATCATCAAAAAGTCTTCTGACGACTCTACGGCTAAATGCTGCAGCCCATCGCCGGGTCCGATCCATTAGCTGAACCGTCTCCAGCGGATTTTCCGGCTGATCTGGGTAAGGTGAGGCTCCCTAACCGCTGATGCCGCTGCCCGTGGAGGTCCTTAACAGCCCTGACCATTCCGCAGGTGCCCGTCGGCAAGCTTGGTCAGCGAGCCCTGTCTGGCCGCTGGGTCGGGCCTCCTCGTCCCTGGCTCTGGGGGTTTTGATGGTGTCGACGTCGCTGTTGCCGCTCCAAGCCGCTGAGCCCTCGGCGGCCGCCTTCGGCTCACCGGCGATTGCCCAAGTGGCTGGTCCCGGTTCCCTGGGTGTGGCCGAGGGCCTCTCCCTGCCCAGCGTGTACAGCGATCTCTACGTGTTGGGGCCCGGAGATCAGTTGCAGCTCAATTTCCTGGACCCCGCCGCCAAGGAGGTGGGCGGTCCTGTTGAAATCCTCCCTGATGGCACCAGCACCCTGGCGCTGCTGGGATCGGTTCAGCTCACCGGGCTCACCCTGGGCCAGGCCAGCCGCTGGCTGACCTCTTTGTACAGCAAGCAGTTGGTGAGGCCCCAGTTGATCCTCAACCTCATCAGGCCCCGTCCTGTTCAGGTGAGCATCCTTGGCGAGGTCAGTCGTCCGGGGCTCTATCCACTCGCCTCCTACTCCACGCCTGTTTCTGCCATCCAGACGGCTGGCGGCATCACGCTCAACGCCGATATCCGACAAATCGTGCTGCGACGGCCGGCTGGTTCCGGTGGTGTTGAAAAGCAGACCGTGCTGGATCTGGCCCAGTTGCTGCAGGCCGGAAACCAACGCCAGAACCCGATTCTCTTTGATGGCGATACCCTGATCGTCACCCGTACAGACAAGCCCTTGCCCAGTGAGGTGCTTCAGATCGGCCTGTCCAACCTCTCCCCCCTCACCATCAGTGTGACCTTGGTGGGCGAGGTGAAGCAACCGGGGACGATCTCTGTTCCTGCTAATACACCACTTCAAGAAGCTTTGCTACGGGCTGGTGGGCCGGTGCCTTGGCGCGCCAAGAAAAGTGATATTGAATTGGTTCGTCTGAATCGCAATGGGACCACGACCAGCGAGTTCTACAGCTATCAGCCGGGACAAGATATCTCGAAAGGGTTTAACCCGCCCCTGCGGGATCGGGATATGATTATCGTCAGGCGCAGTTATTATGGTAAGACCATGGACTTGCTCAACCAAGTTGTGTTGCCGCTCAGCTCTTTGGGTAATCTTTTCTTCCAGTATGGCTATTATAATAATCGTTGATTGAACCTGGTTTCTGCCAAGCCTGACCTTTCCTTTTTCTCCCCTGTTCTGCTCCCATGAGTTCCCAAGGCCCCGGCATCAAGTTTCAGGCCATTGGTTGGGCCCTGGTTAGTCAGTTGATCTGGTTGCCTTTGGCGGCAATTGATGTGCATGACCGTTGGGTGTCCCACCTCAGGCGCATCACGCCACCTGATCGCAGCGCCCAGTTGAGCCGTGATCTGGCCAGGGGGCCGGCCCTGGCCCTCGACAAGCTCCTGGATGCAACAGCCGCCCCGGTGAAGAATCTGGCCAGCAACGCCCTTACCTCTACGGGTGTGTTGCTCAGTACTGCCGGATCCGGAGCCTCTTCTCTGCTGGATCGACCGCTCAGCCGCTCGATCGAGGCGTTCAGCTCCAATCCTTCCGCGTCCAGCCTTGCCGCTGCTAACGCCGAGCTCCAGCCCTCGGCCAAGGCCAGCCAGAATTGGCTGAATCGTCATTTCACTCGGGCCCAGCTTTTGGGCGGCAGTGTTGACCTCAATGACCTGCATGAGGGTTCGATGTCGCCCCTGGCAATGGCCGAACGGGCTGCTTCCCTCAGCGGCGGTGATCCGATGGGTCCGCTGCCCAGCATCTGGCGTGATCCCATGCGCCAGGCCATCCTCCAGCTCCCTGGGGCGCCGCGTCGCATCAGCACCGCTCGGGTGATTCATGTGCCTTCGCTCAGTGTGAGCCGGACCACCGAGGTGCCCCTGGCGATCCAGAGCGATGGCAGCGTCGATATCCTCCAGGCCCCCGACAACGCCGGGGTGATCAAGGAGATCGACTCCTGGTCCCGTCATCAGCAGCGCCCTGCCGTGGGATCCGTGGTGCCGGCGGTGATCCATCTCCATCCGCTGGAGCAGGCCCCGGTGCTCACCCCAGACACCAAGCCTGCAGCCAAAATTCCTGTTTCTGCCGTTGAACCATCGGCCGCCGCCGTGACACCGGCCAGCCCTGCCACCAGTCTGGAGCCTGTCTCCAGTTCCTCCCCGCCGGTGGCTGTAGCTCCGGCATCACAGACCTCTGCAGCCGTTGCGCCCGTAGTTGACTCTGCAGCTGCTACGGCCCCGCTGCCTTCGTTCGCGCCTACGGCTAGCGAGGCGCAGGCCGCCTCGGCGTCTATGGCCCCATGAGCTCATTCCGCCACGGCGTCGATGGCCTCGGCGATCGCTGACTTCTGTGCAGTGTCGTAGCCCCAGCGCTCTACAAAGGCCACGTCGTCACCTTCGCCATCTCGGGCCGCGGCCAGCATGATCTCCAATCTTTGCTTCACCGCTGTCGGTTCCAGCAGCCGCAGCAAGTCGCGGGAGCGATGTTGAACGCGTTCGGAACCTGCCTGCTGGCTGAAATCACCTGAGCGGCCGTGGTGCACAGCCATCGCCGTGCTCATCGCCAGATTGCGCACCGTCAAGTCCACCACCGCCTCTCCGGCGAGTCGCAGTTGCAGGGCGACTGGCTCCGGCAGCCTGTCCATCAGTGGCGAATCGCTGGCCAGGGCCACCACGAAGAAGCCGCGGGCGCCATCGCGACTGGCCACCAGTTCCGCCAACCGGTCGGCCAGTACCTCGTCGCTCAGCTCGCCCGCTTCCCAGAGCGCCAGCCATTGGCCGCTGATTTCGATCGCCTGGGGGAAGCTGGGCTGGAGTGGCGCCGGGGCGGTCATGGCGGTGGCTGTGGTGTCTGCTCAGGCTATGGGCAATCCCTTGGCCGCAGTGGCAGGAGCTCCTGGCTGCTGCTGCTCTCCAGGGCCCATCCCGTCCCGTCAGCTGCGAGGCTTGAGTGATGACAGCCCCTTCTCCTTCCGGTTCCTTGGGTGCCGACACGCCGCTGGGCTACCGCTCGGGCTTCGTCGCCCTGATCGGCCGGCCCAACGTGGGCAAATCCACCCTGCTCAACCAACTGGTGGGCGAAAAGGTGGCGATCACCTCCCCGGTGGCCCAGACCACCCGCAACCGCTTAAGGGCCATCCTCACCACCCCCAAGGCCCAGCTGGTGTTGCTGGACACTCCGGGCATCCATAAGCCCCACCATCTGCTGGGTCAGCGGCTGGTGCAGAGCGCCCGCAGTGCCATCGGCGAGGTGGATGTGGTGCTGTTGCTGGTGGACGGCAGCCAGCCGGCCGGTCGTGGCGATGCCTTCATCGTTGAGCTGTTGCGCCATTGCCGGGTGCCCGTTCATATCGCCCTCAACAAGAGCGATCAGGTCGATCCGGCCCAGTCCGAGGCGCTGGCTGCCAGCTACCGGGAGCTGCTGGTGAGCTGGGCCCCGTCCCCAACTGAATCTGACCCGGCTCAGCCGCTTGGCCTCGAGGCTGACGCCCGTCCCGAACCGTGTGCGGAGGATTCGGGCCAGCCAGCCGCAGCTCATCCCTATCCGTCCCGAACGAATCGCCTGGCCTGGCCCCTGCATCCGCTCAGCGCCCTCACCGGCGAGGGCTGTGCCTCCTTGGTGGCTGCCCTTGCTGCGGATCTGCCCCTGGGCCCCCATCTGTACCCGGCCGATGCCATCAGCGATCAGCCGGAGCAGCTGCTGCTGGCGGAGTTGATCCGTGAACAGGTGCTGCACCAGACCCGCGAGGAGATTCCCCACTCGGTGGCGGTGCTGATCGATCGTATCGTCGACGATGGACCGCGCACCGCCGTGCTCGCCACCGTGCTGGTGGAGCGCTCCAGCCAGAAGGGAATCCTGATTGGCAAGGGCGGCCAGATGTTGCGGGAGATCGGCAAAGGCGCACGGCTGCAGATGCAGAAGGTGTTCGATGGCCCGGTGTATCTGGAGCTGTTCGTCAAGGTGGTTCCAGGCTGGCGCAGTCATCCAGGCCGCCTGGCTGAACTGGGCTATCGGGGTGAATGAGGGACCCTGCTGAGAGGATGCCCCTCAACTCGCTCCGTTACTGGCGTTCGTCGTGACAGCTCCCCCCGCCGGCTCCAGCCCCCAGGCCCCTTTCCCTCCCCAGGACATCGCCAGCTTCCTCGCCTTCTGCGCCGGCGAGTGGCTGGCTCTGCGCAGCTGTTTTGAGCTGGAGAGTGGTGAAAGCATGCCCGCGCCTGATGCTCTGGCTGCCATCTCTGCGGCTAGTGCCAACTCCGCCGCAGATTCGCAAGGCCGCGAACCTGACGCCTCGGCGCTGCCCAGCGACGGGGATGGCTGGCACAGCTCGGAGCGGGCTGAGTTGCTGGTGGCCTACCTGGAACCGGCATCCAGCGCTGAGGCCGGTGGCCTGCGGCTGCTGCCGCCGGGTGGGGGGGCGGTCCGCGAGCTGCACTTCAGCCATGACGGTGCCTTCCGCAGCCAGGCGGTACCGGACCCAAGGGCCCTTGAAGGGCGTGTTGCTGGGGGCCATGTACCGGTCGGCCCTGCGGCAGCGGGCGGCGTTTCGTCCGGCGGTGTCGCGCCAGCCAGTCTCGCGGTGGGCGGTGCCGTGGCCCAGCCTGATGGGGGGCGTTGGCAGCTCTGGCCCGACGGCAGCCTGGAGCTCACGGTTCGGGGTCCCAGCGCCATCGTGCGCGAGCGCATCTGGTTCACCAAGCCCAACCTGCGGCTGCGCAGCAGCGTTGAACAGCGGCCCGACGGCAGCCCTGGCCGGGCCAGCTTCAGCTCCGAGATTCGCCGCGTCAGCCGCTCCGGTGCCAGCGCACAGACCGCCAGCACCCAGTCCGCCGGCGGCGGCCCGTCCAGCCCATGAGCGCCTTGCGCCTCGATGTGGTCAGCCTCGTACCCGAGGCCTTCGCGCCGCTGCTGAGCCTGGGCGTGATCGGTCGGGCCTTTGCCAGCGGCATCGCCGAGCTGCATCTGCACAACCCCCGTGATTACGCCCTCGATCGCTATCGCAAGGTGGACGACGAGCCCTACGGCGGCGGTGCCGGCATGGTGCTCAAGCCCGAACCGGTGTATGCGGCCGTGGAGGCCATCCCCGTGCTGCCGCGGCGGCGGGTGCTGATGATGAGCCCCCAGGGCCAACCGTTGCAGCAGGCCGACCTGCGTCGCTGGGCCACGGAATACGACCAGCTGGTGTTGCTCTGCGGTCACTATGAGGGCTTCGACGAGCGTATCCGTGCTCTGGTCGATGAGGAGGTGTCGATCGGCGACTTCGTGCTCACCGGCGGCGAGTTGCCGGCGGCGACGATCATCAACGGTGTGGTGCGGCTGCGGCCCGGCACGGTGGGCAGCGAGGCCTGTCTGGAGGAGGAGAGCCACAGCACCCTGCTGCTGGAGCATCCCCACTACACCCGCCCGGCCAGCTTCCGGGGCCTGGAGGTGCCGGCGGTGCTGCGCAGCGGCGACCATGGCGCCATCGCCCGCTGGCGTCTGCAACAGCAACGCGATCGCACCGCCGCGCGCCGGCCTGATCTGTTCGCCCGTTGGCAGCAGCAGCACGACCAGGCCTGAGGCCGCCCCCCAAGGTCCGCTGCCAGCTCAGAGTGGCAGCACATGAGCGCCTCCCCCATGAAGCTACGGATCGGCAATGGCTACGACATCCACCGCCTGGTCAGCGGCCGGCCCCTGATCCTGGGGGGGCAACGGCTCGATCACCCGCAGGGTCTGGGGCTCGATGGTCACAGCGACGCCGATGTGCTGGTGCACGCCATCATGGATGCGCTGCTGGGTGCCCTCAGCCTCGGCGACATCGGCCGCCATTTCCCGCCTGAGGATCCCCGCTGGAAGGGGGCGGACAGCCTGGAGCTGCTGGAGCGAGTGATGGAGTTGATCAGTGTGCAGGGCTGGAGCGTGATCAACGTGGACACGGTGGTGGTGGCGGAGCGGCCCAAGCTCAAGCCCCACATTGAGGCGATCCGGGCCGCCATTGCCGGCCGCATGGGTCTGGAGCCTTCGCAGGTGGGGGTCAAGGCCACCACCAATGAGGGCCTGGGCCCCACCGGCCGTGAGGAGGGCATTGCCTGCCATGCGGTGGCCTTGCTGCAGCAGTCCTGAGGGAGTCTTGGCGCCAGCCGGAGTTTGATCAGCTGGGGCAGCTGGGGCAGGTGCTCCTGGCCATGGGGACTCCTTGAGGACGCCTTTGGTCTGCGCCTCTAGCCTTGTCGGGTCTTGCCGGTTGCCGCTGCCGGCCGGTTCCCGACCAACGGGCCTGAGTTGAGGTCGGTTTGAGCAGGACGGCCCATCCTGTGGTGGCTTGACCCCTCCCCTGCCCGCGGCACCTGGCTCGCGACTCCTGGCTCGACACCCACCGCTTCTGGCGGCACGCTGCTTAGGCTGGGCCCTGGTTTTTCAGTGGTCGATGGATCTGAACGGCCAGCCGGTTCCCCTTGATTTCGCCGGCATTCCCGACATCGACGGCAGCCTGCGCAGCAGCGCTGTTGGCGATGGCCGGGTGGAGGTGGCGGTGGTGGAGCACCTGCGCGTGCACGTCCCGGCTGCCGCCCGCAGCGCCTGGCTGGAAGCCGAACAGGGCAGCTGGGAACCCTGGTTGAACCAACAACCCGGCTTCCTGGGCCGCGAACTGCAGTGGGATGGCGCCAGGGAGGAGGGGCAGTTGTTGATCCACTGGGCCAGCCGTGAGCAGTGGCTCGCCATTCCCTGCCAGGAGCTGGAGGCGGTGCAGGCGTGCTTCGAGCAGCTGGCCCATGCGGCCCTGGTGCGCCTCGGGGCGGCGGCGCCCCTGGCGGAGCCGTCCGGTCTGGGTGCCAATCCTTTCCCTCTGGTCTATGAGGGCGAGTTGCTCCCCCACCAGTTCACCGGCGGCTTGACTGAATCGCTGAGCGGGCTCGAGCCTGCGGAGCCGCCGCCGATCGAGGTTGCCGCGGCTGAGCCCGCGGCGTCTGAAGTCTGATGGATCCAGGTGCCAGGCTCGACCTCGACCTCGATCGCCGTCGCCGGCTCGGCATGGTGGAAGCCGTCTGGGGGGAACACAAGAGCCCCGGCCAGATTGCGGCGATCCTGCAGCAGCTGGACCAGGCCGGCGAGTTGGCCCTGGTGACCCGGCTGGATCGGGCCAAGGCCGAGGCCGTCGCCGCGCTGCTGGGCCTGAGTCTGGAGTCCGGCCAGCCCACGGGTCTGCGCCATCACCCTGAGGCGAAATGCCTGACAGCAGGGGCCTGGCCCGCTCCCGATCCGCGCCTGGGCCTGGTGACGGTGCTGGCGGGGGGCAGCAGCGACCTGGCCGTGGCGGCGGAGGCCCAGTTGGCCCTCCATTGTCACGGGGTGGCCTGCGACCTGCTGCTGGATGTGGGTGTGGCCGGGTTGCACCGGCTGCTCGCCCAGCTGGAGGCCCTGCGCCGGGCGCGGGTGCTGATCGCCTGTGCCGGCATGGAAGGAGCCCTGCCCACGGTGCTGGCGGGTCTGTTGCCCCAGCCGGTGATCGGTGTCCCCGTCTCGGTGGGCTATGGCGTCAGCGCCGGCGGCAAAGCCGCCTTGCACGGCATGCTCGCCAGCTGTGCCCCCGGCCTCACCGTCGTCAACATCGACAACGGCTACGGCGCCGCCATGGCCGCCCTGCGAATTCTGGGTGCCGCAGGTTCCCAGGCGATGGAGGCCAGTGAGCCAGGCTTCCCTAGGCCCTGATTTGCCCCAGGAGCTCCATTCGTTCAGGGGCTTCTGGCTCAGAGATGCTGGAGATCGGGATAGGCGGTGATCAGCTCCTCGCTGCTGAGCACCTCACCGGCACCCTCGGGCTGCCAGATCACTTCCAGTGCCAGCAGGTCGTTTGCACCGAGGGCGCCCAGCTGCTGGAGGCTGTCGCGCAGGGCCTCGGCATTGCCGGTCCCCTTGAGGGGCAGACCGCGGCGGCTGGCCACGATCAAGGTGACGGCGATGTAGTCGCTGGCGCCGCTGCTGCTGCCGGCCGCCACCGTGGACTGCTCGCTGTAACGGCGACCGCCGACATTGGCCGTCAGTTCACGTTGCAGCTTGCTGCGCTCCTGCATGGAGAGCCGGTTGAAGGTGGATTCGGCGCTGGCGAAGGGCACCTGGCCCACCTCGCCATTGGCGTAGACCCAGAGATCGGGGTGGCGCAGTAGAGCAAGAGTGGTTTCCTGCAGCACCCTTTGCAGGCCTTCGCTGTTGGAGGTGTCAGCCGAACCGGCCATGCGGCGCAGATCTTCCTGCACATCGCGGGCTGTGGCGAGCATGCCGAGCTGGATCTGGGCGATCGACACCGGCCCATCGGCGCTGATGGCGCCGTAACCGCCGTCGTCCTCGGCCAATCGGGGGCCACCACCGCTGCCGATCCCGCGCACGGCGTTGATCAGCACACCGACGATCGCCATCAGGATCAGGAAGCCGAACAGGCCGCCGCCGCCAAAGCCGAAGATCGGCACGATGAACGGGAATCCCATGCCTCCGCCGCGATAGCCGCCGCCGCCGCCGTAATACCCCCCACCGCCGTAGCCGCCGCCATAGGAGCCCCGGGAAGAGCCACCGCCATAGCTGCGGGGCATCGAGGGAGCGGAGCGGAAGCTGCCGCCACCGATGCGGCCGCCGCTGGCCGCTGAGGCAGGGTTGGGGGCGATCACCATCAGAGCGGTGACCAGCAGTGGCACCACCATCAAGCTGAACGTTCGCCGCAGCGCGCGTGGACCCATGGGTGAGCGGAACGAATGGCGGAAATCTAGGAACCACCCCCAACAATGGTGACGATCTCGAGCGCGTCGGATTCCACCACTGCCTGGGCACTCCAGTGCTGGCGGGGCAGGATCGCCCCGTTGAACTCCACCACCACCAGCTGGGGGCGATAGCCGAGGCTTTCGAGCAGCTGCTCCAGCGTCTGGCCCGCGGCACAAAGGCGCCGGTCGCCATTCACCAGGATTTCCATCTCGGCCGCTGCTTCGCCAGCGTTGCTGATCTGATCCCTGCTCATGCCTCGGCCTCCAGAGTTGCCAGCAGGGCCTTTGTGGCTGCGGCGGGATCCGGGGCCTCGGTGATCGCCCGCACCACCGCCACGCGCGTGCCGCCCGCCGCCCGCACCGCCGCCAGGTTGGTGCTGTCGATGCCGCCGATGGCGAAGCAGGGGATCGGCGCTTCCGCCGTCGCCTGGCTCACATAGGCGAGTCCCACCGGCTCGCGGCCCGGTTTGGTGGGGGTGGCATTGACGGGTCCCACCCCCACGTAATCGCAGCCGTCGCTCACCGCTTGCCGCAGCTGCTCAATCCGGTTGGTGCTGCGGCCGATCAAGCGCTCGGGCCCCAGCAGGCGGCGGGCGACGGCCGGCGGCAGATCCCCCTGACCCAGGTGCACCCCATCGGCCTCCACGGCCAGGGCGATGTCGATGCGGTCGTTGACCAGAAACAGGGCGCCGGCCTGGGCGCAGAGGGTTTTGAGGCGGCGGGCCTGCTGCAGGCGCTGTGAATCATCGAGGGGGGGTGCGGCCGTCGCGCCGGGGCTGCCGGGCTCCTTGGCCCGGTATTGCACCAGGCGCACACCCGCCGCCAGGGCTGCCGCCACCACCTCCTCCAGGTTTGGCACCGGACTGGTGACCAGATAGAGGTGAGCGCGGCGCAGCAACTCCCGCCGCCCCAGACCCAGCCGTGAGGCCTGGATCAGATCCACCTCGAGGTCGTAGACGAGATAGCGGATGGCGGCGGCTTCCCTGGCCAGCTGGGGTTCATCGCGGCGGCCGAACTCCTCCAGCACCCGCAGGGCTTCCTGCACGCGGGCGGCATTGGCTGCCAGCACGGCGCTGTCGTCCAGGCGCTGCAGCTGGGCCGGGTGCGTCAGCCCCGCCGCTGGATCACTGGCGCTGTGGCGCGCCAGCTTGAAGCGTTCGTGATGCTGGCGGCCCAGCCGCTGGCGTAAATCCTTGGTGCGGGCCACCAGGTCGGGGCGGTCCAGGGCGAAGCGGCACCAGTCTTCCAGCACCCGCAGCCCTTCGCGAGCCCGATCGAGGTTGGCGTCGAGCAGGCGCAGGCTGGCGCGGGACTGATGCGTCACGAAGCTCTCAGAAGCACGTTCCATACCCTGTCTAGGCTGTGATCGATTGCGGCAGGGCTATGGCCACCGATCCGAACGGGTCCGATAACCCCATGCTGGCGCTGGTGTCAGGCATCCTGCTGCTGGGGGGCATCGCCGCCTTCATCGGCTGGGGTCTCACCCATGCCTATCCCGGCGGTTAGGGGTGAGCCCTGGAGCTCAGAGAGGAGTTGGCGGGCGGCGGCGGCATCGGCGCCGATCTGGGCGCTGAGGGCCTCCAGGCTGGCGAAGCGTTGCTGCTGGCGCAGCAACTGGATCGGTTCCACCTTCAGCGAGGCCCCCACCAGTTCGATCTGGCGATCCAGCAGATGCACCTCCACGGCCGAGGCGGCCAGCGGATCGACCGTGGGCTGGGGGCCCAGGTTCATCACGGCTGCCATCGCTTCGCCGCAGGCCAGCCCCGGCTCGCCGCTCTCCAACCAGGCCAGGGCGGCATAGACCCCTTCCTGGGGCAGGAACTTGCGGCCATCCACCGCCAGATTGGCGGTGGGCCAACCCAGGCCACGGCCCAGGCCGCGGCCTCTCACCACCAGTCCGCTGAAGCGATAGGGCCGCTCCAGCAGCCGGCGGGCTTCGCTGATGCGGCCGGCGGCCAGGGCCCGGCGGATGCGGCTGCTACTCACCCGTTCGGCTCCATCGAAGAGCATGGGCAGCACGGTGACGGCGATGCCGTGCTGCTCGCCGAGGCGGGCCAGCTCGGCGGCATCGCCACAGCGGCCGGCACCGAAGCGAAAGTTGTCACCGACGGCGATGCGGCGGGCCTGCAGTTGCTCCACTAGCACCTGCTCGACGAATTGCGCCGGCGTCAGGGCCGCCAGGGCCCGATCGAAGGGCACCAGCACCAGCTGACGGATGCCGAGGGGCTCCAGGGCCTCCAGTTTTTCGGTCGGCAGATCCAGCCGTAGCCGCGGCTCGCCATGGAGTAGCTCGCGCGGGTGGGGCCAGAAGCTCACCACTGTGGGAATGGGCTGGGCCGGCGCCTGGCTGGTGGGCGCCGCCTCGGCCGGCGGTGGCTCGGGGGGGACGACGGCGGCGATCACACGGCGATGGCCGCGATGCAGACCATCGAAACTGCCCAGCGCGATGGCGGTGGGGCGCAGGGCATCGCTGGGGTTGTGAAGCGGAATCAACGATGCGAACCTCGCCACCAGGATCCTCCCATGGCAAGTTTGGATGCCTACCGGCCGCGCCGCGGTCCGCCTGACTCCCCGATGGTTGATCGTCTGGATCTGCAGCTGATTTCCGCGGCCGTGCGCCGCATGGCCTGGATCCGCCTCTGGACCCAGGTGGTGCTGGCGGTGGTGGTGGTGGGGGTGCTGCTGTTCAACAACATCGGTGGCCGGCTGGCGGCCAATTCAGCCCGGGCCCTGGGACTGGGTCCGGGCCTGTCGCTCACCACCCTCTCTTTCTTCGTGCTGCTCTGGTGCATCTGGCAGAGCGGCCTGGTGATTCGCTGCGGCCGGGCCCTGGCCAGTCCGGTCCGTCCCAGCAAAGGGGAAACGGCCCGGCTGATCAAGCGGGGCGTTGTGGCTGATCTGGTGGGCCTGACCCTGGCGGTGGTGGGCTACCAGTCCCTGGCGGGCAGCCTGTTTGTGCAGGCCTCCCAACAGGTGCCGGGCTTCTTTGGCGCCCAGATTCAGGCGGCCCCCGGGGTGGCCGGCCGGGTGGTGGGGCTGCCGATCACCTCGATCGAAATGCTGGCCGTACTGGGCAACACCCAGGTGTTGTTCGCCCATCTGATTGGCCTGCTGCTCAGTCTCTGGCTGCTGCAGCGGGTGTACCGGCGCGGCTGAGGCCGCTCTGCCGGCCGCTTCAGCCGCCCAGGCTCGCCGCCGCCGGCAGGCTCTGGGTTGGGCCGCGCCAGAGCAGTTCCGGTTGCAGCGGCGTGAGCGAAGCGCCGCCGCTGTCGATCCAGGCCACATCAATCGGCCAGTCGGCGGGGCCGGCCACCCGGGCTTCGAGATCGTTGGCCACCTCGCCGGCCAGCCAGTAATAGGTGCGGCCGCGGGGATCGACCCGCTTGTCGAACTGGTCGACGTAGCGCCGCACCGCCGTGCGGCACCAGCGCAGCGGGCCGATCGTTTCAGCAGGCAGCGGCGGCACATTGAGATTGAGCAGCAGGCCTTCAGGCCAGCCGGCCCCATGCATCGACTCGGCCACGTTCAGGGCCAGGGCGGCCGCCGGCTGGAAATGGCGCCACTGGAAATCTGCACTGCTCACCGCCAGGGCCGGAAAGCCTTCGATCGTGCCCTCCATCGCCGCGGCCACGGTGCCGGAGTAGAGCACGTCGGTGCCCAGATTCGGACCGTGGTTGATGCCGGAGAGCACCAGGTCGGGCGCTTCCTCCAGCAGGCGGAACAGGGCCAGCTTGACGCAGTCCGAGGGGGTGCCGCTGCAGGCCCAGGCCCTGACACCAGGGGCGAACAGCTCGTCGGCCCGTTCGGCCCGCAGGGGCGACTGCAGGGTGAGGCCATGGCCGGTGGCCGAGCGTTCCTGGTCGGGGCAGACCACCGTGACCTGATGGCCGCGGCCCACCGCTTCGGCTGCCAGGGCCTGGATGCCAGCGGCGAACACCCCGTCGTCGTTGCTGATCAGGATGCGGAGCGGAGCCATCGGGGCGGGCGGTACTGGTTTCAACGCTACCGAGGGTGGGGCTGGGCAGGTGGCCCTGGCCTGCTTCTTCAGGCGCGGTGTGATCGGTCGGGGGATGCCAGCGGCGGGGCCGTTTTCGCTGCCGAGGTGATTTCATCCTCTAGCAGGTTGAGATAGCAGTGAAGGCCTCTGGACGGGCGGGCTCGAGCAGATCTGCGGCCCAGAAGCGGTCCAGAAATTGATCTCCAAGGCTGGGCCTGCCTGGGGTGCGGTCCAGGCGAACTCAGTCTGAGGCCATTTGGCTGGAGGCCTGGAGCGTGGGCAGACTTTTCGATCAGAACGGGCTCCGTGCCCCAGGCTCCTCGGGGCCGCCTGCCTACAGTCATGGCCCGAACAGCCTTGCCCCCAGCCCGTGAGCGCCAACGTCAGCCTCCAGGACCTCACCGATCAGCTGGCGCAGCTGGAGGCCGAGGCCGCCGTCGCCATCGCCGCCGCTGCGGGCGCCGCCGAGCTGGAGGAATTGCGGGTGGGCTTGCTGGGCAAGAAGGGGCGTGTTTCGGGCGTGTTGGCGGCCATGGGCAAACTGCCGGGCGCTGAGCGCCCGCTGGTGGGTCAGCGGGCCAACGTGCTCAAGGAGTTGGTGCAGTCCCTGCTGGCCCAGCGGCTGGAGAGTGTCAAAACGGCAGCGATGGCGGAGCGGCTGGAGCGGGAGCGGTTGGATGTGACGGTGCCCTGCCGCTATGTGCCGCCTGGTCGTCGCCATCCGCTGATCAGCACAACCGAGGAAATCGTCGATATTTTTGCTGGCCTCGGTTATCGGGTGTCTGAAGGGCCGGAGATCGAGACCGATCACTACAACTTCACCGCCCTCAACATCCCGCCGCACCATCCAGCGCGGGACATGCAGGACACTTTTTATCTGGCCCCGGGGGCCGATGGCGGTGAGCGGCTGCTGCGCACCCATACCTCGCCGGTGCAGATCCGCCATCTCGAGCAGAATCCGCCGCCGGTGCGGATCGTGGCGCCCGGCCGGGTGTTCCGCCGCGACGCGGTCGATGCCACCCACTCGCCCGTGTTTCACCAGGTGGAAGTGCTGGCCCTGGACGAAGGCCTGGACTTCAGCCATCTGCGCGGCACCGTCACCACCTTCCTGCAGAGGTTTTTCGGCGATCTGCCGGTGCGATTTCGCGCCAGCTATTTCCCTTTCACCGAACCTTCCGCCGAGGTGGATGTGCAGTGGCGTGGCCGCTGGCTGGAGGTGATGGGGTGCGGCATGGTCGATCCGGCGGTGCTGGAGGGCCTTGGCATCGATCCCCAGCGCTGGAGTGGCTTCGCCGCCGGTCTGGGGGTGGAGCGGTTCTGCATGGTGCGCCACGGCATCGATGACATCCGGCGGCTCTACACCAGTGATCTGCGCTTCCTGGAGCAATTCTGAGGCCCCGGCCCACTGTCGCCGCCGCTATCGCTGTCGCTGTCGCAGAGCCAACTGGCCGGGGCCGTCAGGGCTGCCGATAAAGTGAGCCATCTTCCTCGCCCGCGATCGGTGCCCCGTGTCGGACTGATCGTCAATGACGGCAAGGAGCTGGCCCTGGCCACCGCCGAGACCATCGAAGCCCGCCTGCAGGAGGCGGGACTGGAGGTGGTGCGAGCCAGCAGCTCCGCTGGGGTGGTGGGTTTTGCCAATCCGGACCAGCATTTGCGGGCCAAGGGCTACGCAGCCTGTGTACCCCCCGGTTTCGACGCCGACATGCCCCTGGCGATCGTGCTGGGTGGCGACGGCACCGTGCTCTCGGCCGCCCGCATGACCGCCCCGATCGGCGTGCCGATCCTGACGATCAACACCGGCCATCTGGGCTTTCTGGCCGAGGCCTACCTCAAGGATCTGGATCGGGCCCTGGAGCAGGTGATCGCTTCGGAATGGAGCGTGGAGGAACGCTCGCTGCTGGTGGTGAGCGTGATGCGTGGCGAGCAGCGGCGCTGGGAGGTGCTCTGTCTCAACGAGATGGCCCTGCATCGGGAGCCGCTCACCAGCATGTGCCATTTCGAGATCGCCATCGGTCGCCATGCGCCGGTGGACATCGCCGCCGATGGCGTCATCCTCTCCAGTCCCACCGGATCGACCGCCTACGCCCTCAGTGCCGGCGGGCCGGTGATTTCCCCCGATTGCCCGGTGCTGCAGCTCACGCCGATCGCTGCCCATTCCCTGGCCTCAAGGGCCCTGGTGTTCAGCGATCGCGAACCGGTCACCGTGTTTCCGGCCACGCCGGAGCGGCTGATGATGGTGGTCGACGGCAGTGCCGGCTGTTACATCTGGCCTGAGGATCGGGTGCTGGTGCGGCGCAGCGAGCAGCCGGTGCGATTCGTGCGCCTGGCGGATCACGAGTTCTTCCAGGTGCTGCGCAACAAGCTGGGCTGGGGTCTGCCCCATGTGGCCAAACCCGGCAATGGCCTTGACGCGGTGGAGCCAGCGTTGTGAGTCCGGGTGTGCTGCTGGTGGGCAAGGAGGCGGAACGGCTGGCTGCGCGGCTGGCGATTTCGGGTTATGCGCCCCTGCGTGGCTCCCAGCTGCCCCTCGCCGGTGCCGCAGAGGCCCTGCGAGCTGTCGAGGTTTCTGGCGCTGCTGAGGTTCCAGCCGCTGTAGAGAGCGAAGGCGGCCCAGGACCCCAGGCCGTGGTGATCTCCCCCGGCAGCGAAGGTCAGATCGCTTTGCTGCGCCAGCGCTGGGGGGCGATCCCCTTGTTACTGGGCATCGAGCAGGACACGGTGGACAACCGCTGCCGCACCCTTAACAGCGGCGCGGACGATTTCTGGTTGTGTTCGTTGGGCCCCAGCGACCTGCTCACCCGCCTGCGGCTGCATCTGAAGCTGCTGCAGCGCGACGGCGCTGATGAGCTGCTGCAGGAGGGCGATCTGCAGGTGCTGCCCTCCTGCCGCCAGGTGAAGCGGGGCCAGCGAGTGCTGGCGCTGACGGCCCGCGAATATGAGCTGCTGCTGCTCTTGTTGCGCCATCGGGGTGAGGTGGTCAGTCGCGAGCAGATCCTCACGGAGATCTGGGACGATCAACCCAGCAGCGCTAGCAACGTGATTGAGGTGTACGTCCGCTACCTGCGCCAGAAATTGGAGGAGGGGGGCGAGGGCCGTCTGATCCACACCGTGCGTGGTCAGGGATACAGCCTGGGCGAAACCCTGCCGGCGCGGCAACGGGATTCGGCATGAGTGGCCCCGTTCGTCCCGCTAGGGCTGTTGGTCGCTGGGCTTGGTCTGCGGCCCTGGTGGCCATCCCAGCCCTGACGATTGTCCCGGCCCTGGCCGCGGTCCCCAGCCTGGCCGGCTCCCCACCCCAGGTTCTGCCGCTCACGGCCCAGGCCTGCTTCCTCAGGCCAGCTGGTGCGGCACCCGTCTGCCTGCAGCTGGAAGAGCCCCGGAATCTCCGCCAGTACGTCATGGGGCTGCAGCTGCGACCGCCTTTGCCGGCGCTGCAGGGCATGTGGTTTGCCTATGCCCCGCCGACCGTGGCCCGGTTCTGGATGCACCAGACCCCCGAACCCCTCGACATGCTGTTCATCCGGGATGGACGGGTGATCGCCATCGTTGCGGCGGCGCCTCCCTGCATGCGCTTGCCCTGCCGCAGCTACGGGCCGGATCAAGCGGTGGATGGGGTGCTGGAGATCGGCGCCGGTGAGGCGGCGCGGCTGGGGATCGGCGAGGGCACTGTCCTGAACATCACCTCGCTCAGCCCTTCCGCCCGCTGAGCACCAACACGGGATTGAGCGGCGCCAGGCGGGTGCCATCGGCCAGGGGAGCGCCGCGCCAGGCCTGATGCTGCGACACGCTCACCTGCAGTCCGGAGGCCTCCAGGCGGGGCCGCAGCTCGGCTAGGGCCTCGAGGGTGGCCATCGGGATCACCACCAGGCCTCCGGGCCGCAACCGCAGCAGCACCGCCTCGAGCAGGGCTGCCCGATCCCGGCCGCCGCCGCCGAGCAGCACCCGATCCGGATCCGGCAACGGCCCCAGCACCTCGGGAGCGGCCCCTTCCACCACGCCCGCCGGCGCCACCCCCAGGCGCTCGGCATTGGCGGTGATCAGGGCGGCGGCGCCGGCACGACGTTCCACCGCCCACAGCGCCAGGGCCGGCCGCAGCCGCAGCGCCTCCAGCCCCACGGAGCCGACGCCGGCGCCGATATCCCAGAGCACGCCCATGGCGGGCAGTTCCAGATCGGCCAGCAGCTGGATGCGCACCTCCCGTTTGGTCATCAGGCCCGGCTGATCGGCGTGCTGCAGCCAGAGACCATCGGCGATGCCGAACAGGGGCAAGCTGGTGGGATCCGGGGCTGGTGGCACCTCGGCCAGCAGCAGCACCAGGTGCAGGGGATCGAGATCGGCCGGCAATGGCTCGCTCGGAGCCAGCCGCTGCACCCGTTCGGCTGGATGGCCCAGGCGCTCGCACAGCCAGAAGCCATAGGCCGGTTCCAGGCCAGAGGCGCTGAGCAGGCGCCGCACCGTCTCGGCCCCGCCCGCCCCCGGATCACAGAGCACGGCCAGGGCGGCGGGGCGTTTCTGCAGGGCCGCCGCCAGGGGTTCGGGATCGCGGCCATGCAGGCTCAGCCAGCTGGCGTCCTGCCAGGGCCGGCCGATGCGGGCAAAGGCCAGCTGCAGCGAGGAAGGAGCCGGGTGGAAGCGCAGTTTCTCCGGCGGAAACACCTGCAGCAGCAGCCGGCCGATGCCGAACCAGAGCGGGTCACCGCTGGCGAGCAGCACCGCCGGCAGGCCCGCAGCCAGGGCCTCGCCCAGCGGCCCGAAGATCCGCTCGGGCTTGTCGCTGGCCAGGAGCTCCGGGTAGGGGGTTCCCGCCGGCACCCGTCCGGCCGCCTGTTCGCTCTGCCACCAGGGGGCCAGCTGGGGCAGCAATCGCGCCGGGGCCACCACCAGGCGGGCGTCGCGCAGCAGGGCCAGGCTGGTGGCGGGCAGGCCGGCCAGGCCGCCGGCGTCGGTGCCGATCACCGCCAGCGATCTGGCCTCAGTTGCTGCCGCCTTGCTGATCAGGGAGTCCCTTGCCATGGCCACCATGATGCTCAGCCAGGGCACCGGGGCTTCTGTTGCGCTGGTCCAGCAGCGGATCCAGGGGAGGTTGGGAGCTGGTTCGATCCAGGATCGAGCCAATCGAAGTGCCCCGCGGGCCTGGTGCTCAGCGGCTACGGCAGCAACAGTCCCAGTGATCACGGAGCCCCGTGGCGATCCCTGCCGATCAGGACCGACTGCTCTTTGATTGCGGAAGTTTCAGGCGAACAGTGCGACGCCTGATCGAAGAACTCTCTCGCTTTCCTGATGAAGCGTTCTGTCACGCCTATGAAGGTGAAATTCAGTGGGATTGTGATTCGGTATTCCGCTCGCCATGGCGTGATTCACTGCGGCGAATGCGAAGGGCCTGAGCCCGAAACGGAGCTGTTGGCCTAGCCGCTTGCCGATCAGCCGATCGCCGCGACACCCCGTCGGTGGATTTCGCTGGCGTAATCGGTCCAGGTGCCCTGGCCCCAGTAGCGGAAGCAACTGGTTTCCAGCAGCAGCAGGTGGAGCAACGCCTGCTGATAGGGCGGCGTTTTGGTGACCCCTGGATCTGCAGCCACCAGCGGGTCAAATCGTTGGTGAAACTGGGCGCTGAGCTGGTTCATCGGCTCGAGAATGTTGGCGTAGCCCTCCACCCAGCTGAGGTTGTTGGTCCAGGAGGCGCCGGCCATCGAAAACTCGGAATCATGGGCCTTGAGGTCGGCGATGGCGGCCTCTACGGCTTCAGGGCTGGGCTGGCTGCCGATCTGTTGCCAGAGCCTGTGCTGATGGACCGCCTCAATCTTGGGGAAATCCGCTGACTGCACCCCGGCAGCTTCCAGCAACTCCAGGTATTCGGTGCCGTTGATCGCCACCGTGCCCGTTGTGCCGCCGCCCTCTCGGGCGATGCGCTGATGGGCCTGGATGAAGGCCGGTGGGAATTCATTCATCATCACACCGCCATTTTCGCCGTCGGCGATCTGGGAAACGATCGCTGGAATTGTTGTGGCTCCCAGCACCTGCCGGCCTAGTCCCAGGGCTTCGTAGCAGGGCTGCATCTGACCCACCAACTTGGTGTCGGAGCCCTGGGTTTTGATCAGGGCGGTGATGGTGGCGGTTTCTCCATTGGAGTTGCGCGCCACCAGTTGGTTGGGAATGTATTTCTGCTCCTGGCTCAGGGGGGAGCCATCAAGGTTTTCAACGCTGTGTTCCTGCACCAGCAGCCAGCGATAACCGCACTCTCTGAGGGCCTTCACGAATTCATACAGCGTGTCGGGGTGGTTGGGCAGGTGCATCTCCGGTGGCGAGAATCCATTCACTCGCTGTAGCGCTTCGGCTCCAAACAGGGCCGCGAAATGCTGTTGCCAGGCCAGGATCTGTAGCTTCAGATCGGGGATCGGCGTGGAGGGGGCCACGGCATGGCTCCAGAAGGTGCCGAGCCACTCCACATGGGGTTGCAGGCTGGGATCACAGGCGAGGCTTTTGAGGGCATCTAGAATATCGACGCGGCCCATCTGCTCTAAGCCCCAGAGCAAGTTGCCGGAATAATCCAGCATGATGCGCGGATTGCAGCCCTCGCTGATCAGCTGGGGGATGAGTTCGGCCAGGCGCTTATAGCACTGGGCAAAGGGTTCGGCATTGTGATTATCGCCCTCACCAGGATGCTCCACCATGTACTGCAGATGGGAGATGAGTTCTCCATTCGCCCCGGCCGGGATCGTTGGCTGGTGCATGTGCAGGGCACAGGCAAAGGCCGACTGGATCTGCCCCAGATCGAGATTGGTGTGCGGCAGAAACACCGACCCCTCCTGTTGCACCAGGGCCAGGATCTCGGCTTCGCGGCCGGCGATCGGCGGCAGGGGTTGGTTGTACATCAGTGTTGCTCCTGGGTGGGGCCTGGGCTTGGGTCATCGAGGGCAACAGCAAGGCCCACAGCACTTCGGCCCTTGAGCAGGCCTGGGCGATGCAGCCCCAACGGGCGCGTCGATTCCGGTCTAACGCTTTGGCGGCGGCGGCAACGGCAGCGCGCCCTTGGGCTGCGGCCCGGTGCCTCCCCCAGGTCCATCAAGTCCACCGAGGTTGCGGAACCGATCCGATCAGCTGAGCCAGGCTGTGTCGAAGCTTTGTACTCCTTTGAGGGCAATCAAGCCATCCACCGTTGTCGGGTCTGAGAAGTGAATGCTGAGTAGGCCTCCCTCTGCTGTGGACTCGAAACTGACGGCCTGTTGCCAATCCTGCTGGGTGGGCACGAAGAAGAAATCACCGATGGCTGCTGCATAGGCTTCCGATAACAACAGGCGGTCGCCTTCGGTGGCATTGAAATCTTGGATGGTCTGGAGCCCACCGTTGAGGCTCTCTGTAGTGATCTCAAAAACGTCAGCACCCAATCCGCCGTTCAGAGCATTGATCCCACCAGCACCGTTGAGCAGATCATTTCCATCTCCGCCATTCAGGTCGTCAGCTCCATTGAGGCCTTTCAGCCAATCATTGCCAGCAAGACCATTGAGTTGACTGCCGGTGTTGGCGGCAGTGATGGCATCGTTCAACCAACTGCCCATGGCCACAGCACCATCGGCAACAATGGTGTCATTCAGGAAGGCTGCATCCAGTGAGGATTGGTCCGCTTCGAGAGTCAGTTCAATCGCCTGTGCGATCATTTTATGGCCGGACTCCGTTGGGTGGACGTCGTCAAAGTAAAGATATTCATTGGCTTCAGTTGCTTCGTTTGACTGGGCTGATTGCGTAGTCTGTGTAATGCTATATTCGCTAAAGTTGCCAAGTTCGCTGCCGAACCGCTTCCAGTTGAATCCTAATTCATTGTTGAAATCGACCAGAGCTGCGTAGGGGAACATCGCTTTAACCTCTTCTACCATTGCCGAGATTGCGCCTCGGAACACGGTGGCGGCACCTGCTTCAATCGCAGTCTGCCATTCTGGGGGCAGGGACTTCAGGAAGGGCATGGAATAGGCAACCCCATCTACGTCGCCCTGCAATGGAGCCAGGCTGGAAACCAGCACGGAGCGTGCTTCGCCTGAGCGCAGTAGCGTGATCAGGCTTGCCCTTGTCTTTGTCAGCACATCCTGCAGGGTGGCATTCAGTGTCTGGCCAAGGTTGATAGCGGCCAGCAGATCATTGCCACCGCTCCATAGCGTGACCAGATTGTTGATGAGTGATTTGTTGTCAACCGTCAGTGCCTGTTCAATCTGGGACTGCACACCCAGTCCGCTGACCGAGTAGGGAGCTCCCAGCAGGGCTGGGGGGAACTGGGGAGGATTGAGACTTGCCAGAACGTCATAGAGTGTGTTCTTTCCAGAGAGAGCGCCGCCGACCGCATAAGAGGGATTCTCCGGACTAGCTGGAATCAGGCTGGGAAGGCCGCCGACGAAACTGTTAGTGATGCCGGCTCCGGTGACGCTGTCGTAGGGGATATCAAGTGCGGTGCGAAGTTCGGTTTGCCAGTTGGCCTGGGCGTTGCTGAACGTGGAACCGCTCCACGCAGGCACCGCAGCGGGCTGCAGCACTTGTTTGTACATGGCTGCGGAGCGGGAACCGAAATCACTCAGACTGTCACCAAAGACGGCGAGTTGAACAAAGCTTGTCTTAGGCTCCGCTTCGATCGTTACGATCAGATCATTAAAGTCTCTGTCGCATGTCGGATGACTGATGCTGATGTCTTCCAGGGCAAAAACGAGTTGACCGTCCTTGTTGGGCAGATAGCTCTGTACTTGTACGGCGTAGCCTGGATTGGCAGCAGCGAAGGAGGAATATGTGGTCGATCTGGTGTCATTGAAAAACAGAATTCCGTACTCAGCGCCAGGGCTAAGGACGATATCTCTCAAGGTGATCTCTTCATCGTATTCAGGCATGGCGCCAGTGTTGAAAACCAGCTGGCTGGTTGCTGCGGATTCGAGCGCTGCCTTGGCGTAGCCAGGTTGAACTGGGCTAAATGTCTGTCCATTCAGCGTTACGCTCCCGGTCTCGGAATCGACCTGATAGAGGGCGAAACCGTTCTGATTTCGACCGAGACGTTTGATCGTGATGGCGAATTGATCAGCGTTGTCTGAGACATTAAGTACGCCTGTCCCTTGCTGGGCTAGCTGGTATTGCAACCCTTGGCTGGTCTTGATTTTAATCGTATTTCCAATCGCCACTGCTTCGACAATGGATTCCGAATCGGGAAATTGTTGATTGCCAGCGAAGATCAATGGTATGTAGGTGCCGGCCCCATTGATTTGGGTGCCTCGTGAGCCGCCAATGGCATGACCTTCGGTGCTCCTCCAATTGATGGCGGAATCCTGGGAAAAGATCTTGCTGCTGGTCAGCGAATCGGGTGAAGCTGGCTGGCCATCGGTGAGCAGTCGTTGCAGGGTCTCGGCCTCGGCCTCTAGGCGTGCGATGGCTAAAGAGGAGCGGACGCCTGTCAGGCTGTCAATGCGGGTGATGCTGAGACTGATATCTGTCAGGAAGCTGAGATCGAAATCAGGGGAGATGGTGATTGCTGGATCCCAGATCATGTGTTTGAATTTTTCGTGCAGTTATGATAGGGGTACCTGTCCTTAGGCACTGTCTGTTGATATTTCTTGATCTCTGCGGATGCCGTCAGGGTGTCCGTCGGCCTTGTTGCTGCATTTCATCGCGGACAGCGACGCCCTCTTTCTTGAGATTTTGGGCGTCTTGGTAAGCAGTTTCGCAGACAGTATCCCGGTCTACGGAGGCGTCATTGTGCATGAGCATGTTTCGAAATCTGATGGCGATATGGCCCTGGGAGCAATCGCTGAAGCACGTCAAGTGTGTTTTTGCAAGAACCGAAGCTGACTCGCCTCACGCTGAGGTGTGAGCCAACGGCAGTCGCCGTAGGGTGGATTGCGACCGGGATCCTCGGGTGACCTTCGAACAGCTCAGGCACTTCCTCTCCCGTGTCCAGCGCGATCCCGCTCTGAAGCGGCAGCTGGAGGAGGCGACGACTGCTGATGAGGTGGCGCGGCTGGCCCAGCTGCTCGGCTTTTCGGTATCCGGCAGCGAGATCCTGCGCTTCTCCGGCCAATCGGCCGCGGGTGTGCGGGTGAGGCGGCTCGATCACCCGGGCGAGTATCCGGGCCGGTACTACTGACTCCCTCACCTACCAGTGCCTGCGGCGGTTCATCGTCCAGCGAAATTGCCTCAGCCCCGTCGACCAGAGCCGATGGTTTAAGCGAAGGCTTGGACGAAGCGGTTGGAGGTGGACTCCCCAGGCTTGGTCTCCGGGCAGCCATGCGGGCAGCCATGGCAGCCAAGTGCCCCGGCGCACGGCTGCAGCATCCACGCCCCTAACTTGCTGACACCATTGACCGACCCGTCGAGTCGGCCCGTCATGCAGCCGCTTCATTGATCTCCACTGTTTCCCTGCCCGCCTCTCCCAAGGCGCCCCCCTGCCCGTCGTCCAGCACCTTCCCCGGCAAAGCGGAACTGCTGGCCTGCCTGCCTGCCGAGTTGCTCCAGATCGATCCGGCCAAGGCCTGGGGAAGCCTGGCCCTGTCACTCGGCCTGTCCCTGCTGGCCTACGGCCTGGGCACCGAGATCCCCCTGACCCCCCTCGCCGCTCCGCTCTGGCTGCTGTACGCCGTGGTCACCGGCACCGTGGCTACCGGTTGCTGGGTCCTGGCCCATGAGTGCGGCCATGGTGCCTTCCATCCCAATCGCCGGGTCGAGGCCGTGGTGGGCTTTGTGCTGCACAGCCTGCTGTTGGTGCCCTACTTCGCCTGGCAGCGCAGCCATGCGGTGCACCATGCCAACTGCAACCACCTCGAAGGCGGTGAAACCCATGTGCCCCCGCGCTCAGACTCGCCCGCCGGCCAGTCGGTGGTGGCCCTGAGCGGCTGGTTAGGACCCAGGCTGTACGGCATCCAGTCCCTGTTCACCCATCTGGTGCTCGGTTGGCCGCTATACCTGTTTTTCGGTGTGGCCGGTGGAGAGGAATACGGCGCTCCCACCTCCCATTTCTGGACCGGTGCCCCCTTCCGCAATGGCAGTCGGGCCCTGTTCCCGGACTCCTACCGTCGCCCGATGCTGGTCTCCAATCTCGGTGTGCTGGCGATGCTGCTGGGCCTGGCGCTGGCTTCCGTTCAGTTCTCCCTGTTGCGAGTTCTGCTCGTCTATGGACTGCCCTATCTGGTGATCAATGCCTGGCTGGTGGCCTACACCTGGATGCAGCACACCGATACCAACATCCCCCATTTCTCCTCCGGAGATTGGACCTGGGCCAAGGGAGCGCTGCAAACGGTGGATCGTCCCTATGGGCCGGTGCTGAACCTGCTCCACCACGGCATCGGCTCCACCCACGTCTGCCATCACATCAACCCACGCGTTCCCCACTACAACGCCTGGCACGCCACCAGGCTGCTGAAGCAGAGCTTTCCCACTCTGGTGCGCTACGACCCCACGCCGATCCACCGGGCCCTGTGGCGGGTGGCCAGCCGCTGTGCGGTGGTGCGCCAGGACGCTGCCGGCGAAGGGTTTTTCTACCAGCCCCAGAAGGTGAACGGTCACTGAGGCAGACGCTGCTTGCCAAAGCCATTTCCCAGGCCCTTGGTCAGGACAGGAAGTTGGCCCATCTTTCCGACCTCCCATGCCATTGAGACTCTGCAAAGAGGATGGCTGAAGCTATGGCCTTCCGTGCCTCTGGCGATCCGCCCTTGATTCTTCAGGCCACTCCTGGAGCCATGATTCGGATTCTCCAGCCTTCCCGCCCGGTTCTGGCCCTATCCCATGTCTGACCGCCGTCAGCGCATCCATGAGTTGGTGCTGGCTTTGCTGGCCCAGCAGAGCGATCTGGAATTGCTCGATGGCGATGCCACCGGGCCGGCTGGTCTCTCGGGTTTCGCCGCGAGGGATCCCGGCAGCTGGCTGGAGCGCAACCGCCGGGTGGTGCAGCGCTACCAAGCCCTTGTGCGCTCGGCACTCACCCTCGATGCGCTGGTGGATCAGGAAGTCGGCTCCGACTGAGTCGGCCCCGACTGACCCCACTCCGCCCCAGCGATTCTGACAAGCTGGCCCGAACAGATTGCGGCGTCGATGCCCCCGTTCGGCTTTTCTTCCTTCACTTCCCGTCTGCTGGGCAGCGACCAGCCCTCCAGTCCCCAGCTCTCCTGCAGTTGGCAGCGCCCCTTCGGCCTGGGCTGGGAGAAGCCCTACACGGTGCGCTACGCCAGCAACCTCGATGACGGCCCCAACCATGGGGCGCCCCTGGGCGGCTTCGGTGCCGGCTGCATCGGTCGCGGTCCCGATGGCCGTTTCAATCTCTGGCACCTTGATGGTGGGGAGCACTGGTTCGGCGAGATCCCCGATTGCCAGTTCTCCCTGTACGAAAGCGATGGCACCTCCAGCCGGGCCCATGCCCTGGCGGTGCAGCCCACGGCTGACAGCTCCCGGCCCGAGGCCGGGGAGCCGTTGTCAGCCTGGAGCTGGTATCCCGCCAGTAACGCCGAGCAGAGCACCGGCACCTACGCGGCCCGCTACCCGCTCAGTAGCACCGAGTACACGGGGGTGTTTCAGGCGGCGGTGCGCTGCGAGGCCTTCAGCCCGATTCTCCCCGGCGACTATCAGCGCACCAGTTATCCGCTGGCGGTGTTTGTCTGGAGCCTGCAGAACCCCACGGACCAGCCGCTCACCGTTTCGCTGCTGCTGAGCTGGCGCAACATGGTGGGTTGGTTCACTAACACCGATCCGGCCGCCGCCGTCCATTTCCGCGATGACGGCAGCCCTGAGCACAACTACGTGCCGGCGATCGGCCGCAGCCAGGGTCAGTGCAATCGTCAGGTGGCGGAATCTGGCCTCAAGGCCATCGTGCTGGAGGGTGAGCGCAGCGAGCCCCTGGCCGAAGGCCAGGGCCAGTGGTGCCTGGCGCTGCCCGATGAGGACGCCTTGGCCCATGCGGGCGTGGAGATCTTCCGCTGTAGCCGTTGGGATGGCTCCGGTGATGGCGCTGAGATCTGGACGCCGTTCGCCGCTGATGGCTCGATCCCCGAGAGCGACAACGACCGCCGCAGCGGCGCCGATGAGCAGGCCAGCGCCGCCATGGCGGTGCGCCTCACCCTGGCGCCGGGGGAAAGGGTCGAGATTCCAATGGTGATCACCTGGGATCTGCCGGTCACAAGCTTTGCCACCGGCACCCGCAGTCTGCGGCGCTACACCGATTTCCACGGCAGCAGCGGTGACAACGCCGTTGCGATCGCCGCTGAGGCCCTGCGGGACTGGCGGCAGTGGCGCCAAGCAATTGAGGCGTGGCAGGCGCCGGTGGTGCAAAGGGCCGATCTACCGGAACCGCTGCGCATGGCCCTGCTCAATGAGCTCTACGACCTGGCCAGTGGCGGCAGCCTCTGGACCGCAGCCTCCCCGCAGGATCCGGTGGGCCGCTTCGGGGTGCTCGAGTGCCTCGATTACGCCTGGTACGAGAGCCTGGATGTGCGCCTCTATGGCTCCTTCGCCCTGCTGCAGCTCTGGCCCGAGCTCGATAAGGCCGTGCTGCGCGATTTCGCCCGCGCCATCCCGGCGGCCGATCCCACGCCCCGGCCGATCGGCTGGTATTTCACCCAGGGCCGCGGCCGGGTCGAGGCGGCGCGCAAGGTGGCCGGGGCTACCCCCCACGATCTCGGCGCCCCGAACGAACGGCCATTTGATGCCACCAACTACACCGCCTACCAGGACTGCAACCTCTGGAAGGATCTCGCCAGCGACTTCGTGCTGCAGGTGTGGCGCTGCTTCCGCCTGGCCCCCTCCGGTGAAGATCTGCGCTTCCTGGCCGACTGCTGGCCGGCGGCGGTGACAGCCCTGCGCTATCTAAAGCAGTTCGATGCCAACGACGACGGCCTGCCCGACAACGGTGGCGCTCCCGATCAGACCTTCGACGACTGGCCGCTGCAGGGGGTGAGTGCCTACTGCGGCGCTCTCTGGATCGCGGCCCTGGAGGCGGCCCTGGCCATGGGTCAGCGGCTGCAGCTGGAGCTGGGGCTCGACACCAGTGCCGAGCAGCGTGAGTTCGGCGGCTGGCTGGAGCAGAGCCGCGCCAACTTCGATGCCTTGCTCTGGAACGGCGAGTATTACAACATCGACGCCGACAGCGGCACCCCGGTGGTGATGGCCGACCAGCTCTGCGGCGATTTTTATGCTCGCCTGCTGGGGCTGCCGCCGGTGGTGGCGGACGAGCGGGCCCTCTCCTCGCTCAAGGCCGTCAAGGAGGCCTGTTTCGAAGGCTTCCAGGGCGGCAAGCTGGGCGTGGCCAACGGCCTGCGCCGCGATGGCACGCCGCTTGATCCCAACGGCACCCACCCCCTGGAAGTGTGGACCGGCATCAACTTCGGCCTGGCCGCCTATTACCGCCTGATGGGGGAGAGCGGCACGGCTCTGGCGATCACCGGTGCGGTGGTTCAGCAGGTGTACAGGGGGGGGCTCCAGTTCCGCACCCCGGAGGCGATCACGGCCGCGGGCACCTTCCGCGCTTGTCATTACCTGCGGGCGATGGCGATCTGGGCCCTCTGGGCCACCCACACCGACTGGCAGCCGATTCCTGGGGCGGAGGCCCAGCCGCAGGCCCCCCGCGCCACCACCTCCCAGCCCAGCGCTGACCTGCGATGAAGCGTCTGTTGTTGTGCCTGTTGCTGGGTCTGGTTCTGCTCTGGAGCGAGCCAAAGGCCGTGGCTGCCGCGGCAGGGCCTGGGTCCTACACCGTGCCGCCCGCTCTGGGGCCTGCGGTTGGGCTGCCCTTTGCCTTGATCCATGCCCACCCGGATGAAACCGGCACCGGTGTGGTGCGCAGCCTCGAAAGCCTGAGGGATCTTGACTATCAGAGCTGGCAGGTGGTTGCCTTTCGCGAGGGCCCTCCCCGGCCGGAGGCTCCGATCACCCTGCGGATCGTGGGCTATCCCGGTCGGGTGCGCCTCGACCACCCCACGCCCCTGCTGGTGATCAGTGGCAGGCGCCTCTGGGAGCTGGCCGACACCACCTTGAGCAGCCCCAAACTGGCCGGCGATGGTCGCGCCGCCGCCGCGGAGTTCGACCTCTCCCCCCTGCTGGCCGACCTGGAGAACAACCGCCCGTTGCGCCTGGAGCTGCCGGGGGTGTTCACGGAGCTGCCGGTGCCTCCCTATGTCGTGAAGGAGTGGCGAAGCCTGCCGCTCTGGGATGGGGCGGAGGGCAAGGGGTGAGTGTTCCAGGCCCTGCAGCCCCCTCCCCCTGGCTCCCCTGGATGCGTCGGGCCCTGCAGCTGGCGGCGCTCGGCGCCGGGCGTACCAGCCCCAATCCCCTGGTGGGCGCCGTGGTGCTTGATGCCGCCGGCCAGTTGGTGGGTGAGGGCTACCACGCCCGGGCCGGCGACGCCCATGCCGAAGTGGGCGCCCTGGCCCAGGCCGGCGAGCGGGCCCGCGGCGGCACCCTGGTGGTGACGCTGGAGCCCTGCTGCCATCAGGGCCGCACCCCGCCCTGTAGCGCGGCGGTGATCGCGGCGGGGGTGGCGCGGGTGGTGGTGGCGATGGCCGATCCCAATCCCCTGGTGGCGGGCGGCGGCCTGGCGCGCTTGCGGGCTGCCGGCATCGAGGTGATCACGGGGGTGGCGGAAGCAGAGGCCCTGGCCTTGAACCGCGCTTTTGTGCATCGCATCAGCAGTGGCAGGCCCCTGGGAATTCTCAAATGGGCGATGAGCCTCGACGGCCGCACCGCCCTGCCCAATGGCGCCAGCCAGTGGATCAGCGGCCCCGCCGCCCGTGCCTGGGTGCATCGGCTGCGAGCCGAAGTCGACGCCGTGATCGTCGGTGGCGGCACCCTGCGGGCCGATGACCCCCTGCTCACCAGCCGCGGCCGCCGCGATCCCGAACCGTTGCGGGTGGTGGTCAGCCGCAGCCTCGATCTGCCGGCCAGCGCCCAGCTCTGGGACAGCGCCGTGGCCGCCACCCTGGTGGCCCATGGGCCGGAAGCGCCGCCTGAGGCCTGTGAGCGTCTTGATCGGCTGGGGGTGGAGCGGCTGCCCCTGGCCGCCTGTGAGCCCAGGGAGCTGCTGGCGGCCCTGGGCCAGCGGGGCTGCAATCAGGTGTTGTGGGAATGCGGCCCCGATCTGGCGGCCGCGGCCCTGCGTCAGGGTTGTGTGCAGCTGATCGCCGCTGTGATCGCGCCCAAGCTGCTGGGTGGCGTGGCGGCCCGTACACCCCTGGGTGATCTGGGGCTGCTGGCGATGGAGGCGGTGGTTCCCTGGGATGGAGTGGCCTTGCGCCGCCTCGGGCCCGATCTGCTCTGGCAGCTGGGCCATCCCAGTGGCAAGGACCAACCATGAACGCAGCACTGCCTTTTCAGCTCCCGTTGTTGATCTTCAGCCTGCTGCTGGCGGCCGCGGCCTGGCTGGGGCTGCAGCTGTTGGCCGGACGCTGCCCCCGGGGCTCCCTGGGCCGGGCCCTGTTGCAGCGGTCCCGGCTGAGCGTCAGCGCCACCTTGCTGTTGGCAGGGGTGGGCTGGTGGCTGTTTGATCTGCTGGATCGCCTCGGCTGGAACCTGCCCCGCGAAGGTCAGGACGTGCGGGATCTGATGGTCACCCTTGGTGTGGCCTGGACGCTGCTGCGTTGCAAGCGGCTGTTGATCGGCGAGGGCGAGCTGCATTCCGGCTGGCTGAGCCAACGCAATCCCAGCGATCGTGCCTTCCTGCTGGACCTGATCGACAAGTTGATCAGCGCCGTGGTGATCCTGCTTGCGAGCCTGGAGGTGCTGCGGCTGCTGGGGGTGTCACCGATGCTGCTGCTCACCGCCAGCGGCATCGGTGCGGCGGCGGTGGGCTTCGGCTCCAAGGCGCTGGTGGAGAACCTGCTCAGTGGCGTGATGCTCTACGTCTATCGCCCCTTCAACGTCGGTGACCAGATCGAACTGCCCGATCGCCGCCTTGCCGGCACGGTGCGACGCATCGGCATGTACTACAGCGAGCTGCTGACTCCCGAGCGCGAGCGCTTGTTCGTACCGAATGCCATCTTTGCCACCTTCGCGGTGGCCAACGCCAGCCGCCGCGACCATCGCCGCCTGTTGCTCGAGTTGCCGCTGCGCCCGGAGGATCTCCCCCGGGTTGCCGCCATCTGCGCCGATCTGGCCCAGCAGCTCCAGCAGAATCCCGCTGTGGCCGTGGATCTACCCCAGCGGATCCACCTTGGCGCTGTTGACAGCAGGGGGGTGCAGCTGCGGCTGGAGGCTTTCGCCGCCAGCGGCGAGATCGAGGCGTTTCATCAGTTGCGTCAGCAGTTACTGCTGGCCAGCCTCGAGACAGTTCAGCGCCATGGCGCCGACCTGCTGCTCAGACCAGCTCCGGATGCTGTGGATCCCCCTTGAACGGCCCCTCCAGCTCGGCGGTGATCCAGCCGCCGTAGAAGCCGCCGGGCTGGGGGATCACCCGTTCGCCATCGAGCCAGCAGCCATCCATCAACCCCGGATAGAGGCCGTACCAGCCCGTCAGGGCGGCAAAGGCCGGAGCCGGTTCGGGGTATTGCCACACCGCCCGGCTCAGACGCCGCGGCAAACCATCGGCCCCCGGCGCCACCACATCGAAATAGCGGGCCACCCCCTTCCATTCGCAGAAGCTGTGACCCGGGGCCAGCTGCAGCAGCGTCAGATCGAGGCCCTCGGGCGGCAGATAGAAGCTGGGGGGATGGAAGGTTTCCAGCACCCGCAGCGAGCGGTGCGTGTCGGCCAGCACCCGGCCCAGAACCTCCACCCGCACATGGCGGCCGCAGGACTCCAGCAGCGGCGGCCGCGGGTAGGCGGCCACCCGTTCGCGGCCATCGGGCAGCAGCCAGGCCTGGGGGGGGACTGAGGCGTCGGGGCTGGGAGTCGGGGCCATGGGGTATGGAGGGAGCGTCAGGCGAAGGGCCGGGTCTCACCCCGGGATGAAATGGCGCAACCGCCGCGCCTCTTCTCCGGCCCGGCGCTGCAGCTCCTCGTCGCTGAGGGTCTGCTCCGCCCGCTGCTGCGCGGCGATCACATCGTTTTCGTCCACGGCGAAGCCGGCGCCGCGGGCCAGAGCCAGAAAATCGGCCAGCTCCTTCGGTTCATGCAGCTGGCGATCCAGCCCTGGATCGCCGTGGGCATGGGCCAGGAAGGCATCGAGTTGGTCCAGGCTCATGGTGGCGATCGGGCGGCAGATGCTCCTGTTTAACCGCGGAGCAAGCCCAGCGGCGCCCAGACCGCGAGGCCGCTTGGTCGCAACAGCAGATTCGAGGCCCTTCAGCCCAGCAGGTTGAGCTGCTGGAGCGCTGGGCTGTCCTCGCTGGAACTGCCTTTGCCAGTGCCCCCAGACACGGGGCCCTTGACGGCGGGCGAGCCAGCGACAGGGTCGCCGGAGTCAGGATTGCTGCCGGCGACACGCTTGCCGGCGACTGTGCTGCCAGGCGCAGGGCTGTCTTCGCCGGAGTCGCTGGTGCCTGAGCCATCAACAAGAGCTCCCTGCAGGGCAGAGCCACCAGCAAGATTTCCCTCCGGGGCGGAGCCACCAGCGCCAGGAGCGATGTCCAGCTTCACCGCCTCCCAGGCGGCTGGATCCCATGGCGCCATCAGGGGTTCGAGGGCCCGCAGCCCGGGCCCATCGGCGAGCTCCAACCAGGCCTGCTCCAGGCCATCGGGGATCACCACCGGCATGCGGTCATGCACCCGTCGCAGCAGATCGTTGGGAGCGGTGGTGAGCACGCAGCAGGTTTCCAGCTCGCCGCCATCGGGGCCGCTCCAGCGTTCCCACAGTCCACCCAGCCAGAAGGGCTGGCGATCGCGGCGGCGGAACAGCCAGGGTTGCTTGTAGGGGCGGCCGCTGTTGGGATCGGTGCGGCTCTGCCATTCGAAGAAGCCATCGGCGGGCAGCAGGGCGCGGCGATGGCGCCAGGCAGCACGGAAGAAGGCTTTTTCGGTCACGCTTTCGCTGCGGGCGTTGATCGGCCGCCGCATCCCCAGGGGATCCTTGCTCCACTCGGGCAGGAAGCCCCAGAGGGCCAGGCCCACCTGCAGCTGTTCATGCTCCTGGCGCTGCAGCAGCACCGGCTCCCCGGGTCGCACCTGCCGGCGCGGGGCGTAGTGCTGCACCAGCCCCGGCGGCAGGGGCCCCTTCAGCCGCGGCAGCAGCTGGTCGATCGCGGTGCTGAGGCTGTAGCGACCGCACATGGGCGCAGGGTGGGAAGGATGGAGGGCTCGGGTGGCATTCGGTTCTCCCCACAGGCGGGCGATCCGGCGGGTGGCACACAGGCCTAGCCTGGCGCCACGATCGCCCCACGCTGCATGGCCATCCGCCAGGACGACAATCGCCCCAGCCGGCGCTTTGGGATCATCAACCTTTTATTGATCGGTTTCGGGGTGCTGCTGTTGGTCAGCAACTTCCTGCCGAATCCGGCCAACCAGGTGCCGCGGGTGCCCTATTCCCTGTTCATCGGCCAGGTGGATGCCGACAATGTCAAGCGCGCTTACATCACTTCCGACCAGATTCGCTACGAACTGAAAGAGGCCCCGGCTGAAGATGCCCCCACGGTGCTGGCCACCACGCCGATCTTCGATATGGAGCTGCCGCAGCGGCTGGAGCAACACGGCGTTGAGTTCGCCGCGGCACCGCCACGCAAACCTAGCTTCATCACCACGGCCCTCAGCTGGATTGTGCCGCCGCTGATCTTCATTGTCGTGCTGCAGTTCTTCGCCCGTCGCAGTGGCATGGGCGGTGCCCAGGGAGCCCTGAGCTTCACCAAGAGCAAGGCCAAGGTATATGTGCCCGATGAGGAATCGCGGGTAACTTTTGCTGATGTTGCCGGTGTGGATGAGGCCAAGACCGAACTCACCGAAATCGTCGATTTCCTAAAAACCCCAGAGCGCTACACGGCGATTGGCGCCCGCATTCCCAAGGGTGTGCTGCTGGTGGGCCCTCCCGGTACGGGCAAGACGCTGCTGTCGAAGGCGGTGGCTGGTGAAGCCGGTGTGCCCTTCTTCATCATCAGCGGCTCTGAATTTGTGGAGTTGTTTGTAGGGGCCGGTGCGGCCCGGGTGCGCGATCTGTTTGAAGAGGCCAAGAAGAAGGCTCCTTGTATCATCTTCATCGATGAACTCGACGCCATCGGCAAGAGCCGTGCCGGCTCGATGGGCATGATGGGTGGCAATGACGAACGGGAGCAGACACTCAATCAGCTGCTCACCGAGATGGACGGCTTTGCCGCCCAGGACAAACCGGTAATCGTGCTGGCGGCTACCAACCAGCCGGAAGTGCTCGATGCCGCCTTGCTGCGTCCCGGTCGCTTTGATCGCCAAGTGCTGGTGGACCGCCCCGATCTCTCGGGTCGCCGCACGATTCTGGACATCTATGCCAAGAAAGTGAAACTCGCTGAGGGGGTGGATCTCGATCTCATTGCCCAGGCTACCAGTGGTTTTGCGGGCGCTGATCTGGCCAATCTGGTCAATGAGGGCGCCCTGCTGGCGGCCCGGGCGATGCGCACTACCGTGGCGCAGGGCGATCTCAACGAGGCGATCGAGCGGGTGGTGGCGGGTCTGGAGAAGAAGAGTCGGGTGTTGCAGCCCGATGAGAAAAGGGTGGTGGCTTATCACGAAGTCGGCCACGCAATCGTCGGCCATCTGATGCCCGGCGGTAGCAAGGTGGCCAAGATTTCGATCGTGCCTCGGGGGATGGCGGCCCTTGGCTACACCTTGCAACTGCCCACGGAGGAGCGCTTCCTCAACTCAAAAGAAGATCTCGAAGGCCAGATCGCCACCTTGCTGGGCGGTCGTAGTGCCGAGGAGATCATCTTCGGTGAGGTCACCACCGGTGCTGCCAACGACCTGCAGCGCGCCACCGACATTGCGGAACAGATGGTGGGCACCTACGGCATGAGCGACACCCTCGGCCCCCTCGCCTATGACAAGCAGGGCGGTGGTCGCTTTCTCGGCGGCACCAACAATCCCCGCCGTGTTGTCAGTGATGCCACCGCCCAGGCGATCGATCGGGAGGTGCGTGGCTTGGTCGATCGCGCCCATGACAGGGCTCTGACGATCCTGCGTCACAACAACGATCTGCTCGAATCCATCTCCCAGAAGATCCTCGAGAAAGAGGTGATCGAGGGTGATGAGCTCAAGGATCTGCTGGCTTCCAGCGTGATGCCTCACGACGCCCTGTTGAACGCACCGGCTGTGGCTGCCTGAGCTGGAGCAAAGGGCCAGGGGGACAGGCCTGGCCGGCGTGTTTTTGGGGGGTTGGCGTGGAGGTCGTTCCAGCCTCGCCTTGGCACGATCCCGGCCCTGGCTCGATCGCGATCGCGATCCCGATCCCGATCAGCTTGGTCCGGTGAGCACCATCAGAGCACTCGAACTGAACCAAGTCCTCAGAGGCAGGCAGGTTCAGGCTTTTTCCGCACGACGCGCTGGGCCGTGCCCCTCCTGTTCGCCAGCCTCAGATCACCAGTCCCATCAGATCAAGCGTCCCAGATCAAGCGCCACCAGTAGGGCTGCCCCTTGGCCTGCCAACGGGCCACCTCCTCCAGTTCGTCATCCCGTAGCTGCCAGCTGGTGGCCCTGCCCTGATGGCGGATTAGATCCCCCACGCTCACCTCAAAGCCTGCCTGCTGGGCCATGGCCGCAATGGCCTGCGGATCCTCCACGCGTAGAACCTGCTGGCGGCTGGGCTCCTGGCGTACCCAGCGGAGGAAGTGATTCAGCTGCTGTGGAGACATGATGCGGCCCCTGGCTTGCTGCTGGCTCCATCCTTCCACGGCCAGCCAGAACTCGGGCCTGGTGAGCCTTGCCCCAGTCCTTCGGGGCCGCCTGAATCCGCTCCCGTTCCGCCGTCGGCCTCCCTCTGGCGGCGCTGCGCAATTCCTGCGGCGAGGGCGGCCTGAGGCCTCTGGATCCCTCTGTGCTCGACAACCCCCTTGACGCAGGGGCCTGTGATCTCGGATAAGGGATCTTTGTAGCGGCTCCATGGAGTCCCCGTCCGCCCCCTGCCCGCCCTCCGGCTTCGGAGTCCAGTCCGCTCTGCGGGGCCGCGATCTGCTGTCTTCGGCCGATCTCAGCGCCGCGGAAACCCAAGCCCTGCTGGCCCTGGCGACAGAATTGAAGAGCGGCCAGCGTCAGATCGACCTCGGCGGCAAGGTGCTGGGCCTGATCTTCAGCAAGGCCTCCACCCGCACGCGGGTGAGTTTCACGGTGGCGATGGCCCGGCTCGGCGGCCAGACCCTTGATCTCAATCCCAGCGTCACCCAGGTGGGGCGTGGCGAGCCGATCGCCGACACGGCCCGGGTGCTGAGCCGCTATTGCGATGCTCTGGCGATTCGCACCTTCGCCCAGAAGGAACTCGCCGAGTACGCCCACTGGGCCTCGATTCCGGTGATCAATGCCCTCACTGACCTCGAGCATCCCTGCCAGGCCCTGGCCGATTTCCTCACCTTGCAGGAAGCCTTCGGTGCCGTGGAGGGACTGACCCTCAGCTACGTGGGCGATGGCAACAATGTCGCCCATTCGCTGATGCTCTGCGGGGCGCTGCTGGGGGTGAACGTGCGCATCGGCTGTCCTGTTGGTTTCGAGCCCAGCGCGGCGGTGCTGAGCCAGGCCCGCGCCCTCGCCCAAGGGCAGGCCACGATCGAGGTGGTGCATGAGCCGCTGGCGGCCGTGCGCCAGGCCCATGCCCTGTATACGGACGTCTGGGCGTCGATGGGTCAGGAACAGGAGCAGGCCGACCGGGAACGGGCCTTTGCCGGCTGGTGCCTGAACGAAGAGCTGCTGGCCGAAGCCGACAGCCGCGCCATCGTGCTCCACTGCCTGCCTGCCCACCGCGGCGAGGAGATCAGTGCCGGCGTGATCGAGGGCTGCGCTAGCCGCGTCTTCGATCAGGCTGAAAACCGTCTCCACGTCCAGCAGGCTCTGCTGGCCGCCCTGCTGGGGGGCTAAGGGGCTACCCGCAGCTCTGAACCGGAGAGGGCTGTGGGCTTCGCGCCTGGAGCCGCGGTGATGGTGTAGGTGAAGCGACGGCCATCGGGACTGAGGAAGCTCGTGGCGGTCTGGCCATCGGCATACACGGTTTTGGCGATGCAATCGGCACTGACGCTGTAGGTGGCCTTCTCCGTGCCGCCGGCGCCATCGGAGCCCCGGTAGACGAGCACGATGCCGCCCTTGCCGTCGTAGACCTCTCGCCCACTCTCGGCATAGGGCTGGCCCTCGAGGATGCCGACATGGTGGTAAAGGTAGGTGCCCTTGAGGGTGGCGTTCGAGCAGCGGGGGCTTGGAGCGTCTGCCCAGGCTGGAGAGCCGACGATCGCCGCCAGCAGAGCCACGGCAAGGCAAGGGAGTGGGCGCAGCAGCATGGGAACGAGACGTCGAAAGACCTGCCCTTGTTGTAGTCCCCCCTCTCCGCGGGGCTGGGCCATCGGTACGGCTCATTGGCGGTACGGGAGTGGGCTTGGTTGGCTGGCGCTACGACGACGACCTGGGGATCCGTGCCGCTGCCATGGAGGGCCGCTCCAGCCTGGGCCTCTTCTCCATCAGGCCGAAGCATGGCTGCACGGGCAGCAGGCGCAATCGGGTCAACGCTGAACCTGGGCCTGCTTAGCCTTGGGCGATGGCGCGCATTCGACGGCCCCTCTGCCCAAGGCCACCCCCGCTGCAGGCAGGGTTGATTCAGTTGGCTGGGCTGCTGACGCTGGCAGGGCTGGTGCCAGGGCCGTTGGCCAGCTTTGCCCAGCCACTGCCTTCCCAGCCACTGCCTTCCCAGCTGCTGCCTGCCCAGCCGGCTCGCTCCCAGCCAGGGGAGTTGCGGGGGGTCTGGCTCACCGCCAACGACATGCCGGTGCTGCGCGATCGCAGCCGCATGCAGGCCACGGTGAATCAGCTGGCCGATCTGCAGTTCAACCGGCTCTACGTCGTGGTGTGGAACGGCGGTATGGCCTACTACCCCAGCCGCGTCAGCGAGGAGCGCCAACTTCAGAACTTCACCTACAGAGGGCTGCAGGGACAGGACATCATTGCCGAGCTGATCGCTGCCGGCCGCAGCCGTGGCCTGCTGGTGGTGCCCTGGTTTGAATTCGGCTTCATGGCACCGCCCGATTCGGAGCTGGCGAGGCGCCATCGCGACTGGCTCACCAGCAAGCGCGATGGTGGCCTCACCTCCATCAGTGCTGCTGGTGAAGTGGTGTGGCTCAATCCCTTCCGGCCGGAAGTGCAGCAACTGATCACGGATCTGGTGCTGGAGGTGGTGAGCGAGTACGACGCCGACGGCATTCAGTTTGACGACCACATGAGCCTGCCGCGGGAGTTCGGCTATGACCCCTACACCGTGGCGCTCTACCGCAAGCAGACCGGCCGAGAACCCCCTGCTGATGTCGAGGACGCTGGCTGGGTGAAGTGGCGAGCCGATCGCCTCACCGCCTTCATGGAGCGCCTGGCCAGCGCGGTGCGCCGGACCCGGCCCGGAACGATCCTCTCGATCTCGCCCAACTACTACGCCTTCGCCTACAAGATGCAATTGCAGGACTGGCGTGCCTGGGTGCAGCGCGGCATCGCCGATGAGATGCTGATCCAGATCTATCGTTCGGATCTGGAGAGCTATCTGCCCCAGATCAGCCGGCCTGAGGTACAGGACACCCAGCGGCGCATCCCCACCGCCATCGCCGTGATGAGCGGCCTGCGCAACCGTCCCAACCCGATGGAGCTGATCCGCCAGAAGGTGCAGGCCAACCGTGAGCGGGGCCTCGGGGTGGCCTTTTTTTACCTCGAGAGCCTCTGGAGTCTCGGCCCGGAGCCGCCAACCGAGCGCATCGCCGCCCTGGCCGAGCTGTTCGGTGGTGTCGTCGTGCCGGCCGCGGGGTGGCCCCGCCTGGCGCTGCCGCCACCCTTGCCGCCCCTGGCCCCCAGCCGCTGATGAGGGACTGGTGCCGCCCATCCGCACTGGACAAAGGCCCGACAAGGCGGTACATCTGTATCAGCGATGGCCGTCCCCAGTGCCCCACTCCGACCAGCAGCCCCTCACCAGTGCCCAGCAGGAGCTTTATGACTGGCTTGATGGCTACATAGGTGCCCATCGCCACAGCCCCTCGATCCGCCAGATGATGGAGGCCATGGGGCTGCGCTCGCCGGCACCGATCCAGAGCCGGCTGCGCCATCTGCAGCAAAAGGGCTGGATCACCTGGCAGGAGGGCCAGGCCCGCACCATGCAGCTGCTGGGTGGTGCCCGCAGCATCGGGATCCCTGTGCTCGGGGCCGTGGCGGCTGGGGGGCTGGTGGAAACCTTTGATGACATCCAGGAGCGCGTGGATCTCACGCCGGTGCTCGACACCCGGGGGCTCTTCGCCCTTACGGTCAATGGCGATTCGATGGTGGATGCCCATATCGCCGATGGCGATCTGGTGCTGATGGAGCCGGTCAACGACCCGACCCAGCTGCGCAACGGCACGATCGTCAGCGCGTTGGTCGTCGGTAGCGGCACCACGCTCAAGCACTTCCAGCGCCAAGGGAGCACCGTCACCCTGGCGGCGGCGAACCCTGCCTATGCCCCGATCGTGCTGCCCGCCGACCAGGTCACGGTGCAGGGGCGCCTGGTGGCGGTCTGGCGCCAGGTCTGAGGATGGTCCCTCCGCGATGTAAGCTCACATCGCGCCAGACAAGGCCTTCGGGCTCTGCGGCTATCCAGCCACAGCTTCGGGACCCTTTCCAGCGGTTATCCTGTCCAGCGCATCTATGGGGCCATAGCTCAGCTGGTAGAGCACCTGCATGGCATGCAGGGGGTCAGCGGTTCGAATCCGCTTGGCTCCATTCCTAAAATCCAGTCTCTGACTGGGTTTTTTAATGTTCGCCCGTCAGCGGGTGACAGCCTGCTATGGCGTGCTGCGCTACTTCTGCACTAATTTCTGCGCTAGGAGTCGACCCCCTGCCTGCTGCAGGGATTAGCGCAATGGCCAAGACCACCGACGCCTGGGATACCAACCTCCGCCGCCTGCTGAAGCAGGAGCACGGCCCCGGCTGGGGCATCAGCGAGCAGTCCGGCAACACCAAGCTCACCCGCCGCCACGCCGATGGCACGCGCTCCAGCGTGATGCTCGAGATCCCCTGGACCGCCAGCAGCACCACCAAGATCAGCGCGGCCGTGGCCCGCCTCCGGCAGCTGATGGAGGAGCGCAATCTGGCCCTGGCTGAGGCGCACAAGCTCACTACCGCCCCCGCCGCCAGCAGCGAGGCCTCTGGGGCAATCAACTGGCCCGCCGTGGCCGAGGCCTTCCTCGCCAGCCGCAGCGACCGCCGCGCCACCACGCTGCGCGATCTCAAGGGCCGGGTGCGCAATGCCCTGCTCACCCTGGAGACCAAACCCCGCCCCCGCGACGGCCGCTCTCTGATGCGTGCCTATGCCGCGCAGCACTTCGCCAAATGTCCCGCCGGGGGGCAGGGCCGCAAGCGCCATCTCGGTGATGTGAGCGCCTTCCTCACCTACGCGGTGGATCGTGCCGGGGCCGAGGCCTGCTGGCGCCCGCTGGAAGGTGAGGAGCTCGAGGAGCTGATCGCCACCGCCGATAACGGCGCCGGGGAGGAGTTGACTCCACCGATCAAACCGGAGCAGTTGGCGGCGCTGCTGGATGCCCTCGAGGCTGATAACAAGCCGGAGCTACGGCTGGCGGTGGCCCTGGTGGGGCTGTTCGGGCTGCGGCCCGCGGAGCTCGCTGCGCTGCGTGTGGAGGATGGCCGGCTGAAGGTGGGCGGCGGGGTGAAGCGCAACCGGCGCACGATGAAGCTGGCCAAGCCGGATCGGCTGGCGCTGTCGCTCGACATTCCCGGCCGTGACAGTGAAGGCGCCCGTGCTCTGCAGCTGTACGCCAGCGGCCTGGTGAAGCTGCCCAAGCCCCTGCTCACCGCGATCGCCGGCGGGGAGTTCAAACCGGTGGGTGATGCGTTCCGGCAGCTGCTGGAGCGTTACCCGTTCTGGCAATCGCTGGTGAAGGCAACGCCTGGGCTGACGCCGTACAGCCTGCGGCACGGGTATGCCTGGCGCGGCCATAAGGCCTATGCCCGCAGCCTGTCGGTGCGTGATCTGGCGGCGCTGATGGGCCATAACCCGGCTACGCACCACAAGCATTACGGCAAGTGGACTGATGAGGCGGGACTGCTGGAGGCCGTCGCCAACCTCGCCGTAGGGTCAACCCCATGGATCACCCTGGCCGATGTCTACGGAGTGGGACTTGCCTCTGCACCGCTTGCTGAGGTCTTGGCCTCAGCTCTGCTCCCAGCCCAAGGGACTGGGAGCAGATGGCTCATCCAGTGGCTGCAGCCAGGTTGGTCTCCGCTCGCCGGAAGCGGAACAGTTTCAACAGGTTGTGACCGGTGCACATCAGGCTCCATTCGCTGTTCACCTTCTCCAGGCCCCGCAGCAGGAACTTGCGTAACCCTGGCCTCCTTGCTCTGGCCAAACACCGGAGCAGGCCTCCTCCACGCTGCGGAATGGGCGTCTGGGGTAGTCCGGCCGATATTTGATCGTGCGGAACAGCGACTCCGAGTAGGGGTTGTCGTTGCTGATTGATCGTGCGGAACAGCGACTCCGAGTAGGGGTTGTCGTTGCTGACCCGAGGCCTTGAGAACGACCGCAGGACACCCAGTTCCTCCAGCCGGCTCTCCAACGTGGCCGCCCGCATGGCGTTGCCGTTGTCGGCATGGAGGATCAGCGTCTGGCGCCGACCCTTGCTGATCCGCTCCCGCAGACAGGCCCGGCTGACGAGATCAGCGGCGATCTGTGCGTCCTCGCGATCGGCCACATCCCCAGACGTCGACAACCAGGTAGAGGTACAGCCAGACGCCACGCACGCTGGTGGGCAGGTAGGTGATGTCCCAACTCCACACCTCATTGGGGCCTCTGGCCTGCAGCCGTGGCACTGCGCGGGGTTCCTGCGGTGGACGGGCCCGCCCGCGGTGGTGAGCCTGGCCGTGGGCATGCAGCACCCGATAGAAGCTGCGCTCTGAACCGATGTAGACGCCCTGATCGGCCAGGGCCGGCACGATCTGCCCTGGCGGCAGTGCCGCGAAATCGCTCTGGTTGCAGGTGAGCAGGATCCGCTGGCGTTCCTCCTCGCTCAGTCGGTGAGAAACCAGGCGCTGGCTGCCTTTACGACCATCAGTGCCATCCCCATCACCTGTGAACTGACGCCGCCAGCGCTGCAGGGTGCTCAGCCCCACGCCCAGCAGCGTGGCCAGTTGACAAGATCGTGCACCAGCCGCCATGCCGGCAGCGAGGATCTCCAGCGCCTTGCGGCGATCCACTTGGGAGGTCAGTCGTCCCCGTCCTCTCCCCAGTAGGCCTGGATCTTTTTTGACGCCAACAGCAGAGCCGCCGCCTCCGCCAAGGCCTTGTTCTTACGGCGCAACTCCT
>JAPLIB010000160.1 GCA_026389335.1 Cyanobacteriota bacterium | reverse complement strand
GCTGCGGCTCGATGGGTTCTGGTCGATCACCGAGGGGCTGGCCGCCCTGGCTCACGACATCAGGGGAATGCTGGAGCTCCTGGGCTGGCGAGAACTTGCTCAGCCACAGGCTTCTGGGTAACTTCTAATGAGCCCTGGGATCTGGGGCCCTGCATTCCCAGCCGCGGCGTCAGGCGCCGCCGGAAGCAGCCTGGTTCACGCGGATTGAACTGCCGCCTCGATCACAAGCTCAGCGCCTCGATCCGCTGCCGCTCGCTGTCGCATGAGCGTCTCGGGTGAGACGTGTCGGTCAATCAGGCTGCTACCTGGCAGTGCTGGCCAGTGATTAGGATTACGAATTATCTTTGCTAGCGTGTGGCCGTCAGATCGTCCACGTCCTCCCAGTTCTTACAGCCGACTTTCCAGCGTGGCCGCACCCATCTCGATGCGTTTTCGGAGTGGAGGATCGGCGGCTACCGGCGGATCTTGCTGAGCCTCTCGCGCAGCGAGGCACGGCTCACCAGATCGGCTGGGATCAGAAGGAGGGGCGACAACTACATAGCCTTCCTATAAAGGAAGCACTCACGCACCCTCTTGACATAGCCCAAGGAGCTCAATACAGTAAATAGGCCTACTTCCAATCTTTGACCCTCGATCGCCATGTCTGAGAAAGTAAATATAAGCCTTGGCCGCAATTGCGGGGTTGCATTTGCGCTGCATGCGCATGGTGTCTCGGTTGAATCGTCGCTCCTAAATTGGGCCTACATCTTAGATGATATTTCTTTGTTTAAAGCGGTTGAAAATCCGCAAAATGCTTTCAGCGAGGGTGGTGAATGGGTTAACGGCTTTAATTTTAAATGCCGTTCTTTGGATGTCTTATTTCATGGAAGACGGAATCCTGAGAATGCTAATGGCGGAGATCCAGGCACCACCGAGATCCAGGCCGCACTCGCTGAGCTGAAATCCAGAACCAATTATCTTGCTCGCAAGTTTTCCAGTCAACTCAGCTGCGAAGACGTAAATGCCTTCTTGAAGCCGCCTCGCGAATTCCAAGAGAGTGGAGAGATTCGCGATTTCTCCCTACGCCTTAGAAAGCTAATAGATACCAAGTATCCCAGCAACAATGTGCACATTTTTGTTGTCACTGAAGGCGGTGATTACAGGATTGAACCCATTGAAGGCTCTGCTTGTTTGTTCATGGCAAACATATCTTCCTATACACATGATTCGACATCGAATCAATTTACCGATCAGGCTATGCGGGAGTGGAAGAACATCTTTGATTTTGCCTGCTGTGTCTAAATCTATTTATTTTGTACACCATGGTCTCGCGTAAATTGAGGCCTCCCCACGTCGTTCAGTGAGCTCACGAGCCACAGGTCAACATAGTTCCTTGCTCCCTCAAATGCCAAATCAATGAAAACTCGTATCATTGACAGCGGAGACTTGAAAGCAGACTTCTTTAGATGTGATTTACCTTGCAAGGTTCTAATCATCACGTTTACCGAACGTACGCATCGCGATCTTGAGGGCCCCGGGTTTGGGACTGCTTTTCTCCTGAAACGAAATTGCGATGTTTTAGCCATCAAAACGAATAGAGACATATGGTATTCTAATCTTGCCGAAGATCATATAAAGGCTATATCGAGTTTCTTGAGTACTATTGGCCATGATTATACTGAATATATTACCTATGGTAGCAGCATGGGCGCCTATGCTGCTATTCGGTTTGCGGGTGCTTTTGGAGCTTCAAGAGCTATTGCCATTTCTCCTATATTTGACATTACTCTGGATTGGGAAAGCCGGTGGAACGATGACATCCCACATCTTCCCTCGGGTCCAATGATGAGTGACTATTTCCTGGGAGATAAAATAGACTATTTCTTTGTCTACGATCCCCACAGCCCAGACAGTCGGCATGTGAGTGAATACAAAAAGATCATTCCTGCCGAATATCTTCATCTATTTTGCACTCCATATTCAGGGCATCCATCAGGCCCTTTCTTGCGCGATACAGGCATACTTGGTGAATTAATTTATGGCGTCATATCTACGGGGGAATTTCCGCAATTAAAGGCCAAAATGTATTCTTTTCGAAAGAACTCGAGAGACTACCTGTTTTGGCTTGCAAGCAAAGCTTTGGTTAGGAGGAAATACAATTGGGCTCTCTCCCTTAATCAGCAAGCCCTGTGTGCCGATCCAATGAATGCAGAGTTTCATATTCAAAGAGCTCGCATCCTGCATGCAGTGGGCGACGATGCTTCCGCTGCCGATCACGCTGCACAAGCGGTAATGCTCAATCCAGCAAACCCTTATATGCTTGGATATCGTGATATTCTGCTGAAGCGGCTTGCGGAAAAAACTGCTAACAATGCAGTGTCTCAATAATGCGCGCAACTACTTTGCCTTAGTTCAACGCGCGTCCATTCATTGGAAGCAAAGCTATCTAGGGCTACCTTGCGAGTGACAGGGGGCCCAAGTATTAAGCCTGCAAAGATAGAATTCTATCTTCAAGGGCCTTAATCCTATTCTGTTGTTCAACATGTACAGAAATTAGCAAAGCCAAAGCACCCGCGAGTACCTCCGTTTCACGATATACGGCGACCTTTTTTTGTTTCTGATCGCTTTCAGTAAGAAGTGGCTGCCCGTTTCGAGCCAGAATGGAATCTACGACTTCTTGGTCTTCCTTAAAAAGAGCAGCAGCTACATTAATCTCATCCTCTGTCGGGAAAAGCTTCGTCAACGAAATTGCAGGGATTTGGGATGGCGCATTGGCATTTGTGCTCAATATAGACATTATGGCGTGAGGATAAACTTCTCCTTCAAATTGACTGTTATATAAAGCATGCAAAGCGAGCGCAGCATCGCTCGGCGATGCGTTTTCCCTTGCGCCAGTCGCTGATATAATGAGATCTTCGCACCTTGGAGCCCTTGCTAAAAAGTCTTTTCGGACATCAACGATAAAGTCATAATTAACAAGCTTGAATGAATCGGGGAATGATCTATCCCAGGCACGCAACTTGTCTCCATATGAAAGAAAGGCCCGATTCGAATTGACCCATTCCGTAAATCCAGAGGCAGGACCAGGGTATGTCTTATGCATAATGCCCCACTGCTTATAGGCAGATTGCAGAAAAGATGCAGCATTGCGTGCGTAGGCAACGATGGTCAAGGCTATTCCATGCTTTGATTGAGCTTCTTGCAAGATTGGTACATACAAATCGGGGTGCTCATGGATCGATTCGTTGCTCCAAATTGCTACATATTCATCTTCCAGGGATGACAAAGCCTCGTCGAGTGCAGCACTAATCTCGTATTTTGCATTATCCAAAGACATATTTTGAAGAATGCCTATACCATCAGCCCTTTGCCATGATCGCATTGACTCTTTGGGTGCCCATTCTAAATTTAATCCCCAATAACACACTTTCCTCTCCACAAGAGACGATTGAAGGGAATTTAGATGCTCCTGTATGGCGGACGAACCTGTCTTCCCGGTTCCAATGTGAAGAAACAGTGTTTTCATTTTTCCTCAAGTCTAATTAAATAAGACTCAGTAAATGGTGCATGGTTGGCAGATTCAATCCAGTAAAAAATCCAGTTGCTGCATAATATTAGGCTACGGCCACCGCTGGCGCTTTGTAGATGGCTACATGCTTATTCAAGGAACGCGCCGCCGTCGTCGGCTCCTCTATCTGGCCAAGCAGCCCTTGGTGCAGCGATTGGTTGCCGATGCAGCGTTCCATCAACCAAGCTAGACTGGACTCGCTGCGGGCCGAGAAGGTGATGCCGCCGCGGCCTGAGATCTTTTCGGCGGTGCCGCCGATGTTACTGCCGAGCACCGGCCGACGGTAGAAAAACGCCTCCTGGATCACCACAGGCGAATTCTCCCACCAGATCGAGGGGATGACTGTCCAATCCGCTTCCATCATCAATGCTTCGATATCCGCCTGGCGGTAGCTGCCCCTGAGCATCACCCTGTCTTTCACCTTTTCGTGGAACAGCTCGAATTCCTCCTGAAACTCCTTGGGCTGGTGTTCAAGGTTGGCGCCATGGATGTGCACCGTGAAATTGGTGATCCCCTTCTTCTGCAGCAGATAGGCAGCCTTGAGCAGCACCAGCGGGCCCTTGTAGAGATTGAGCTGGCCGAAGAAGGCAAAGAGGTTGAGCTCCGGGGAATAGGTCTGCTGGTAGCCCGGCCGGCGCTCTTCGCAAAAATGGGCTGGCAGACCATTCTCAAGCATGTAGAAACGGGGATGGTCGATGCCGCAATCCCGGTAGCGCTGAATCAGAAACTCACTCGGGCTGATCAGGGCATCACAGCTTTCGAGGATGGTTTTCACATAGTGATGGCGTAGGAATATCTCCTGGGAGCTCCACTCCGGGAAACACATCGAACAGGCCAGCGGCGTGGCCTTATGGCACAGCTTCAGTTGTTGGGTGGTGACCATCTGGCCGTTGTGCATGCACAGCGCCAGATACTCGTGCAGGGTCACCACGATCTTTGCATCAGGGCAGACAGACTGCAGCAACGGGATCACGTCGATCCCAAAATGCATATAGTGCTGCAGGTGGATGATCTCAGGCTGGATGTGCTGTAGCAGCCGCTTCAATCCACGCCTGAGTGAAGGAATATGAGCATTGATGAAGCGAAACCAATCACAGCTGGTGCCGATCAGATATTCTCGATCCGTGCCCTCCACGCTGCGCAGCTCGCCATGGGCCAGCACCCCTTTGTTGGTGTGCACCGCTGCCAAGATCCAGGCTTCGATCTCCGGGTGATTTTGGGCTTCACGAAACAGGGAAAATGCCGCATTCTCCGCGCCCCCCACGGAAAACTGCTCGTGGCCATGCACCAGATACAGCACCCTCATCACCGCACCTCGCTGCGCTGCAGCCGCTCGATCGCGCTGCACCAGCGCTGGTGATGGGTAATCGCATTGCCGGCCACCACCTTCATCTTCACGCCCTCACTGGTGGTGGCCAGGCCCAGGCTTTGGCGCTCTAGGTGATAAAAAATCGCATTCCGGTCCACCAGGATGGGCAGGCCCTGGCTTCGTAGCTTCAGGCAGAGATCGGAATCCTCAAAGTCGCCCACGATGTAGTGGCTGCTCAGCCCACCCATCTGGGCATACCGCTCTCTCTCCAGCATCAGGCAGGCCGCCGTAACTGCCTCCACCTCCAGCAGCGCCAGCGATTCGCCATCCGCCAGGGGCACATTCACACCCTTGAGCGGGTGCTCATTCAGCCACACCAGGCCCAGCTCCCCATCCAGATCCGCCTCATGCACAAAGGCAATACCCTGGTGCTGGATGGCACCGTTGTCAAAAAGAAGCCGCGCCCCCAGGGCCCCGATCTCGCCAGGGTGTTGCTGCATCGTCCGTAGCATTCGCTCCAGGCTGTCGTCGTGCGCTGGCAGTACATCGGAATTGAGCAGCAGCAGCAGGGACGCCTGGGCAAAAGCAGCACCCCGGTTGTTGGCGCCGGCAAAACCAAGGTTCTCAGGATTGAGCACCAGCTCAAACGGCGTCGCATACAGCGTGTGGCAGCGCTTAGCCAGAGCCAGGCACTCCTGCTTCAGCCGTGGGTCGTCGAGCACATAGATCAACTGAAACTGGGGCCGGTCTTGCCCTTTGCGCCGCTGCCACGCGTTGAACCAGTTGAGCTGATATTCCATGAAATCTACCCGGCCGTAGAGCGGCACGACCACGCTCAGCTCCGGTTGGGCCGGCGGCGTGCCAAACAGCTTGTGTATGGCAGGGCGCTGCAGTTTGCCCAGCAAAGTCACACTCCAGAGCTCCCGCGCTCGGTGCAGCAAGTTGGCCGACACTAGCCGACAGGGCTCCTGGATGGCTGTATCCACCACGTCCTTCACCTGCTCTGGACTGAGCTCAGTGCCCTGCAGCATGCGCCGCAGGCAGAACTGGGTGCCGTTGGCCAGCACCGCAAACAGCTCGGCGGCTTCACCAGCCTGCAGTGGCACTGCCTCTTTCTCCAGGGCGATCTGGCTGAGGCTGAAGCCGGCATGGAGGTTGGCATTGCCGCCGCAGCGTTCCACCACCTTCGCCAGGTCGGGCCGATCGCTGTAGCGGGCCTGGCCCAGATTCAGCCGCCACACCCGCTCGCCCCGCACCAGGCACAGCTCGCACAGCTGCTGGCCCGGATCCACTAGCCAGCCCTGCAACTGCAGCACCCGGCCGCAGCGGCTCAGGCGGATGTGATCGATCGCGGCCTCCACGCCATCGCTGCTGGCCCGATCGACCGTATGGCTTAGTTGAAGGCCGGGATTGCCTGCCAGCCACTCCAAGGTGGAAAGCACCCGGCCGAGCAAGTCGATTTCAGCCAGATGGCTGCCTACCTGAGGGTGCTGGCGCAGTTGCTCCATGGCGCTGGTAGCCGCCTGCGCCGCGCCGGCGTTGAGATCCAGCCAGGCCAACGCCACCTGGGCATGGAAGACCCCATCGTGGCTGGGGTGCTTGGCTACCAGCGCGCCCAGGTGCTCCCGAGCCCGGTCGATTTCGCCCAGGCCCCGGCAGCTCAGCCCCAGAAACAGTTGGGCCCAAGGCAGCAGGTCGCCCGCCTGGTCGCCCGCTGCGGCCACGGCCGCCAGCAGCGGCGCCGCCACCTCGAAGCGTTCCTGCTCGTAGGCCCAGTGACCCAATCCGTAGGACGCCGCCGCAGGCAGTTGGGCAGCCAGGGGCTCCACCCCATCGAGGCCTAAGCGTTCCAGCACGGCTTCAAATTGGCGCTCTTCCGCCAGGGTCTGCAGCTCAGCCAGCTGCTCCTGAAGCACCGCCTGGGCTTCGCTGCTGCCGACCTGGTGGAAACGCCGCTGTATGGGGCGGGGGATGCCTGGGAGGATGTCACCCCCCCAGGATGGTGAAAAGGGGGCAGTGGCCCTGGGCTGATCCGGTGGGTTGGCTGTGGATTCAGCGGCATGTCGGCCCACTACGCCCGATGGCATTGCCGGGCTCTCATTTTTCTGCTCTCCCCTGCGACTCTGATCAAGCAGCAGCCAGAGACCAATCTGATGCGGGCCGCCCAGCAGGCGCCGCTGAAGATCTTGACGATCCGGAGTCTGCACGCTCACCACAGGTAATGCCATAGACCATATTCTGAGGAGGGTTTGCTAGGCCTGCGCCAATAAAAACAACATTATTTGCGTGGATCTCTTGCAGCGCCTAATTTTCCTCGCCTAAAACGTAAATGCGCATGGCCGAATTGTCAAGAATTATGCTCAGGATGGACAATCGATAACGCATTGAGAACAGTCGATAGTTTGCACTGATCCTGTTGATGGACAGGCTTCACGAGCTGGCCACCATCGATTGTAGCTACGTTGGCATGTGCATCATAGGGTCTGGAGGCAGAAGCAGTTGAAGCACCCAGGCTGTAGCTCTACAGGTTGGGCATTCGGCCAGTGAGTCAGCTGCACTTGCAGGGCAGGATCGGAATCGACCAACCACTCTGCCGGCAGATACAGCTGAATCACCAGGCGGCTCTGCGTCTCCAACCAGCCATCGCCGCGCAGCCCGCTGGAGCTGGCCAGCACCCGCAGATCCTGCCGGTGCCACCCCGGTAGGACCAGTAAACGCATCGCCTCCGCTTGCGCCGGCAGCTCTGTCGCCCTGCCCACCATCCGCCACTGAGGCCGAGGCTGCTGGGGCCTTATGGCTAGCTCACCCGCCGCGCCCTCCGGCGCTCCCACCAGCAGCACCTGGGGCCCACCGGCCTCCGGCAGCTGCTCCAGCAACCAGTGCTGCAGATCCCGCCACTCCAGCGGCAGCCCGAGCACATCCGGCTGCGGGCTCTCCCCCAGCGCCAGCACCCCATAGCCCAGCTGCCGGCAGGTGTTGATCGCCTCGGCCGTGGGTTGCAGCAGCACGCCAGTGGCCGGCCCAGCAGTCTCCGATCCGCCGCCTGTCCGCCAGGGGTGGCCCGCCGGTGGTTGCTCCGTATCCAGCGTGGGCTGCTACTGCTGCTTGAGCTGGGCCAGGTTGCGCTCCTGGTGGGATTGAGCCCCTGCTCCGTGCTGCGCGAGTGGCTCAGGCCCTCCAGGTGCAGGATCCGCGCCGCCGGCTGGACCAGCACCGCCTGCCCCGCCTGGCGCACCCGCAGGCAGAGGTCGGCGTCTTCCGCGTAGGCCGGCCGGTAGCGCGGATCGAAGCCCTCCAGCTTTCCCTGCGCCGTTGGACGTGTCCAGAAAGACCTGGTTCTGCTCGCTGCGTCAGATCCGTAGCCAAGGCAGCTGCCGCCCCAACCGCGCTGTTGCATCGCTGGAGGTGTCGACGGCCACGATCACCTCAAAGCGCGTGCCATTGGCCATCGCCACCAGGCTGCGCAGCGCATTCAGCGTGATCGCCCAGTGGTTGTGCGCCCGAATCAGTCGCTGATCAGCGGTGCTTCCGCACGATCTGGGCCACCAGCTGCGCCGGCCGCGGGTGCGCCTCCAGCCCCCGCAACGCCAGGCCGTCATCAAGGAGCCGAAAGGCTCCCTCCGGGTCGTGGCGCAGGCTGCGCTGCACATCGCTCCAGCCGTCCGCCCGGTAGCAGTGCCGCCAGGTCGAGCTCGGGAAGGGCGGCCAGATCGCCCATGCGGGCAATGGCGTCCTGGCCTTCCCCCAGGCAGTGGGTCCAGTGGCGCAGCAGCGGCAACCAGGCCAGGGGGTCGCGGAGCATTGGCACGGCTCACTGGGGGCAATTTAGGGGGGCCTGGCTCGCGAAGATCCCGTGAAGCCACGGAGACCCTGGGTGTCAGTACAGGTGTACCATGAGGTGGTCAAGGTGGGGGGGGGCTGGGCTGGTGTCGGGTCGTGGGTCTTGAAAACGGATCATTGGTTTTATGGGCTCTTTCAGAGCGCCCCTGATCTGATCGCCTTGCTGTTGCCCCAGGGTGCCTCTGCGGCGCCTGAGCTCGGGCCCGATTCCCCTGGGGATGCGCTCTATCGCTTTGCGGCGCCCGAGTTGAAGGCGGCAAACCATCGCCTCGATGGGGCGTTCTGGCCGCAAGCCTGCGAGGTCGGCACGCCGGAGCAGCCGGTGGTGCTGCTGGAGGTGCAGATGCACGCCAAGGCGGGTTTCAAGCACCGCCTGTTTGCCCAGAGCGCACGCTTTCTCCAGCTCCACCCCCAGGTGTTGCACCTGGCCGTTGTGGTGGTGGTGCCGCACCACGTGGTGTGGCTGAGCCTGGAGGAATTGGGCCAGCAGGCTGATCTCGACCCGCTGCTCAATCTGCTCACGCTGCCGGTGCGACCTGAGGCTGAGCTTCAGGTCAGCACCCGACGGATCCTCGAGCTCCGGCCGGATCTGCTTTCCACCGTTCTCACTATGCTGTTTGAGCGGTTTCCCACACTCACTCCCGAGGAGATCATGGTGATCGCAGGTATTCCCACCGACCAACTACTCCACACCCGCGCCGCCCAGGACCTTCTGCATCGGGGCCGGCAGGAGGGGGAGGCACGGGGCCGGCAGGAAGGCGAAGCCCAAGGCGAGGCCCGTGGCCGTGCGCTCGGAGAAGCCACAGTCACCTTGCGTCAGCTCAACCGCCGCTGCGGCCCCCTGAGCGACGCCACCACAGCCCTTGTCCAGGCGCTGCCGCTGGAGCAGCTGGAGGCCCTGGCTGAGGCGTTGCTCGATTTCAGCGGGCCTGCCGATCTGGCAGCTTGGCTGGAAGAGCGCAAAGGCTGAGGCCCGAGAGCCGCTGGGGCTGCAGTTCGTGAGGCCCTGACCAGCTCAGAAAGCCCTTGGCAACAGCGGCCCAAGCTCAGTCGCCAGGCGCCAACACCTTTCGGTTGCGAGCGGAGTCCCGCTCAACGCCCCCGCTACGGTTGAAATGTCCCTGCCCACCGGACCTGCCGGCATGGCCTGTGGTGATTGACCTGCTGACCCTGCCACTGGCTCAACGGTTGGAGCTGGTCCAAACCCTATGGGACTCGATCGCGGCCGAGCAAAACGGCCCTGAGCTCACCGACGCCGATCTGCAGCTGATTGACCAGCGGCTGGAGAGTGTCCTGGCAGACGGCGACCTCGGTCTTGATGCCGATGCGGTGCTTGGTGCGTGAAGACAACGGCTTACTTCCGTGATGTGGTGCGCCAGAAGCATCCAGGGATCGAAGAGGCCTGGATCTTGCAGGTGATGGCCGAGCCCGTGGAGGAACGCAGGCAGGACGATGGCCGATATGCCCTTTGGGGCCTGGTGCCAGAGGCACAGAACCGAGCGCTCAGGGTCATTACCCTTGAGGACAGAGAGACCGTCCACAACGCCTTCTTTGACCGGGGCTTCCTGAAAGCGCGCACCCGGTCTCATCCCTCAGCCCCTGCTGTGCCCCCCACACCATGAAAATCCTCTACTTCCCGGATACCGATACCCTCTACATTGAGCTGGCTGATCGGGTGAGCAGCAGCTCTGAGGCAGTGAGCGACAACCTGATCGTCGACTTCGATGAGGGGGGTAAGCCGGTGGGCATGACCCTGGAGCACTACTCCCAGATTGGCGATACCAGCACGATCGAAACCCTGCTACCTATCACCCCTGTGCTGCAGCCGGCCTGACGGGAGAAGGGGATCGATCCATCAGCTGACAGCCTGCGCACGAAGCTCTGGAGCAGCGAGCTCTCCAAGCTCACCGCCAACCCCTTCCTCGCCCACCCAGAACACACTCCCCAGCTCCATCAACAGCATCGCCGCCCTCTGCGCAGCCACCGGCGCCACTGCGCAGCGTTCAAGGCCGACACCAACGACACCCCGCGTAGCCGCAGGCTTCTCCGCAGGATTAACCCCGGCCATCCGCATCTGCCGCGACCTGCTGGAGGAAGGCGCCCAGCTGGCGATCTATGACCCCAAGGTGAGCGCCCAGCAGATCGCTGCGGATCTGGGGGTGGATCAGCATGACGGCAAAGCGATGCAGGGCGAGGGCGTGTGGCAGCCAGCCGCGAATCCTTTTACCGCCGTTTGTGGCGCCGATGCGATGGTGCTGCTCACCGAGTGGCAGCAGTTCCGCCAGCGGGATTGCGGGTGTGGGCTGTGGGGGAGGGTGAGGGGTAGAGCTCGCGGTGTGGCGGTGCCCGCCGAGAGTGGGCTTGATCCGAGGAGCTGATGCCCACCGCAAGCCCCCGGCCGTGAACCCGCGAAAGCGCTGAGGCCCTCCCTTTCAGTACAGGTGTACTATAATGTGATTGGCTTGAGGGGGCTGGCCGATGCCTGGTGGCTGTTTCATGCGGGGTGGTGGGGATTGAAAACCGATCACTGGTTCTACGGGTTGTTTCAGAGCGCGCCGGATCTGATCGCCTTGCTGTTGCCCCGAGGGGCCTCTGCGCCTCCCTCGCTTGGGCCTGATGCGTCGGGCGATGCGCTCTATCGCTACTGCTTCGCAGAAGCCTTGCGGCTATGAGCACCCGAGCTAAAAGCCGCAAACCATCGCTTTCTCCAGCTCCATCCCTAGGTGGAACACCTGGCTGTGGTGGTCGTCGTGCCGCACCGGCGCCTCAACCTCGGCCCGGCCCAGCTGCCGCAGCAGCTGCAGGCGTTTCTTGAGGGGGTGATCTGGCTCAGCCTGGAGGAGCTCGGCCAGCAGGCCGATCTCGATCCACTGCTCACTCTGCTCACGCTGCCGGTGCGGCCTGAGGCCGAACTGCCGGCCAGCACCCAGCAGATCCTCGAGCGCCGGCCGGATTTGCTTTCTGCCGTTCTTCCTATGCTGGTGGAACGGTTTCCTACATTCACTCGCGAGGAGATCATGGTGATCGCAGGCATTCCCACCGACCACTTACTCCACACCCGCGCGGCCCAAGACCTTCTGGATCGGGGCCGGCAAGAAGGCGAAGCGCAAGGCGAAGCCAAGGTGACCCTTCGCCTGCTCAACCGCCGCTGTGGACCCCTCAGCGAGGCCACCACCGCCAGCATCCACGCTCTGCCGCTGGAGTGGCCGAGGCTCTGCTCGATTTCAGCGGCCCAGCCGACTTGACGGCCTGGCTGGTAGAGCACATCGGCTGAGGCCCGAGTGCTGGCAGGGCTTCAGTTCGTGAGGCGCCCGCTGGTTCAGCAGGATCGTGGCTTCTGCGGCCCCAACCCTCTCGGTAGGTGCCACCCCCCGGTGCCCGGCGTCTGCGATCGACCAACAGCATCGCCGCCCTCTGCGAGGCCACCGGCGCCGACGTGCAGGAGGTGGCCCGTGCCATCGGCATTGATTCCCGCCTGGGATCCAAGTTCCTCAAGGCCGGCCCCGGCTTTGGCGGCAGCTGCTTCCAGAAAGACATCCTCAATCTGGTGGTTCTCTGCGGCCACTACGGCCTGCATGAAGTGGCCGCCTACTGGCAGCAGGTGGTGGATCTCAACACCTGGCAGCAGCACCACATCAGCGCGCTGGTGGTGCGGCGGCTACTTAACACGGTGAGCAGCAAACGGATCGCCGTGCTCGGTTTTGCATTCAAGGCCGACACCAACGACACCCGCGAGACCCCCTCTATCCGCATCTGCCGCGACCTGCTGGCAGAAGGCGCCCAGCTGGCGATCTTTGATCCCAAGGTGAGCCCCGAGCCGATCGCCGCGGATCTGGGGGTGAAAGCTCTGGCGGGTTCAGACGGCACAGTCATGCAGGGGGAGGGGTGTAGCAGCCGGCAGAGGATCCTGCGGCAGCAGTGCACGGCGCCGATGCGGTGTTGCTGCTCACCGAGTGGCAGCAGTTCCGCCAGCTTGATTGGCCGGCCCTGGCAGCGGAGATGCGGCGGCTGCGCGCGGGGCGGGGCTGCGGGTGTGGGTTGTGGGGGAAGGGGGTGAAGGCTGGGGGTGGTGGTGCCCGCCGGGAGGGGGCTTGATCCGGCGAACTGATGCCCGCCGCAGGCGCCTGACAGGAAAGCCCGTGAAAACACGGATGATCCGCGCTGCAGTACAGGTGTGCTGTGACGTGATCGGCGCTGGTGCGGCCTCGCTACGGTGATATCAGATGTTGAAGGCCTTCCAGGGCAACCCGTTTCAGTGCCGCCCCCTCGGCTGCTGGATCGTCAGGGCTGGTCGACCCTTGTTGCTGGCGCCCTGCTCCTCCTGATTTCGTTCACTACGAACTACGGCAATGACAACCTCTCCCGCTTCCGCAGACTCCCGGCCCATGAGCAGATCGGAATGGGTCTCCACATTGCCGCCCTGGCGGCGCTTGTTGGCGATGTTCAACTGGCGTCCCGTCTACGACATCGAGCAGAGAGAACTCGAAAGCAGGAAGCGAACGAATCAGCTGAAGATCGAATCGCTCGAAAGCGAGATGCGGCTTCTCGACAGCGAGAAGCGGACGAAGCAGCTCGAGAGCGAGTTCGAGCAGAGAGAGCTCGAACGGGACAAGCGCTTGAAGCAGCTCGAGATCGAGAACAGGCGGCTCGCCGAGCTCGAATCCAGAATGGATGCCTTGTTGCTCAGTGCCGATTCCTCCTCGCAGACACCGCCCGCAACCGGCTCCAACTGAGTGAAGCCCTGGCTGTGCTGCTGGAGGAGCTCAGGCCGCCAACGGGCTGAACCGGGCTGCAGTTCGTGAGGCCCTCACCAGCTCAGAAAGTTCAAGGCAACAACGGCCCCAACCCCCTCGGCTGGCGCCAGCACCTTCCTGCTGCGAGTAGGGTCCCGTCCAATTCCCGATCGCTGCCCGCACATCCAGGCTTCGGTTGTGGATCTCAACGCTGAGCGCATCGCCGCCTGGAGCGATCCCGATCTCAGCAAGCTCCCCGTCTATGAGCCGGGTCTCGCGGCCCTAGGAGCGTGTTGCGCATAGATCTCCGAGCAGAAAATGGGGACGTTTCCGCCGCCGAGGAGATTCAATCCGGAATCGAACTGAGAATGATGCGAATTATTTTTGGGTCGATGGTTTGCTCAAAGCAGTTGTGCCGCAATCGATCTCTGGCTCTTGGCTGGCCTGAAGTGAGGGAGCCGGCGAGACCTGCCTGAGACCGAATTTGACGTTGACGTGGAGCGAATCGGGTCTTTTCGCCCGGAACGGTCTATGCGCAACAGGCTCCTAGTGGACCGGGCGCGGGGCCGCAACCTCCACTTCTCCACGGAGGTGGATGCAGCCATCGCCACTGCCGACATGGTGTTCCTCTCGGTGAACACCCCCACCAAAACCAAGGGAGTTGGCGCCGGCCAGGCCAGTGATTTGCGCTGGATTGAGGCGTCCGCCCGCCAGGTGGCCGCCTGCGCCCAGGGCCACACGATCGTGGTGGAGAAAAGCACTCTGCCGGTGCGCACTGCCGAGGTGATCACCACCATCCTTACCGCCGAAGAAGGCCACACGCTGGCTGACCGACACAAGTCCAAGAACCCATGCGAGAGCATGGGTCTCAGGTCATTGGGTGGGCAGGGAGCCATGGGAGTTTGGGGTTCTCACACCAAACCAAACCCCAGTGGTTTCCCCGACCCGTCTCCATGCTGAGCT
>JAPLIB010000126.1 GCA_026389335.1 Cyanobacteriota bacterium | reverse complement strand
CCCTGCATCCCCAGTCGCGGCGTGCAGAGGCGGCAAAAAGAGCCATGGTTCACGCGGATTGACTTGCCGCCACGGCTACGCCAGAACCAACGGCTGGCTGTCCCATGACTGTCGCAGCTGAGATGTGTCGGGCAGTCAGGTTGGAGGGTGTTGCTGGCGGGGCTTGGCAAAACCCACAGGTGACTCTCTGAGGGAAAGAATATCGTATACTCAATTATATCCCAAAGCCCCTGCCACCTCAGGGGCTTTTTATTTCTTCAATCACGCCCAAAGCACCCCAAAAGGCTTCCAATGCTTGGCACCTTTGACACACTAAATGTATCCCTGAGGGTGGTCTTAGAGGGGCAAGGGACGTACTGGGAGTGGCTTGGGTGGTGGCTTGCTTGGAGAGTTTATGAGGAAGTACTGACGGATGCTGACGGGGCAGGGAGGGTGGGTTTTAAGGTAAATAGGTATTTCACTTTCTGGATATGTCAGAAGAACGGCTCAAAGCATTCCTGGAAGCCGTCAAGGCAGATGCGGGTCTTCAGGAGAAACTCAAGGCAGCAGCGGATGCTGATGCTGCTGTGGCGATTGCCAAGGAGGCGGGATTTATGATTTCTGCAGATGAATTGCAGCGGGCTGGGGCAGTAGGAGTAGGGGAGGAGCTAAGCGATGAGGAGCTGGGGGCAGTTGCAGGGGGTGCTACTACCGGGGGCACTAAAGGCTGCTACTATGGGGGAGGCCACCAGTAGTTGGAGCATAATTTAATTCTATCCCACCCAAAGCCCCTGCCGCCACAGGGGCTTTTTATTTCTTCAATAATTACCAAAGCACCAAAAACGCACTCCAATACCTGGCACCATCTCCCACTCGCAACACAGATTTACAGATTTTTTTGAGCCCCTTTGACCGCCCAAATAAATCTAAAATAACTCCACTCACAGCAAAGCCAGGCGTCTCCATATTTCACCACTGCTGATACATCTATTTCCCCAACGCATCTACCAAATACTTCGCTCCCTATCACCATCACGGATACCATTGGCTCGTCTAAATCTCACCGCATTTTGGTGCCACTCGTCAGGGATTTGATTGAGACGACAATCAAACACAAACGGCAGTTGTGTTTGCCCTGGTGATATTCGCTTGCTTTTGCTTCTGCCTTTCTCTGCCAATCGTTTCAGCATCCTTGAGCCCCAGTGGCACTTGGGTGCTCCTTTGGCGTGATGGCGATACTGCTGGCAGAAACGCTCATAACGCTTGGAGCATCCGTTCAGCGTTGGTGCCAGGGTCAGGAAGCTTGGGTGCCATTCACTGATGCCATCCTGCCGCTTTGGGATTGGCGTGGATATACCTGAGTGTATTCAGCACTCTTCTGTGGTCTTTAGGAGCAATCGCAGTGGCGTAATATCTTGCCTCCCAGAAGTGCCCGCAACGACCAGCAAGGCGGTTGAGAGCCATTGCTGAATACCAGCCAATCCAGTGCATCAAGCGGGGGGAGTTGAGAGGCATCATCTGGGCGCAATAGCAGGTGCAGGTGATTTGCCATCAGACACACCGCATACAACCTGTGCGGCACCTTGGCTTGTGCCTTGGCGAGCACTGCCAGCAACACATCCCTTCTCAAACCTTTGGCAATCAAAAACTGACGGCTGTTGCACCTGAGTGTGACGTGAAACGAATACCCCTACGGGAGCAGGCGTGATCGACGGGGCATGGGAATGCACTTGTCATGGATGAACGCTGGCCTTGCTGCGTAGGGTTGGCTGCAACACGAAAGCCATCCCTACGGGACCATGCCAGCCCCTGGTGCGTCGTTCAGCCCAAAGATTCTCAAGCAAGGTTGGAGCCTGCACCAGCGCCTGGCGATCACGGCTACACGCGGCGCCGAGGCGCCGCCCCTACCGAAAGACGCTGATCCATTGGCGAGTTGGCGCATGGTGGTGGCGCCAGACCAGCGCGAGGCTTTCGCCAAACGGCTGCAGTGGGATGGACTGACGCCCGAAGCCGCGGCATGGGCTCTGGAGCCAGCGGGCTTGGAACCACCCGAGGCTCCTGCATGGCTGCCCCTGCTGGAGGCCCTATGCCAGGTTGCCCGCGAGGCCGGCTCGGTCGGCGCTGATCCGTCAGCATCTGGATTGGAGCACCGCTGTGAGCAGAAGCCCTTCGTGCACGTCTGGCGGCCGGCCGCCTCCTGGGCCCTCACGGAGCTGCAGCAGCGTTGCCACGATCTCCAGCCCAGCCTGGTGCTGCAGCCTGCGGCCTGGCTGGATCTGGCCGCAGCGCTGCTGGAGCGGCTGTGCACCACGACGGATCAGGCGCTGTGGGCGCTGTTTGTCCAGCGCCGCAGCCCCGGACAGATGCTGTTGGCCCACCTGGGTGCCAACGGCGATGGCCAGGGGCCACCGGTGCAGGAGGCCTATGACGCCTTCGTGGCCGAGCTCCTTTGCAGCGGCTACGGCCTGGTGCTGGAGGCGTACCCCGTGCTGGGGCGTCTACTGGGCCAGGTCACGGGGCTCTGGCTGGAGGGCAGTGAGGAGATGCTGCGTCGTCTGGCCGCGAGCCGCTCGGATCTGCAGCAGTCGTTTGGAATCGAGCCAGCGGCCGTCCTCGAGACGGTCCAGCTGGGCCTGAGTGATCCCCACCGCGGTGGCCGCGCCGTGGCGATCCTCACGTTCGGATCGGGCGAAAGCACCCGCAAGGTGGTCTACAAGCCCAAGGACATGCAGGTGGATCTGGCCTATCAGCAGTTCCTCCAGCAGATCAATGGGGCTTCATCCTTGCCCCCGCTGAGCTGCCTCACGATCGTGAGCTGCGAGGGTTACGGCTTCATGGAGTGCGTTGAACATCGCCTCTGTTCCAGCGATGAAGAGCTGGGCTGCTTCTATACCAATGCCGGTCGTCTGATGGCGGTGCTGCACCTGCTCGGTTGCACCGATTGCCACTACGAAAACCTGATCGCCTGCGCTGATCAACTGGTGTTGATCGACACCGAAACCCTGCTGGAAGCCGATGGGCGCGATCTCACCAGCGACGACGGCGACGATGCTGATGCTCTATCAGCCCTGCAAACCTCCATGCAGAGCTCGGTGCTGCGCTCAGGCCTGCTGCCCCAGTGGCTGATGGCTGGCGCCGGCCGTAAACGGGCCTTCGACATCAGTGCCCTTGGCATTCAGCCACCACCACCTGAGAGCCAGCAGCCAGGTTGGCTGGGGCTCAACAGCGACGGGATGATGGCCGGCCGCAGCAAGCAACCCTCGGAGCTGCCCACCAGCTTGCCGGTGGGCCTGGGGCAGCCCCAGCGTCTCAGCGACTTTGTCGACCAGCTCTGCGCTGGGTTTGCGGAGCAACTGCAGGAGGCGATGCGGTTGCGCCCGCTTTTCCTGGCTGGCCTCGAAGGCTTCAGCGGCAAACCCAGGCGGCTGGTGGCCCGCAACACGCGGTTGTATTTCACCATTCAGCGGCAGATGCTCGAACCCGCCGCCCTGTGCAGCGGCGCGGCCCATGGCCTCAAGCTGGAGCAGCTCTGCCGCAGCTATCTGCTGGCCAATGAAACTCCGCTGCACTGGCCGATGTTCCAAGCCGAGCTCCGGCAGATGGAACAGCTCGACATTCCCTTCTTTGAGCACCCCATCGATGGCGAAGACCTGCCGTTATCCCACGGCCTGGCCCCGATTGCCGGCTACTTCAGAAGCAGTGGTCTGGTGGCCGCTAACCACAGAATCGCCAACCTCGATGCCACAGAGATCGCCTTTCAGCTTCAATTGATTCGCGGAGCCATCGCCGCGCGCCACATCCGCTCAGCCAGCGTTGCTGAGGCTCCATCAGCACACCTGGAGGCGATCGGTGAAGGTGCTGGGCCCGCTCTGGAATCTGCAGATGTCTACCGTGAACAGGCCCACAAGCTTGGCGAAGAGCTCTGGAGCGCCGCCATCCGCGACCACAAGGGCCGGCCGGAATGGTTGGGCCTAGATCTCGGTGCGGATGGCGAGTCGTTTCATTTCGGGCTGATTGGCACCGCGCTGTATTCCGGCAGCAGCGGCATCGCCCTCACCTTCGCCCGGCTGGCCCTCGATTGTCAGCAGAAGGGCGACACCCCTGGCGCCGCTCGCTGGCGGCAGCGGGCCTGGGCCTGCTTTGAAGCGATCGTGGCCATCGCTGAGCACAACGATCAAGGCCAGCTCTTTCGCCTTGTTCGCGATCTTCCTTTCGGCCTCGCAGGCAGTGGCGGAACGCTGCTGGCTCTGCTCCTGTTGCCGCGAGCAGGCCTGGCCGAGGCCCATGAGCTTTCCGGCCGTTGGATCGGGCAGCTGCGGCCTGAGCGCTTGCTGGCCGATGAAGGCATCGATGTGATCGCTGGTGTGGCCGGTTTGATCGGCCCCCTGCTGCTGGCGGGTAGCGCCCGCGCCCAGGAATTGGCCGTCCTTTGTGGTGATCGCCTCCTGGCTCTGCAGCTCGAGAACGGCGGCTGGCCCCAGGCCCCAGGCTCCTCCTCCGGCAAGCCACCGCTCACGGGTTTCTCCCATGGTGCGGCGGGCATGGCCGCCGCCCTGGCCCGTCTCGCCCAAGCCACTGCTGAATCCCGTTTTGCAGAGGCGGCGTTCCGGGCCATCGCCTACGAGCGCTCGGTGTTTGACACCACAAGAGGCAACTGGCCCGACTTCAGAACAAGCAACGACCCCACCGCTTTCATGAACACGTGGTGTCATGGAGCACCAGGGATTCTGCTTGGGCGACATGTTTTGCAAGCAGCAGGGCTGGCCGATCAAGCCATGCAGAACGAAATCGTGGCGGCCCGCTCCAGCACCATCGCAGCCATGGCGGCGGACAGCGGCAAGGCTGACTTTGCCGCTCACCTCTGCTGCGGGCTGCTGGGTCTCACCAGCCTGTTGCGTTACGACGCCCAGGCCAGTGGCCTGCCCCTGGCGGCTGAGGTTGCCCAGGCAGAATCAGCTCTGATTTCCCAGGCTAAGGCTGTAGGGGGGTACGTCTATTTTTCGCTGGACAGCGGATCCCTTAATCTGCCTGGGCTCTACACCGGTAAGGCCGGTGGCGCCCTGGCTCTGTTGGAGGCTGCGACCGGGCAGGATTGGATGCCCCAAGTGCTGAGCGCTGGTCTGCTGTAGCGGTAGCCCTGGGGCCAGCGGCCTTGGAGACACTCATTGGTGCCGTTGGTAGCACGTTCTAAGGGTCGCGCATGCTTTAGGTTAGGGTTGTATCTCTTGCCGAATCAGCCAAATGTCAGAAGAGCAACTCGCATCCCTTCTTGCAAGACTTAAGGATGATGCTGGTCTGAGGGGAAAGCTTCAGGGCGCTGCAGACCCTGATGCCGCCGTAGCCTTGGTTGTGGAGGCGGGATTTGACGTTAGCAAAGCAGATTGGATGAGGTATCAGGCAAGTCAAGAGCTCAACGATGCGGAGCTGGAGGCTGTGGCTGGCGGCGCGCAATGGAAGTGTACTGTTTTTGGCAAAAGTACCGATAGTAAGTGATATTCTGCCTAGCCCGCCACTAATCATGCCTTCAAAAAGCCTCTGCGAGCAGGGGCTTTTTATTCCTTCAATCACCTTCACGGTGCTACAAGTTGCTGCCAATGCTTGGCACCATTTCGCCTGTTGGCGGCCGCCTCGGAGCTACTTTCTTGCTCCAAAAAACTCTTAGCTTTTTGTAACCGCAGCAAAGTCAGATCTCTCCACTATTGAACTTTAACTTTGGGGGTTTGCTGATACTTTAATCCCCTCACCCCAGTCACCAGATCCTTCTCTCATTGTCGCCATCACGGATGCCATTGGCCCTCCTGAATCTTGCTGCCAACTGGTGCCAATGATCTGGTATCTGATTGAGGCGACAATCAAGCGCAAAGGGTGGTTGCGTTTTCCCTGGTGATATTCGCTTGCTCTTGCTCCTTTTGTTGCCACTGGTCTCAACCAATCGCTTCAGCATCCTTGAGCCCCAGTGGCACTTGGGTGCTCCTTTGGCGTGATGGCGATACTTCTGGCAGAAACGCTCATAACGCTTGGAGCGGCCGTTCAGCGTTGGCGCCAGGGTCAGGAAGCTTGGGTGCCATTCACTGATGCCATCACTCTCCAACCTGCCGTAGTGCCTGTAGTTGCTATAGGGGTCATAGAAACCCTTCCTTACTCCTGCTGCCAGTGGATTGGCGTGGATATACCTCTAACCCCAGGAATTAGCGGTCTGAGGGAGGTGTTGGTGGGTCAGGGGAAGGCCTGGGAGTGGCTTTGGTGGTGCCTTGCTTGGAGGGTTTTATGAGGAAGTGCTGAGGAATGCTGACGGTGGAATGTAGGTGGGTTATAAAGGGGGTAGGAATTCCAATCTCTGGAAATGTCAGAAGAGCAACTCAACGCTTCACTGGATGCTGAAGGTGCAAAGCTTATTGAGGAAGTAGCGGAGGATGTTGAACTAACGGATGAGGAATTGGCGGGGGTGGCTGGTGGTTTCTCCCCCGTAGACATAAATTAACGCCCCCATAGCACCTACAACTATAGTTGCTTTTGTATCTTCAATCGCTCCCAAAGTGAACTAAACAACTTCAATTACTTGGTACCAATAAGAACCAAGTGGGTGATAGCTTGAATGTCCTCTTTGGGCTGTAGTGGACGTACAGGGAGTGGCTTCGGAGGTGGCTGCTGGGGAGTGGAGTGCTGAGGGATGCTGAGGGAGGAGCGTAGGTGGGTTATAAAGGGGGTAGGAATTCCAATCTCTGGAAATGTCAGAAGAGCAACTCAATGCTTCACTGGATGCTGAAGGTGCAAAGCTTATTGAGGAAGTAGGGGAGGATGTTGAACTAACGGATGAGGAGCTGGAGGGGGTAGCTGGCGGTGGGGCTGGTGGGACTGGTGGATTGCTGTTTGGCAATGGTGGCAATGGTGGGATATAATTAAGAATTCTTAACTACATTGTCAAAATTCTCCAAGGTCACTTCAACCGAAGAAGTTTTTTTACTGCCTCAATCCATCCAAGGTCGCTAAAAAGTTCCTCAGCGGTTTAAGTGTGGCAATTGAGCTTTAGTGGACGTAATGGGAGTGGTTTGGGTGGTGGCTACAAGCAGGGATTTATGAGGAAGTGCTGAGGGATGCTGACGGGGGAGCGTAGGTGGGCTATAAAGGCGGTAGGTATTTCACTTTCTGGATATGTCAGAAGAACAGCTCAAAGCATTCCTGGAAGCCGTCAAGGCAGATGCCGGTCTTCAGGAGAAACTCAATGCAGCAGCGGATGCTGACTACTGCTGTGGCGATTGCCAAGGAGGTGGGATTTTTGATTTCTGCAGATGAATTGCACCGGGCTCAGGCAGTTGGGGAGGAGCTAAGCGATGAGGAGCTTGAGGGTGTTGCTGGCGGTGTATGTACGCTTAGGAGGAGCATAGAAATATGCTAGTGTCCAGGATATAAGCTGTGAACATTAACATCATAACTCCGCCAAGCCCCTGCCAGAACAGGGGCTTTTTATTTCTTCAATCACTCTCAAACACCCCACAACGCCCTCCAATACCTGGCACCATCACCCCCTCCATCGCTAATCTTGAGCCACTTTTCCTGCCAAAGTAAATCCCCAATATTTCAACCCACAGCAAAGCCACACCTCGCTATTCTCCACTTCTTCTAATGCATTTATCTCCCCAACGCAACTACCAAATGCTTCGTTCTCTATCGCCATCACGGATACCATTGGCTCTTCTAAATCTTACCGCTATCTGTTGCCACTCTTAAGGGGTTTGATTGAGGCGTAATTCAAAGGCAAAGAGGGGGCCGACCCAGCAGCGCCAGCAAGACACTCAGATGCTGGCCATCCCCGTTGGACCCCACTACATCAGGCAGGTCGGCGCAAGTGCTGGTGACGCAACACTGTTAGAGCAACCACTGGAGCCGACGGTCGATCAACCAAGACCTGAGATGCGGGATGTCGATCTCTCGGCACTGCCGGACAATACGCCTCAGATTCCGCAGGCTATCGCCACGGCGCAGGATCAAGATAACGGCAACCAGTTCAGAACAAATCGATTGCAGCAGATTCGGCCTCAGGCACCGACAAAGCGCAGGCCCTCTCAAGGCACCGAATACCAAAAGAACAGACGAATTCCTCGTGGCAAACCTTAAGATTAACCGTCAATGGGAAAGCAAATGAAAGTTTGATGCACATCACCTGCTTGTGCGCTAAGGTCTGCTAGCTTTCCACTCAAATCAGCAGAATGTCCAAGTCCGAAGCGGTTCGCTTTTATGCAGATGTTACATCTGGAAAACTAACACTCGACTCAGCAACTATTCTCGGAAAAGATGATCACGGTGAAATGTATGAATATGCCAAATCATTTGGCTATGATTTCACTCCACCTGAAATGCTTGAAGTCGTAAACGAGGAAAAACTTCATGGCGACAAGGAGCTAAGCGAAGAACAAATCGAAGCCCTAGTCGGCGGTGCCGGTGTCACGGCCGTACTTGAGCCGCAGTCGCCCAACACTGCTGCTAGCTCTGCCGCAGCAGCCTGCGTTTAACGAGAAAGATTTAATTGATTTTTTGATTAGATGGCTCGCTTTTGAATGCGGCGACGAATACCTCGGGCGGATTCGTCATCTCTACAACCTCCAGTGTCACGGGGAGTTGCCGGGAGGGCGTGGTGGCTATGGGAGTGGCTTGCTTGGAGGGAGCTATGAGGAAGTGCTGAGGGATGCTGACGGGGGAACGTAGGTAGGCTCTAAAGGGGTAGGTATTTCACTTTCTGGATATGTCAGAAGACCAACTCAAAGCCTTCCTGGAAGCCGTCAAGGCAGATGTGGGTCTTCAGGAGAGACTCAATGCAGCAGCGGATGCTGACGCTGCTGTGGCGATTGCTAAGGAGGTCGGATTTGTGATTTCGGCAGATTAACTGCAGCGGGCTCAGGCAGTTGGGGAGGAGCTAAGCGATGAGGAGCTGGAGGGTGTGGCTGGCGGCGGGTTCGGCAGTAATACCGGGTTCTGTAGATGCAGGGGCTAACTACCGGGTTCTGATAACTACTAATCACTATCGCTAACTACTAATTCTATCCCGCCCAAAGCCCCTGCCACCAGAGGGGCTTTTTAGTTCTTCAATGACATCCGTCCTTGGTGTTATTTGATTGATTCCAAGCTTATTCTTTCAATAGTTGCCAAGCATCGATCCCCACTTTCTTTATTCGCTCGGCCTCTGCAGGCTTGCGACCAAGGATCCAGCGGGCCTCTTTGCTGGTGAGCGTTGCTCCTGTGGCCTGAGCAAGCTGCAGGCACGGCACTGATAGCGCTTGAGCCTCCGGCTATAGACCAGCCCAGCTCGTGGCCTTGGCAACGCGGACACTGGTACCCGTCGGGCCAGCGGGCTTTCTCCAGAGCAGCCTCACACTGCGCATCGGAACCGTAGAGCCGCTGGAACTGAGACAGGGAGAGGCCTTTCTAGAACTGGATGGCACTGCGTGACATGGCTTGACTGGTGTAGGCGTACCAGTCAATGTGCCTAGGCCACCCTGCGCGGAGTGAGCCGGGTAATCAAGTAAAAACTTGTGACTAGTGCCTGACAGAAACCTGTATGACCACTAAGGTTCTTAAGGCAATTTTTTCAGTGAAATGATATCCGCAAGATCAATACTTGCAGCGCTCATTGTTGTTACAGGGTTTGCCGGCCTGACGCTGCACAGCTTGCCTGCCCGCGCATTTAGTTGGAATGAAATTGGAGATGCCGGTGAACTGCTGCCGACGGTTCAAGGCATTTTGGGAACCGGACCTCTTAACTCCATTTCAGGAACCTTGATCGATCTCGGAAGCGGCACAGATGACATCGATCTCTATCGCTTTGTGGTTGATCAACCGAGCTCCTTCTCTGTAACCGTATCTTCGGCACTTTCGGTAGACAACGATTCCCAGCTCTTTTTGTTTAATGAATCAGGTTCTTTAATATTGGCCGACGACGACGATGGTCCAGATTTGCTTCCTCAATTCAATGTGGGTGATCTCTCGTCACAACCAGCAGGAATATATATATTGGGATTCAATCTATATGATTCTGATCCCTCTGCTAATCCCTTGACCGGTTGGAATCGAGACCCCGACCCCTTCCAAACCGGTCCTTACACCCTAACGATTACCGGTTCCACCGGTGTCTCCGCTGTTCCCGGTCCCCTACCCATTATCAGTGTCGGTGTGGCCTTCGGCTGGAGCCGAAAGCTGAGGAAGCGTATCAAGTCGTCCAAGGCTGAGGCGAATCTGACCGTTAACGCCTGAGACTGAAATCTTCCCCAACTTCCTCAGTCCTTTCTCTAAGAGCAAACAAGGCATCTAACTTTACCAACGGTTAGATGGCCACAGCGCCTCTGGAGCCACCCCCGCTGCCTTACCAGGTTTTCGGTCCAACCCGGGCAACGAGAGACCAAGTGATCCCTTTGGGCAAATAGGATATGGTCTAGCTGGCAGGTGAGTAGCGGGGTACCCATTCAGGGGTCGGGACGTACCGCCGCGCGAATGCACGCCTGATCGCTCAACGCCGAGCGGTCAAAGAAGCCGTGCTGCTCTTGCTGCTGAACTCAGGTATCCGGTAGTAAAGAAGGCATTACGCCATCGCGGTG
>JAPLIB010000147.1 GCA_026389335.1 Cyanobacteriota bacterium | reverse complement strand
GCGGATGGCTGGTCGGGATCCGCTCCTCGATCGAGACGTAGGAGAACAAAGAGCTACTGCGCTCCTGTTGGCCTCGCATCAACGAATGGGCAGCTGCCCAATTCTGGCAGAGGGGGCCGGGTTTTTCAGCGAACTCCTAAGGGGATAGGCGGCGGCGCATGGTTGCGACGGTAGAGCACCCGGTACACCGGCAGCCCTTGGCTCTGTACATAGGTTTCCCGCTCCGTCGGCAGGGCCAGGGGGTTGGCCGCGCGCCAGGGGCGGGCGTCGCCAGTGGGGCGCTCGAAGCCGCCGCTGGCTTCCACCAGGGCCACCATCGGCTCGATCGCGCCCAGCACATCGCTCTGCAGGAACAGCTCCCGGCCCGGTGCCAGGGCCGCGGCGATCGCCGCCAGCAGCGGCGGCTGCAGCACCTGGCGCTTGCGGTGCTTCTGCTTGAACCAGGGATCCGGAAATTGGATCGTCACCAGGGCCAGCCGGCCGGGCGGCAGTGCCTGCAGCCAGTCCTGGAGGTTGATGGTGGCGTTGCAGAACAGGAAGCGCAGGTTGGTGAGGCCTGCGGCCAGCCGTTCGGTTTCAGCGGCATCCACCAACGGCCGGCGGATTTCCACCCCCAGATGGTTGCGCGTTGGATCCTGCTGGGCCAGGGCCAGCAGGAAGCGGCCGCGGGCGCAGCCGATGTCGAGATGCAGGGGCAGTTCGGCCGTCGCGAACAACTCCGCCGGCGGCGGCAGGCAGCGCGGCAGTTGGTGGAAGCTGCTGAGGGGATTGACGTGCTGCCGCACCATGGTCAGTCGCCTGCCCCGGTCGGGCCCGCCCCCGTCAGCCCCATCGCCGTTGTGGCCGTTGTCGCCGAGGCCGGCCGCGGCACCAGGAAGCCCCAGCTGGCCGTGTAGCCATGCAGGTGGGTGGTGCCGCCCACCGGGCCGATTTCGCCGTTGCAGAACACGCCACTGATCGGTAGGCCGGCGAAGGCTTCATGGCAGAGGCTCACATCGCCATCCGCTTCGCCGTAGAGGCCCTGGCCCCGACCCAGGCAGGCGAACAGCAGGGCCAGCAGCGGCTCCTGCTTCTGGCGGCTGGCCAGGGCGGCCAGCAGCTGGCGGGCTTCCTGGCGGGAGGCCTCGCCGTCCCGCAGCTGGAACTGCACCTTCTGGCCCACCCGCATGCGTTCGGCCACGGCCACCGCTCCGTTGCGGGGATCAACGCCGATCAAATTGCGCACCAGAAAGGCCGAGGGCGCCTGCTGCAGATTGGCCAGGCTGAAATCGCTGCGACCCACCCCCAGAAACAGCGAGTGTTTCACCTGCTCCCGTTCCTCCTGGCTCAGGTCCGAGAGGATCGCCTGCAGGGCCGCCACCGGGCTGCTGCGCTGCTCGCCCTGGCTCACCTCCAGCACCACATTGCGCTGGGCCTGCTCCACCTCCAGCACCGGGCCGATCGGACGGCAGCCCTGGGCCACCACCGGCTCAAGCGTCCAGGCGCCGCCGATCAGGCAGCCCACCGCCCCCTCCAGCACCTGGTCGTTGAACAGCAGCGATCCATGGGCGGAGCTGTGGGGGCTGGCAATGCCACCCACCTTCACCCCGCCGGCAAAGGCGTAGTCGAGCCCGTTGATCAGATCATTGATGGCGCTGCAGGCCGGATCCACCAGCAGCAGCAGGGAGGCATCCGGCGCGGCCGCTTCGCCTACCAGCGCTCGCCAGGGCTCGGCCGGGCCGTCCAGGTCCGGCAGGGTCGTGGTGTCGATGGCGAAGGGAACCAGTTCGGCCCCGGGCAGACGCAGCAAGGTGACACTGAGGGCCGGTTCCTGCTCTAGCTCGTGGGCCACGCCGGTGGCTTCGGTGCCCACCACGCCACCGCCGATGCAGCCGAGCCAGTGCCTGGCCTTCAGCTTCTGGCGCAGCAGCGGCAGCAGCCGCTGCAGATCACTGGCATAGCTGCTGGAGGCAAAGACCAGGGCCAGATCCGCTTCCCCCGTAGGGCCCAGCTGGCGCACCACGGTGCCCACTGAATCTTCCAGTGACACATCCCGGGCCAGGGCGGTGCGGCACCAGGCTTGGGCGCTGTTGAGCCGCGACCAGCCCGGCAACCAGGGAAAGGAGGGGAGCGCAGCCATGGCCGCGACCCTATCGCCCGAGGGGGGTGTACGGATAATGGCGCCTTACCGAACCGCCCATCCGTGCCGGATCCGTATTACCGCTCCCTGGTCTGGCTGGACGTGCGCCTGGGCGTGCTGTTCGCCGTGGGCGTTCCCCTGGTGCTGCTGGTCTGGAGCCTCGCCCGCCGCCAGCCGGCCCTGATTCGCTTGATGGGGCTGTACTGGAAGGTGTCCAGCCTGCTGTTGATCGCCCTGCTGCTGCTGGTGGATCGGCGTCCCAGCGGCTACCTGCTGTTGGTGCTGGCGCCGCTGCTGATCCTGGCCAGCCTCTGGTTCTGGGTTGATCTCAATGAGGAATTGGCCGACATGCCGCCCTGGCGGCCGCTGCCGCTGACGGTGCGGATCTGGCGCTGGAGCCTCAGTGTGCTGGCCCTGCTCAGCGCTGGCCTGGCGATCACGGCCCTGCCCTGCATGACCTCCCAGCCGGGTCTGGGGTTCTGTCAGCCCTGGCTGGAGGCGCCCAGGGGGCTGAACAACGCCGTGGACAAGGTGTTTGATTTCGTCTTCGGTGCCGACTGGAACCCCGGTGTGGCGGCCTTCTTTGGCTATCTGGCCCTGGTGGCCTACGGGGTGGGATTGTTGCAGTGGCTCTTGGTGCGTCTGCCCCGTCAGGGTCGGGTGGCCGGTGAGTTCTGAGCCGTGGTTGCGGCGTGAGGCAGCGATGGACTGTGAACCGATGCGCCCTGAGCCGTTCAGCCCTGAGCCGCCGCCGGCCTCTATCGCCGGCCTGCTGGCGGCATTGGAGGCCCTGAGTCGCTCCCGGCCCGATCGGGTGCTGCGGCTGCGCGGCAGCCTGCCAGCAGAGGCCCTGGATAGTGGCGGGGCTGCCGCCGCCACCGTCGCTACACCCGCCGCCACCCCCGCCGAACCCGGCGCCGAACCAGCCGGGCCGGACCAGCTCCCGGCTGGCTGGGAACCCTTTGAACTGCTCATCTTCCGCGGCTTCTCCAGCCTCACCACCCATCCCACCGCCTTTGACCCCGATCGGGCCGCCCTGCCGGAGGCGGCCCGCATCCGTGGCGCCGAGCTGCTGGCGGCTCCGCTCGATCCGAGCGGTGGCGTGCGGCTGCGGGGGCCGCTTCCGGCGGCGGCTTTTCTGGAGCTGGCCAGCTGGGCCTGAGCTGGCGGATGTCCGGGGCTCTTGATTGCCGAGAAGACTCCGTGGGGCCAATCTCACGCACCTGCCCTGCCCTGATCGGGCTTTGTACAACAAAAGTTGGGGCCTGGCCTTGGAAGGCGCTGTCGGCCCCAGGCCAGCCAGCGGGCGAGCCAGGCGCTCAGCGCCCAGGCCTGGGCTGGTCTCAGCTGGAGGCCGAGGTGTAGTCCCGCAGGGCCAAGCGCCAGAACCAGCGGCTGAACAACAGCGAAGCCGTCGCCACCGCCACGGACAGCAGCAGCCACATGCCACTGGCCCGGCCCAGAATCGCCTCCGCCGGCACGGTGGTGAGGAAGGCCACCGGCAGCACCACGGTGAACAGGGTGCGCAGGCCGGCGGGATAGGCGCTGATCGGATAGCGGCCGGCACTGAGGGCGGCCCGCAGCACCTCGGTGACGTTCCAGGTCTTGACGAACCAGATGCTGGTGGTGGCCAGTACAAACCAGAGGCTGTACAGAATCACCACGCTGCTCAGCAGCATCAAGGCGCCCCCCAGGAGCGTCGCCACCCCGGGCCGGGCGCCGGCGCGCAGGGCCGCCCAGATCGCCAGGCCCAGCCCGGTGACGATCTCGGGCAAGCCCCAGGGGGAGAGGGTGCGGGTCGAGAGCCAGAACTGGCTGTCGATCGGCTTGAGCAGCACGAAATCCAGGGTGCCCTGCTGCACCTGGGTGACGATGGCGCCGAGGTTAGGCCGCAGCAGCGTCGAGGACACCCCATCCAGCAGGGTGTAGATCCCCAGCACCACCAGAGCGGCGTCCAGGCTCCAGCCCCCCAGCTGCTGACCACGGCCGTAGATCAGCCAGAGCAGCAGCAGGCTGCCGGCCAGGTTGCCGGCCATTGCCAGCACTTCGATCAGCAGATTGACCTGATATTCCATCTGGCTGGCCAGGGCCGATCCCCAGAAGCGCTTCAAGGTGCGCCAGTAGCGCAGCAGGCCCTTCATTCCCAGAGCTGTCAGGCCCGGAGTCGCCATCGCTCAGGCCCCCATCGCCGAGTAGCGGCGCACGCCGGCGCGCCAGAGCAGCAGGGTGATCGGCAGCAGCAGGCTGATCCAGCCCACCATGGCGGCAAAGCTCGCCGCGATCGGCACGGCCCCGCCGGCCAGCAGCTGGGCGGGGAAGGCCACCATGTAGGGAAAGGGCGTCCAGTGGGCGGCGGCGCGCAAGGCCGGTGGGAACACCTGCAGGGGCGCCACCAGCCCGGAGAGAAACAGGTAGGGAATGAACAGCAAGCGCTCCAGGGCGCTGGCCCGTTCACTCCAGAAGCAGAGGATGGCGATGCAGCTTTGCATCAGAAAGTTGATGCTGAAGGCCAGCCAGATGGCCAGCACCGTCGCCACGATCCGTGCCGGCGAGGGGATCCACAGGGCCGCCGGCTGCAGCAGGAAGAACACGGCGGCGATCAGCACCACGAAGGGCAGCCGGGTGAGCTGTTCGGCCAGATGCGCCGCCACATAGCGCCAGAGCGGCTGCAGCGGTTGCAGTAGGTAGGGGGACAGGCGGCCCTGCAGGGCGTCCTCCTCGAAGGCATACACCACCCAGGCGACGCTGAACTGGCGCGCCACGAAGGCGCAGAGGAAGTAGCGGCTGAGTTGCACCTGATCCAGGCCGATCCCGCCAGCATCCGCTCCACTGCCCGGCCCGAGACCAGCCGGCGGCACGGCCAGCTGGCTCCAGATGCCGAGCATGATGAAGGGCAGGATGCCCGAGAGGGCCCAGAGGGCAGTCTCGGCGCGGTACTCCAGCATCAGGGCGTACTGGCTGCTGAACAGGGCGCGGGCCACCCGCCAGCCGTGGTGCAGCCGGCGGCCCAGGCCCCAGACCAGCTGGCCCAGGCTCCGCTTCCGCCTGGGCGCGTCTCCCTGCCGCCAGACCCTCATGTCACTGCCCCCTGGCGGAAGAGCCGGCCAATCAGCTCCTCGATCGGCGGATCACTCACCTCCAGATCCCGCACCTCCAGATCCGCCAGCAACCGCGCCACCACTTCAGTGAGCCGCTCGCGCTCCACCAGCAGCCGCACATCGCGGCCATCGCAGGCTTCCACCTCGCCATAGCTCACGAAAGCCGCCGCCGGCCGCGGCTCTTCCAGTTCCAGCCGCACCAGGCGGCAGGGGGCGAGCCGGCTGGAGAGTTCCCGCAGGCTGCCGTCGTGGAACAGGCCGCCTTCATGGATCAGCAGCACCCGCGGGCAGAGGGCGGTGATGTCGGCCAGGTAGTGGCTGGTGAGCAGCACCGTGGCGCCATGGCGGCGGTTGTAGTCCGCCAGAAAGGCGCGCACCCGGGCCTGGGCATTGATGTCGAGGCCCAGGGTGGGTTCATCGAGGAACAGCACCGCCGGCTGATGCAGCAGGGCTGCCAGTAGTTCCGCCTTCATGCGCTGGCCGAGGGAGAGCTTGCGCACCGGCCGCGTCAACTCCTCCCCCAGTTCCAGCATGTCGGCCAGTTCGGCGATGCGGCGGCGGGCGGTGGCGTCGTCGAGGCCATAGACGGCCGCATTCACCCGCAGCGAATCGAGCGGCGGCAGATCCCAGATCAGTTGCTGCTTCTGGCCCATCACCAGGGTGATCTGGCGCAGGAAGTCGGCCTGGCGGCGCTGGGGCAGATGGCCGGCCACCTCGGCCATCCCACCGCTGGGATGGATCAGGCCGCTCAGCATCTTCAAGGTGGTGGTCTTGCCAGCGCCGTTGGGGCCGAGAAAGCCCACCATCTCGCCGGCCTCAATCGTGAAACTCACCCCTTTCACGGCCGCCACATCGCGATGGCGGCGCTGCACGAAATGGCGCAGGGTGCCGGCCAGGCCCGGCTGCTTGTCGGCCACCCGGTAGGTCTTGGAAAGCGTTTCGGCCCGGATGATCGCCATCGGGCCATTCTGAGGCGAGCCCTGTCGGGGCGCCGCCATGGGCTGGCTCCAGCCCGTGCCTGCCGGATCCGTTGGCTTCAGCTTGCCGGCCTGGCTGGGTCAGCTGCTTGGTAACGTCTGCCGCTTGAGAAAGAGTCTGCCGCTTGAAAAAGAGTCTGCCGCTTGAAAAAAGTCTGTTGCTTGATAAAAGTCTGCCGCTTGATAAAAAGCTGCTGCTTGAAAAGTCTGCCGCCTGATCAGGCTTTCATGGTGAAGAAACGTTTTCATGGTGAAGAGTTGTCTGCCGTTGTTTCTGCGGAGGCCGCCGGCGCGCTGTGGCGCTGAAGCGACGATGAAGAAATAGCCGTTGATAACGGCCGCGGCAATGAGGCTGTTTGGCATCATTTTGGGCTCGCTTTTTGGCGGAGATTGTTCTTGGTTCAATGCCAGGATTTTTTGGTGATTTCCGTCGCGGAAATCCAGCCGTAAAGCCTTGGTTCAGGGCGCCAGTTCAACCGTTCTGGTCGGCATTTTCTTCTCCTGCCCCCGACGCACCTCGCCACCCCTCGCCATGGCCGCTTCTCCCGCAGCGCAGGCCCAGGCTCTGCCCAGGGCGCTCACCGGCAGCACCCGGCGCCTGCTCACGGCCCGCCCGGACAGCGTGGATTTCAGGGATCGCATGTATGAGCCCACCCTGGTGGAGGTGCCGCCGCTGCGCCCGATCGAGGACTTTCAGGCCCTGGCCCTGCCGATCCTGGATCAGGGCAGCGAAGGGGCCTGCACGGGCTTCGGGCTGGCTGCGGTGGCCAATCACCTGCTCGCCACCCGCCGCATCGGTGCTGATCCATTGCCGGTCAGTCCCTACATGTTCTATGCGCTGGCCCGTCGCTATGACGAATGGGCCGGAGAGGATTACGAGGGCTCCAGCTGTCGCGGGGCGATGAAGGGCTGGCATAAGCATGGTGTCTGCGCCAGCAAGCTCTGGACGGCCACGTCCCGCGCCAAGGGTGGCCTGAACGACAAGGTCATCGCCGATGCCAGTCAACGGCCTTTGGGGTCCTATTTCCGCGTCAATCACCAGGATTTTGTGGCGATGCATGCGGCCATCACCGAGGTGGGCATTCTCTATGCCAGTGCCCGGGTGCATGCGGGCTGGCAGGAGGTGGGGGACAGCGGCATCATTCACCTGCAGGATGAATGGCTCGGCGGCCATGCCTTCGCGATCGTCGCCTACGACGAGCGGGGCTTCTGGATTCAGAATTCCTGGGGCGAGGGCTGGGGGCGCAGCGGCTACGGCCATATCTGTTACGCCGACTGGCTCGCCAACGGCACCGATGTCTGGGTGGCCCGGCTCGGTGTGCCGGTTTCGATGGCCAGCAATGGCGCCAGCAGGGGCGCCGGCGTTCAGGCCGGCGCGGTGGGAACGGTTCGGCGCCGCTCCTATCAGTACAACGAAATCCGCCCCCATGTGATCAGCATCCGCAACGACGGTCAGCTCGATCCCCACGGCAACATCGGCACCACACCGGAGTCGATCAAGGAGATCATCCACACCGACTTTGTGCAGCGCACCAGCAGCTGGACGAAACGGCGCCTGGTGCTCTACGCCCATGGCGGTCTTGTGAGCCAGGATTCGGCTCTGCAGCGCCTCGCCGACTATCGCCGCCAGATGCTGCCGCGTGAGATCTATCCGATCGCTTTCATCTGGAAGAGCGACTACTGGACCACGTTGCGCAACATGCTGGAGGACGCCACCCGTCATCGCCGGCCGGAGGGTGTGCTGGATGGCACCAAGGATTTCATGCTCGATCGCCTCGATGATGCCCTTGAGCCCCTGGCCCGGCGGCTCACCGGCAAGGCTCAGTGGGATGAGATGAAGGAGAACGCCCTGCGTGCCACCACCACCGCCAAAGGCGGTGCCCGCTGCCTGGCCGATCAGATCGTCGCCCTGGCCGCCAGTGATTCCAGGCTGGAGATTCACCTGGTGGGCCATAGCGCCGGCAGCATCTTTCTGGCCCCGCTGTTGTCCTATCTGCTCGCCAAGGGTATCCAGCCGAGCACCTGCTCATTGTGGGCACCAGCCTGCACGGTGTCCCTGTTCCAGGAGCATTATCTGCCGGCGATCAAGGCCAACAAGCTCGGCGATCTGGCGCTCTTCACCCTCACCGATCAGGCGGAACAGGATGACGACTGCGCGCGCATCTACAACAAGTCTCTGCTTTATCTGGTATCCAATGCCTTTGAGAAATCCGTCAGGATTCCGCTGTTGCGTCCCAAAGGTGAAGCGATTCTGGGGATGGAAAAGTTCATCGAAGCCGATGCCAGCCTCGCCCAGCTGTTCAACCCGGCCACGCCTGCAGCCGTCGGGGCCCCAGCGCTGAGCTGGATTCGCTCCCCCAACGCCGAACCGGTGGGCTCCCTGCATGGGGCGCGGGCTGCCAGCCATGGCGCCTTCGATGACGACCCGGCAGTGGTGGCGGCCACGATCGGCCGCATCCTGGGGACGGGTGCTGCCGGCGACAGGGCCGGAGCCCGGGCCGGTTCTGTCGCCAAGGCCGGCGCTTCAGTTCCACTCCGCTTCGGCTCCACCGCCGCGTCGCGATCGGAACACCGCCGTGTGCTCTCCAGCTTCTGAAGGCCTGGTGGCCGCTCCCCAGGGCCGCTCTTGAGGGCCGCTGCCAACCGTGATCCGGACCTGTCCTTCCAGGAGTCTCCCTGATGTATGAATCCTTCGGTCCCGCCGTCGATCATGTCGGTGGCTCGATCACCTTCCGCCTGTTCTTCCCGGATAGCAGTCGCGACATTCTTCAGTACGGCCGTGGTGGCCTGCCGAAGATTCGCCGGATCGCCATTGCCGGCACCTTCCACGCCGGCGGCTGGGATCCGGCCCTGGCGCTGCCGATGGCCTTGCTGCCCCATGAGCGGGGCCTGCTCTATGTCTGCACCGCCACGGAGTTGGCTGAAGGCTTCTACCAGTACAAGTTCGTCGTTCACTTCGAGAACGGCGACGTGCGCTGGGTGAACGATCCCTGCACCCGCTACAGCTGTCGCAGCGGCGATGCTGACAATTCCGCTGTGGTGATCGGCGGGCAAAAGGTTGCGGCGGTCACCACGGTTCATCCGCTGCCGCCCCAGGCCGAGCTGGTGATCTACGAACTGGCGATCGACGACTTCACGGCCAATCTCAGTGCTGATCGCTCACAGCGCAACCAACTGGACATCGTGCGCGAGTCGATCGATCATCTCGTCGATCTCGGTGTCAACGCTGTGGAGCCGTTGCCCTGGACGGCGGTGCCCGGCGGCGGTTTCAACTGGGGCTACGAACCGTTCCTGTTCTTCTCTGTCGATGAGCGCCTCACCGATCTCGAAGGGGTGCCGGCGGAGCAGAACGTGGAGCGACTCTCCAGCCTCAGGCGGCTGATTGATGCCCTGCATGAACGGAGCATCGGCGTGATCATGGATGGCGTGTTCAACCACGCCTGCGCCGAATTTCCCTATCTTCAGCTGTACCAGAATCGGGAAGATTGTCCCTTCATTGGACAATTTGAAGGCGGTGGCTTCTTCGAGGATTTCGACTTCGAGAACGGCTGCACGCGGGAGTTCATCCTCGATGTCTGCGGGTACTGGATCGATCGCTTCGGCATCGACGGCATCCGCTTCGATTACGTCAGGGGCTTCTTCCGCCGCCGCGAGGGTGATCCCGGCATCACCACCTTGATCGCCAACCTCCGTCGCCGCCTGCAGAGCAGCGGCTGCCCGCACTTTCCGCTGCTGCTCGAGAATCTCCCCGATGATCGTTACCAGGCTATTGACGAGGCCAATCGCATCGGCGCCAGTGGCACCTGGTTCGATCCCCTGATGTTCGAGGCCTTTGCAACCGGTCGCAGCGGCCAGCTGCGCGGCTCCTATCTGCGCGCCCTCGATACCGGCCGCGATTTTGCCGAGGGCTGCGGGCCCGTCATCTATGTGGAAAACCACGACCACGGCACCCTGGTGAACAAGATCGGCGGCGATCGGCCCGGGGTGGAGCGCAGCCAGCACTGGTACCGCGCCCAGCCCCACCTGATTGCCCTGTTCAGCGCCTGTGGCGCCGTGATGCTGCACAACGGCCAGGAGTTCGGCGAAGAGCGCTATCTACCGGAGGCGGGCAGCGACCGGGTGCGGTCCCGGCCCCTGCAGTGGCAGTTCCGCGATGATGCTGCCGGCAAGGCACTGACGGCGCTGCACCGCCGTCTGATCCGCCTGCGCCGGGAGCATCCGGGGCTCACCTCTGCCCATTTCCATCCCCGCGGGGTGGCGGCCGAGGCCCAGCAGTTTGATCGCGATGGCTACGGCATCGACGCCGCCCGTCAGCTGCTGATCGTGCATCGCTGGGGCACGGCCCGCGACGGCGGCAGCGAGCGCTTCGTGGTGGTGATCAACTTCGCGGCCAAGCCCCAGTGGGTGGATGTGCCCTTCCCATTCGATGGCCCCTGGACCGATCTGCTCCCCGGTTCCGTGGTGACGGTGAAGGACTGCTGGTGCCGGCAGGAGCTGGTTGACAGCCACTACGGGCGTGTGTTTCACGCCCGCGGCTGAGGCGCCCGCGGCTGAGAGGCCAGCACCGCCACGCAGCGGCCGCAGAGGCTGGGGTGGGCGAGGTGCTGGCCGATGTCGGTTTCGAAGTGCCAGCAGCGCTCACACTTGTGGCCCTCGGCCCGGGCGATGCGCACCGTGAGCCCCTCCTCGCTGGCTTCGGCCAGCACCGCGGCGGGAGCCTCGCCGCCGATCTGCAGGGTCGACACCAGCAGCCAGTCGGCCAGGTTGTCCACCTGCGGATGGCCCTGGTCCTGGAGCAGCGTCAGGGCTGCGGTCAGGGAGCTGGCCGCAGCGTCTGCGCCGGCGTTGATCTCCAGCTGCACCTGGGCTTCGAGGGAGGAGCCGATCGTGCCTTCGCTGCGGCAGCGCTCCAGCTGGCGGTTCACCTGGGCGCGCAGCTCCAGAATCCGCTGCAGTGGCTCCTGCAGCTCCGTTGCCGCCCAAGCCGCCGGCGCCGTTGGCCAGCCGCGCTCAAACACCGAGGCCTCGGCCACCGGATAGGGCAGGTTCTGCCAGATGTCTTCGGCCATGTGGCACAGCACCGGCGCGATCAGTCCCGCCAGCCGCTCCACCACCAGGTGCAGCACCGTCTGGCAGCTGCGGCGGCGCAGATCATCGGCACCACTTACATAGAGACGGTCCTTGGCGATGTCGAGGTAGACGTTGGAGAGATCGACCACGCAGAAGTTCTGCAGCGCCTGAAAGAAGCGGTAGAACTCATAGCGCTCGAAGTCGGCGTTCACGTCTGCGATCAGGCTGGCGGTGCGCTGCAGCATCCAGCGATCCAGCAGTGGCAGCGCGGCGATCGGCACCGCATCCGTGGCCGGGTTGAAATCGTGCAGGTTGCCGAGCAGATAGCGGGCCGTGTTGCGCACCTTGCGGTAGACGTCGGCCAGCTGTTTGACGATGCCTGGCCCCAGGGGCACATCGGCGGAGTAGTCCACCGAACTCACCCACAACCGCAACACATCGGCGCCATAGGCCGGCTCTTGCTTCTCGTTTTTGCCCCCCTCCACCAGCACCGCCGGATCGACGACATTGCCGAGGGACTTGCTCATCTTGCGGCCCTTCTCATCGAGGGTGAAGCCGTGGGTGAGCACCGTGCGATAGGGCGCCGCGCCGTTCACGGCCACGGAGGTGAGCAGGCTGCTCTGGAACCAGCCGCGATGTTGATCCGTGCCTTCCAGGTAAAGATCGGCCGGATAGTTCAGCCGGGCCGGTGCGCTGCCCTGGCTGGCGCCAGAGGCACCACCGGCCGTGGCACCCGCCTCGGCCGCCGCCAACGCCCCGTCGCCAGCCGCTGGGCTGGCGGGGGTGACCCCCTGTTCCAAGCCGCCCAGCACCCCGGCCCAGGAGGAGCCGGAGTCGAACCACACATCCATCGTGTCGCTGCCCTTGCGCCAGTTGGCGGCTTCGCCTGCATGGGAGGGCGGCAGCAGCTCGGCTTCGTCCTTCTGCCACCAGATATCGGAGCCGTGCGCGGCGATCAGCGCCTGGATGTGGGCCAGGCTCTCGGCAGTGAGCAGCACCTCGCCGGTTTCGCGGTGATAGAAGACCGGAATCGGCACGCCCCAGGTGCGTTGGCGTGAGATGCACCAGTCGCCCCGGTCGCGCACCATCGCCTCGATGCGATTACGACCGCTGGCCGGTAGCCACTCCACGGCGTCGATCGCCGCCAGCGCCTGCTCACGGAAACCCGCCACCGAGGCGAACCACTGTTCGGTGGCGCGGAAGATTGTCGGTTTCTTGGTGCGCCAGTCGTAGGGGTAGCGATGCTCATAGCGCTGTTCGGCTAACAGCACGCCGGCATCGCGCAGGGCCGTGATGATCGCCGGATTGGCATCCTTGAGCACGTTCAGGCCGGCGAACGGGCCCGCCTCATCGGTGAGGGTGCCGGCTTCATCCACCGGGCAGAGCACCGGCAGGCCGTACTGGCGGCCGGTGTTGAAGTCGTCGACGCCGTGGCCGGGGGCCGTGTGCACCAGACCTGTGCCCGATTCGGTGGTGATGTAGTCGCCACCGAGCACCACCGGGCTGGTGCGCTCCAGCAGTGGATGGCGATAGCTGATGCCCTCCAGATCGGCTCCCTTCACCGTGAGCAGCGGTTCCAGGGGCCGATCCAGGCTGGTCTGGAGGCTGTCCACCAGATCCCTGGCCACCACCAGGTAGCGCGGGGCCGACTCCGGGGCGCTGCCGTCGCGGCAGATGGCGTAATCCAGGGCCCCATTCACCGACACCGCCAGGTTGGCCGGCAGGGTCCAGGGGGTGGTGGTCCAGATCGCCACGAACAGCTGCTCGCGATGGCCGCTGTCGGTGGGGCCTTCGATGCCGAAGGGCCGCAGCTGGCCAGCCAGGCCAGACGGCAGCGACACCACCGGAAAAGCGACATAGACGCTGGGGGAGGTGTGGCCGTCGGGATATTCCAGTTCCGCCTCGGCCAGGGCCGTGCGCGAGCTGGGACTCCAGTGCACCGGCTTCAGCCCGCGGTAGATGTGGCCGGCCAGCACCATCTGGCCGAACACGCCGATCTGGGCGGCCTCATAGGGCTTCTGCAGGGTGAGATAGGGGGAATCCCAGTCGGCCCAGATGCCCCAGCGCTGGAAGCCGGCCTTCTGCCGTTCCACCTGTTCGAGCGCATAGGCATGGGCTTTCTGCCGCAGGCTGATCGGCGTGAGGGCGCGGCGCTCCTCGCTGCTCAGGCTCTGCAGCACCTTCAGCTCGATCGGCAGGCCATGGCAGTCCCAGCCCGGCACGAAGCGGGCCCGCCGGCCACGCATCAAGGCGTGCTTGTTGATGATGTCCTTGAGAATTTTGTTGAGGGCGTGGCCCACATGCAGGGCGCCGTTGGCATAGGGCGGCCCGTCGTGCAGGGTGAACACCGCGCCGGCGTTCTCGCGGCTGAGCTGGTCGTAGAGGCCCTTCTCCTGCCAGAGGCGCTGCAGTTCCGGCTCCCGCTGGCGGGCATTGGCCCGCATCGCGAAGGGGGTCTGCAGCAGGTTGAGGGTCTCCTTGTAGGAGAGCGGCCCAGGGGCACCTGTCGCCTTGGCGCCGCCGCTGTCTGAGCCGGGGGACGACGATTGGGGGGAGGGGCTGGAGGCGGGGCTGACAGTCACGACGCCTCGAGGGGGCAGCAACAGGCGATTATCCCGCCTCGCTGGGCTTGGCCCCTGGCAGCGGGGCGGCGGCCAGCAGGGCGGTGATCTCCTCGAAGCCACACACCACCCGGGTGCGCTCGGTGGTGTCGGCCCGGGGCGCGGCCTGCTGGGCGGTGGAGGGGCCGCTGAAGCCAGCTCCCAACACAGCCGGGGAGGGGCTGCTGGTTTCAGAACTGCCGAGTTCGGTATTGCTGGCCCCAGGGGCCGCCGGCGCCGCTGCGGCGGGCGGGCTCGCGGGGGCGGCTGCCGCCGGGGTGGCCTGAGCGCCTTCCGCCTCCCGGTGGACCGTGGCCGGCTCAGTGGCGTGGTCGGTGGCGGGCGCCGGTTTGGTCCCGGCCTCTGGCTCCAGGCCGCTGCTGGCGCTATCCGCAGGCGGCTGCGGTTCCGGTTCCGTCGGCTGCACCTGCTCTGTCTGCTCTGTCTGATCCGGCTGATCCGTCGCAGCCGCCTGCTCCGGCCGCACCCAGCGCTTGCTGCTGGCGGTGCGCGGCGGCCGGCTAGCCAGTTTGGTGGCAAGGCCGCTCAGCAGGCCGCCGCTCCGTTCCAGCAGGCTGGTGCTGGCGGCGCCAAGTTGCTGCACGCTGCGGCTCCAGCGCTCACTGGAGGCCAGCAGCTGGCGTTCGTCGTCCGTCAGCTGTCGCCAGCGACCCAGGCCCACCTCGCTGCCCAGCCGGCCGATCAGCAGACCACCGCAGAGCACGGCCAGCATCGGCGCGCCCGTGAGCCGATCGGCGCTGGTCACCAGCACCAGCCCCAGCAGCAGCACCACCGCACCCCATACCGAATCGCGCGGCCGGCTGAGCTCCGTGGCCACCAGGGGCAACAGCAGCAACAGCAGGCCCAGCAGCAGGGCCAGGGTTCCCCCAACGATGGCGAGCATGGTGGGGCCGGCGGTTGGCGCCATTCTGAGGGTGCCCCGTAGAGTTGGGCAGCGCCCACCTGGCGGAACTGGTAGACGCGCTGGTTTTAGGTACCAGTGGCTTTGGCTGTGGGGGTTCAAGTCCCCCGGTGGGCATCAGGGGTTCGGGTGCGCTCGGCAGGCTGAGCGGATCGGAATCTCCGGATTGAGCAGGCGTGGGCTGGGTTCACGGCGGCGGCTCTGCTGGGTTCCTCCAGGGTTGCCCCCCAGCAAGGGCCTGGCCCCATCCAGGGGCACCCGATCGGGGTTCAGCCAGAATGGTGACCACCAACAGGTGCTGCTCGCCAGCGGTTGGGTGGGCTGGTTCCGTAGTCTGATCGCTCCGAAGGCGACCCCGTACACCCGGCAGGGAGATGACGCAAACGCAAGCTCTCCCCTCTCCAGCCGCGGCCCGTCGCCATACGACCGCCGTACAGAGCGTTCCGAAGCAATATCTCGATCCGCCCAATGCCCTCAATCCCACGGTGGGTTTGTTTCTGGGGGGCTATGGGCTGGCGGCGCTGACGATCTGGGGCTGGTTCGTGGGGCAATGGCCCCTGCCGGCCCTGCTGGCGCTGGGCTTCCTGGCCCTGCATCTGGAAGGCACCGTGATCCACGACGCCTGCCATAACGCCGCCCACCCCAATCGCTTCTGCAATGCGGTGATGGGCCATGGGGCGGCGCTGCTGCTGGGTTTCAGCTTTCCGGTGTTCACCCGGGTGCATCTGCAGCACCACGCCCATGTGAACGATCCGAAGAATGACCCGGATCACATCGTCAGCACCTTTGGGCCGTTGTGGCTGATCGCGCCGCGCTTTTTCTATCACGAAGTGTTCTTCTTCCGCCGCAAGCTCTGGCGCCGCTATGAGCTGCTGGAGTGGGGAATCGCCCGCGGTCTGTTTGTGGCGATTGTGTTGGCGGCGAGCAAGTTTGGTTTCCTGCAGTTTGTATTTAACTGCTGGTTCGCGCCGGCACTGATGGTGGGCGTGACCCTGGGTTTGTTTTTTGATTACTTGCCCCACCGACCTTTTCAGTCACGTAATCGCTGGCACAATGCCCGTGTGTATCCGGGCAGGGCGATGAACTGGCTGATCATGGGGCAGAACTATCACCTGGTTCACCATCTTTGGCCTTCCATCCCCTGGTTTGAGTACCAGCCTGCTTATTACGCTACGCGACACATTCTCGATGCCAAGGGCTCACCGCAGCGGCTCGGCATGTTTGAAAGCCGCAGCGATCTGCTCAATTTTCTGTATGACATCTTTTTGGGCGTGCGCAGCCACAAGAAGCGTCGCAGCCGTCTGCGTCCCCTGGCTGGCCTGATGCCCACCCGCCATGCCCGCCGTCGGGTGCTCGAGCTGCTGCATCGCACCGCCGTCTCCCCCGGTCCTCGCTGAACCATCTGGCTGAACCGTCTCGCTGAGAATCTGGTTGGCGAGTTCAAGTTCGGTGGGCTGACCTAACTCAGCACCATCACGGTGCAATCAGTGCTCAACAGGTGGCTGAATCGGCGGTTATCCCTGGCGGGGAAGCCGGTGGTGATTGCTCCTGCTGACTGCTGCGGCTGCTGCTGTGGCTGACTGCTGCGGCTGTGACCGCTGCTTTCGGCCGTGTACAAAGCCGCTGAACGCAAGGTGGCCGCGTGGCGACCCGGCCGGTCAACACGGCCGAGACCGCTTTTTCCGCAGTCTCCTAATCGCCGAGAATTTTCGGAACGCGGAAGAAATCGCCCTCCCGCTGGGGGGCCAGATTCAGCAGCTCTTCGCGCACTGCTGTCGTTTCCACTGCATCAGCGCGGGTGACATTCACCACCTCCACGGCCCGGGTGGTGGGAGCGACCCCCTCGGTATCCACCTGCTCCAGGTGGGCGACATAGTCGAGGATGCGCTCCAGTTGGCCTGTGTAGGTGGCGATCTTCGCCTCGGGCAGCTCCAATCTGGCCAGCTGGGCCACTTTGCGAACGTCGTCGGCGGTGATCCTGCTCATGATGACGGCTGAATGCTGGAGAACGGCACTGGCGTTGACGCTAGCCGGACAGGGGCCTCACGCCGCCGGCTCCGCCTCCGCCAGGAACTGGCGCAGATCTTCGGCCAGGGCTGCAGCCGCCAGCTCCAGGAAGCGGGCGCCGTGCGCCGGTTGGGCCAGGAAGGGATCGGAGCCCATGCGGCCGTCGGGATGGCGGCGGCGGAAGTCGTCGGGGCCATGGATCGGTCCGGCGGGGGCCGCTTCCGGCAGGGGCCGCTGCTTGCTGGCCAGGCTCGGCTCCAGATGCAGGGTGAGGGCGATCTCGCTGGGGGTGGCATGGTGCCCCTCCCGCTCGCCATAGAGCGAGCGCGCTTCCTGGGTCACCGAACTGGCGGTGAACCAGTTGGCGAGGCGGCAGCGCAGGCGATCGGCCCCGGGCAGGCCGCGGCTGGCGGCGGTGCCGTAGGCCTGGGCGAAGGCCGCCCGGGTGGTGGCGATGTTGCCGCCGTGGCCGTTGATCACGTAGATGCGTTCAAAGCCGTGGCGTGCCAGGGACAGCACCACGTCGTGGAGCACCGCCAGCAGGGTGGAGGGCTGCAGGCTGACCGTGCCGGCAAAACCCAGGTGATGTTCGGCCATGCCGAAGGCCTGGGCCGGGGTCACGAGCACGCCGGTGCGGCGGCCCACCTCCAGGGCCACGGCTTCGGCGGTGAGGGCGTCGGTGCCGATGGCGCCGGTGGGGCCGTGCTGTTCGGTGGAGCCCAGGGGCACGATCACCCCGCGGCAGCTCTGGAGGTAGTGCTCCACCTCGGGCCAGCTGCGCAGTTGCAGCCGGATCTCCTCCTGGCTGCTGGTGGGGACGGTGCTAGGGCCAGAGGCACTGGCGGGCAATTCGGTCATCCTGTACGCGGCCCTGGGGCCCGATCTGTTTAGGATTGACCCTATTCGCGGCGTTCCGATGCTGCAGCGCAAGCTTGATCGTTTTCTCCAGGAGCAGCGTCCTGTCTGGATTTATCTGCGCGACCAGCAGTGCTGGATCGAGGACGCCCTGGTGGTCGAGATCCAGGGTGATCTGGTCACCCTGCGCCATGAGGACGACGACGAGGATGAGCTTTCCAGCTGGGAGCTGAGCGTGCGGCTCGATTCCATCGGCGCCGTCAGCACCCGGCTGGCCAGTGTCAGCCGTAGCGCCAGCCCAGACGACATCGTCACCACAGGGGACTGCCCGGAAGCCGAGCGGCTCGGCAGTCCCTGAATCCGTTTGCCGAGTTCAGAGCGGCCGGGCGCGAGCCGGCTCAGTGGGCTGTGCCGTTGCCGTCATAGTCGTCGCTGTCGTAGTAGCCGCCTTTGGTGCCGAAGAAGAGGGTGGCCAGGCAGAACAGGCCGCAGGTGGTCAGCAGCACGGTGCCGAGGTTGAAGGCGCTGGGGTCCATGGCGAAGGAGTGGAACCGGGCCAGTCTGGCTCTGGTAAACGGGTTCTGATCCTCCGGTGCCGGAGTCGTCACAGGGACGATGGGGTGCATCAGGAGGCCGCTTCGCCCTTCGCCTCCACGATCGCCGAGCCGTGACGCTGGTGGATCAGGCGCCTCAACCGGGCTCGGCGGTCGTTGCTGCGATCGATGGCGCGGGCCAGGCTGATGCAGGCCTCGCCGCAATGGCTGATCCGCTCGAGGTCGCGGAGGTCGTCCGCAATCCGCCAGCGGGATCGCTTGATCTCCGCCCGGTCACGCCAGAGCTTCGGGTCCAGTGTCAGTCCTGAAGCGTTGAACACCTGGCGCAGCAGAGCCAGCTCCAGCTCCACATGCTGGTGCGCCTTCTCCCCTTCAGGTGCTGTCGTTTGATCTCAAGAAGGCTGGTGATCTTGTCAATCAAGTCGCCATCAGGTCCATGGAGGTAGGCCGCTCCTTGCCTCCCACTCAGACGCGGGAGCTTTTTGCGTTGTTTGGGGTCATGGCCAGGAAGGGTATGCAAATGCGTGCATCAATGTGCTTTAACACAGAGTTGATGCGCCTATCGAATGAGACGCCAAGCAGTAAATGCGGGAGCAAGGGTATCTCGACTGGGCGACTATCCAGGGGGAATGCTTGTTCCGTCAGCTTCCTGGCGCCATCTGGCGACACCAGAAAGGCACAGGTGCCGAACATATTGTGAAGTTTGTGGATGGCTGTATTTTTTATGTTGCATGAACTGAGGATGGTATTAATTCTGCTATGGCTTGGGTGTTTGTCTTCTTTTTCGAAAAAAACAGCGCCAAGTCTCATCCCTTTGACTGCCTCAAAGCAGATGAGTGCATCTGTGTTCGCGCCAAGAGCCAGGAAGTCAGCGTCTTTGATTTCCTGCCATCTGTCGCGAATAAAGGAATAAATATTGGGGTGAACTGTCACGTCGTCTTCCAGTATTAAAAAATGCCTGTCCTGGCGGCTGCACTCCTGCAGCGCATGAAACATTGAGTGGGCATTGCCAAGGTTGCCTTTTGGCAGCGCTATGCAGGCTTCAATGATTTCTTTAGTCGCGATTCCCTCTTTGATGATTTGCTCGGCTTGCAGGTCTTCTTCTTTGGCGCCGAGGGATGTGTCGATGTTCTCCAGGTGTGGATTTCTTGTGGTGAAACTTTTGACCCTTTCCGGGTCGATAGAGATGAGTCTTTGTCTTATCCGTTCTTTCGCGCTTCTCGTATCTGGCATGGAATCACGGTTCGCTAGCTCGGTGTTGGTTATTTTAGGCGTCTTTGTTCATCTCTGCAACCCACCTTCATCGTACCTCCTGGTGAAACGCGAGCCTTCTGGCGAGCTGCGGCTGGGGGCGTATTTGTGAAAATGGACGTTTGCAGGTGGTTTGATGTGGTTGCAGTTCCTGAAATTCTTGTAGACCTCGCCCGGCATGAAATCGGCTGAGATGCCCTGGTTGGGCTTGCAACAGTGCTCCGGGGAGTGAGGGCACAGCAGAGGAGAAACATCACGAACCGGGAGACTGCTCACCCGCATGGATCAGTAATCCTGGTAAGATTTTTCCTCCACCAGGTCAGAGCCGTAGGTGGTGTTGATTTCTTTTTTGATCGCTGCCCGTCTGTCGTTCTGCTGATAGACCGAGCGGGCAAGCTGAATGAAGTCCTCTCCAAAATCTTTTTTGCGCTCTTGATTACGGATGTCATCTTCTATCCGCCAGAGGTTGCTATTGACCACCTTGAGGCGCTGCGTGATATGGGCATCCACTTGAAGGTCAAGACCATCCAGAGTTGCCTGAAGTGCCCTCAGTTCTTTCTTTACATTTTTCAGAGCTGCGCCTGTGAAGTGCTCGGTCTTGATCTGGAGAATGGTGATCTTATCGATCAGCTCGCCAAGGGAGAGTGGTGCTGATAGTGACGTGCTTCTTTGGCTGACTTGCTTTGAGGTTGTTGTTTCCCGCCCAAAGGGTGTGGTGAAGACCTCTTCACCTGGAAGGCCGCCCCACTTGTCAATATAGTATTTCTTGTTTCTATTGTAGAGACATTTGTGCATTCTTTGGTAGTCCTTGCTGCTGTTTGCAAGGGTTGATGAGTTGTCGTGTCGCCAGCTGCTGAGCTTCACCCGAATGGAGGGGTTGCCATCAAGACTCAGCCTTATTCTTGCATCGTTGTCCTCAAAATAGGCCGGGTTGAACATTTCATCAAAGCCTCCCATCTCCAGCCACTTGAGAGGATCATTGAGCAAGAATGTGGCAAACCCACCAACCGGGTGGTCGCTTTCCATGATGATGGCATGGGGATGGTCAGCTGCAGCTGTTTCCAGTTCGTCTATTGCTTTTTGGTCGAAAATAACATCGTCATTTGCGATGATGCATCTGCCAATTTTTTTGGCGAAGTAATTCCAGCTTCCTGCCACGCCAAGGTTGTAAGGAGGTATATGGATTTGAATGCTTTTTTCTTTGGCGAGGCTTTTGCCTGCTTCGGTGTTCAGGAAATTGCCGCCGTTGTCCAGGATCACTATCTTGCTTGAATGAGGCTTCTCGCTCCCAGCGCCGATAAGCAGCCTGGCGCAAAGCCTTGCCAAGAGGTGATATTGAGTTAGCGTAGGTATCGCAATGATTGTAGGCTCTTTCCTGCTCCTTGCGAGGTTTTGTTGCCTCTGGATCTGATCGCCGATCTTCGCGCTTTCATGCGTAGATAGAGCGCTTAGGCGTTTGTCTGGAGGAGGCAATTTTTCCCCCTCCCCGGAGATGCTGCTGTGATCCGCTCCAATGGCCGGAAGCTCCTTTTGGAGGGTTTGAGCGACCCGCTGCAGCACCTCGTCCCAGTTGCCTGGTTCTGTCTGGCGAAACAGACGCATTGAGGGATACCAGAACGTGGCAGTTCCCTCTAACCCCCAGCGCCACTCAGGAACTTTTTTGAGTAGCAGCCAGGTGGTTTTCCCCATGCCGCCCGCGAGGTGGGCAGCAGAGGTGTCGCTGCTGATCACCAGGTCGCAGTTGGCGATAATGGCAGCGGTCTCCAGGAAATCCCAGGTCGCATCCACTTGCTGCTGACACCCCACGAAGCGATCTCGGAAGGAGCAGGTTTCCAGCTGTTCACTGCCAGATCCCTTTTGGAGTGAGAGCAACGATGCATTGCTGTACTGAGCGATCGGTGCAAAGGTCTCCAGCGGTAGCGAGCGTCCTTGGGAGTTACTCTTTTCGTGCTCTGGGTTGCCTTGCCAATTGATAGCGATAATCGGACGTTTCTCGCGAGATAGTACTTCCCTCCATTTGTTAATTAGTTCGTCAGTTGTCCTGATATAAGGTTCGGTGACGATGGGATGATCAGGGCTGACCTTCAGGTGTCTTGGCAAGGAAAGAAGCGGCAGCCAATGGCCTTCTGTGACCGCATGGGCTTGCTTTGGTGTGAGTGGGGAGGGGTGTATCCCTGATGCCTGGATCAGGCCATGCAGTTTGGTTTGAGCACAGAGAGAAACGGCAACGGCTTGGCTCCTGAGATGAAGGGCGTATCGCATGAACTGAAGCGTGTCTCCAAGACCTTGTTCACTCACCAGCAGCAGCTGATCATTAGCTTTCAGTGCCGTGCCATTCCATTGGGGGCAATTTGGATGGGCATTGAGGATGCCCTGATCCTTCTGGCATTTAAAACGATATTCATATCTTTCCCAGCCACTCTTGTAGTCGCCAGATGCCAGCTCTGCCATTGACAAGTTCTTGTGAACTTCTGGGAGGTCGGGTTTTAGTCTTAGTGCGGTGTTGTAGGCGGCGATGGCGGCTGCGAGTTCGCCTTGCTCTTGGAGTACATTGCCCAGGTTGACGTGCGTTTCGGCGTTGTCAGGGTTGAACTGTGTGGCCGTTTTGAATGAATCGAGAGCTGCGCTGATGTCGCCTTGTTGCTTGAGTGCAGTGCCTAAATTATTGTGAGCCTCTGAGTAGTCTGGTTTGAACTTTATGGCGGCGTTAAAGCAGGCAATGGCCGCGGTGAGATCACCTTGCTGCTTGCGTGTATTTCCTAGGTTGTTATGGGCTTCTGGATTATCGGGTTTGAGCTTTATGGCAGCGTTGTAGGAGGCAATGGCCGCAGTGAGATCACCTTGCTCCTGGAGGGCAACGCCAAGGTTGTTGTGCGCCCCAAGGTGGTTGGGTTTTAGTTTTAGGGCGGCGTCGTAGGCGACGATGGCGGCGGTGAGGTCGCCTTGCTTTTTGAGTGTATTGCCCAGGTTATAGTGTGTTTCTGGGTTGTCGGGTTTGAGCTGTATCGACGTCTTGAAGGAGGCAATGGCGGCGTTGAGGTCGCCTCGCTCTTTGAGTGCATTACCCAGATTGTTATGGGCCTCTGGGTAGTCAGGTTTGAGTCGTATGGCGTTGTTGAGAAGGCCAATGAGTTCGTCATATCTGCCTTGCCTCCCGCAGATTGCTGCCAGGTTGCCATAAGTGAGGTGATTGGTCGTGCCCGAGGCGATCAGGTTTCTGTAGATTACTTCTGCTTCGTGGAATTGACCGCGCTGGATGAGGTCTACGGCTTGTTGTTCCAGAGCTATGTGTTGAGTGGAAGCTTGGGCGACCTGCCGGGGTGTGGCTGGGGTTGGAACTGCCTTGGCAGGAGTAGAGAAGCCCGATCCATTCCGCTTGATTTTGCTCACGCCACCCAACCTGTCTGTGACCAAGCTTAGAGCGGTCTGGTCCGGGCCACACCTCTGGCTGCCTCATGCTCCCGTTTCCTGGCCCAGGCTTAGGCCCTTCCGCCCAAGGTCATCCTTGGCGTCCAGTCCGCCAGCGGAGCCGTCTGCCGCAGCCGATTGCTCACGGTCACCACCAGCTTGCGGCCAACGGCATTCCTTCCTCAGCCACGCATTGGCGATGGCAACTCACCAGCTGATTTGGCAGCGGCGCCGGGTTATTCCACCAAGATGCTGCTTGATACTTATGCCAAACCAACGGGCAGATTGAAGATGCCGAGTTGGCAGACAGCCTGAAAGGAAAACCAAAAGGATGCTTATTTCTAAGCTATAAAAGTGGGTGCGTCACCAAGTGATGCAACAAGAAAATAGTAATAAAAATAAGCCTGCGTGAAGTGTCGCTCTCGTTGGCTTTGCCTGCAGTGCTTACTCGGTGGATTGAGAAGCTACGGCTGCGAGCCACCCAACTGAAGAGATGTGCTGGATGCCAAAGGGTAGTGATGCCAGTGCCAGAGCAGCAGCACCTGCCAGAGAGAGGCTGAAGCGGATGGAGCGCTGCATCGGCTGACCTGCTGCAAAAAGGCAGCGTTTCAGCTGACGGGTATAGCAATCGTAGATGGTAAGGAGCAGGCGAAAGTGAAAACCAGACGGCGAAGTGGCTTTGGTTCAGGTTTGGCTCAGGTATTGATGTTGAACTCAATCACGAAAGCCATCACTATAGCCACCACGCCCTCCCAGCACCTACCCCAATCCTTCTTTTGCCGCCCCGCCGAGCAGGTTTGCCCCTGAGCTCATCGGCTGCTTGCTGGTAAAACACCAACAGCATCCGTGATGGCGATAAGGAGCGAAGTATTTGGTAGTTGCGTCGAGGAGACAGATGTATCAGTAGAGATAGAGAATAGAGATGCTTGGCTTTGCTGTGGGTTGATTTATTTGGGATTTGCTTTGCCGTAAAAAGCAGCTCAATATCTGACAACAGTAGGAGTTAGTAGAGTAGGAGTCAGTAGAGTAGGAGTTTCACCAGTCAGCCTTACATCCAAACAGTTGTTGTTCATCCCCCTCCCGTTGGTGCACCCTTCCCTCCTTTCACGTTTTTGCCGCCGCATCCACTACCCGACAGTATTTTTGCGAAACCGCAATCGTGCACCCGCACATCCCGATTGGCTGGCGTCGTTGATAGTGCCTGAATTACAGGCATCACAACTGGCTGCTGCTTTCTAATGCTTGGTGGTCCATAGCCATTAGCACCAAAACGATATTTGATGTCTGCCGAAACCCTGGTATCAAATGCTTGGTCGTAGGAGAGATTGGCGCCAACGGTGAGACCATTGGTGAGGTTATAGGCAAGCCTGCCCCGAACGCCAGAACCATCAGCAACTCCCAGGTCACCGCTTTGGTAGTAATAACCAACAGAAGCCCGCAAATCAGGAGTAATGCTATATCCAACATCAAGCCCATAGGTATCCAGTGCACCGCCGTCATAAACGCTGTTAAGTTGCTGCTCAGTGGTGCCAACAGGAACCAGAGCATAGGCATTGAAGTTCCAGGTATTGGAAACAGCTTCTAATCCTGCTGCCACTTGTTGATAGAAGACCGTTTGTGGATTGGTGGTAGCAACGTTCGTATCATCACCTCCTGTTGCCATCGGTCGGCTGTCATAGCCCGCATTGATGCCAAACATCCAGGAGCGTTTGCTATTAAGCCACCGATACCCAAGCCGTGTGGAGGTAGAGAAGGTAGTGCCTGAAACGTCAGTATTAATGATGCTGCTGTAGTTGCCGTAGTCATTGAAGTTGGCATTCACCAGCACATCCACAAAGGCAACGCTGTTGCTGCCGATGTGGAGTGGGATAAAGGTACCAAGACCTGCCTGGTTAGGGGTGCCAGCGCCTTGTAGAGCCCCCTGTAAGCCGTAGTTGAGCTTGACGGCATCCCTGAGGTTGACGCCCATCACACCGAGGTCTGCTGCCTCAGCGCTGGGAACCTCAGGGTCTTGCGCTGCGGCAGGGCTTATGCCAAAGGGTAGTGATGCCAGTGCCAGTGCGGCAGTGCTTGCCAGAGAGAGGCTGAAGCGGATGGAGCGCTGCATCGGCTGACCTGCGGCAAAAAGGCAGCGTTTCAGCTGACGGGTATAGCAATCGTAGATGGTAAGGAGCAGGCGAAAGTGAAAACCAGACGGCGAAGTGGCTTTGGTTCAGGTTTGGCTCAGGTATTGATGTTGAACTCAATCACGAAAGCCCCTCGCTCCCCAGGGATTCTTCTGCCGCCCCGCCGAGCAGGTTTGGCCCTGAGCTCATCGGCTGCTTGCTGGTAAAACACCAACAGCATCCGTGATGGCGATAAGGAGCGAAGTATTTGGTAGTTACGTTGGAAAAATAAATGTATCAGTAGAGATGGAGAATAGAGGTTTCTGGCTTTGCTGTGGGTTGATTTATTTGGGATTTACTTTGCCGTAAAAAGCAGCTCAATATCTGCGGTGGAGGTGGGTGATGGTGCCAGGTATCGGATGGCATTTTGGGCGCTTTGGGAGTGATTGAAGAAATAAAAAGCCCCTGTGGCGGCAGGGGCTTTTGGAGTTAGGGTGTTACAGCATCAGTTTACATTCAATGGGCTCAACCTGGCTCCGAATTGGCGCCGCCGAAGAAACAATTTATGAACCCACCGCACGTGTCGTGCACCCGCACATCCCGATTGGCTGGCGTTGTTGATAGTGCCTGAATAACAGGCATCACCACAGGCTGCTGCTTTCTAATACTTGGTGCTCCATAGCCATTAGCACCAAAACGATATTTGATATCTGCCGACACCCTGGCTTCAAATGCCTCGTCGTACGAGAGATTGGCGCCAACGGTGAGACCATCGGTGAGGTTGTAGGCAAGTCTGCCACGAACGCCGGAACCGTCAACCTCATTAAGGTCTCCATGCTGGTAGTAATAGCTGATAGACGCCCTTAAATCAGGGGCAATGCTGTAGCCAACATCTACGCCGTAGGTATTCAGTGGCCCGCCATCATATACGCTATTTAACTGTTGCTCAGTGGTCCCAACAGGAACCAGAGCATAGGCATTGAAGTTCCAGGTATTGGAAACAGCTTCTACACCCGCTGCGACCTGTTGATAGAAGACCGTTTGTGGATTGGTGATAGCAACGTTAGTATCATCACCTCCTGTTGCCATAGGTCGGCTGTCATAGCCCGCATTGACTCCAAACATCCAGGAGCGATTGCCATTGAGCCAGCGATACCCAAGCCGTGTGGAGGTTGAGAAGGTGGTGCCTGAAACGTCAGTATTGATGATGCTGCTGTAGTTACCGTAGTCATTGAAGTTGGCATTCACCAGCACATCAACAAAGGCAACGCTGTTGGTGCCGACGTGGAGTGGGATAAAGGCACCAATGCCAGCTTGATTAGGGGTGCCAGCGCCTTGTAGAGCCCCCTGGAAGCCGTAGTTGAACTTGACGGCATCCCTGAGGTTGACGCCCATCACACCAAGGTCTGCTGCCTCAGTATTGGCAGCCTCGGGGTCTTGCGCTGCCGCAGGGCTGATGGCAGAGGGTAGTGATGCCAGTGCCACAGCAGCAGTGCCAGTCAGAGAGAGACTGAGGCGGATGCAATTCTGCACTGCGTCAACAAACTACAAGAATTTATCTTCCCAACAGAGTGATGCGCTGCTTGAACTTGGTGGTCTGTTTCTTGATTGGCAGCTGTATGAGAGCTGTGGAAGTCAAGCCAATCCAGTAGCCACCATGCCCATCCAAGACCTCCCAGCACCTCCTCCAGAGCTGTGCGCCCGCCCCGCCGAGCAGGTCGCGCCCCCGAGCTCATCAGCTGCCTGCTGATGAAGCGATTGGCACCCCAATATCCTTAAGTTGGCACCAACCCTCAAAGACTGCTCCAACCGTTATGAGAGTTTCTGCCTGAGGTATCGCCATCACAGCAAAGGAGCACCCAAGTGCCACTGGTATCAAGGATGCTGAGGTGATTGGTGGAAACCAATAGCAGCAGCAGGAGCAAAAGGAATCGAATATCACCAGGGCAAATGCAACTGCCCTTTGCTTTGATATACGCCCCAGTCAAATCCCTGAGAAGTGGCAACAGATTGCGGTGAGATTTAGGCGAGCCAATGGCATCCAAGATGGCGATAGGGAGCGAAGTATTTGGCAGTTGAGCTGGGGAAAGAGATGTATCAGTAGAAGTGGAGAATAGTGAGGTGTAGCTGCGAGTTGAAAAATTTGAGGTTTATTTTGGGGAGACAAAGTGGCTCAATATCTGCGGTTAATGTGGGAGATGATGCCAGGCATTGGATGCCGTTCTGGTGCCTTAGGGGGCGATTGAAGCAATAAAATACCCCTGTGGTGGCAGAGGCTTTGGGTGGAATTGGATTAGATGCTGGGGGGGTACCTATCTTTCCACCCGGCCATCAGGTGGGGGCTGATTTCTTGGTGCATCCTTCCTCAAGAGTTTTTGCACCCCCCTTCTCAGCATCCAGTGAAGCGTTGAGCTGCTCTTCTGACATATCCAAAAAGTGAAATACCTTCTCCCTTTATAACCCACCTTCGTTCCCCCTTCAGCATCCCTCAGCACTTCCTCATAAATCCGTCCAAGTAAGCCACCACCCAAACCACTCCCAGTCCTTCCCCTACCCCACCAGCGGGTTCACTTCGCCGAAGTCCGAATCAAGATCAAACCAACTGGTTGCTCCGCCAGCCACATTATCCAGTTCCTCATCCGTTAGTTCAACATCCGCTCCTTCCTCCAGAGGTTTTGCACCCTCAGCATCCAGTGAAGCTTTGAGTTGCTCTTCTGACATATCCAGAAATTGAAATATTCTTCCCATTTTACACCACCTACTTTCTCCGTCAGCATCCCTCAGCACTTCCTCATAAATCTCTCCCCGCAAGCCACACCCAGTCCTTCCCCTACCCCTCTAAGAGCAGCCACAGGGATACATTTCTGGGGTGAGAGGACATATTAGAGATTTATTTTGACAGGCAAAGTATTTTAAGATTGTGTGCGGAGTTGGATGATGGTGCCAGGTATTGGAGTGCGTTTTTGGTGCTTTGGTAATTATTGAAGAAACAAAAAGCCCCTGTGGTGGAAGGGGCTTTTGGTAGGGTTTGCGGGGGCTCATTTCTCACCAATTGGGGGCTCACTTTTCCAAAAGATTTAGGTAGTTGGTAGTTCCGCCAGCAACCCCCGCCAACTCCTCATCAGTTAGTTCAACATCCTCATCAATAAGCTTTGCACCCTCAGCATCCAGTGAAGCCTTGAGCTGCTCTTCTGACATTTCCAGAAAGTGAAATACCTAATCCCTTTATAATCCACCTCCGTTCCCCCGTCAGCATCCCTCCGCACTTCCTCACAGAAGCCACCACCCAATCCACTCCCGGTCACTCCCCTGCCCCTCCAAAAGAACACTCAGGGCTACACTTCTTGAGTACATAGGTCCAAAGTATCTGAAGGCATTATGTGCTCTGAGGGTAATTGACGCATCAAAAAGCTCAGTTCGTTTCGGAGGATTTAGGGTAACAAATTGATGATTTTCAGACAGGTCCCTTCTGGGGATTGTAACCACCAGCCACGCCCTCTAACTCCTCATCCGTTAGTTCAACATCCTCCTCAGCAAGGACTGCACTCTCAGCATCCAGTGGAGCGTTGAGTTGCTCTTCTGACATATCCAGAAAGTGAAATACCTACGCCCTTTATGCCCCACCTACGCTCCCCCGTCAGCATCCCTCAGTACTTCCTAACAGAAGCCACCACCCAAGCCACTCCCAGTACGCCCCTGCTGCTCCAAAACGACTCTCAGGTCTTCATTTCTGGGGTTTCAAGAGTGCCAGTCAATTGAGGGTACAATTGAATGTATTCTTGGATCTACAGTACCACCAGCCACCCCCTCCAACTCCTCATCCGTTAGTTCAACATCCGCCGCCGCTCCTTCCTCTAAAGGTTTTGCACCTTCAGCATCCAGTGAAGTGTTGAGCTGCTCTTCTGACATTTCCAGAAAGTAAAATACCTTCTCCCTTTATACCCCACCTACGTTCCCCCGTGAGCATCCCTCAGCACTTCCTCATAAAACCCTCCAAGCAAGCCACCACCCAAGCCACTCCCGGTCATTCCCCTGCCCTTCTAAGAGCAGCCTTAAGCCACTACTTCCTGCTGTGAGTGGAGATATTTGAGATTTATTTGGGCGGTAAAATCGGCTCAAAATTGGGTGCGGAGGTGGATGTTAGTGCCAGGTATTGGGGGTCGTTTTTGGTGCTTTGGGCGTGATTGAAGAAATATAAATCTCCTGAGCCAACAGAAGCTTTAGTGGCAACAATTTGAAGTCACTTATTTGACAGTGGAAAGGGTTTAATCCTATATAGGTGCCCACACTCCTTCCTCAAGAGTTTTTGCACCCCCCTTCTCAGCATCCAGTGAAGCGTTGAGCTGCTCTTCTGACATATCCAAAAAGTGAAATACCTTCTCCCTTTATAACCCACCTTCGTTCCCCCTTCAGCATCCCTCAGCACTTCCCCATAAATCCCTCCAAGCAAGCCACCACCCAAGCCACTCCCAGACCTTCCCCTGCCCCTCCAACACCACCCTCAGACCGCAACGGCTTCAGGAGGATGCTGAGCCAGCACCTGCTTGAGATACCTGCCCGTGTGACTGGTGGGATGCACTGCAACCTCCTCTGGAGTGCCCGTCACAACGATCTCTCCTCCCTTGTCTCCCCCTTCTGGGCCGAGATCCACGATCCAGTCGGCACAGCGGATCACATCAAGGTTGTGCTCCATTGGCACAGGCCCCCCCAGTGGGCTTGAAGTTTGAGCAGCAGGAAATTTCAAAAGCCAGAGTCCAAGCCATTCAAACTCATTTACCCCCATAAATCTCCCAGTTGGCTAAGAACGGCTACAGAGCCACAAAGGTGGCTTGGCTTTCTTTGTGGTCCAGCTCTAAAAGACTGGTACCGATCACAAGTCCCAGTGAGGAAAGCACCTTCTCTGCGAAACAACAATGGTGCCGTTCAACTGCGGGTAAGGATTGACGGCAAAGACCATTTTATAAATCGTCTTGGTCGGTGGGATGATCCAGCAGCAGTTGCCAAAACACAAGTCCTCAGTGCCCAAATCTGGAGTGATTACCAATCAGGGGTATTTGATAAGTCATTGAGGATCTATCAACCACTGGTAAATGGAAGTGATGTGGCACTGCTGGAACTGCTGAGGGTAAATGCCGAAATGCGACGGCAGAAACGGGCAATCCACGCATACCGAGTTCTCAAGAGATACGGCAGACCCCTTAAAACTCCTGCGGATACTCAAGAGTTCATTCGGTGGGCACAGGAGGAGCAACAACTCACCTACCGAACCATTGTTGGTTTGATTTGTGAGTTCAAACGAAGTTGCCCAGAGAGCAAGCACCTGTTTCACCATAATTTGCGGTACAGAACGAGCATTGCTCAATCTGATGTGCTCAGCGTAGAAGAAATCAAAAAAGTCCTGGAAGATCTCAAGCACAATGATGAATGGTATTACCCTCTCTTTACGGTCTGGATGGGAACAGGACTACGGAATGCTGAGATTCGTGGATTGACTTGGGACTGCGTTCATTGGGACGAAGGGGAACTCCTAATTTGTAAGGCATTAAGGAGTGATGGTTTCAATACAATGAATGTGAGTTGGGCACCAGCCAAAACGGGACGGCAGAGGGTTGTTCCAATGTCTCCTGAAGTCAAAGAAACCCTGCTGAGGCACCAGAAATCAATGGATGAGAAGGGACTGTATGAGAAGCAGGGTCTTGTCTTCTTGAGTGAAAGAACCCATAGACCAATCTACGATGAGATTATTGGTAAACGTTGGAGTAGGTCTCTGGAGCGTTGTGGAGTGAAGCACAGACGGCTCTACTCCCAACGGCCTGGCTGCCCGACACATCTCAGCCGCGAGATTCACGCGACAGCCAGCTGCGGAGTGTGACGGTGGGTTGATCGTGATCGCGTTGGGAGCTCAACCTTTGAGAACCAGGCCTGGGCCTGCTTTTGGCGGGCCCTGAGGC
>JAPLIB010000071.1 GCA_026389335.1 Cyanobacteriota bacterium | reverse complement strand
GCAGCCAATATCTACACCCCAACGGGCAAATTCCTGCCTATGAGTGGAACTTCGGCGATGTCAATCCACCAGTGCATGCCTGGGCGACTTTCAATGTCTACCTATCCGAAGCGGCACTCCATGGCCAAGCTGATCATCAGTGGCTGAAAGAAAGCTTTCACAAGCTTCTCATCAACTTCACCTGGTGGTTAAATCGAAAAGATGCCAATGGCAATAACGTGTTTCAAGGCGGCTTCCTTGGCCTCGATAATATCGGCATTTTTGACCGCACTGAATCACCAGAGATGGGCGGCAGCCTGGAGCAAGCTGATGGCACAGCGTGGATGGCTTTTTTTGCCCAAACCATGGTGCAAATCTCTGTGGAGCTGGCCCGAAAAGATGAAACGTATCGAGAATACCCAGTCAAATTCATAAGGCAATATCTCTCAATCGCCCATGCAATGGTCAATCGCAATGCGAGCGAAAGTATGTGGGATGATCAGGATGGATTTTTATATGATGTACTCCGTAAAAGCGACGGCAGCTCAACGCGCTTAAAGGTCCGATCGATGGTGGGCCTGATTCCATTGTGTGCCGTACAAGTCTTCGAGCAGGATGTCATGGAGCAGTTCCCTGAACTGCCTGGCCTGCTGCATCGGAGCCAGGATAAATATCCAGGTCAGCACAGCTCTTTCCACGACATCAGTCTCAAGGGTCATGCCAACCGACACATGATGTCAGCCCTTAATGAGACCAATCTTCGCCGCGTGCTGAAGATCATGCTTGATCCTGATGAGTTTCTCAGTGACCATGGCATTCGCTCGATCTCAAAACGGCACGAAAGTGACCCCTATCGCTTTGTCCATAATCAACAGGAGTTCGTTGTCCAATACCTGCCGGCCGAGTCCGATTCAGGTCTTTTTGGCGGCAACAGCAACTGGCGCGGTCCGATCTGGATGCCAGTTAACTACATGATTATTCGCTCTTTGTCTGTCTACTTCTGTTACTACGGCAAAGACTTCAAGGTTGAATTCCCAACCGGCAGCGGCCAATTGGCAAACCTCTATGAGATCGCCGAGCAACTCGCGCACAGGCTCGTCTCCATTTTTACACGCAATGCTGAAGGTCAAAGGCCAGTTTTTGGCAGCCAGCAGACCTTCCAGAGCGATCCCCACTGGAAGGATTATCTTCTGTTTCATGAGTACTTCCATGGTGACAATGGGGCCGGCATTGGCGCCAGCCACCAGACCGGCTGGAGTGGTCTGGTCCTTAATTTGACCCACTATTTCGCCGTTAATACCCAGGAAAGCCTGTTGGCCCGTGGCCTTACGGGACCAGCGCCTAATGTGCACCAGGGCGTCCGCTGAGTCAGAGGTGCTCAGCCCCATGAGCCCTCCCCCTACCAGAGCCCTGGCGGTGCCCTTCCTCGGGGTTCTGGCCGGCCTGCAACTAATCGACCCGAGCGTGGCCAACACAGCCCTGGTGAAGGCCGGCCAAGCCCTTGAGATGCAGGGCGCCACGTTGGCCCTGGCTGCCAGCATCTCCACCCTGGCTCAGGCGGCCACCGTGTTGCTGATGGGCTACCTCGGCGATCGACTGGAGCGCCGGCGGGTGTTGATGGCCGCCTTGCTGATGCTCATTGCCGGGGATGGGATCGCCATGGCGGCGCCCCATGCGGGCCTGTTTCTGTTGGGTCGTGCCGTGGCGGGCATCGCCGTCGGTGCCGTGCTCGTGCTGTCCTTTGCAGCCGTGGGCGCCGTGAGCCGTCCCGACCAGCTGGGCAAGGCGTTGGGCGTGTGGCACCTCTGCACCATCACTGGCTTTATCGCCGCCTCACTCCTGGGTGGCCTGTTGGCCAACAGCAGCTGGCGTCTGGCCCTGGGCCTGGTGCCCCTGCTGGCGCTGCTGTGTCTGCCGTGGCTGCCGCTGCTGTTGCCGCGGATGCCCGCCAACGCCAAGCTCAGGCCCGATTGGCCAGGGCTGATCAGCATCGCTTTGGCGATGGTGCTCTTTCTCAGTGGTGTGAGTCATGCCATCAAGGGGTTTACCTCGCCCCAGTTCCTGCTGCCCACCCTCTCTGGGATGGTGCTGTTCGGCGTGCATCTGCTGATCGAGCGCGGCCGTCAGCAGCCGATCTTCCCGGTTGCGCTGTACCGCCGTGGTTGCTTTGCGGCGGCGATCGTGAGCGGCATCGCCGGCAATTTCGCCTGGGCCGTGGTGCAGCTGCAAACGAGCAATTTCTGGCAGCTGGTGCAGCACTTCAGCACCGCTCAGGTGGCCCTAGCCCAGCTCCCCCTGCTCGTTTGTTCTGCCGTGGGCGCTGTGCCGGCCGGCCGGCTGATGCGCGCCGGTCGCCGCACCACCCAGTTGATGGCTGGTGGCACCGTGTCTCTCGTGCTCGGGCTGCTGTGGTTTGCCGCGATGCGCGCCGACAGCACCTACAGCTCCCTGGTGATGCCGATGGTGCTGGTGGGCAGTGGTCTGGCCTTCATGGCCGTGCCCCAGGCGGCGTTGTTCGTGCAGGAGGCTCCGCCCGGCTCGCTCGGCCCCGTCACGGCCTTTCGCACCACGACTGGCCAATTTGGCTTCGCCTTGGGTTTCGCCGCCAGCGCCGCGATGGTGAATGGCTTTGGTGCCGCCAACCTGCATGCACAGGTGCTGAAGCTGGGCTCCACCACCGTTTGGAGTTCCGAACTCGAAGCCAAGGTGCGGGCGGCCCTGGGCAGCGGCAGGCTGAGCCACGCCAAAGGCTTGCCGGCCAAGGCCCTCCAGCTGATGAGCGACACCTACGCCAGTGGCCTGGCGGGCACCATGCTCGTCACCGCTGTGCTGGTGGGATTGCTCGGTGCCATCAGCCTGCTGTTGCTGGTGATCGGCCACCAGCAACAGCGTGTTGAACCGGGGGCTCGGGCCTAGGGCTTCTCTGCCCCGGGTTCATGGCCTTGGGTTGAGGTGGGTGCCTTTGATTGGACAGTTCTGGCCCCTGACATCGTTACCCCCGGGCGGGAGGAACAGGGTTTGATCTCAGTGTCGACCTCATAGGGAGTTCTGCCTCCCAGAGAGCTGTGCGGTCTTACATGGCAGTACCTCCATAGGAACCGGGCCAGGAGCTGTCGTCGAAGCCCGGGGCATACCAGCCGTCCGGGATGGGCAATGCTTCAGCCGCGCGCATCATCAGCCGGGTTGACGACATTAATGACCCACGGGCCCATGGCATCGAGTTGCACGATAACATCGGTCTCGGGCATCGCAAAGTGGGGCACGGTCGCGGGGACCGTGCTGAAATCGCCGGGATGCATGCGCGTAAGTTTAGTTTTGTCGAATTTGTCACCTATACCCATCGCGAAAGTGCCTTGGAGTACCGTCACACTTTCAGTGGTCGGGTGCCAGTGTGGCGGAACCATGGCCCCCGCGGCGGTCTTCTGGCGGATCACGAAGGGACCGGGTTTAGTGGGGTCGCCCGCTACGACCGCTATCTGCGTGCCGGGGTAGACCGTTTCCCACTTCAAGTCATCCGGGGTGACGATTCGATGCGAATCTGTGCTGCTTGTGGTTTGCATTGTTCTGTCCTTCTTTGGCTGTTTGGTTCGTTTGTTTGTTTATAGGATAGGAACTCGCTTTTCCAGCGTCGCGGGCGGGCGCCCGACAAGTCCGCCGAGAAATACTGAATTTCGTGCCTACTTTACCCCTTATGGGCTTCGCCAGCGCCTTTGCCACGGTGCTTGTGTCTCTGGGTAGCGTGATGGCGCATCGACCCACCTGGCTGCCATCTGCAGCCGCCCGATCTGCTGGAACAGCTCGGCCTCCTTGGCCTGTCCCTCCTCCTTGACCTTGCTCTTCTTGCCCCTGGTGAACAGCTCGCTGGCGCCCTCCAGCAGCTGCTTCTTCCACTGGCTGACATGGATCGGGTGGATGGGGTGGTCGGCGGCGATCTCCTGGATCGTCTTGCGGCCACTGATTGCCTCCATGGCGACCCTGGCCTTGAACTCGGGACTGTGGGTGCGGCGCTTGCTCAACTCCTTCGGAGAAGGCTTCGCCAACGGTGGGAGCCCCCTTTCAGGGGTGGTGCCCCGCCTCAGAGGTTAACGATGGGGGCTGTCCAGGAAAGCCAGACCACCTCAGGTGATGGCTCCCACAAAGGAGGCATGGTCTGCCTCGGCCAGATCCGCATGGTGGATCGCCTGCTCCAGAACGCCCTCGGCAAAGCGCTTTGGGGCATCGATGTGGACGGCGATGGCACGGCGGTTGCCGCCTCTGGCATGGGCCTTGGCCAGCGTCCAGCCGCAGAGATTGCCGTAATCCTTGAGGCCATCGCCATCCAACTGGGCCACATCCACCGATCCCTTCCAATCGCGGAAATGGCGAACATAGATGTGATCACCTGCAGGGTTGGTGCACCAACCCAGAAAGGGATCACTGGCGGTTTGCAGCAACCGCTGCCCTTCCACCACCCGCTGACCTTGATGCTCCGGTGCAGGCAGATTCACATACGGTGCCAGCACGGAGGGTTCGGCTTGCTTGCCCTGCAGCACTAGGACGTCCTCAGGGTGCTGGCCCACGAACAGGTTGATGCCGCAGCGGGTGCCGATGGAACCCACGCCCACCGCCTTAAGGGCGGAATCTTTGTGCTGGTAGTGGCCCATCAAGTGCTGCATGGTCGAGGCCATCGAGCCCATGTAGCTGCGCAGGCCGTTCTGCGACCAGTCATGCCAGTCCATGCCCGCCAGCCATTCTGGATCAAGGGCGTCAAAGCGCCAGATCAGCGGCGGCTGATGGCG
>JAPLIB010000034.1 GCA_026389335.1 Cyanobacteriota bacterium | reverse complement strand
CGAGCGTCGCACAGCGCTTTATGGGAGCGTTTTAGACAAGTTTATTGAGCCATTCCTGAATCTGTTGACCAGGCTCAGGCCTGCCAAAGGATCGCCCCTGATGCGCCATGAAAGCTGGAAAACGAATTTCAGCAAGCCCTAAGTATGTAGAGCATACGAAATACCGGGAGGCTTCGCTGAAACTCTGCCCGGTTGCCCGTCTCGATACGTTTGCTGAATTCGTCGACGAGCTAACTCGGCATGGCTTTCGCTGTGTTGACAAGGTTCATTTTAAGCCACAGATGTCCCGCTATCGTTGGCGCCGTTTCGACAAGGTTTTCAACTCTGAAGAGCTTGAACCGCTAGGCAGTTTTGTCAACAGCTTCTTTGAAACGGATGTGGCCATGCCCTTCCGTGTGCGCGGCAACAGGAGCCTGGAGGTTCGTGGTCAGGAGCTGGCCGAAGCGGCTGGCGATGGCGCCACGGCTGTCAATTCAGCCGGCACGGCGCCATTGTGGTCTTATGGATACGAGTACCTGTCCACGCTCCTGGCCGCAGGTGATTCTCCCGCCTATTCGGGATTTTTTAATGACGAACTGCGGGCCCGGGCTCGCCGTCTGTACCGCAGCGATTTCGCCTTTCTCGATCGGGCGCGACGCCGTGGGCTGATCGATGCGGGCCAGCATCAGCGCCTCACCCTGATCTGAGCGCCCCGCCGCGTTTCAGCTGCACTCCTGCAGCATCTGCAGCACCTGCTGGGCGCTGGCGTCCCACTGAAAGCGGGCTGCTCGCGCTGGCCCCGCCGCCGCCAGCGCGCGGGCCAGGGATGGGTCCCGGCCGATGCGGCTGATGGCGTCGGCGATCGCCGCCGGGTCGCGCGGATCCACCAGCAGGGCCGCCTCGCCCACCACCTCCGGCAGGGCGCCGGCGCGGGCGGCGATCACCGGCGCGCCGCAGGCCATCGCCTCCAGGGCCGGCAGCCCGAAGCCCTCCCACAGGCTCACCAGCACCAGGGCCCGGCAGCGGTTCAGCAGCTGCAGCCGCTCCTGATCACTCACCCAGGCGATCCAGTCGCAGCGTTCGCTGATGCCGAGCTCGGCCGCCAGGCGCTGCAGGGGCGGCGTGTAGCGAGCGTCGGCAGGGCCCACCAGTTTCAGCCGCAGCTCCCGGCCCGGATCGCTCACGGCGGCGAAGGCCCGCAGCACCCGGGCCAGGTTCTTGTGGGGATCGTGGCGGCCCAGCACCAGCACAAACGGCTGGCGCTCCAGCCCCAGCGGCCGCAGCCGGCCAGGATCAAAGCCCAGCCGGATCGGCACCAGTCGCCGGGCGGGCACCCCCAACCGGCCATGCACCTCCCGGGCGGTGGCTTCGGAGTTGCACAGCACCTTCACGGCTCGGTGCAGCACCAGGGGCACATAGGCCAGGTGGTAGGCCAGCAGTGGCGTGAGCTGGGGGTAGCGCAGGGGCAGCAGGTCGTGAACCAGCACCACCGAGCGCACCCCCCGCAGCAGGGGCGCCTCCGGCAGGGGTGAGAGCAGCAGGGGGGCACCGCTGGCCCGCAGCAGTCTGGGTAGTTGGTTCTGGGTCCAGCGCAGCCGTTGCAGATGGCCGCGGCGGCCATGCTCCGGTGACAGGTTTGTGGGAATCGCCACGCTGCCGGGACGGTCGCCCGCCAGGGGATCGAGCAGGGGCACCAGGTCCGGATCAAGGGCGGCCACCAGATCGCGGGCCACCACCCCGATGCCGGTGGGTTTACGGCTCAGGTAGCTGCCGTTGAACAGGGCGAGGGGTGTCGGGCGGTTGGAGTGGGCAGGGCTGGGCATGGGGTCAGGCGGGCTCCCGCAACACGGTGAGCATCGCCTGCAACACGGCCAGGCTGCACTGCGGCCGCAGCGGCAGGCGCAGCAGGCTGAGCAGCAGCAGGCGCAGGCTGCGCAGCGCTACCACCCAGCCGGGGCTGTAGCGGCGCAGGAAGCGCAGATAGCTCAGGGTGGAGAGCTGCAGCCGCCGTGGCCCAGGGGCCACGCTGCCGCTGCCCTTGCGATGCACGATCAGCGGCTGCCGCAGCCACAATACCGGCGCCCCCTGGTGAGCGAGGCGCCGGCAGAGATCCATATCCTCGTAATAAAGAGGAAAGCGTTCGTCGAAGCGGGCGGCGATGGGCTGGGCCGCCGGCCGCAGCGCCAGGCTGCAGCCGCTCAGCCAGTCGAGCGCTAAGGGGGCCGCCGTCTCGTCCTGTAGCGCCGCGCGGGGATCCAGGCGCCGGCCGCGGAAGGAGAGGCCGGCGCTGAACCAGCCACCATTGGCTTCGTAGCCGCCGGCGCCATCGGCGACGGCGGTGCCCACCAGAGCCTGGGCCGGCAGCTGCTGCAGCTGGGCCCGCAGGCAGGCCAGTTCATCGCCGACCGGCAGGCCGGTGTCGGGATTGAGCAGCCACACCCAGCCGTCCCAGTGCTCTGCAGCCAGGAGATCGAGGGCCCGGTTGCAACCGGCGGCGAAACCAGCGCCTTCAGCACCGTGGATCAGCCGAATGCTCAGCCCGCTGGCGGTGGCGGTTGTCAGCAGATCGGGATTCAGGGGGGCCGATTGCGGGCTGTTGTCCACCACCCACCAGGCATCGGCTGGGCTGGACTGGGCGGCCAGATCCCTGGCCAGGGCTGGCAGCACTGCCGCACTGCCGTAGGCCACCGTCACCACGGCGATCCGCTCGCTCGCGGCGGCGGGGGCGGAGTGCGGGAAAGTGGCGATGGGCGCGGCGTTCCTCTGGCCCGAGTTTCGCAGCATGAACGACCTTCCCACCTGTGGCGTCTGCCAGGTTCATGGGGCCCTGGCCGCCACTGGCTTCACCCAGCCTGTGCGCGCCAGCACCGCTGGGGCCGGCGACCTGGCGATCGGTCGCTTCGGCCCCTGGCTGTTGCGCCACCATCCGCTGCCGGCGCCGCTGGTGGGCTGGCTGATTCTCGATAGCCTGCGGCATGTGGGTGGCCCGGCTGATTTCGATGCCCATGAAAGTGCCGCCCTCGGGCCGATGCTGCAGCGCTGCTCTGCTTTGGTGCGGGAGTTGAGCGGCTGTCAGCGGGTCTATGCGGTGGCCTTCGGCGAGGGAGCGCGCCATTTCCATCTGCACCTGATCCCCCGCCATGGCTCCGATCCGGCCACCGAGAGCTGGCGCGTGGCTGATCTCTACCGGGCGGTGAGCGCTGGCGAGCGCCCGGAGGCGGATGCGGATTCGGTGCTGCAGCTGGTGCGCCGGGCCCGTCAGGCCAGCGCCGACTGGCAGCCGTAGGCTCCAGCGCTGATCAGGGGATCCCTCGATGCGCTACGTGGTGGCGGTGCCGGCCCGGTTGGAGTCGTCGAGGTTGCCCGGCAAGGTGATGGCCGATATCGGCGGCCGGCCGATGCTGCAGCGGGTGCTGGAGCGTTGCCGCCAGGCCCAGGCTCCCGAGGCGGTGGTGCTCTGCACCGACAGCGAGGCGCTGATCCAGGCCGCGGGCCGCTGGGGTTTCCCGGCGATCGCCACCAGCCCGGCCTGTGGTTCCGGCAGTGAGCGGATCGCCTCGGTGGTGGAGCTGCTGGTGGAGCTGGCCGGGACGACGGCCGAGCAGACGGTGATCCTCAATGTGCAGGGCGATCAGCCGTTCATCGACGCCGCCGTGATCGACGCCATGGCGGCGGAATTCGAACGGTTGGGGCCGGCGGCCGAGGTGCTGACGCCCGTGTACCGCATGGGGGCCGACAAGGTGCACAACCCCAATGTCGTCAAGACGCTGGTGGCCGCGGATGGCCGTGCCCTCTACTTTTCGCGCTCGGCGATTCCCCATGTGCGCGGTGTCGATCCAGCGGATTGGCCGGCCCATGCGCCCTACTGGGGCCATGTGGGGATCTATGGCTACCGGGCCGATGTGCTGGCCCGCTGGAATGAACTGCCCGCCTCGCCACTGGAGGAGTTCGAAAAACTGGAGCAACTGCGGCTGCTGGAAGCGGGCATCGAGATCGGCACCTTTGCGGTGCAGGGCGAATCGCTGTCGGTGGACACCGCCGACCAGCTGGAGCAGGCTCGGGCACTGGCGGCGGCCCAGCCCGACTAGGTGCTGGTGAGGCCGGCCTGCACCAGGTCATGCAGGCGCAGCAAACCCAGCATCCGCTGGTCGGCCGAGGTGACGGGCAGCACGGCGATCGCCTTGCGGCGATTGCGCTCCATCTGTTCCAGGGCGCTGATCGCCAGGGTGTCTTCGTCCACGGTGATCGGATCGGCGGTCATCAGGTCGACGGCTGTCAGCTGGCTCCAGTCCTGGGCACCGTGCTGCTGCAGGGCGCGGCGCAGATCGCCGTCGGTGATCAGGCCCCAGATGCGATCGCTGGCCTCCGGTTGGGCCACCCAGCAGGCGCCGACCCCATCGGCGGTGAGATGGGCGATCACCTCGGGTAGAGACGTTTCGGCCAGCAGCGGCGTCAGCCGGGCCACCGGCACCATCAGATCAGCGGCGGTGAGGGTGAGCTGCTTGCCGAGGGAACCGGCCGGATGGTTGATGGCGAAATCCTGGGGGGAGATGCCGCGGCGCTCCATCCACACGGCCGCCAGGGCGTCGCCGATCGCCATCGCCACGGCGGTGCTGGCGGTGGGGGCCAGGTTCAGCGGGCAGATCTCCCGGTCCACCGAGCCGTCGAGCACCACGTCGCAGCCCCGGGCCAGCGTGGAGTCCACCCGGCCCACCAGGGCGATGCGGGCGGTGCCACGCCGCTTGAGGTGGGGCAGGATTTCCAGCAGCTCCTGGGTTTCGCCGCTGTTGGACAGCAGCAGGGCCACATCCTCCGGCGCCACCACGCCCAGGTCGCCGTGCAGGGCATCGAGGGGATTGAGATAGAGGGCCATCAGGCCGATCGAGGAGAAGGTGGCGGCGATCTTGCGCGCCACGATGCCGCTCTTGCCCACCCCGGTGATCACCAACTTGGCCCTGGCGTCAGCGCAGGCCTCCAGCCGATCGAGGGCCGCTTCCACCTGGGCCGCATCCAGTCGCTGGGCGCTGGCCGCGATCGCGGCCGCCTCCTCGATCAGACAGCGGGTGAGGGCAGACAAGGAGCAGCTCCGGGATGATGCGGCCATTCTCTCCGGCCAGGCCCCGTGATTTCCCCGTCGGCGCTCGAGTTGCCAGGCCTGCCGCCGGCGTTCAAGGCCCAGTTGGTGCGGGCCGCCGCCGCGGATCGCCTGGCGCTGGTGGGTGGGGCGGTGCGCGATCTGCTGTTGCACCGGGTGCATCAAGACCCCTGGCTGGGGGTACCGGATCTCGATCTGGTTGTCGAGTCCGCCGCTGCCCTGGCCCTGGTCACGGTTCCGGTGCAGGCGGGCCCTGATGGGGACACGGGCCTCGCGCCTGCCCACCGCCTGGCCCGCCGCCTGCGCGAGCTGGTGGGCCCCGAGAAGCTGCTCACCTACCAGGAGCACGGCGCCTACGGCACGGTGGAATTGGAACTGGATCTGCCGGATGGGCCGTTGCTGCTGGATGTGGCCAGTGCCCGTCGTGAGATCTATCCCGAGGCAGGTGAGAACCCGCTGGTGCGTTTCGGCGGCCTCGACGACGACCTGGCCCGGCGTGACTTCAGCATCAATGCCATGGCCGTGGTGCTGAGCAGCCCTGTCGAGACACCGCTGGGTTCGGGCCAGGACGGATCACTCCCCGGACTGCTCGATCCCCACGGCGGCCAGCTGGACCTGGCCCGGCGGCAGCTGCGGCTGCTGCATGACGCCAGCCTGCGCGACGATCCCACCCGCATCATCCGCGGCGCCCGCTATGCGGCACGGCTGGGTTTTGAGCTGGCGCCCGAGAGCCTGGAGCAGCTGCAGCAGACCCTGGCGCTCTGGCCCTGGCGCTGGCATCCAGGCGATGGCCCCCAGCGGGCCCCTTCGGCCCTGGGCACCCGGCTGCGCATGGAGCTGGAGCTGCTGCTGGAGCGGGAGGCCTGGCCCCTGGCCCTGGCGGCTCTGCAGCGCTGGGGGGCCCTGCCGCTGCTGGATGAGGAGCTGCAGCGCGATCGCCGCTGGCTGCGGCGTCTGCGCTGGGCCGAACGGCTGGAGCTGCCCCTGTTGCCGGCCCTGCTGGCGGCGGCGGCGGAGCCGCTGCTGCTGGCCGAGCGCCTGCAGCTGCCCCATCGTCAGCATCGTCTGCTGGCCCAGTGGCTGGAGCTGAACCGGCGGTTGGTGGCGGCGGCTGCGGAGCACGGTGTGGCGGCGATGGTCTCCTGGTCGCCGTCGCGCTGGTGTGCCTTGCTGGAGGCTCCGGGGCTGGATGCCGAGGCGGTGGCCCTGGCCCTGGCGGCCGGTCTGGGAGCGGCGGGGCGGCCGCTGTGGCGTCCTCTCTGGCGACCCCTGTGGCGCTGGTGGAGGCGCTGGCGCCAGCTGCGTGCCGAACTCAGCGCCAGCGATCTGCTCGCGGCCGGGATGGTGGCCGGGCCAGCCCTGGGCGAACGGTTGCGACAGCTGCGGGCCGAGCGACTCGATCAGGAACGGATCTGAAGGCTGCCGGGGTGATTGCCAGCCTTGGCGGCCGCTGCATATTCGCTGCCGTTTGCCTACGATCCCGCCGCCCGCCTCTGCTGAAGCCATGGCCAGCCTCACCGTCCTGAAGTTCAGCTCCGAGGAGTGCGGCACCTGCCATCGCATGAGCAACTACGACGCCAAGGTGGCCGCAGAGCTCGGCCTGGCCTTCATCAGCGTGATGCTGCAGGACACCGAGGTCTATCGCCGTTACCGGCGTGTGTTGCTGGCCCAGTACCCCGGCAAGGAGGGCATGGGCTGGCCCACCTACCTGGTGGTGAGCAAGTTGGAGGAGGATTTTGAGATTCACGGCGAGGTGAAGGGCGGCATGGCCAAGGGCGATTTCCGTGAGCGCCTGCGGGCGGCTCTTCCCCAGATCTGAGCCGCTGGTGGGCCTTGAGGCCATCGCGCCAGGCCGGCTTCCAGGTTTCAGCTCAGGTGCGGAGGCACCCTGGTTGCCCTCGGATCGCCGCGGCCGGGATGATCAGCGGTATGTTCTCGGTATCGTTGGCTCCCCGACTACAGGCTCCTGTCCCTGAACCCAGGCCCCTGGCTGCTGTGGAGAGCTGTCTGGTCTGGTCAGGCCCCCGCCGGTTCCGGGGCCTCCCAGCCGGATCCTTCCCAGCCTGAGCCCCCCAGGCTTGGATGCTTCCCGTCGCTGTCGTGGCCTCAGCCGCCGCTGCGGCACCTGTTGCAGGGCCTCTGGCTTCTGGTGCTGGTGGGTCTGGTGCTCCAGGCCTGGCGTCAGTCTTCCCTGGTTGGCAGTTACGACTCTGACCTGGATCAGTTGCTCTATGCGGGGCAACGGCGCCTGGTCGGAGCCCTCACCTACCGCGACTTCATCAACGGCACCCCCGTTGTCGCCCAGTACTTCTATGCGCCTTCCGCTTGGCTGGAGTCCTGGTGGGGCCCGTGGCTGGGTCCACTGCGCCCCCACCGGCTGCTGCTGCTGGCCCTGAGTCTGCTGGGTGGTGGTCTGTTGTGGTCGAGCCTGCGTCAGCTGGGGGCGCTGGGGTTGCTGGCCCTGCGGCGGCAGTCCCTGGTGCCGCCGTTTGCGGCCCTGCTCTACGTCGTCTTTGTGCAGCTGTTTCCGCTCGGTTCATCGGGGTTGCTGCCCTCCATCGTCGACACGTTGCTGGTGCTGGTGCTGTTCCTGGGGATCCGGGCTGGGTCGCTCCGGGTTGGGTCGCTCCGGGCCGTGTGGATCCGTCCCGTGGGGATGCGCAGTGTGTGGATGCGCGGTGCTGTGAGGCCCGCCGGTTCGATCGTTTCTGGACGGCTGGCCCCGGGGTCTGCTGCTGCCGCCAACGTCTGCTTGGCTCTGGCCGGGGCGGTGCTGCTGCTGATCGTCAATGCCCTGCCGCTGCTGCTCCCGCCGCTGCTGCTGACGGCCGTGCTGCTGGCGCTGCTGTTGGAGCTGCGCCGGCCCTGCTCCTGGCTGTGGTCGATCCTCGGCGGTGGCAGCGCCGCCCTGCTGCTGCTGCTGCTGCCCTACCTGAGCCAGCCCGGCGGCCTGGTCCAGGTCTGGGCTGGGGCGGTGCAGTTGCCCCTGGAGCTGGCCCGCCGTGGCGATCCGCCGGGAGTTCCCTTGTTGCAACGGTTGGCGGAGCTGCTGAGCCTGCGCGTGGCCGGTCTGCCGCTCTGGCTGTTTGGCCTGGTGCCACTCCTGGCGCTGCTGCGGCAGCTTCCCAGCCGTACCCGCCGCAGCCTGGGTGGTCGGGTGCGACTGCTGCCGGCGCTGGCGGTGATCTTCAGCCTTGATGTGCTGCTGGCGCTGCAGCGCGGCGAGCCCGGCCGCAACGCACTGCAGCTGCTGGTGCTGCCCTCGGTGCTGCTCATCAGTGTCGGCCTGGCCGCCCTGGAACGCAGTCCCCAGCGCCGGCTGCGGGGCATCGCTGGGGTCACGATCGTGCTGCTGTCGTTGATTCTTTGCAACAACGTCTTGGTCACCGCGGTGCTTCACCCGCCGCGTGGGCCCAAGCCGCCCCTGCTGGCGCTGGAGCGCGATCGCGCTGCCGTGCGCACTTACATCGCCGCCGAACATCCTGCCCGGCGCTCCTTGCAGGCCCCCCAGGACACCGCCCTGTTGCGTGAGCTGGCCCTCCGCTCCGGCGGCATCGGGATCGGCCCCCACTGGAGCCTCGATCAACAGAGTCTGTCGGCGAGCTGGGCCACGCGCAGCCTCGGCCTGCCCATCGGCACGGCCGAGGTCTGTCGTCAGCTCACGCAGGCGCCCCATGATCTGGTGGTCTGGATGCGCGCCGATCGCAGCGGGCCGAACAGCGAGGCCTCCCTGCGGGCTTGCCTCGCCCGTGATGGCGCTGTCTGGCAACCCATCGGTGAGCAGCTGGGCTTGCGCAGCGGTGAGGTGCAGGTGTTTCGCCGCCTGGCGCCGCCTCGCCCCTGAGCCTGATTCAGGCGCTGTAGCCCTGGGGATTGGCCTGCTGCCAGGCCCAGCCGTCGCGGCAGATCTGTCCCAGGCTGCGGCGGGTGCGCCAGCCCATGCGCCGCGCGGCGGCGCCCGGATCGGCGATGCTCACAGCTGAATCCCCGGGGCGCCGGGCCATGAAGCGGATTGGGATCGGCTGGCCGCTGGCGGCGGCGAAGGCCTTCACCAGTTCCAGCACCGAATGGCCCTGGCCACTGCCGAGGTTGAGGGTGAGCAGTTGGGGCGCTTCCGCCAGCAGCAGGGCCAGGGCCGCCCCGTGGCCTTCGGCCAGATCCATCACATGGATGTAATCGCGCACCCCGGTGCCATCGGCGCTCGGCCAGTCGTTGCCGAACACCTCCAGCACGGGACGTCGGCCCATCGCCACCTGGCTGATCAGCGGAAAGATGTTGGAGGGGATGCCGTGCGGATCTTCGCCGATGTGCCCGCTGGGGTGGGCTGCGACCGGGTTGAAGTAGCGCAGTCGGGCGATGCGCCAGTCCGGGTGGCTGGCCGCCACATCGACCAGCAGCTGTTCCACGGCCGCCTTGGTCTGGCCGTAGGGATTGATGGGCCGAATCGGGGCCTCTTCCGGGATCGGGACGCGCTCGGGATGGCCGTAGAGGGTGGCACTGCTGCTGAACACCAGGGTGCGGCAGCCCCCGGCCGCCATCGCCTGGAGCAGGCAGACACTGCCAGCCACGTTCACGTCCCAGTACTGCAGCGGCTGGGCGATCGAATCGGCCACGGCCTTGAGGCCGGCGAAATGCAGCACGCCATCGATCCGCTCGGCGGCGAACAACGGATCGAGATCTTGCCGCGCCCGTATATCGCCTTGGTGCACGATCAGCCTCTGATCTGCTGTGGCCCAGCAGGCGTATCCCCTGGTCGTCAGCGGTTCGAGTGCGGCCAGCTCGGCCACCCGCCGCAGGGCTTCGGGCTGGCTGTTGCTGAAGTTGTCCAGCACCACCAAGCGATGACCCGCCTGGAGCAGGGCGAGGCAGGTGTGGCTGCCGATGAAGCCAGCCCCCCCGGTGATCAGCAGGTTGGCCAAGGCTCAGGCTGCTTCGAGCTTCAGGCTGAGATTAAGGAACGCCGAGCTGGAATGGGAAGGAGAGCCGCTGATGGGCTGGCGTTAAGCTTCATCCAATCTTGGAACTTCCATGAACCCGACCAGGCCCCCGATCCGTGCGGTCTGTTGTATCGGAGCGGGCTATGTGGGGGGGCCGACGATGGCGGTGATCGCCGATCGCTGCCCCCAGATTCAGGTGACGGTGGTTGATCTCAATGCCGAGCGCATCGCTGCCTGGAATGACGATGACCTGAGTCGTCTGCCGATTTACGAGCCGGGCCTCGATGCGGTGGTGGGCCGGGCCCGGGGTCGCAACCTGCATTTCAGCACCGAGGTGGACGCGGCCATCGCTGCCGCCGACCTGGTGTTCCTGTCGGTGAACACCCCCACCAAAACCCGGGGGGTCGGCGCCGGCCAGGCCAGCGATCTGCGCTGGATCGAGGCCTCGGCCCGCCAGGTGGCCGCCGCCGCCCGGGGCCACACGATCGTGGTTGAGAAGAGCACCCTGCCGGTGCGCACGGCCGAAGCGGTGAAGGCGATCCTGGCCGCGGCCCAGGGGGATGCCCATGGTGGCAAGACCTTCGCGGTGCTGTCCAATCCCGAATTCTTGGCTGAGGGCACCGCCATCGGCGATCTGGAGGATCCCGACCGGGTGCTGATCGGCGGTGAGGACGACGCGGCAATCGAGGCGCTGGTGAGCATTTATGGCCAATGGGTACCTGAGGAGCGCATCCTGCGCACCAATCTCTGGAGCAGCGAACTGTCCAAGCTCACGGCCAATGCCTTCCTGGCTCAGCGCATCTCCTCGATCAACAGCATCGCCGCCCTCTGCGAGGCCACCGGCGCCGACGTGCGTGAGGTGGCGCGGGCGATCGGCAGCGACTCACGCCTCGGTCCCAGCTTCCTGCAGGCGGGGCCGGGCTTCGGCGGCAGTTGTTTCCAGAAGGACATTCTCAACCTGGTGTATCTCTGCCGCCACTACGGACTCGAAGCTGTGGCCAGCTACTGGGAACAGGTGGTGAGCCTCAACAGTTGGCAACAGCACCGCATTGCTCGCAAGGTGGTGCAGAGCCTGTTCGGCACCGTCACCGGCAAGCGCCTGGCGGTGCTCGGTTTTGCCTTCAAGGCCGACACCAACGACACCCGTGAATCGCCGGCAATCCGCATCTGCCGCGATCTGATCGAGGAGGGGGCCCAACTGGCGATTGTCGATGCCAAGGTGGAACCGGCCCAGATCGCTCTGGATCTGGAGCAGGCGCCACTGGAGGGCGGGGTTGGCTCCACCCGCGGGGACGAAGGGGGCTGGCTGCCAGCCGGCTCAGCGCTGGAGGCGGCCCGCGGTGCCGATGCCGTGCTGATCCTCACCGAATGGGGCGCCTATCGCCAACTCGACTGGGCCGCCATCGCCGCGCTGATGCGCCGGCCGGCCTGGCTGTTCGATGCCCGGGCGATTGCCGATGCCGATGCTGCCCGCGCCGCTGGCCTTACGGTCTGGCGCGTAGGAGAGGGCTGAGATGGCGAAGCGCAATCTGATCACCGGGGGAGCCGGCTTTCTCGGCTCCCATCTGATCGATCGGCTGATGAAGGCTGGCGAAGAGGTGATCTGCCTCGATAACTACTACACCGGTCGCAAGGACAACATCCGCCACTGGATCGGCCATCCGAGTTTCGAGTTGATCCGCCATGACGTCACCGATCCGATCCGGCTGGAGGTGGATCGCATCTGGCATCTGGCCTGTCCGGCCTCGCCGGTGCACTATCAGTTCAATCCCATCAAAACCGCCAAGACCAGCTTTCTGGGCACTTACAACATGCTCGGTCTGGCGCGGCGCGTGGGAGCGCGGCTGCTGTTGGCCTCCACCAGCGAGGTGTACGGCGATCCGGAGGTTCATCCCCAGCCCGAGAGCTACCGCGGTTGTGTGAACACCATCGGCATTCGCTCCTGCTACGACGAGGGCAAGCGCATCGCTGAAACCCTGTGTTTCGATTACAAGCGCATGCACGGCACCGAAATCCGGGTGATGCGTATTTTCAACACCTACGGCCCGCGCATGTTGCCGGACGATGGCCGGGTGGTGAGCAGCTTCATCGTTCAGGCTCTACGGGGCCAGCCGCTCACGCTCTATGGCGATGGCAGTCAGACCCGCTCTTTTTGCTATGTGGATGATCTGATTGAGGGCATGATCCGGCTGATGAATGGCACGCATACCGGCCCGATCAACATCGGTAATCCCGGCGAGTTTACGATCCGGCAATTGGCTGAGTTGGTGCGCGATCGCATCAATCCCTCACTGGAATTGGTCAGCCTGCCCCTGCCCCAGGATGATCCGCTGCAACGCCAGCCCGTGATCGATCTGGCTCGCCAGGAGCTGGATTGGCAGCCGAGCGTGAATCTGGAGCAGGGCCTGGAGCCCACCATCGCCTATTTCCGCCAGCGTCTGGTGCAGGACTGATGAGCCGCCCCATTCTGGTCACCGGCGTGGCTGGCTTCATTGGCGCCGCCGTGGCGGAGCGGCTGCTGGCCAGGGGTGAGCGGCTGATCGGCCTCGACAACCTCAACAGCTATTACGACCCGGCTCTCAAGCGGGCCCGGCTGGAGCGGCTGCAGGTGCTGGCCCAGACCCTGCAAGGCGAATTCAGCTTTCAGCCACTGGATCTCGCCGATGGCGAGGCGATGGCGACCTTGTTCGCCTCCGAGCGCCCGGCACGGGTGATCCACCTCGCTGCCCAGGCGGGAGTGCGCCACTCGATTGAGAATCCCGCCGTTTACATCCAGAGCAATCTGGTGGGCTTCGGCCACATCCTCGAGGGCTGCCGTCAGCAAGCGGTGGAGCATCTGGTCTATGCCTCCAGCAGCTCGGTGTATGGCGGTAACCGGCAGATGCCGTTCTCCGAGCAGCATGCGGTGAATCACCCGGTGAGCCTCTATGCGGCCACCAAAAAGGCCAACGAATTGATGGCCCACACCTACAGCCATCTCTACGCTCTGCCGGCCACCGGTCTGCGCTTCTTCACCGTCTATGGCCCCTGGGGCCGGCCAGACATGGCGCCGATGCTGTTCGCCCGGGCGATCCTGGCGGGCGAGCCGATCCAGGTGTTCAACCAGGGCCGGATGCAGCGGGATTTCACCTACATCGACGACATTGTTGAGGGGGTGGTGCGCTGCCTCGACAAGCCGGCCACCGCTGATCCGCGCTTCGATCCGCTGCATCCCGATCCGGCCACCGCCGCGGTGCCGCACCGGCTGTTCAACATCGGTAACAGCCAGCCGATTGAGTTGCTGCGCTTCATTGAGGTGCTGGAGCAGGCCCTCGGCCGCGAGGCGATCCGCGATCTGCAGCCGATGCAGCCTGGCGATGTGCCGGCCACCGCCGCCGACACCAGCGCCCTGGAGGCCTGGGTGGGCTTCCGGCCCACCACGGCGGTTGAGGTCGGCGTCGAGCGCTTCAGTGCCTGGTACCGGCGTCACTACGGGGTCTGAGCCTGCAGCCGGCCCCTCCCCAGGGCAAACTGGCCCTCTCCCATGCCTGGATTGCCCCCTTGGAACCGCTCCAGAGCCTGCGCGGCACGGTGGATCTGCTGCCCGCCCAGACCCCGTTCTGGCAGCGGGTCGAGGCCGTGGCCCGGGACCAGTTCCGCCGGGCCGGCATCGCCGAGATCCGCACACCGCTGCTGGAGGTCACCGAGCTGTTCGCCCGCGGCATCGGCGAGGCCACCGATGTGGTGGGTAAGGAGATGTACACCTTCCTCGATCGCGGCGAGCGCAGCTGCACCCTGCGGCCGGAGGGCACGGCCTCGGTGGTGCGCGCCGTGATTCAGCACGGCCTGCTGGCCCAGGGGCCGCAGCGGCTCTGGTATGGCGGACCGATGTTCCGCTATGAGCGGCCCCAGGCGGGCCGCCAGCGCCAGTTCCACCAGATCGGTCTGGAGTTTCTCGGCTTCGCCGATCCGCGCAGCGATGCCGAAGCGATCGCCATCGCCTGGGATCTGCTGGCGGAGCTGGGCCTGGGCGGCCTGGCCCTGGAGCTCAACTCCCTGGGAAGTTCAGACGATCGCCTGCGCTACCGCGGCGAGCTGGTGCAGTGGCTGGAAGGGCATCGCCAGCAGCTGGATCCCGAATCCCAGCAGCGCATCGCCACCAACCCCCTGCGCATTCTCGATTCCAAGAACCCCCAGACCCAAGCCCTGCTGGCTGGGGCTCCCACCCTGGCGGCAGCGCTGGCGCCCGAGAGCCAGGAGCGGTTCGAGCGGGTGCAGCAGGCCCTGAGCCGGTTGGAGATTCCGTTTGTGATCAATCCCCGCCTGGTGCGAGGGCTCGATTACTACAGCCATACCGCCTTCGAGATCACCAGCAGCCAACTCGGCGCCCAGGCCACCGTCTGCGGTGGTGGTCGCTACGACGGCCTGGTGGGGCAGCTGGGCGGGCCGGCGACACCAGCGGTGGGCTGGGCCCTGGGGATGGAGCGGCTGGTGCTGCTGGCCCAGGCCGCCAGCGATCCGGCGGCGTTCCAGGCGGCGGTGCCGGATCTGTATGTGATCAGCCGTGGCAGCGAGGCCGAAGCCTTGGCGCTGCCGCTGGCCCGGCGTGCTCGTGCCCTGGGCCTGGCGGTGGAGCTGGATCTGACGGCCGCCGCCTTCGGCAAACAGTTCAAACGGGCCGACCGCTGCGGTGCCCGTTGGGCGGCGGTGATCGGCGAGGCCGAAGCGAGTGAAGGGGTGGTGGTGCTCAAGGATCTACGCGATCCCCAGGGCGTCGATCTGCGACTGTCCCCCGAGGCTCTGCTGGCCCGCCTGCTGGCCTGAGGTTGGCGCCCGCTGGGCCTGCAGCGTTGATGTCTACAAAGCTGTTGTCAATGCTGTTGTCAATAAAAAAAACGGGCTCTTTCGAGCCCGCCAGGGGGTGTGAGGGTGCGACGTGGGTGCCGATTTCAGGCCGAACCCACGGCCACATAGGAACCGTAGAAAAACAGGCCGACCACGAAGATTACAGCCATGCCACCGGCGGTGGCCACTAGCCAGAGGGGCAGGACGCCTTCGGTCCAGCGGCTCTTCCAAGCCACGGCCGGGCGGCCATCAGGCAGACGATCCGGGATCCGGCCGTCGGGGAGAGAGGATTTCTTGCCGCTCATTCGAGAACCTCCGGATCAGTTGAAGAAGTAGCTGGAAAACAACACGCCCGTGACGAACACGAACAGCAGGCCGAGATAAAGGCTGGTGCGGTTCAGTTCAACCGGGAGGTTGTTGGGGTTGTCGTTGCGTTGCATGCCGATGGTGGGGGAGATCGGGGTCAGCTCAGGGAAGTCACCACAGGTGGGCTCACCGCCGTGAGATCAGCGGCGGACGAACTGCATGGCGGCCAAGGCCCCCAGGAAGAACACCGTGGGGATGCCGAGGGCATGCACCGAGAGCCAGCGCACCGTGAAAATCGGGTAGTTGCGTGGCGTGGTGGGGGCGGAAGACTGGGTCATGGCCTTATTTCATGCGCAGGTCGAGCTGGCTCTTGCCTTCGTAGCGCTGGCTGACGACGGGAGCCTTGGTTTCCTGTGCCTGGAAGTAGGCATCAGGCCGGGGCGTGCCAAAGGCGTCATACGCCAGGCCGGTGGAAACGAACATGAAGCCAGCCAGGAAGATGGCAGGCAGAGTCACCGCATGGATGACCCAGTAACGGATGCTCGTGATGATTTCGAAGAACGGGCGTTCCCCTGTAGAGCCGGCAGCCATGGTGTAGAGCGTTCAGCCAGAAGATCCTAGAGGTCGCCCTGCTGCCCCCGGGAGTGGACCGGGGGGTTGGTTACAGAGGGATGTAGTTGGGCTGGGCGGGGCCAGGCGATCGGTGCCAGCGGCGCCTGCCTCAGCCCACCCAGCGCAGCATCGAGCCCCGTTCCCCCAGCACGAAGGCCTTGCCACCGTCGTCGAAGTGGATGCGGGTGAAGTTGGTGGGTTGCTCGGCTCCCACCGGATCCCGCTGCCAGCTGCTGCCGCCATCGCGGCTCACCAGCAGGGTGCCGCTGCCGCCACCGGTCCAGAGGGCGCCACTCGGATCCCAGGCCAGGTCGAGGTAGCCGAAACCATTGGTGATCGGCACCACCGGCTTGCCCCAGGCCCCCAGGTCGTTCGCGTCGGTGTTGAAGCGCAGCTGGGCGCCCCGGGCCACCATCCAGAGGTTGCCGTCGGGCTGGAAGCCCATCGATTGCAGCCGCTGGCTGCTCACCCGCTGATGCACCTGCCAGGTGTCCTGGCCCGGGGTCCAGCTGGCGAAGAAGTTGCCCAGGCCGCTCACGCTCACATAGCGGCCGTCTGGCGAGCGGCGCAGATCGCGCACGGCACCGGCGGCATCGCTCACCAGCGCCTGCCAGCTGTTGCCGGCATTGCTGGTCTGATAGACGGCGCCCACATTGGTAGCCAGTTCGGCTTGTTTCGGTCCGAGGGCCGTCACCAGGTAGGGCTCGCCGGGCAGCTTGGTGTCGAGCAGCAGGCGGCTCCAGCTCTGGCCGGCGTCGTCGCTATGCAACAGCAGGCCGGGCTGGCCGACGATCCAGCCCTCATCGCCCTTGAAATCAATGCTGATCAGGCGGAAGTTCTCCTCCAGGGGCAGATCCAGCGAGCGGTTCTGCCAGCTGGCGCCGCCGTCGTCGGTTTCCATGATCAGGCGGTTGCTGCCCACCAGGAAGCCATGGTTGGCGCTGGTGAAAGACAGATCCAATGGGTTGGAGGCGGTGTCCAGGGGCACGGCCTGCCAGGGGCTGGTGGCGGCCGTCGGCAGGCCGGTGGTGACACAGCCGCCCAGACTGAAGCCGAGGCTGATCACCAGCATCAGGCTCAGCAGCGGTGCAACAAGACGACTCAGCTGGAGGGGCAGCCCCAGGCGGGGCACGGAAGTCCGGTTCAAGGGTGATCAGCGCAGGGAATAGAGCGAAAGGAAGAAGGCGATCGCCAGGGCGAAGCCACCGAAGATCAGCACGTTCTTCTGGCCCGGGGTGAGCCGGTTGACGCCGAGGCCGAAGTTGAGGTTTTCCTCGAAGCCGCTCGGCTTGTTGCGGGGGCCGATGTCCTTGAAGGCCCCCACCCGGCTCCGGCACACCGGGCAGCGGAATCCGATCGGATCCAGCTCGCTGAAGGGAGTGTCCTGGGGAATCCCCAGCTTTTTGACCCCTTCTCCCGGGTCGTAGACAAAGCCACAGCTGCGGCATTCGAAGCGGTGGCTGGCCGGATCGCTGACGGCCTCCCCAGGGCTGGGGCTGGCCGCCGGCTCAGGGCCGTTGGCCGTTGGCTCGCCGCTGCTGTCGGCAGTGGTTTGGGGCGTTGGAGCAGCCGCTGGCGGGCCGGCTGGCTGTTCCGTTGGCTGGTCCGTGGGAGCGTCCGTGCTCATCCCTGGGCCCCTTCAGTTTCGCCGGAACTCTATCCAGGCCAGTTGCGTTCCCCGGGGCACCTCCTGGAGCCTGCTGCGGATACCCCGCTGGTGGAGCCGACTGCCCGGTCGGTCGTGAGCAGGCAACCATGAACCGTCAGCGGCTGGCAGCAGATGCCAGACTGCCGCGCAGGTTGGATCAGCTCGATGTTCGTGCTTTCCGGCTACGACGCCTTCCTGGGCTTTTTGCTGCTTTCAGCAGCAGTCCCGGTGCTGGCGCTGGTGGCCAACAAGCTGCTTTCGCCAAAAAGCCGGCAAGGGGAGCGGGAGCTCACCTATGAATCCGGGATGGAGCCGATCGGTGGCGCCTGGATTCAGTTCAACATCCGTTACTACATGTTTGCGCTGGTCTTCGTCATCTTCGATGTCGAGACCGTTTTCCTCTATCCCTGGGCGGTGGCCTTCCACCGGCTAGGCCTGCTGGCCTTCATCGAGGCCCTGATCTTCATCGCCATCCTCGTGGTGGCCCTCGCCTACGCCTGGCGCAAGGGCGCCCTCGAGTGGAGCTGACCCCACCATGACTCTCACACCTCCGCCCAGTTCGGCCGATCCCGCCTCCCCTTCGCTCACGGCGCTGCGGGATCTGCGCGCCGCCACCTGCGGTCCTGTCGGGGCTCCGGCGGTCACCTCCGCGCTCTCGGAGAATGTGATCCTCACCAGCCTCGATGATCTGCACAACTGGGCCCGGCTCAGCAGCCTCTGGCCGCTGCTCTACGGCACGGCCTGCTGCTTCATCGAGTTCGCCGCGCTGATCGGTTCGCGCTTCGACTTTGACCGCTTCGGCCTTGTGCCCCGCTCCAGCCCCCGTCAGGCCGATCTGCTGATCGTGGCCGGCACGGTTACGATGAAGATGGGGCCGGCCCTGGTGCGGCTCTACGAACAGATGCCGGAGCCCAAGTACGTGATTGCCATGGGTGCCTGCACCATCACCGGCGGCATGTTTTCGGCTGATTCCCCCACGGCCGTGCGCGGCGTCGACAAGTTGATCCCGGTGGATCTCTACCTGCCGGGCTGTCCGCCGCGGCCCGAGGCGATCTTTGACGCGGTGATCAAACTGCGCAAGAAAGTGGGCAACGAAGCCCTGGCCGAGCGGGGCCAGGTGCAGCAGAGCCATCGCTACTGCACGATTCCCCACCAGCTCAAGTCCGTGGTGCCGATTGTCGACGGCCGCTATCTGCGGGCCGAAACCCAGACGGCGGCGCTGGCCGCGGCAGCCGGTCTGCCCCTGGCCAGCGCCCAGTCGCTCGGCCAGGTTGTGGCTGAACCGGTTGCGGCCCCAGCGAGCTCCGTGAACGGGGGCCAAGGCTGATCGTGCCCTGGCCTTGGTCGGCAGCAGGCCACCTGTCGGGAGCAAGGCCTTTGCCGGCCACAGCCAGTCCCCGCTCCCAGCTAGTCCTCGACCTCAGCGATTTCTCGACGACAGCCGTCCCCCGGTCAAAGCCCTCCTTTCGCCTCCCCTGGCCGCCCTTTCCACCCCAGAGCCATGCCTGACGACACCGCCGCCGTTACCTCTACCCCGCCGGCGCCGGGGCCGCTGAGCACCTGGTTGAGCCAGCAGGGATTCGACCATGCGGTGTTGCCGCCCGACCATCTCGGTGTCGAGGTGATCGGCGTTGAGCCGGCCTTCCTGCCGCTGGTGGTGACGGCGCTCAAGGCCACGGGCTTCGATTATCTGCAGTGCCAGGGTGGCTACGACGAAGGCCCGGGTGGTCGTCTGGTGAGCTTCTATCACCTCGTGAAGCTGGCCAGCGTGGCGGATCACATCGCCCCCGCCGCCGCTCCCGCCGGCACCACCCAGGCCCTCCCCGCCAACCTGCGCCTCGAGGAGGTGCGGCTCAAGGTGTTCCTGACCCGGGATGGCGATCTCACCATTCCCAGCCTCTATGGGTTGTTCCGCGGCGCCGACTGGCAGGAGCGCGAAACCTTCGACATGTTCGGCATCCAGTTTGAGGGCCACCCCCATCCCAAGCGGCTGCTGATGCCGGAGGACTGGAAGGGCTATCCGCTGCGCAAGGACTACGTGCAGCCCGATTTCTACGAGATGCAGGACGCTTACTGAGATGCCCCCTGTTGCCAGGCCAGGGAGTGCCCCGGTTTTGCGTCCCATCAGGAGAGAGGTCGATCCTTTGAGGTGCCTGGCCATCACCTGGGTTTCTGCTCAACTGACTGAACTGACCCTCTTTGATCGTTTCTAGAAGCGTAGAGAGCTTGGCATCATCCCAGGCCAGCGCTTGTTTCCAGCGAGCTCTCATCGTTCTGTCCGGTGCCCTTGGGTTCGATACACTTGGATATGAAAAAACCGACCGGATACGGTTGGCCGCCACGAGGTTTTCTTCTGGTCAATGGGACTGGTAATGAGCCCAAAATGCTTCTCGCCATGCTTGCCACAAAGCCAAGCCTTGTAGTACTTTATCCTCGACTTGAGTGGCAAGCATGCCAGTAAATGATCGGCTGCGAATTTACTATGATGGAGTTATTTATGGCATGTATCAGCAGAGGCCGGGCGGAATAAGCAACTTTTTTGATCATCTGATATCTGGCGTAGCGGCTCAGCATGATTGCCTTCTGACCAGTCTGCGACCAGCCCACTTTCCCCATCCTTCCGGGCAGCACCTTGCAATTGCGCGGCACAATATCTCCATTCGGCCAAGGCGTTTTAACAATCCGCTGCGACGCCAAAGCTTTTCGATTAGGGCTAGCTTGTTTCGCCCGGACCTAGTCCACCCAACGTATTATGAAAAACCTCTTATCCGCCGCCTTGGCGTCCCCCTTGTCTATACAGTTTATGACATGATTCATGAAAAGTGGCGTGATCAGCTGGACCCAACCGGCCAAGTCATTGAAGCCAAGCGTCGTTGCTTTGAAGCCGCCAGTGCGCTTCCTTGTATCTCGGAATCAACGCGTCGCGATCTGCTTGAGCTTTATCCCCATCTCGAGCCCAAGGCCTCCGTTATTCACTTGGCGGGGGATTTGAAGCCCGGGCTAGCCAGCTCCTCGGAGAAGGTAGGCAATCAACGGAGTGAACAATATCTTCTCTATGTTGGTGCCAGGTCTTCGTACAAGAATTTCACGCGACTGGCCCTTGCCTTTTCACGTGTCGTTGCCACGTTCCCGATGCTTAGGCTCAAGTTGGTGGGCGCCCCTTTCGCCAGTGACGAAGTTGACCTGCTTGATGCTCTTTCAATAGCTTCTCGGGTAGATATGTACGCAAGCGTGCCTGACGCTACCTTGGCTGAGCTTTATCGGGGAGCCATGGCTTTTGTGTATCCATCACTTTATGAGGGCTTTGGTCTTCCGCTTCTTGAAGCCATGGCCATGAATGCCCCCGTGCTTGCTGCCAATACATCCAGTATTCCGGAGGTAGCTTCGGATGCCGCCCTCCTTTTCAATCCTTGGTCCGTCGATTCGATTGTTGATGCAATTCTTCAAATTGCTGGCAAGCCAGAGCTTCGCGAGGAACTGCGTCGTAAGGGACAGCGGCAATGTCTGCGCTTTAGTTGGGATAAAACTACTTCAGGCTATCTGAATCTCTATCGCCAGTTGGTTCCCGGAAAAACATGAAGAACTGATGGAGGGCTCATTGGATACTGGCTTCTGGTTGGATGCCGAGAATTATCAGATCAGAATCAGTCTTGCGGGTTTGAGCTCGTTGTATTGAGGCCAAAGAATGAGCAGTGCTTATCGCATATTTGGCCTTTTGGAGGCCTTGCTTCTCTGGAAAGGTTTTGGCGACGTCTTGGTTCTTTGGATCGCAAGCCGACTGCTGCCAGGTTGTTTGCTAGGAGCCTGTCGCGCATAGATCCGCGCCCGCCTCTCCACAGACGCCCTTAGATCTGCCCAGATCCCAGTGACTGCAACAGTTCTGGGTGAGAAGATGGGCCATGAATAAGCCCAAGAGCTTCCGTCCCTGGAACCCGGACCAGACCCTGCTGTTGCCGCCATCGCCGATGGACTGGCTGCCGGAGCACCATTTGGTGTTTTTTCTGCTTGATCTGGCTGGTGAGCTGGATCTGAGTGTCATCTACGCGGTCTATCAGCAGCGTGATCCGCGTGGCGTCAAGGCTTATGAGCCCAGGATGATGGTGGTCTTGCTCCTGTACGCCTACTGCGTCGGGTTGCCCAGCTCAAGGAAGATCGAGAAGGCCTGCTGGGAGGACGCGGCCTTCCGGGTGCTTACCGGCAACCAGCAACCTGATCACAGCCGTATCAGTGATTTCCGCCGTGTTCACCTTGAAGCCTTGGCAGGACTTTTTGTGCAGGTGCTGCGCCTGTGCCAGAAGGCGGGCCTTGTGAGCCTGGGGAACGTGGCGCTGGATGGCACCAAGATGAAAGCCAATGCCTCCAAGCACAAGGCGATGACTCACGAGCGGATGCTCAAAGCCGAGGCACAACTGGAGGCCGAGATGGCGGCGCTGCTGCGCAAGGCCGAGCTGATCGACGCCCAGGAAGACGAGCGCTACGGCAAGGACAAGCGTGGCGATGAGCTGCCGCCGGAGCTCCAGCGCCGACAGGACCGGATCGAGGCACTCCGCAAGGCCAGAGCAGAACTGGAAGCGGAGGCGGCAGCTGATCAGGCCCGCCAGCGCCAGCAGCAGGCCAAAGAGGCCGAGCAACAGGTGGCTGAGGCTGAAACGAGCCAGGCCGATGCCAAGACCAAAGAGAAGGCCGCACGCCGTGCCAAAGCCGCACGCCAACGGGCCGAGGCGGCTCGGCAGCTGGCCACTGGGAAAGCGGCAGCAGCGGGGCAGAAGGCTCCAGATCTGGAGATCAGCGTTGATCCCCAGGCGATGCCCAGCCGCAACCTGCCCACCGATGCGACAGGCAATCCGAGGGGCAACGCCCAACGCAACCACCGCTGCGCGGAAGGCTGCGCCTTCACCGACCCGAACAGCCACATCCTCAAAGGTGGTGACGGCTGGATCCAGGGCTACAACTGCCAGGCTGCAGTCGATGGCGATCATCAGGTGATCGTGGCGGTGGGGGTGAGCAACCAGGCCAGTGATGCACCGCATCTGATTCCGATGGTCGAGCGGATCGTCGCCAACACCGGCCAGCTACCAGACAAGCTGATCGCGGATGCGGGGTACTGCAGCACCGGCAATATCGAGACCTGCGAGCAGCGCAAGCTGGATGTCTATGTCTCCACCAGCAGGCAGCAACACGGCAAACGACCCCGTCCATCAAGGGGGCCAACACCACGGGATCTGAACGCAAGGGGGCGGATGGACCGCAAGATCCGATCCAAGGCGGGCCAGGCGATCTACGCCCTCCGCAAGACGATCGTCGAGCCGGTGTTTGGCCAGATCAAAGCAGCCAGAGGCCTGGATCGCTTCCTATTAAGGGGCCTCGAGAAGGTGAATGGGGAATGGCACTTGATGGCCATCACCCACAACATCCGCAAGCTGCACAGAGCAGCACTAGCGGGAGCCTGAGGGAGGGGCCGGCGGAAGGCAGCCCTCATTGACCCATAACAAAACGTTCAAGTCTCCAGTTCGGAGCCGTGGGGAAGCTGGCGCGGGGGTTGAGGGTATGTGAGACAAACTCCTAGGCCCCATTGGTGGGATCGCATAGCAGAACTGCTGCGTGAGGCCGTGTCTTATGGTGCGCCGAGATCGACATCACAGCTGCTATGAAAGCAGGTTTCGCAGGTCAGGCTGTCCAGCAAGCAAGAGGTGAGATCGCTTGCTTGTACGCAGAGATGGTTATCTTGGCCAGATTACTCCACGTGAGAGTGGATGACTGTTTAAACCCTGAAGCTCGAAGCTCATCAGCGAGGCCAGGGTTATTGAGAATGGTTATGATGGCAGTCGCGATTTCTTGAATATTCGTCGGATCTACGGAGATTGATGATGTCGAGAAAAATTTGCCGAGTGATGATGTATTCGATGTCACCACCGGGCAGCCACAGCTCATGGCTTCCAGGACTGGCAGGCCAAAACCTTCGTAAAGAGATGGATAACAGAAAACTGATGCGGCACTCAGTAGGCTTGGCAGAGATTCGTCTTCGAGGTATCCAGTAAATACAATCGACGATTCAATGTCTAGCGATTCGGCCAGCTTGTCTAAGTCAGTCTGCTCCCAGCCTTTGGTGCCAACAAGCACCAGCTTTGTGCCGTATGGCAGGGAAGGTTTTGCGACAGAGAAAGCTTTCAATAGATTGGGAATATTTTTTCTAGGTTCAAGCGTTGCTACGGAGAGGATAAAAGGTGATTTGAGTAGGTCAAATTGTTGTAGGAGCTGTACAGCTTGTGGACTCCACTCGCTGGGTCTAACTGGTTTAAAGCGTGTATCCACGGCAAGGGGGGTCACCACCACTGGTCGCTTTGGCTTAAGACGGATTGCATCCAAGAGATCATTCTTTGTGCAATCAGAAATGGCAATGATTTGATCGCAGACTGTCAGCTTGTTGATGAACGACTCAAACTCCAGCGACGCCTCTGGGCTGAAGTAGTCAGGGAACTTGATCGGTATTGTGTCGTAGATTGTGATGCATCGAGGCGTGTCTGGCAGTGATTTAATGCGAGCGTGAGTGAATCCATGGTCCCTATATGTCTCGTGCAGGACGCATGGTCCTGCATGAAAATTATAGACTTTCCCTATATTGTCAATGGTTCGTTCTCGAAATCTGCTTTGGACTGCTGAGGTCAATTTAGCGTTGAAAGCGAGTAATGCCTTGGCCGCATAAATAGTTATAAAAAATTTATTCGTTTTGCGATTTCCAAGCTTAGTGGCCAGTGAAGTTGACAGACTGATGGGATATTTTAGAATTGCCGCAAGCCTCGATTGTTGTTGAGTCAGTAGGCTGATATCAAGGCCATGCTCCAAGCATTCTTGAGTTGCAAGAGATAGGTGAGCGTAGCTCAGGCACACTGGAATCACTTTAACTTGCCCTTCCTTGGCCAGGGCTTTCGCGAGATTCCTGATGTAGTGATAAATGCCGGTCCTTGAGGCTTTGTTGTTTCGCCCCATCCCCAAGACGGAAACCTCGTACAGAACGATGATCATTTTATGGGTCGCTCATCCCTCAAGCTTACTCCATTTCAAAGTCTATTTGAAGTGTATGCTCCAATGGTTTTCCTGGCATTGCAGTGGATGCCTGGCTGATTCCAAGTGGGTCATCGGCGTGCTCGCCAGAGGTGCCGGTATTGGATCTGCTGAGCGGGCTTTCCCCATCTCTGTGCCCTAAGCCGGCTCTAGGAGTTCGCTGAAAAACCCCGCGACATCTGCCAAAATTGGGTAGCTACCCATTCGTTGATGCGAGGCCAGCTGGCGTCTCCGCAAGTGGTGTAAATCCTCCGGCACCCCCGCCCCGGCTAGGCCGGGGTGGGCCGCGCCTGACTGCCCGACACAAGTCTGAGAACCCTTGCGAAAGCATGGGTCTCAGGCAATGGGGTGGGCAGGGAGCCATGGGAGCTTGGGGCTGCGAAACCAATCCAATCCACCGTGGATCCCCAGACCCGGCTCCATCGTGAGCTGATCGGCCTCCTGCGTCAACACAGCGCCTTCTGCGACCAGCGGCACTTGCTGCTGTTGGGCTGGATGGTCGCCGGGTTGCTGCTGAGTCAGACGGTCTGTTTTGATCGCTGGAACAGCGTGCTGCCTCTGGGCCATTGCCTGGCCGCCAGCTGGCAGCGGCGCGCTCAGCGCTGGCTGAGCAACAGCCGCATCGACGTTGAGGCGCTCTATGGCCCCCTGGTGCTATGGGCGATCCAGCACTGGCAAAAGCCAGGCCAGGCCTTGCATCTGGCGCTTGACACCACGATGCTTTGGAACCGCTTTTGCACGGTCGTGCTCTCGGTCGTGGCCCATGGCAGGGCGATCCCCCTGCTGTGGATGACGCTCGAGCACCCGAGTGCCAGCGTCAGCGCCGAGGTCGTGCGTGCGCTGTTGGAGCGGGCCGATCAGCTGCTGTCTGGCTTTGCCGCCATCACCCTGCTGGCGGATCGCGCCTTCCCCAGTGCCGAGCTGCTCGGCTGGTTCGAGGCCAAGCCCTGCTGGCACTACCTGATGCGGCTGCGGGCCGACACACAGGATCCAGGGGACCGCAGCTCTGATGGGCTGTGAGGTTCGCCGGCTGCGCTTGCCGCGCGGCCACTGCCGCGGATTTTGCGATGTCCAGCTGTGGGCTGATGGCCGCCAACGGGCCAACCTGCTGCTGGCTCACCCCAGCGGCATCGCCGATGATGAGCCCTGGTACCTGGTCAGAAACCTTGATCCCACGCTGGATCTGGTCTGGGCCTACGGCCAGCGCTTCTGCTGTGAGCAGCTGTTCCGCGACCAGAAGTCGGGGATCTTCCAGCTGGAGAGCAGCGGCTTGCGCGATCCTGCACGCATCGATCGCCTGCTGCTGGTGGTGGCGATCGCTGTGCTGGTCAGCAGTCTGCAGGGATTCGCCGTGACTCTGGCCGGCCAGCGCCGCCGCGTCGATCCCCACTGGCAGCGGG
>JAPLIB010000029.1 GCA_026389335.1 Cyanobacteriota bacterium | reverse complement strand
TATCGCATCCATTGTGTGTCTCTGGGTAAACGCCAAGCATCACAATTGATCCACTAGACTCAAGAATCAAGCATCCGCTGAATGCAGGGCCCAATATAGAGGAGCGGGCTCACCCGTAGCAATCCAGCCCCGCTCATTGGCGATCGGAGCAGCATGTTGGCCCGAGACTATCAACGATCCTGCAGCAATGTGGGCATCAGCACGTCGCCGTGATAGGTGATCCACGCCTGCTCCAGGAGCTGCCAGGTATCCCGGTCCTATGGCCTCAAAGTGGTGGTGACCGTGTGCAATCGGCTGCGGTAGAAGGTACCGCTTGCGGACTGGACGCCATGCCTGATTTTGCACCCAATTACCGATTGGCACAGCTCTCCCCGTGGCGTTGTTAGTGGATCGGATGCCGTGGATCTCCAGTTAGAAAAATAGGTTTTTTGCGCTGTAGGAGTTGCTGGAGGGTGGGTACCGCCTGGGCCAATCGTGTTCATTAATCGCATCTTCCTGGTGCTGCTGTGTCTATTTTTACTTCATGCCCTGATCGGCAAGTCGAGGGGCTTTGCCGCTGTAGCGAACAGCAGAATCGGCGGTAGCATCTGCCGCTGGGGCTGATTCTCCTGTTGACGGCCATGGGCCTGAAGATCAGTCACTGGAAAGTCCGACTGGGGCGGTGCTGCTGGTGGTGTTCTTGGTGCCCATCATGGTGCTGTTCCACGGTGATGTGAGCAGCGCCCAGGAACGGATCCAGCTGTTCAAGAATCTGGCGATCATCGGCGGGCTGCTGCTGGTGGCCAATCAAGACAATTGACGCTGAGAAGGATTTGCCGGAACTGAGAAATTTTCCGAGCGGCATTGCCACCGTTTCCGGAAACAGGGGAATACCCCTCGGTTTCGATTCTTCTGTGTGCTTCTACAAGGACTCGTGAGGACTTACAGGGAGTTGATTTTGAAAGTCAAATTACGAGGAGAATTTTCGATTTTTTCTGCGTTGTTTTCTCCCTTTTTGACGGTTAGTTATTGCCGTGCTGTTGATTTCGGTTCCCGGGCGCCGTGAGCCTTGACTGGTTTCGTTGGTGACACGGTGGCTGGCTGCGTCGGTGTCGGCGTGCGTGGTGTTGTCGCGGTGGTGGGCGGTTCAGGCTCGACGCTCGGCAGCATCCATCCGACGAGCGATCGACCGGGCCCAGCGCCGTCCGGGGTCACCACCCCAGCCATCCCAGGCCTGGCGGCCTTTGCCGTAAGAGCTCCAGCTGGAGCCCTGCTTGTCGATGGCGTGACGGGCGAAGTAGCTGACCATGCGATCGATGGTGGTGGGCGAGAGCTCCTGGCGATGGGAAAGCTGGCGGGCTCGGGCCAGGCCTACCGGCGTCATGCCCCGCTGAGATGGCGACTGCTGTGCCCGCAGCGCAAGGGCGCGACGGGCAGCAGCCGCGACAGCAGCAGGCGGCTGAAAGGAAATGCCGCGGTAGAAGTCCTTGCCCCGGCGCGGCATGGTGATCAGGCCGCCGCCGGCGGGTCGTTGGCTGGGTTGGCGATGGGATTGACGCTGCCGGAGTTGTCGTCTGCAGTGGCATCCAGCTCACCAGCGGTCGCGACGACGACCTCAGCCACCGGCTTGGTGGTCACGGCCTCGACAACCGCATCTGATGTCTCCTCCTCCACAGTTGTGAGGGCTGGCACGAACTGGTCGAGGTAGGTGCCGATGGCACTGAGCTGGCTGCTGGCGTCCTCGGCGCTGGCCTTCAGCTGGACCATCAGCGCCTCGGCCGTGGCCGCCCGTTCAATTGCGGCCAGGGCGTCCTTGCGGGCGGCGGCGATGGCGGCCTCGTCGGCTGCGTCATCGGCGAGGGCATCAGCGAGTTGTCGGCGCAGATCAGCCTCACGGGACTGGAAACGGGAGAAGACACCGACGAGGCGATCGAGCAGAGCAGTCATGGTTTTCAGGGGTGAGAAGAGGAAACGAAGCAAGCGGAGGGCCATCGGACACCTCGGGTTGGAGCACTGGGAGGGTTGAGCAGCTCAAGGCGACTGGCTGCACCACCAGCCCCCTCCCTCCATTGCCAACCCGTTGGCCATCGCCCAGAACCCCATGTGAAAGGGGCCCCTGGCCCCCCCTAGCGGCGGGAGGGGGTGCGGCCGTTGATGGCGAAGGAGGCGCGGTAGAGCTCGGAGGCGGTCATGGCCTGGGGGTTGATTGGTTCGCCGTTGCTGCCGATGCCTGAGACGGTGAGGCCACCAGCGGCCTGCATGCCGGCGGGGCCGCGCTGCTGGAAGAGGAAGCCGTAGACGGGGTGAACCCGCATCTGATCGAGGAACTCGGTTGTCGTCATCGGGCGGCCGTCGTCACCCAGCAGCGGTTTGCCCTGGGAATCGAGCGGTTCGAGGCCGTCCTTGCCGTCGCTGCCGCTGCTGAGGCGAAAGCAGGCGCCCAGCTGCCCTTTGAAGATGTCAAAGAAGGTGCCGCGAGCGTCGCCGCCGGAGCGGCCCTCGGCCTGGGAGAAGACCCGCTCCAGCAGCCGGTCCTTGCGCAACTGGAGGATCTGCTGTCTGGCCTCGTCGCGCTCGGACGCGACGGCGGCGACCTTCTGGGCTGAGGCCTCCTCCATCTGGCGTTCGCGCAGTTCCATCTGCTGCTCGAGCACCTGCTTCTGGCGTTCGGCTTGCTGCAGGCGGGCGTACTCCTCGGGGTTGATCTCGGAGAAGCGATTGAGCTGCTGCCGCAGGGTGCGGATTTCTTTTTCGAGTTGATTGGACTTTCGGCGTTCGGCGCGCAGGGGTTCAGCGAGGCGGCTGTCGTCCGCAAGCGGCGAGGAAGCGGCTGCCGGCTCGCCTTGGGCGGTGGCACTGGCAGCGGTGTCAGTGCTGGAGCCAGGCGGTGTGCCGCTGGAGCCAGCAGAAGCATCGCTGCGGCCCTGAGCCTCAGCGGCTCCGGCCTCGGTGCCCTGGTTGGCGGTGTAGTTGTCGTCGGTGCCCTGGCCGCTGACTGCGGTGGAGCTGGAGGAGGAAGAAGTAGTGGCAGTGGCCATGACCCGTCTCGGCTGTCGTGGATGAGCACCCCGTCCGGGCTGTGCTCACCAGCTATTGCCACTGACCCATCCGTGAGGAGACCGCAGCGATAAGAGAATCAGGACGCGCAGCGCCATTTACTGTTCAACTCAGATGCCTGCCCGCTGTGAAGCGCCTCTTCTCGATTGCGTTGCTCGCTGGTGTGGTGTTGGCCGGCAGCGGTGCTATGGCCTGTGAGAAGCACATCAATGGCCACCAGAACAGCAGCGACACCAACACCGAAGGAGCCAAGAAGTAGGCGCTCTTGCCTCCTGCCCAGCTGAATCACCCCCGCGAGAGCTCCAGCTGCCGGGCCAGCCAGAGTTCCACGTCCTCGTAGGTATAGCGGACCAGGTTGCCGAGCTTCACGAAGGGAGGCCCGTAACCACTGGAGTTCCAGCTGTAGATCGTGGAGGTCGAGACGCCCAGGTAGCTGGCCAAGGTTTCGGGGGTGTAGAAGCCAGCCGGCAGGCTGGTGGTGCTGGTGTCGGCGTTGGCGGCGGCGCGGCGCTTGGGGATGAACAGCCAGCTGCCCACCGGCAGCGGATCGGAGGGTCGACCGGTGAGAGTGGGGTTGAGGCCCCGCAGGGTGGTGACGGTGGTGAGGTGCCGCTCGGCCAGCACGTTGAGGCTCTCGCCACTGGCGACGACCACCACGCGGTTGGGCTTGAGGGCTGCCTGGACCCGTTCGCCCAGCAGTGGTTGGGTGAGGGAGCCGATGCCGCCGGCGCCGTAGAGCCCACCGAACTCGGTCACTGAGAAGGCCGCCAGCTGCCCCCGGCTGGGGGAAGGGAGTCGGCCGGGGGAGCGCAGCTCAGCCAGCGGTCCCAGCCACGCCACCCCAAAGCACGGCGCCAGTAGGGCGGGGGTAGTGGCCGAGACAGGGCGGATGCCAGTGGTGCTCCAGCTGATGGTGGAGCTGAGCCAGTCCCAGGGCTGCGAGGAGGTCAGGGGCAGCAGAGCCCCGCGGGTGAGGTAGCCCTCGTAGGTGAAGTCGCCGGTGTCGAGGCCCGGGGCGTTCTCCTTGCTGGAGATGCCGCGGAGCCGTTTGAGAAACCCCTCAAAGAGGAATCGCCCGGTGCGCGTTGAGTCGAGCACGCCAGGGAGGGCATTGGAGAACAGCAGGAGACGGGCGTTGGCGTAGGGCTGCAACGCCGAGGTGGGCAGAGCGGGCGTGCCGGTCAAGGTTCAGCCCCGCTCCAGCGCCACCGTGAACCCACCGCCGTTGCCACTGAGCTGGGGATCGCGGCTCCAGCTGCCCAGGGAGGGGAGCATCAGCAGCAGCGCCTGGGCATGACCGGACCGCTGCCGCCGGAGAGCGGCCTCGATCGAAAGACCTTCGCCGTAGCGGGTGATGGTCTCCTCCCGCAGCAGCTCGGTGTCGAACTCGATCACGTCGGCCTTCTTGACGGGCAGGCTGCCGTCCTCCGGCAGGGCATCGGGACTGACGGCCTTGCGGCGGGTCTCGATCAGCGCCTGCAGTTGCTCCGGGCTCAGCCCCGCCAGTTCGGCATCGATGGAAGCGATCGCATCGAGTTCACGCCGGGCGGTGGGGATGGCGTCGGGGTAGAGCTGCTCCAGATCCGCCATCGCGTCGTTGATGGCTCGGACCGCCGGCATCTGGGCTGGGATCGAGAGGGCGACGCGAATCCCCTCCAGGTCAGCGGAGCGCCAAGTGGTGGCAGAGGCTGCCGGGGTCTGGCTCATGCGACGGGGAAGGCGGCTGCCTCCTGTTGCCGCGTGGGTTCAGCCGCTGGTGCCTTGGCCGATGCCGGCCCGCCAGTGCCACCGGCCTCTCCTGCCCTGGTGGCCGGGCTGTCATCCAGCGTCGGGCTGCTGATCGCATTGGCCGTGGCCAAGGCCAGCTGGTGCCGCAGCTCCTGCCGGTTGATCACGCCCTTGTCAAAGAGCTCGATCCATTCCTTCACCTGGGGCTGCGGCTGGATCGGTGGTGTCAGCGGACTCACGGTCACCTGCAGACCGGCACCGGGGGTGAGGGGTTCTCCCGTGAGGGCGCACCAGTGCTGCAGCAGGGTGGAGAACAGCGAGGCCTTCTGGATCGCCATCGCCTGCAGCAGCGCATAGCTCTGGGAGGCGGTGAGGCTGATCTCCATCTCGGTGCGGGCAGCACCGCGGTTCTGGCTGGGGATCAGGGCATCGCGCCGCATGGTGTCATCGAGGATCTGCAGCCAGGCCCGGTGCTCCGCCAGCGAGCGGGCCCGGATCTCCACGAACTCAAAGGACGCATCGGACGGCAGGTCCATGCAGGTGTTCGGACCCAGCACCACTGGGCCGGCCTGGCTGTTGCCCATGGCGTCCACCATCCCCTTGCGCACGCCTACCGGAAGGGCCGTGCGGCTCAGGAGCTCCTCGTACTCGCTCTTGCAGCGGAAGTGGTTGAGGTACTGGTGGGCCAGGCCCAGGTGCGGCAGGTCCCCATCCCCGAAGGCGGAACCATCGGAGGTGTACCAGCAGGCCGGCAGCCGGCTGATCCCCTCATAGGTGGTGACCACGGGATCGTTGCAGCGCCAGCCGCTGGTGGCCTGGGGGTCGGCGCAGACTGGGTGGTGGGCCAGCTGCAGGCCGGTGACGGCCCCGCCCCTGGCGGTCCCACCCTTGGTGGCATCACCGGTGGTGAGCAGCGACAGACTGCGGTAGTGCCAGCGGTCAGGGGCGTCGGCATCACCCAGCAGGGAAGAGATCTGCTCAGCCACCGCACTCTCTGGCCCGGCCGGTTCGGCACTCATCGGCAGGTTCACCGGTTCCCGCCAGACGATCCGGCCAGGTAGGCCGTAGGAGACGGACAGTTCCCAGTTCAGGCAGTTGGCCCGGGGGACCAGTTGCAGGCGGGGCAGGGAAAGGCGATCGCCGCGGCGTAGGGCCTCCTGGCGGTCGCCCTCGCTGGGCCAGCTGTGCTCGGGTGGGAGCACCAGCACCAGGGCGGCGCCATCCCGAAGGACGAGCAGGTCAGCGGCAGCGAGGAAGACGCCAAGGTCTGTGCCCCGGCCATCCACGTCGGTGAGCACCGAGCTCAGGCTGGCGGGGAGGCTGATCCAACTACCCCGGCTGAGCATCCCGGCGTAAGTGCGCAGGGCGTCTCGGAAGAACCCTGAGGGGCGGGCGGCATCGAGGCGCTTGCGGTAGGCGGTGTCTGGTTCCCTTTCGCCCTTGGGGAGGTAATGCTCCTTGCGGCTGCTGCCGTCAGGGGCGGCGAGCAGGGCCCAGCAGTCGGCGGTGATCTGGAGGGATGCGCGGAGGGTAGAGAGGGTGGAATGCTCGCGCCAGAGAGCGGAGGAGGCTGGTCTTGCCTGGGCAGAGCTTGGGGGCACGGCGTGGCGACGGGAGCACTATTGGCTGTTGCCAGAGTTGACGACCAAAGCCGATGGGGCAAGAACAGATAATGCATTTGCCACTCCTTGTCCACCCACCTCCAGAATCAAGAAAAAATTTGATCACGAGCCTTGACTTGCACGGAGGTCAACTTTTCGGCATCAGTATGACCTAGGCTAATTTGCCAAGCTCTGCCTACTCCGTTGAAAGCCTGTAAATCGATGAGTCATCTGAGGCTTGAGGAAGAGTGCAGCTATCCTCTCTTGCTCAATACCGCCAGCCTGCAATGACCGAGCGAATACCTGTTCAGGTCCTTGAATCTGTTCTGTTATAGCCTATTCAGAATGGGCGTTTGCCGCTACAAGGACACCCTCTCTCTCGTCAGCTGAGCTCATGCACGTCCAATCACTATTCAACAAAATGCTAATCGCAATGCTGGCCACATGAATACTGATGGAGTAGCCGCTGCATTTGAGCTAATTATCGAAGAAATCGAGGCCGTGGCTGACGAGATAGCGTCTCTTGGTGGTGATGCGTTCAAAACTAGAGACTATGAAAAGGCTCAAGTACTAGGAGAATCAGGCAAGAGCTTGCTGTCCTTCCGGAGCAAGGTCTCGGAATTGCTGGAAGACTGGCAAGCAGGGATAGACCTAGATACTAGGCGACGGTTTAGCCCAAAACCAATTGAAGACAAGATTTCAGAACCTAGGACTCATTCCAAGACTTCAAAGACCACTTTGCGAGTAATCTTGCCATCGGGAGAAGTCATTAATGAATATTTTGCGGCAGACACTTTTGCCTTGACGATCAAGGCACTTGGAGTCGAGAGAGTCAGAGAGCTAAGACTTGTGGAGACGGGTATCCCGCTTATAGATTCCATTAAGCATCCACAATACGGGCAAAGAAAAGTAAATGGATGGTACATTTGTACAAACTCAAGCACTAAAAGAAAAAAAGACGTTCTTGAGACTCTCGGCAAAATGCTTGGCCTGCGCTTAAAGGTCGAAATAACAAAAGCTCATCGGTAACGAGTTTTTTGGTTTTGCCTATTGTCGCGAGGAATCTTAAGGCCTTGATTGCATCGAATCTCGGTAAAGATGACACAGAAAGAGACCTTAACCGTCCTGTCTTTCCACCACCTCAAACGCCACCACCCTCTGACTGCAGGCCGCCACGATCTCCCGCCAGCGCTCTGCATTAACCCCCAACCGCCCCGGCACCTCCGCCGCTGGCGTACCCAACCTGAGCAACTTCTGCCCCCGCGCATGCAACTCCCGCCAGCTGGCTGGCACCTTGATCAGAAAACCCTTATCCCGCAGGTAGTGATACACCTCCCCGTTGGCATAGGTGCGGGCAAACGGCCGGAAGCACCCCCGTTCGGGTGAGTAGCGGCGAGCGGCCTGCAGGATGCCGAGCATGGCGATCTGATGCAGATCCTCCCTGGGGTGTCCGGTCCGGCGGGCGATGTTGGCCGCCACCCGTTCAGCAATGTCTTGATGCTGCAGGGCCAGGGCATTGGCGGCAGCATGGGGATTCACCGGCCGATGGCGCCGCGGGCGGGCCGGTGTGGCGACGGCGTGGTTCTGGGGCCGATGCGGCGTGGTGGCCTGCGGCTGTCGCTGCGGTTGGGGTTGCTGATCCATGGCCTACCGGGAGAACACCATCGGCAGCGGCGCTGAGCTGTGGCCCCGCCCGCGCCAGTACTGCGCCTCGATCCACAGCACCCCTTGGGTGAACGCATCCACCTGGTCATCGATCCCACCCCTTGGCGAGAAGGCCAGGAGCTCTTCCACCAGCGAGTCGGACTTGCGGGCAAAGCGCACCTGGCCCGCTTCCACCAGCGGCGCGACGGCATGAGCGCGGGAAGCCTTGCTGCTCTTGGGTGAGATCGCGATCAGCCCCGGCACCTGGCGCTTGAGCAGCTGGCAGACGGCCGGGCCGTTGGCGGCGTCCTCAATCAGCACCGCATGGGGCCGCAGGCCCTGGCGCTCCAGGGAGTTGAGCGAGGCCAACAGGAACTTGATCACCCCCGGCAGATCCAGCCGCTGCCGGTGGGCCCAGAGGGCCTCGATCTGGAGCTCCGCCCAGGGGTCGGGGGCATTCGCCCCCTCGGGATGTGGCGCTCTGCTGCGCTGGGCACCAGCGGCGTTCGTGGCCAACGCCAGGCCCTGCCGCCTCGCCTGCACCGCCAGGTGGCGCTGCGGCTCCAGCATGCCCAGCAACGCAAAGCCGCAGGCGTCGTTGTCCTTGCCGTCCTTGAAGCTCAGGTCGCAGCTCAGCACCAGCGGCGCGTAGCGACGGGGTTGGCCCAGAGCTGTAGGCAGGGGCTGCTGGATCCAGCCCTTGCGGAACAGCAGACCCTCCGCCGGGCTGGGGCGCTGCTGGTAAAGGGCGTTCCACCAGTAGGAACCCAATCGGGTACGGATCCGTTGCAGCACCGCCAGCGGCACCCGCTCTGGGCAAAGCGGCTCGCCCGGTTGGCGCCAGTCCGGCACCCGGGTGCAGGTGGCTGGGATCGGCATCGCGATGCTGATCGGCTCAGCGATGGCGGGCAGGTTGAGCACCGTCCAGTGCTCGGGGTTTTCTTCTGCCTCTTGCTTGAGGAGCCAGGCGGTCATGTCGTGGTGGTCCCAGCGGGTCTGCACCACCACCTGCGCCGCCGGCAGCCAGTGGCCGGCGCTGCTCTGACCGGGTTCGGCGCGGGTGAACCAGACGCTCTTGAGCCAGTCGATCAGCCGCTCGCGTTGCAGCGAGCTTTTGGCGTCTTCCGGGCCCTTGTAGGGGTCATCGATGATGCCGAGGTTGTAGCCCTTGCCCGTGAATGGGCCCCTCACGCCGGCAGCGATGCAGCCGCCCCGTTGCGGCGTGAGCCAGTTGCCTACCGCGGCGGAATCCTTGGAGAGAGCGTGACCGGTGATCCGGTAGTAGTGCCTTGCTTCCCTGCTGTGGGCATAGGCCAGCTCCGCCGAGTACGAGGCGATGGCGCAGAACAGCTGCGGGTGGCGGCTCACCCAGTAGGCGGGGAACAGCCGTGAAACCAGAGCCGATTTTCCAGCTCTTGGTGGACAGCAGACGATCAGGCGCGTCAGCTCCCCATCGGCCACCTGCTGGAGCAGATCGATGAGCAGCTCCGAGAAGCGGCTGAACTGGAAGCTGGGGAAGGCCCGGAGGATGAACTCACCGAAATTCCGTTGTTTGTCGACCGTTGTCACCTTGGAGCCTTGGGGCGGAGGGTGGAGGAGATGCGGCCCATCAGCTTTTCGCCCCGCCCCCTTGGGAATCCGGTGCCTTGAGCGGGGCGCGCAGCAGCCCGCCGATCTCGGCAATCACCCGGAAGGCACCCACCGCCGCCGAAAACTGCTCGGCGTTCATGGCGCGGCGGGCGCATTCGTTGAGCGCAAAGATCTGCTCGGCCTGGTGGCGGCGGCGGTCGGAGATCAGCTCCTCCACCATGCGTTGGCGTGCCAGATCGAGGTAGCGATAGACGGTTTGGATGTTGCGAATGCCCCAGCTGCTACGAGCGTTCTCGACAATCACGGCCATCGGCTGCCGTTGCGCGACCCACAGCTGCGCTTCTGCGATGCGCCGTTCCACCTCGTAGCGGGAGGGCCGTGGCGCCTGATCCGGATCGCGGGTCTTGCGGGGCGGATTGCCCGGACCGATCGGCCGGCTGGGGTCCACACCCTCCTGAGGGGCGGCGATCGGGTTGCCCTCGTCGTCCTCGGCGGTGGCGGCAGCGCGCAGCAGATCGATCGCATCAGCCGGGGCCTGATGGGGAGGCGCCATGCGGAGCGAGCACCGGCTGCGACCATGACGACGCTCAGCCATGGGAGCCACCAGAGGCGATCGCCCAATGGAGCAATGCGAGGGCATCGGCCTCGTTGTCGTCCACTGGGCTGTGACCCAGGCCGCGGACGGCCGTGATCACGGCCTCCTTGCTGGCGTTGCCCTTGCCGGTGATGAAGCGCTTGATCGTCCCGACCGGCACGCCTTGATAGGGGATGTGGTGGTGCTCGCAGAAGGAGCCGAGCTGGCCGAGGAAGCCGCCATAGGCGTGGGCGGCATCGACGCCGGCATGACGGCGCACCTCCTCAAAGACCACCTGATCGATCAGCGGCTGCCCTGGCGAAGAGTGCGAGCCGGAGTCGCTCAGCTCCGTGAGCCACCGCTGGAAGCGCAGAAAGCGCATGCCACCTCCTTCGTAGCGCTGCGGCCGGAAAGGCTGACTGCCGCTGCAGATGCGGCCACTGCGCTCCTGCAGTGCCCAACCGGTGCTGGTGCCGAGATCCAGCGCCAGCACGGCCGTGCCGGCCGCCCCAGGGATGGTTGCAACCCGATGAGGGAGCTGGAGGTGAGCAGCGGCGAGGGCCATCAGGCAGAAGGGAGCTTGACGGTCCAGAACGAGCGCCCATGCCGGCGGGTGGCGGTGCCATCCCCCTCGGCGGCCTTGCGGGCGAGCTTGAGCTGCTGCTCCAGGGCCAGCACTGGCTCGGGGTAGCTGAACAGCAGCCGGCCGGGGCTCCAGGAAAAGGCGGTGTCACTGAAGTGGAAGGTCGCGTCCACCTCGCCGCGCTCGTGCAGCTGCTGCAGCTGATCGAGCAGGGCATTGAGCTGCTCCTCGAGGCTGCGCTGCTGGCGCTTGATGGCAACGACGGCCTCCAGCAGGCGGTCGATCGCCTCCTCGCCCTCGCCCAGCGACGCGATCAGGTCACCCATGGAACCAGGACCCGATGGGTCGACCGCGGCAGCCGTAGCTGCAGAAGCAGGTAACTCAGAAACAGAAGCCATCACGCAACCTCAGGAAGCTGAGCGCAGCTTAGCGGCTTGATGGCTGAGGTTCAGTCGTTGACGGAGGCGCAGCTCAGAATGGCCAGTGCGCTTCCGCGTAGGCGGAGTAGGCCGCTGCCCAGGTCACCAGGCATTCCTGCCGGCTGTACAGCGGCGAGAAGGTGGTGCCACCGGGCCGGCACCAGATGGTCTGGCCGTAGTCGATCCAGTGGCCGTGGCTCCACTCCAAGGCCATGTAGCCGCCCAGCTGGGCACGGGTGCAGTAGGTGCTGCCGCTGGGGCCCAGGCTCTTGAGATCCGCCAGCACTCGCGCCGGTCCGCTCACGCCCTGGGGCCGGCCATCAGGGCTCGGCAACTGGTCATCGAGGAAGGCGGTGTCGTAGGTGCCGGCGACATTGCGCACCAGGCAGCAGGTGGCGCGCTCGGAGGCGATCACCTCCACCTGCTCCCAGCGCTGATGGGTCAGCAGCGGGTGAATCCAGTCGCTGTAGTCGCCATCCGCCAGCTCACCCAGCTCGGCCAGGGGATCAGCTTCTGGCGGAGATGCCGGATCCAGCTCGGCGGGCCGCCGCGCCGTGAGGAACAGTTCCATCGCCCGATGGCAGGTATTCCCGCGTGGCGCCCACACCTGCCGTGTCGCCTCGATGCGTCCCATGGCGACCTCCCCCTTGCCGTGGGCGAGCACCCCGGTGATCGACACCGGGAAGAGGTGGTCATCCAGCCAGTAGCGGTGTTCGGGATCGCGGCGCATCAGGCCGGGGATGGGGGTGAGCCAGGTGGTCATGGGTTGGCTGCTGAACGGTGAAAGGTTGAGCCGCATCGGGACGAGGACCGCAGTACCCGGTGTTTGCCGATCGTCCGGCGTTTGCCGACGTGTGGATCGGCAATCAGATCGACTGCGGCACAACTGATCTCGCTGGTTGCCGATTTGCCGATTTGCCGACACCCCCCATGGGTGGCTGCGAGCTGAGGCCCAGGGAGACAGGAGATCAGCGAGAAAGAGGAGAAAGGATCGGCAAACATCATCTTTTCCCTCACTTCCATTCTCCTGCAAGCGATCTCGTTGCCGATCGCCTATCGGCAAACTGTCGGCAACGGATCGGCAAATCGGCAGTCACGGCAGTTCTCCGGTCGCCTTGTAGGTGGGTGTCCCGCGCTTGCTGTGCTCCACCTCGCCGACGCCAAGGTCCGCCAGGGCTTCCATCGCAGCCGCCGCGACAGCGGAGTCGATGTCTCGGCGCTGCGCCTTGGTGAGGCGCTTGGCGATGTCGTGCCAGGAAGCCGCGCCCTTCGCAAGCGCGATGCCATGGATCAGCCGCATGAGGTCGTTGGCGCCTTCAGCCACCTTCTGGTGCAGGCCCATCGTCCAGGTGTTGATGTGATCGACCAGCACACAGGCCCGTTCCATCACCTCAAGGGATACCTGCTGGCTGTGCCAGCCATCGGTGCAGCCTTGATGGAGCAGGTGAAGCAGTGCGGCGACGCGGAGTGCCTTGCCGGCAGCCTTGCCGATCAATGCCCCCTGGGCGGGGATGGTGGTGCGGTGCACATCCGCCTGGCAGCGGGCCTCGTAGTGGACGAAATACCGGCGCGACTCGGGCGCGAGGGCCAGGGATAGGCGCGGCTTGGTGTACACAAAGCGGCAGAGCGACTCCAGCAGTTGGCTGGCCCAGGTGGCTTCCTGCTGCTCCTGCTCCGTCTCGAACTCCGGCAGCGGCACCACCCGCTCGGGGAGGGGAATGAACAGGAAGCGTGCCCAGAGGCCCGAGGCATCGCCGTTGGCCACCAGCGCCTCAAGGATCGCCGGCTGGATCGTGCCGCAGATCGAGAGCTGGCAGCGTTCGTAGAAACGGCCACCACCGGCCTTGGTGATGCGTAGGGACGAGAAGCCGGAACCGTCGTAGGCCTCCAGCAGCTGTTCCTCATCGGAGCCACGACCGGAGCGGTAGGCGTTGAGGTTGCCGAACATGCCGGCCAGCTCATCGCGATGGATCAGCAGGCCCAGGCCGCGTTCCTCCTGTAGCTGGAGCTGTTCGGCGAGCGCCTCGGCGGTGAAGTCCGACACCATCAGATGGACAGGCTTGGGCTCGGGGGTGCGCTCGCTGGCCTTGACGCCGCGGTTCTGCTCCTCCCAGGCCCGGTAGGCGCGCTTGTTCTGCCTGGCCAACTCGAGACGCAGCTCATGGAGGGGATCCAGCACCAGCAGGCGCGAGACGGGCGTTTTCTTGGTGCCGGAGCGAGCGACGAGACAGCCGTAGAGGTTGAGCGGCACCCGATAGCTGGCGGCTTCTGAGGCGACGACCTGGGTGCCGAGCTTGACGACGCCGGAGACGGCGACGAGGAAGCACATCAGCGCGGTGACGTCATCGGCCGGGAGCGACCGGCAGCGGATCCGCAACGCAGCCGCCAGCGACGGTGGACAGATCCAGTCGAGCGTCAACGCCTGGGAGAGATCACGGCGATCCTGCGCCGCCTTGATGGTTGCTACCTCGGCGGCGATCGCCTGGGCCGCGTCCTGTTCGGCCTCGATGGTGCGCAGCAGGTTGCGCAGGTCATAGGCACTGCGATCGGCCAGATCGGCGAGCTCAAGCACCAAGGCCTCAAGGTTCTGGCGTGAGGCACCATCGGTGACGGCCCGCTGCAGCCGCTCCCGCACCTGCTCAAGGGTGAGCCTGGCCGGAGATTCCGGCTTTGGTGGGTCGGCCTTGTCAGGCTCTGACGGTGGTTGCCGGTGCGGCGGCGGCCGCACGGCCTTCAGGTCGCGGCGGCTGATGTCGATGGCCCAGGTATCCCGCAGGAAAGCCCAGGTGGAGCCGGGGCTGAGCTTGTTGGGAGTACCCCGGAAGTAGGAGGGCAGATCGCGGATCTCCTGG
>JAPLIB010000013.1 GCA_026389335.1 Cyanobacteriota bacterium | reverse complement strand
CAGGAACCCAGGGGCGGAAGGATTTGGGCTTGGCCATGGCCCATTTTCTCACCCAAATCGATTGGTGTCACAGCGATTTGGGCAGATCGGCAGGCGTCTGTGGAGAGGCTGGTGGCTGATCTATGCGCAACAGGCTCCTAGCGATGGGGCGCTGCATGAACCATGGCCGCAACCGGTTGTTCCGCAACCTCTGAGAAGTTTGCGGCCCCACACACCACCTCGGATCAGATGTATACAGCGCCGGGAGGGTCAGAACCGAGTTTGCGGCGCAACCACTGGGCGGCGCAGAACCGCCGACCTTGCCCTTGAGGTGGGCGAGTATGCGCAGGGCTCCTGCCAGGACGTGGAGATCGCCTCTCTGGCCCTGAAGCTGCCTGGCTCCTGAAGTTCTGAGGCTTGCGCTGCCAGATTTCAGGGTTGCCCTGTCGCACCGAGGTGGGGCCAGCCCCAGGATTGGTTTCGGTTCTGGCGCTGCGCAGCCGGCTCCTAGATTCGCCCCCATCCCTACCACCACATCGCCAGGCCTGATGGTGCTCGCCAACTCCTCCGGCACCGCGGCCGTCCCCATCGCCAGCCGCAACGCCTGGAGCGCCAGTGACGGCGCCAGCCTCTATGGCCTCGATCGCTGGGGCGATCCCTATTTTTCGGTGAGCCCGCGCGGCCATGTGATGGTGCAGCCCCGTGGTGACCGCGGCGGCGCCCTCGATCTGGTGGAGCTGGTGCAGGAGCTGCAGGGGCGTGACCTGTCGTTGCCGCTGTTGATCCGCTTCGACGACATCCTCGAAGACCGGCTCGAGCGCCTGCACACCGCCTTTGAGCGCGCCATCGCCCAGTACGGCTACGCCGGCCGTTACCAGGGCGTGTTCCCGGTGAAGTGCAACCAGCAGCGCCACGTGGTGGAGCAGCTGGTGGAAACGGGCCGGCGCTGGCACTTCGGCCTCGAGGCCGGCAGCAAGGCCGAGCTGCTGATCGCCCTCTCCCTGCTCGAAGACCCCGAGGCCCTGCTGATCTGCAACGGTTATAAAGATCGCCGCTACATCGAAACGGCGATCCTGGCCCGCCGCCTCGGCCGCAAGCCCGTGGTGGTGATCGAACAGGCCGACGAGGTGCCGCGGATCATCGCTGCCAGCCGCGATCTCGGCGGTGCCCCCCTGATCGGCATCCGCGCCAAGCTCTCCAGCCGCAGCACCGGCCGCTGGGGCAGCTCGGTGGGCGACCGGGCCAAGTTCGGCCTCTCGATTCCCGATGTGCTCGCCACGGTGGAAGCCCTGCGCCAGGCCGATCTGCTCGACGATCTGCGCCTGCTGCACTTCCACATCGGCAGCCAGATCAACGACATCGCCGTGCTCAAGGACGCCCTGCAGGAGGCGGGCCAGATCTATGGCGAGCTCACCCGGTTGGGGGCGCCGATGGGCTACCTCGATGTGGGTGGTGGCCTCGGCATCGACTACGACGGCAGCCGCACCGCCAGCGCCGCCTCCACCAACTACTCCCTGCAGAACTACGCCAACGACGTGGTGGCCACCGTGCGCGAATGCTGCGAACCCCACGGCATTGCAGTGCCCACGCTGGTAAGCGAAAGCGGTCGGGCGATCGCCAGCCACTTCTCGGTACTGGTGTTCGATGTGTTGGGCGCCGGTGCCTTGCCTGGCGGTGTGCCGGAGCCGGTGGCCGCTGAACCGTTGATCCTGCGCAATCTGCGCGACACCCAGGCGGCGATCATCGCCAACGGCGATGCCGACGCCGCCACCGCCCCCTCGGTTGAGCGGCTGCAGGAGGCCTGGAACGATGCGCTCAAGTTCAAGGACGACGCCCTCGCCGCCTTCCGCCTCGGCTACCTGAGCCTGCCGGAGCGGGCCCGGGCCGAACAGCTCACCTGGGCCTGCTGCCAGGCGATCGCCTCCCAACTGGAGGCCTTACCCCCCGGTACGGCGATCCCGGAGGAGTTGAAGGCCCTGGCCGCGGCTCTGGCCGGCACCTATTACGCCAACCTTTCGGTGTTCCGCTCCGCACCGGACACCTGGGCGATTGATCAACTGTTTCCGGTGCTGCCGATTCACCGCCTCGATGAACAACCCAGCCGGCTGGGTAGCTTCGCCGATCTCACCTGCGATTCCGATGGCAAGCTGGCCCGCTTCATCGATCGCGGCCAGGCCAAACCCCTGCTCGAACTGCATCCATTGCGCGACGGCGAGCCCTACTGGATCGGCCTGTTTCTGGCCGGGGCCTACCAGGAGGTGATGGGCAATCTGCACAACCTGTTCGGCAGCACCAACGCCGTGCACATCCGCCTGGCCGATGGCGGCCGCTATCGGGTCGAGCATGTGGTGCGCGGCGACACCAACGCCGACGTCCTGGAGGCGATGGAACACGATCCGGCCCAGCTGCTCGAACGGCTGCGGCTGGCCAGTGAAACCGCCATCGCCCGCGGCAGCCTGGCCATCAGCGATGCGCGCCGGCTGATGGCCCACCTCAAAGCCAGCTTGGAGCAAACCACCTACCTGGAGGGCTGAGGCCGGTCCTCAAGGGGCTGCTGATCAACCCCTCTGCAGCCCTGGCCAGCATGTTGCCGACCGGGTAAAAAACCGATCAACACGGGGTGCTGAGTGGCGAAGAAACGGTCCACCCTGGCCCCTGCAGATTGTTCAGCCCACTCCTGCAGAGCGAAACCCCTTGGTGGCCGGGGCGTTCTCGGCCGAGTGCGGCCAGCCCACAGACTCTGATCAACAGCTGGCGGCACCAGGCGGGTCCGAGGTCGCTGCCGGGTCATCGCTGATCGCCAGATCTTTGACCGCCACCGGATCCTTGACGGCTTCCGCTTCATGCTCTGCCCCCGGGACATCGACAGCGACAGACCCTTGGCGTGCAGGATCCGCTGCGGCCATGGCCGCGGCCAGGTCCGTGGAAACGGCCGTGGGAACGGCCGTGGAAAGGGCTGTGGAAACGGCCGTGGCGGCAGGAGGATCAGCTGTTGCAGGGCCGAACACCTCAAGTTCACCCATGCCCTTCACCGCCTGCATCCCCAGCGACAGGGGCAGCCCGAGGGCAGGATCGAGGCGCTCGGCCGTGGTGCGATCCAACAGCACCGGCCGCTGCAGGCTGCGGGTGAGCCCCTCCAGCCGGCTGGCCAGGTTCACCGTGTCGCCGATCACCGTGAACTCCATGCGGCGCGGACTGCCGATCTGCCCCACCACCACCTGGCCACTGGCCAGGCCGACACCATTATCGAGCCGACAGATTCCTTCGCTCTCCCAGCTGCGATTGAGCTCCGCCAGGGCCTGGCGCATGGCCAGGGCACAGGCCAGGGCGGCGCGGGCCTCCACCAGCACGCCGCGGCCCACCGGCGAACCGAACACCGCCATCACCGCATCGCCGATGAACTTGTCGACAGTGCCGCCATGGGCCGTGATCACCTCCACCATGGCGCCCAGGTAGGTGTTGAGCTGGCTCACATGCAGCTCGCTCTCGCCGGCGAGGCTGCGCTGGCGAGTCAGTTCGGTGAAGCCCTTGAGATCGGCGAACAGCACCGTCACATCGAGCAGCCGGCCGCGCAGGATGCCCTGGGCCGCCTCCGGATCCGCCAGGATTTCAGCCACCACCCCCGGCGCCACGTAGCGCTCGAAGGTGCGACGCAGGCGGCGCCGTTCCCGCTCCTCCAGCAGGTAGGCGTCGCCGCCATGCACCAGGGCCAATAGTCCCAGCCCCGCCGCCGGCGCCAGCAGCGGCCACCAGAGCTGCCGCTGCTGCAAGGCCAAGCCGGCAATCGCCACCTGCAGGAGCAGGATCCCGGCGATCACACCGAGGCGCCACACCAAAGCCCGGCGGACCAGAGCCAGGGCCAGGGAAAGGCCGGCCGCCAGCAGCAGCGGCACAGCGGCGAGCAGGGCCCGATCCCGGTTGCTCGACGGCCAGGAGCGCAGCCCATCCCCCTGCAGGGAGTTGGCGGTGGCGGTGGCCAGCAACTCCAGGCCCGAGAGCGAACCGAAGGGGGTGGGATAGCCGTCATCGCCCTGGGCCACCACAGGGCCCACCACCACCAGGACCCCGGCCAGCGCCCCCCGCTGGGGATGGGGGCGCCAACGGCTGGGATCGAGCACCTCCCAGGCCGGCAGCCGGCGGAAGCTGCCCTCCGGTCCATAGACGTTGAGCGCTGTCAGCGGATCGTTCTGACGGCTGCGGCGGCCCGCCCGCTGCAACAGGATCCCGGACAGTGCCGGGAAAGATTTCACGCCCTGGGCCGGCAGCAGCCCCCGCCCGTAGGCCTCTGGATGCAGTGACCTCCCACCCGGTTCGCGCAGCGGCGTGTTGGTGAGGCCAAGGACATCCTGACCGCCGAGGGCCGCGATGAACGCCTCCGGCCGCACCAGGGTGAGGGCGCCGGAACCCTGTTGATCGGACGATTCGAGCATCTCCGCCGCCAGGGCGATGCGGCCGGGATGGGCCCGCAGGATCGCCTCCATCGCCGCGTCATCGGCGGGGCCATGGCGGCTCGGGCCCGCAAACACCACATTGATCGCCACCGCTGCCGCACCCGCCTCCAGCAGCCGGGCCGCCACCTGGCCGTAGGCGGCCCGGGGCCAGGGCAAGGTGCCGATCCCCCTGGCCCAGGCCGGGATCTGGCGGTTCTGCTCGAACCAGCTCCCCTGCTGCAGGGTGGCGTCATCCACCGGCACCACCACCACCTCGCCGGGCGGCTGACGCGGGCCCCGCAGCACCAGCAGCTGATCCTCAAAGGCCCGTTCCCACACCCGCCAACGTGGTCCAGGCCAACCGGCCGTGGCCCCCGTCCAGCCCACCACCAGGGCACTGAGCAGCACCAGGGTGACGGGCCGCCGGCCAACCTGGAAGGCCTTCATGAGCGGTCCGCCTCAGGCAGAACGCCGCCGGTTGCAGGGGCGCGCCTCGACGGCATCAGAAGAAGCGCGGCAGGCTCAACGGCAGCGAGGGCACCGTCACCGGTAACGACGGCACCATCACCCCCGGCACATGGGCGCGGAGGTAGCTGTCCAGAGCCTGGGCGGCGGGCAGGGGCAACCGGAACCCCTCAAACAGGGGACCGTTGAGGATGCTGCTGTAATCACCGGAGCTCAGAGCCAGCAGGGTCAGCACCACCCCCTCAGGCGAAAGGCGCAGCCGCTGGCCGGCATTGACGGTGGCCGGCGCGGCGCCCGTGGGCTGACCATCACGCAGCGGTTCCACCTCCACCGAACCCTCCAGCACCGAGAGCTCGGAATCGCCGTTGTCTTTCACCTCCAGCAGATAGTTGGTGCCGCGCACACTCAGACGAGCCGAGCGGGTGCAGCCGTTCTGGGGGCCCGACACCAGAATCTGGCCGCGATCGACCAGGAAGCAGCCCTGGCCGAGCCGCATCAACGAAAAGCGGTTGAGCCGGCCCACGGCACCGGCTTCAAAGCGGATCTGGCCGCGGCTGTTCTGGGTGCTGATCTGCTGGGGCGCCTGGGCCTTCTCCTTGACCCGGGCCTGCTTCTGATCGATGTAGAGCTCCTTGCCATCGAGTATCTCCTGCACCACCGCGGTTTCCGCCGCCTGGGCTGCAGGAGCCAGCAGCATCATCAGGACCAGCCCCCCTCGCAGCAGGCCAGCACGCAGCTGGTGGCAAGGGGTTCGGAGGGCCCGTTGCATGGCGAATGACCGGGAGCTTCCCATTCTGGGCATCTGAACACAGATCTCAATCAGCACAGATCTCAATCAGCACAGAAACGCACCAACATCGTCATGCGCTCCCGAGGCGAAGACAGCTCGGCCGGATCGAAGGGGGGCGGAGCGGCATCGGCGGCCACCGCCCGCATCAATATCGGCCGCATCTCGTTGCCATCCACCACCACCTCCAAGGGGCGCAGCCGGCGCGCCCCGATCACAGTCGCCAGCTCCCGGGCCTGGGCCTGGGCCTCGTCGTAGGCCCGGCGCAACAACACACGGCGCACGGCGGCGTCCTGGGCTGGATCGGCCTCGGTGTTCACCGGCGCCAGGCGCACCCCGAGCAGAGCCCCCACCTCCCGAATCAGCGGCTGCAGGCGCTGGGGCTGCAACCGACCCGTGACCTGCAGGCTGGCCTGGCTCAAAGCCGGACGGCCCGCCTCAGCCGGGCGCTGCCAGGTGCTGGGGGAACTGACCCGGAACTCCTGCACCCCAAGCTGCTGCAGAGCCGTCCGCACGGCCGCCAGACGCCGCTGCAGTTCCGCCAGGGCCGCATCGGTGGTGGCGGCCTCGGCCTCGAGGGAGAGGGAGAGCTGCAGCCGGCGGGTCTGACGCGACTGCTCGGCGCTGCCACGAGCCTCCAGCTGGGTGCCATCACAGCGCAACTGCACCTCAGCCCGGGCGGCCAGACCCGGCCATGCGGCCGCCGCCAGGGCCAGACCGATCGCCAGCGGCGCCCTGGGCCACGGCAGCCTGAAACATCTGAATGGGCCGGGCTGGGCCGGCACTGCTTGGGGCGCTTGTGGCTGGGGAGTGGCCTGGCGGATGTCAAACATGGGCGGCCGAGGGTCAGGATTGAATCCAGCCTGCCGACGGCGGCAGCCGGCCGCCACGGGGGGCGGCTGCGGGAGGGCCGCAACAGCGGTCATCACCGGCAGGATGGGGTGAACCGAGCGCCAGCACGGGAGCCATGCCCTTGCTCGAGATCTGGATCCAGGCGATCGCCGTCAGTGCCGCCCTGCTGCTGATCCGGCGGCTCTGCCTGATGCGGCGCCTACCCCTGCCGCCGGTGGGTCTGGCACTGGTGGCGCTGCTGGTCTGGGCGGGGATGGGGAGCCTGCCGCTGCCGCCTCTGGGTACGAGCTATCGGCTCTGGTATGCGATCAGCGACGACCTGCTGCTGGCCTGGGGGACGGTGCGACTGTTGATCTGGGCAGCGGTGGAGCTGCCGGGCGGCCTGGGCTGGTGGAGCACCCCGCCGAAACTGTTGGTGCAACTGCTCACCCTGGGGAGCTGGAGCTTCGCCACGGTGCTGGTGGTGCGCCACTCGACCCACTTCGATCTGGTGGGCCTGGTGACCACCTCCGCCGTGTTGACCGCCGTCATCGGCCTGGCGGCCCAGGAGGCGCTCAAGGATCTGTTTTCCGGCCTGGAGCTGCAGCTCGATGACGATTTCGGGATCGGCGACTGGCTGGAGGTGCCCGGCGGCATGCGGGGCATCGTCACCTCGATCACCTGGCGTGACACCACCCTGCGCACCGTGGATGACTATCTGCTGGTGGTGCCCAACAGCAAGATCACCGCCGAAATCCACACCAACCGCTCCCGCTACGGCTGCTCCTGTGATCGTTTCACGATCGGCCTCGACTACGACTATCCACCGGCCCGGGCCCTTGCCCTGCTGGAGCAAGTGGTGAAACAACACCCGAAGGTGCTCGCCGATCCCGTCCCGCGGGTGCGGATCAAAGCCTTCGACGAAAGCGCCATCACCTACGAATTGCAGGCCTGGCAACGGCAACCGGGGGACCGGGCGATGCTGGATCTGCGCAGTGATCTGCTGGAACAGATCTGGTATGCGCTCAAACGGGAAGGGCAGACCATCCCCTACCCCGTGCGCGAACTGAGCCGGCGGCAATCGGCCGTTCCGGCCGACCTGGCCCAGCTGCCCAACAGCGAAGCCTGCTGCCAGGCCCTGGCCGGTAACGGTGTGTTCGCCGCACTCGATCACGACCAGATCAGCCAACTGGTGGCGGGCAGCCAGCTGCTCCGCTACGGCCCTGGCGAAGCCGTGGTGGTGGAAGGTAGCGAAGGCGAATCGCTCTATCACCTGCTGCGCGGACGCGTGGAGGTGATCAAACAGGTGGAGGCGGGTCGCACCATCTCGGTGCGGGAGCTGCAAGCCGGCGACCTATTCGGTGAGATGACCCTGTTTCTCGATGCCCCCCGCAGCGCCACGGTGAGAACCCTGGCGGAGTGCCTGCTGCTGCGGGTCGGGCGACCGGTCGTGCGCGACCTGTTGCAGGAGAGTCCGGCCCTGCTGGAGCGCATCGCCAGCCTCGTCGGGGCACGACAGGCCGAACTGGACAACCTCAGCCAGGAACGTAGCGAAGAGCAAGCCAACGTCCTGATCGAAACGATGAAAAACCTGTTCCTGGCCGTGCGCGGCGGCTGAGACGCTCTTCAGCCGAGCCAGTGCCCAGACAGCTGCACCAGCCGCCCGCGAGCAGGCGAGCGCGGCTGGGCCCCACTGGAGCCACCTTCGCCGCGCGGGACAAACCGTCAGCCCCCGCCAGGTGATTCAGCTCTCTGAACAGCCTTGACCCTGGCGGAACTCAATGCATCCAGCCGGCTTCAGAGGCCAACGTGATGGCGAGGCCAGCCCAGAGAACCTTGCAGGCGAGGTGCAGACCCTGGTCCATCTGCAGGTTGAGAACATGGCGACATTTGGCGATGTCAATGGCCATGTGGACGATCCACTCGGCCAGTCCAAGCAGGGGGATTCCCGTGATCACCGCCACCAGGAACGCGTGAACCCCCGCATGGGCTACCAGCCACCACTGCCAGCTGAGGGTTTTGCCACAACCGGGGCATTTCTCGCGGGCCATCCTGTCGCCCTGGAGGCCGAAATCGCCGACGAAGTGACCCATCGCCAGCAACAGGAAGAGGTTGAAGGCAGCAGGGAAGTCGATCAAGGAAATCCTGGGTCAGCCCTCAACACCATAAACAAGGGGGCAGAGCACTCAGGAGTGAGGGGATGGGGCCTACCTGCCAGAGACATGACCCGATCCCGATAGCTCCTGAATGCCTGCAGCGATCGCCAACTGCGGCGGGACTGGGATCAACCAATCCCGCCAGCAAGACAACTGAGACCGCTAAGGATCACTCCTCTTCGTCGGAGGAACCAGCAGGGATCAGGCGAATCTGCTTGCGGCCGAGCTTGATCTCGAACTCATCACCGGGAGCCAGGTCCAGCATGGCGGTGTAGGCCTTGCCCACCAGGAGATTGCCATTGCCCTGCACCGTGGCCACATAGCTGAGCTTGCGACCGCCCTTGCCCCGGCCCTGGCCGCCACCATCACCCAGGCTCACACCTTTGGCTTCCAGCAGCGCCTCGTAGAAAGCGGTGAAGTTCAGGCGCTCGGTGCCATCCTTCTTGGCGCTGACGTAACCACAGCCGCGCACGAGCTCGGACTTGGAGGCGTCACCGAGTTCTTTCACCTTGGCGAGCAGATCGGAACCTTTGAGCATGATGAAGTCCTGAAAACCGTTCTTGCCAACTCTATCGAACGATGGGCCACGTTGGCGAATCCTTCTCTGGATGAACCAAACAAGTTGATCGTCCACCCCTGCCAACCCATCGGCCCGCAGGCGACGAGCGAACGGGCTGGATGCGATGCTTTTGCCATGCCATCGTCTGGATGTATCCGCAGACAGGCCAGGCAAATCGCCCCACTATCCATCCTTGAGCAAGCGATAGGGCAGGCAATCGATTGCAGCGTTACCGGCTAAGCCCAGCCTTAACCCCCACCTGGCTGGGCCGCTCAGAAAACCGCTGCACAGCTGGTCGCGGCCATGGTGGAGCGCGCCTTCAGCAGCCCGCCACCCCGTGTTCAGCGGCTTGGCACACGGCCGCTGAACACGAGCCAGGGCTGCGGAGAGGGATTCGGCAGCCTCTTAGCCCGCCGCCAGCAGACCCTGCAACTCCTGCTCCGCCGCCGCCAGGGCCCCGTCCAGGGCCGCCGCATCGCGCCCACCGGCCTGGGCCAGGTTGGGGCGACCGCCGCCGCCGCCGCCACAGAGCTTGGCAATGCCGCCGATGAAGCCACCCGCCTTGACACCTGCGGCGATCACGGCAGAGCCGAAGGCCGCCACCAGCACCACCTTGCCTGCGTCGGCGGCATCGGGCTGACCAGCCAGCACCACCGCCGCCCCGGCCCCCAGCTGCTCCTGCAGACCCTGGGCCGCGCTCTGCAAGCCAGCCCCTTCCACCCCATCGAGCCGTGCCACCAGCAACTGGAAAGCACCCACCTGGCGCGCCTGGGCCGCCAGGGCCACCGCCTTGGCCGCCGCCAGCTCCTGCCGCGCCGCCGCCAGGGCCTTGCCGCTGGCCTTGAGCTCCTCCTGCAGGGCCGCAACTCGCTCAACAATCTCGCCGGGCTGCACCTTGAAGCGATCGCCCAGCTGACGCACCACCTGGTCCCGTTCCTTCAGATAGGCGAGCACCGCCAGTCCAGCCACCGCTTCGATGCGGCGAATGCCAGCGGCCACACCTGTTTCGCTCACGATCTTGAACAGGCCGATCTCGGCGGTGTTGGCCACATGGGTGCCGCCACAGAGTTCCATCGACACGCCCGGCACATCAACTACCCGCACCACCTCGGCGTATTTCTCGCCAAACATGGCCACGGCGCCGGCAGCCTTCGCCCGTTCGATCTCCATCTCCTGAACCTCGAGCGCGTGGGCCTCGGCGATCCAGCCATTGATCAGGGTCTCGATCTGGTCCAGCTCGCTCGGGCTCACCGCCCGGGGGCAGTGGAAGTCGAAACGCAGCCGATCGAAATCCACCAGCGAGCCGGCCTGGCCGATCGCCGGATCCACCAGCTGTTTCAACGCCGCCTGCAACAGATGGGTGGCGGTGTGATTCGCCTGGGCGCGGCGCCGGCAGGCCCGATCCACCTGGGCCAGAAGCAGATCCCCCACGGCCAATCGGCCCCGTTCCAGCCGACCGCTGTGCACGAACACACTGCGATTGCGGCTCACCGCGTCGATGGTCACGAGCAGCTCCTCAGCCCCAGCCGCACCCGCACCGCTGAGCAGGCCGCGATCCCCCACCTGGCCGCCCCCTTCGCCATAGAAAGGCGTGGTATCCAGCACGATCTGCACCGCATCACCGGCCACGGCGGCAGGCGCCGGTTCGCCGTTCACCACCAGCGCCAGCACGCAACAGGGATGCTCAAACTGCTCGTAGCCCCGGAACTCGGTGGCCTCCTGCTCGGCGACCACCTGCGCAATCGCGTCCTGCACCGTGAGATCCAGGCTCACCGCCGCCGCCTTGGCCCGCTGGCGCTGGGCGTCCATGGCCGCCTCGAAACCGGCCAGATCCACCAACAGGCCATGCTCCTGGGCAATCTCCTCGGTGAGTTCCAGCGGGAAGCCGTAGGTGTCGTAGAGCTCAAAGGCCTGGGCGCCGCTGATCTGGCTGGGGCGGGCCGCCAGCACCTCGGCCAGCAGCTTTTCACCCCGCTCCAGGGTTTCCAGAAAGCGGGCCTCCTCCCGCTCCAGCTCCGCCAGAATCACCTCGCGCCGCGCCAGCAATTGGGGGAAAGCCTCGGCCATCAGCGTGATCGCCGCCTCCCCCATCGCCGTTAAAAACGGCTTGTCGATGCCGAGTCGACGACCATGGCGCACCACACGGCGCAACAGGCGCCGCAGGATATAGCCCCGGCCGAGATTGGAGGCGGTGACACCGTCGCCGATCAACTGGGTGATGGCGCGGCTGTGGTCGGCGATCACCTTGAGACTGGTCTGGCCCTGGCCCTCGAGGGCGCGGTAATCCACGGATGCCAGGGCGGCGGCGGTTTCGATCAGTGGGTAGATGAGATCGGTTTCGTAGTTGTTGGGAACGGCCTGCAGGATCTGGGCCATGCGCTCCAGCCCCATGCCGGTGTCGATGTTGCGATTGGCCAGGGGCGTGAGCGTGCCGCCGGCGTCGCGGTTGTACTGCATGAACACGAGGTTGTAGAACTCGATGAAGCGACTGTCGTCCTCAAGGTCGATGGTGTCGTCGCCGAGCTCCGGCTTGAAGTCGTAGTAAATCTCCGAACAGGGACCGCAGGGGCCGGTGGGACCGGAGGCCCAGAAGTTGTCGGCCTCATCCATGCGCACGATGCGCTTCGGATTCACCCCCACCAGATCGCGCCAGATGGCAGCCGCCTCGTCGTCCTCGCGGAACACACTCACCACCAGGTTCCGGGGATTGAGGCCGAACACCACGGTGCTCAGCTCCCAGGCCCACTGAATCGCCTCACTCTTGAAGTAATCGCCGAACGAGAAATTGCCGAGCATCTCGAAGAACGTGTGATGCCGCGCCGTGCGGCCCACGTTTTCGATGTCGTTGGTGCGGATGCACTTCTGGCTGCTGGTGGCCCGCGGCGCCGGCCGCGGCGCCTGGCCCAGAAACACCGGCTTGAACGGCAGCATGCCGGCGATCGTCAGCAGCACCGTCGGGTCTTCCGGCACCAGCGAGGCACTGGCCACGCGCTGATGGCCGCGCTGCTCATAGAAGTCGAGAAAGGCCGCGCGGATTTCAGCGCCGGTACGGGGGCGGGACGGGGTGGCGGCGGCCATGGGAACAATGTGCTGCGCGTGCGCACCCATGATTACGCAGGGGCGGGTGGGGAGACCCGCAACAACGCCAGGGACAGCATCAAAGTGATGGGGATCAACACGGAATTGCCCACTTGATGCCCAGGGAATGCAGCCCTTAGGACGCATCTCTGGCGCCACTCAAAGCCATAGAAAACCTAGCATTTGAAGGTAAATTGGCTCATGAGTAATGGATCTTCGCTGGATTTTCCGAGCAGATTGTGCTGGCAGGAAAAGACGATTCCCGATCGAATTGGCACTTACCGCAGGCTCCTGCCTGGCGGCATTCTCGCTGCTTTCTTCACCAGCAAATGCCGCAACATACACTGTTTATCTGGACAAGACTCTTAATGGCGCTCCACCGGAAGGACCCAAGCCCTGGTGGATGTCGGTGGTGCTCACCGACATCCTGGACCCCATTAATGGAAACCAATTAGGGGTATCTATTTTACTCGACCCCACCCCAAAAACAGTTGACGAGAAGGTCGCAGGCCTGGCAGATAGCGAGTTTATCACAAAAGTTGGCTTTAACCTCTCGGAAGCGTTCCTGGCCCCATACAAACGGGTAGATTTTCCAACATTATTGAACGGACTGAACGATAGCTGCGAAGAGACAACTCCCGGCGCCAAGATCTGCAAAAACTACGATTTTGAGGCCAAGATCAATAGCTACAGCATCGAAGGCGCCGCGGTGGCTGGTTTTGACCTGGGCTTCGATTTGACGGGCAATGGAAGCGATCAAGGCAGCGGCCGACTTGACAACGACAAGACAGTTAAGTTCTCCATCACCGGACCACCAATACTGACCGCCAAAGCACTCAATGATGGATTCATCACTGTGAAAGGATTCGACGTAAACATTGCAGCCAAGGTGCAGGGCATCGCGCAAGATCCGGGTAGTGGCGTCATCGGGGATCCCCTCGGTGGTCCGGCCGATGAGGCTCCCGGCCCCCTGCCGATCCTCGGCGCCGTCGCCGCCTTCAAGGCCAGCCGCCGCCTACGCAACCGCCTGAAGCCCACCGCAGCTGCCGCCCCCCGCTCGGCCTGATCAACGCCACCGCGCCGCCACTGGGCAGCGCCCCGGCGGCGCGGCATGATCGCCCTGCTGAGGACGATCACACCCTTGTCCGCGCCCCAGGCTTCCGCCCAGCCCCACGCCCAGTTGCGGCTCCGTTCCCTCAGCTGGGCGCTGCAGGCTGCTGTTGTCGCTGGGCTCGTGACCCTGGTTCCCTTCGTGCTGCCGGCCCTGGGGGCTGCTGCGATGCAACCCCAGCCCCTCACCGCCACGCTGGCGGCCGTCCTGGAGCTGGCCCTGCGTGCCGGTGGATGCGCCTTTTTTTATGGCCTGCTGGCCTTTCACCTGCAGCGGCTCGATCCCGGTGATGGTCACCTGCAAGCGGGATTGGTGGGGGCCGTCTGCGCCATCCGCAGCCTGGCCTCGCCCTTGGCGCTGCAGGGGGGCCTGCCAACGGTGATGATGGAGACGCTGCGGACCTGGTCGGCCCTCTGGCTGCCCGTAATCGCCGCCGCTTTATGGCTGCAGGGAGTGCAGCGTTGCCTGCCCTCCCTGCGGCCATGACCGCGCGCTCCGGCCGTCTCCCCGTTCCATGAGCCTGCTGCACGCCACCTGGCTGTTTCCCCCCGCAGGAGCGGGCGGTCGCCTGCTGCTCTGGGCCGACACCTGGCGCGTGTCCGAACCTTCCGTACCCAGCCGCGGCGCCCCCGACCATCCCCTCAGCCTCGATGAATCGGCCCTGGCCGACTGGCTCGAGGAGCACGATCTCTGGTCTGAAGCGCTGCGGCCGGCCAGTGCCACCCTCACCCTGCCCAGCCGCACCCAGGCCGCCAAAGGGCGCCGCAAAACCGGCGGCGCCAGCTGGAGCGGCCTGCCCTTGCAGGCGGGGGAACCGATCCCCAAGGAGCCAATCTGGTGGCCCTGGCGGGTGGAGGGCCTCGCCCTCGATCCCGCCGCCGCGGCCGAATGGCTCAGTCGCCTGCCCCTCTCGGGCGGCCATCCCGAACTGGCCGATGATCTGCGCTGGTGGAGCCATCTGCAGCGCTGGGCCCTGAGTCTGATCGCCCGCGGCCGCTGGCTGCCCCAGGTGGAGGCGGGCGAAGCCCGCTGGCTGCCGCTGCTGAACCGGGAGGGCGATCGCCGCCGGCTGGAAGACCTGGCCAGCCGCCTGCCCCAGGTGGCCTGTTGCGCCATGCCCGTGGATCCCTACGGCGAGGCGGCCCTGGCCTGTCGTCGGCCCGGCAGCGGCCGGTTGCGGGTGGCCAGCCTGCTGGAGGCCCTGCTGGACGGCCAGTTGCGCTCGGGATTCAAGCCGGAGCGGGGCGAACTCGATCCGCTGCTGGAGGCCTGGCAGAAAGCCCTCGGCCCCGGCGAAGGCAAGCTCGGCCTCGATGAAGAGGAGCAGGAACGGCTGGAGATCGCCACCCACCACTGGCGCGAAGCGGTGGCTGGCCGGGTGGCGCCGGCCCGGGCCTGCCTGGAACTGTTCACGCCACCGCCGGAAGCGGATCTCTGGGAACTGCGCTTCAGCCTGCAGGCAGAAGCCGATCCCAGCCTGAAGATGCCGGCCGGTTCGGTCTGGGCCCGTGGCGACACGCCCCTGCAGCTGGGCGAAGTGGAGGTGAATCAACCCGGCGAACTGCTGCTCGAGGGCATGGGGCGGGCGTTGCAGGTGTTTGAACCGGTCACCCGCGGGCTGGATTCGGCGGCACCGGAAACCATGGAGCTGACGCCGGCGGAAGCCTTTGTGCTGGTGCGCACGGCCGCCAGCCAGCTGCGCGATGTGGGCGTCGGGGTGGTGCTGCCCCCCAGCCTCAGCGGTGGCCTGGCCAGCCGCCTGGGTCTGTCGATCGAAGCTGAACTGCCGAGCCGCTCCCGGGGCTTCAGCCTCGGCGAGAGCCTGGACTGGCGCTGGGAGCTGATGATCGGCGGTGTCACCCTCAGCCTCAAGGAGCTCGATCGGCTCGAAGCCAAGCGCAGCCCCCTGGTGCAGCACAAGGGCGCCTGGATCGAGCTGCGCCCCAACGATCTCAAGAACGCCAGACGCTTCTGCGCCGCCGAACCGCCCCTGAGCCTCGACGACGCCCTGCGCCTCACCGCCACCGATGGCGACACGCTGATGCGCCTGCCGGTGCATCGCTTCCTCGGCGGCCCACGCCTGCAGGCGGTGCTGGAGCAATACCACCAGCAGAAGGCTCCCGATCCGCTGCCGGCGCCGGAGGGCTTCTGCGGCCAGCTACGGCCCTACCAGGAACGGGGGCTGGGTTGGCTGTCCTTCCTCTACCGCTTCGACCAGGGGGCCTGCCTGGCCGACGACATGGGCCTGGGTAAAACGATTCAGTTGCTGGCCTTCCTGCAGCATCTCAAGGTGGAGGAGGAGCTCAAGCGCCCCGTGCTGCTGGTGGCCCCCACCTCGGTGCTCACCAACTGGAAACGGGAGGCGGCCGCCTTCACCCCCGAACTGGTGGTGCGCGAGCACTACGGTCCCCGGCGTCCGTCCACTGAGGCGAAACTGAAGCAGGCCCTCGAAGGCGTCGATCTGGTGCTCACCAGCTACGGCCTGCTGCAGCGGGACAGTGAACTGCTGGAGACGATCGACTGGCAGGGGATGGTGATCGATGAGGCCCAGGCGATCAAGAACCCCGCGGCCAAACAGAGTCAGGCCGCCCGTGACCTGGGCCGCCCCGGCAAGCAGGGCCGCTTCCGCATCGCCCTCACCGGCACCCCGGTGGAGAACCGCGTCAGCGAGCTCTGGGCCCTGATGGATTTCCTCAACCCGCGCGTGCTGGGGGAGGAGGCCTTCTTCCGTCAGCGCTATCGCCTGCCGATCGAGCGCTATGGCGACATGAGCTCGCTGCGCGATCTCAAGGCCCGGGTGGGCCCCTTCATCCTGCGCCGGCTCAAGACCGACAAATCGATTATTTCCGACCTGCCGGAGAAGGTGGAGCTGCGCGAGTGGGTGGGGCTCAGCAGCGAGCAGAAGAAGCTCTACAACCAGACCGTGCAGGCCAGCCTCGATGCCATTGCCCGCGCCCCCCTGGGCCAGAAACACGGCCAAGTGCTGGCGCTGCTCACCAAGCTCAAGCAGATCTGCAACCATCCCGCCCTGGCCCTGAAGGAAAGCCAGGTGGACAGCAACTTCGCCAGCCGCAGCACCAAGGTGCAGCGGCTCGAGGAAATCCTCGAGGAGGTGATCGAAGCCGGCGATCGGGCCCTGCTGTTCACCCAGTTCGCCGAATGGGGCCACCTGCTCAAGGCCCATCTGGAGCGCAAGTGGCGCCAGGAGGTGCCCTTCCTCTACGGCAGCAGCAGCAAAACCGAGCGCCAGGCGATGGTGGATCGCTTCCAGGACGATCCCCGCGGCCCCCAGTTGTTCCTGTTGTCGCTCAAAGCCGGTGGCGTGGGCCTCAACCTCACCCGCGCCAGCCATGTGTTCCACCTCGATCGCTGGTGGAACCCGGCGGTGGAAAACCAGGCCACCGACCGGGCCTATCGCATCGGCCAGACCAATCGGGTGCTGGTGCACAAGTTCATCACCAGCGGCTCCGTGGAGGAGCGCATCGATCGCATGATCCAGGAAAAATCCAAGCTCGCCGCCGACATCGTCGGCAGCGGCGAAGACTGGCTCGGGGGGCTGGCCATGGGTCAGCTGCGCGAGCTGGTGGCGCTTGACGAGGAGGCCTGAAGCCGATGACCGCACCGCCGAACCCGCTGGTGGACCGCCGCCGCCAGCTCCTGGCCCACAACGCCGGCGTCTGGGAAGGCCAGTTCGTCCGGCTTGACGCCACCGGCCAGGAACAGGAACGCTTCGCCAGCCACCTGCTGGTGACGGACAGCGAAGGGGTGATTGAGGCCAGCCTCAGCAACCGCAGCAGCGGTGAGGTGCGCCGCATGGCCTTCCGCGAGCCGCCCGCCGCCATGCAGATCAGCCCCGAAGGGCACTGGAGCCTCGGCCCCGACCGCACTGGCCCCTGGCCCTGGGTGAGCGAGCTTTGCCTGGTGCATGGCGAGCAGCGGCGACGGGCCGTGGTGCGCCTGGGCAGCGAGCTGCTCGAAAGTCTGGTGATCGTCTGGGAAGGGCGGCCGCAGCAGGCGGAGCCGGCGCCGGATGCCCCCCTGCGAGCCTGGCAATCTGGCCCTGCTGGCCAGGCCAACGCCGGCCAGCAGGGCCAGACGATCTGGACGATCGCGGCCGGCCTGGAGCTCGTCACCCCCGATCGGCGCCTGGGCGGCAGCCCCCAGAGCGTGGCCCTGCGCTGGCAACCGCAGCCGGGCCTGCAACTGGAAATCCAACGCAGCTACGACGCCTACGGCAACCTGCTGGGCCTGGGGGCGACAGGCGGGGCAGACTGGCCGAGGACAACGCCTCTATGACCGTCACCCCTGCCATCACCACCCAGTTGGGCCAGCAGGGCCTGGGCCAGCAGCCCTGGTGGGTGGTGCACTGGATGGAGCTGATCAACTCCTACCGCTACAAAAAACGGCTCGAGCGCGCCTGGGACTACGCCCGTTCCGGCAACGTGCTCTCGATCCGCTTTGAAGGGCGGCGGGTGCACGCCCGGGTACAGGGCAGCGAAAAGGACCCCTACAAGGTGAAGCTCTGGCTCGACGTGCTCAACGACGAAGACTGGGGTTACGTGCTCGAAGCCCTGAGTCAGAAGGCCCGCTGGTCGGCCCAGTTGCTGGCCGGCATCATGCCCGAAGACATCGAACGGGCCTTCGCCGCCAGTGGTAAGCGCCTGTTTCCCTTCAAACTGCAGGAGGTGCGCAGCGAGTGCAGCTGCCCCGATAAGGCCAACCCCTGCAAACACACCAGCGCCGTTTACTACCTGATGGGGGATCGCTTCAGCGAAGACCCCTTCGTGCTGTTTCAGCTGCGCGGACGCACCCGCAGCCAGCTGCTGGCCGATCTGGCCGCCAGGCGTCGCGAGGGCAGCGTCAACGGCATCAGCCACGCCCCCCATCCGCTCCATGCCGCCATCGGCGATCCGGTGCGCTGGTGGCGTTACGACGCGGCCCTCGACCCCGATCTGGTGGTGATCACACCGGCGCTGGAGGGGGAGTTGGGCCTCGATGGGGCCGGCCCCCTGCCCCTGGCCATTGATCCGCGTTTCCCGGACGCCAACCAGCAGTTCCTGCAGCGGCTGCACCACCAGGGCACCACCATGGGCCAGCTGGCCATGGTGCGGGCCATGGCTACCGGCACCGAACGGGAGCCCAGCGCTGACGGCCATGCCGTTGGCAGTGATCCTGGAAGTAGCGCTGGAAGTGGCGCTGGAGTGGCCGCGGCCACCGGCAACCGCGGCGCCCCGTGAACGAAGCAGGCTGGCTGACGCCGGAGCGCCTCGAGCTCGCCAGCACGATCCTGGCGTCGCACCAGCGGGGCTTCGGGCAACCCCTGCTGGCTGGTTGCACAGCGGACCGCTCCCCGCGCCAGTGCGCCCAGGAGCTGTTCCAGGCCACCGCCGCGGTGCTCGCCCATGACGGCGGCAGCGACCCGCGTCTGATCTATGCCAACCGCAGCGCCCTGCGCCTCTGGCGCCGCGACTGGAGCGCCATGGTGGGTCTGCCCTCACGGCTCACCGCCGCCGCTGCGGAACAGCCGGCCCGCGCCGTCGTCCTCCACCAGGCCCGCGCCCAGGAGGCGATGTCCGGCTACTGCGGCATCCGCATCGACAGCGAGGGCCGCCGCTTCCAGATCCAGGGCGCCCGGCTCTGGAGCCTGCGGGATGCCGCCGGCCAAGCCTGCGGCCAGGCGGCCAGCTTCGAGAGCTGGTGGTGGCTCTGAAGGGGCTCTGCGGCCCCGCCGCCGCCAGCCCCGCAACCGAGCCAAGCCAGCCTGATCGGTTCTCGCGCCAACCCTGGCCGGGCAGCCGAACTCACGGGTGAGCGCCGAACCGGGGCGGGCGGTTCTCGCCCTCTGCCGGCTGGTTCGAGGCCGGCACATTGGCTGTGCGGGTGCATCCCGCCCCCATCTGAGGCCATCCCCATGCTCACCCTGCGCCATTCCCCCTTTGATCTCTTCGATCGCCTGGAGCAGCAGCTGCAGACCGCCGAGCGCGTGCCAGCCGCCGAGGTGATCGACACCCCCCAGGCCTACGAAATCACCCTGGAACTGCCCGGCGTCGACAAGGACAGCATCGATGTCAAAGCCACCGATCGCAGCCTGATCATTTCGGCCGAGCGTCGCGGCCGGCAGCAGGCCGCAGGCAGCGAGAGCGAGAGCGCTGGCCCCAGCGCTGGCCGCGGCACCCTGCTCAGCGAGATTCGCTACGGCACCTGGAGCCGCAGCTTCCGCTTCCCCGGCGGCATCCAGCGCGAGGGGCTCGAAGCCCAGTACCGCGATGGTTTGCTCTGCGTGAAGGCGCCCAAAGCCCAGACCATGACCAGTGTGAGCGTCAAGGTGGAGGGCTGATTCCGCGGTGGGTTCCCAGGCGGGCTCCCCAGCGCCACCCGCCCCGCACACGAGAGAGAAGACCGCGCCCCGGCAGCCTTCGCAGCCGGGGTTTTTTGTCGGCGCTCACCGGCCTGACCTGCTTGGATGGGGCCGTTGAGGAGTTCGCCGCCGATGTACGCCACCCTGCGGGAATACGAAGGAATCCAGGATCCGGCTGAAGCCCTGCAGCCGCTCCGGGAGGGCCTGCTGGCGGAGATGCAGGCGCTGCCGGGGTTCATTTCGTACTACTTCGTGGATGTGGGGGAAGCCGGTGATCGGATGATTTCCCTGAGCGTGTTTGAAAACAAGGAGGCCGCCGAAGCCTCCAATCGCCTCGCGGCCCGCTGGGTCGAGCGCTGGATCGCCGCACACCCGACCACCGCGCCCAAGGCAAGCCGTGTGGAGGCCGGGCCGGTGCTCTCCAGCGCCACCGCCTGAGCAGCGCCACGACCTGAGCAGCGCGCTGGCAGCAGCGCCACCAACGCCTGTTGCGGGTCACGGCCCCCGTCCTGGCAGCGGGAGCCGAGCACGGCCTGGGAACAGGCGCCAGTCGCCACGGGCCCGCCTTCAGAGCAGAATAGACCCACACTTTGGTCATGGCGGGTGAAAGAAATCAGTGCTCTGGAGATGGTGGTGAAATCTGTCGGCTGCTTTGCCGCCGTCTCCGGTGTGATCGGCCTGCTGATCTGGATCACCTGGGTGATGCTCGACATCAAGAACCTGCAGTCGGGCTTCACGCTGCCCTAGACGTGGCGTCCCCCCCCTGGCTGAAGCCAGGCCCGGCTCATGCGGCTCTCACGCCGGCGGCTTCCCTGGCCCGCCGCTCAGCCGCCTTGGTGATCACCGCCGCCTCAGACCCGAGATCAGACTTCACCGGATCGCTCCCCAAGCTCCAGCGCCCCGATCGCCAGGATTTCGGAGACCCTGCCTAGAGTTTGCACCCAATTGAGGCGACCCATGGGAGCGAGCGCTACGGCCAGCGGCATCACTGCATCCGCGCCCCCGCGCCTCTCGCTGCAGTGCGAAACGATTGGCCCAGACACCACCACGATCCGCTCGCTGGACTGGGATCGCAGCCGCTTCGACATCGAGTTCGGCCTGCGCAACGGCACCACCTACAACGCCTTTCTGGTGCGGGGTGAACGCACGGCCCTGATCGACACCAGCCATCTCAAGTTCGAGGGCACCTGGCTGCCGCTGTTGCTGGAGCAGATCGATCCGCTGGCGATCGACCAGCTGATCGTGTCCCACACCGAACCGGACCACTCCGGCCTGATCGGCCATCTGATTGACCTCAATCCCGACATTGAAATCGTGGGTTCGAAGGTGGCGATCCAGTTCCTGGAGAACCAGGTGCACCGGCCCTTCAAGAGCCGGGCCGTCAAAAGCGGCGAGGTGCTGGATCTGGGCACCAATCCCGACAGCGGCGTGCCGCACCGCTTTGAGTTTCTCAGTGCCCCCAACCTGCACTGGCCGGACACGATCTTCTCCTTCGACCACGGCACCGGCATCCTCTACACCTGCGATGCCTTCGGATTGCACTACTGCAGCGAGGAGCTGTTCGACAGCGATCCCGGCGCCATCGCCCCGGACTTTCGCTTCTACTACGACTGCCTGATGGGCCCCAATGCCCGCAGCGTGCTGCAGGCGCTCAAACGCATGGAGACCCTGCCGCCGATCACCACGGTGGCGGTGGGTCATGGCCCGCTGCTGCGCCATCACCTCAGCCTCTGGCTGGGGGACTACGGCGACTGGAGCCGGGATCGCAGCAAGGGCGAGGCCTATGCCGCCGTTTGCTACGTGAGCCAGTACGGCTTCTGTGATCGGCTCAGCCAGGCGATCGCCCGCGGCATCGGCAAGGCCGATGCCCAGGTGCAACTGGTGGATCTGCGCGCCACCGACGCCCAGGAGCTGGCGGCCCTGGTGGGCGAGGCCGCGGCGGTGGTGGTACCCACCTGGCCCGCCCAGGCGGATACCGAGCTCCAGAGCGCCATCGGCACCCTGCTGGCAGCCCTGCAACCGAAGCAATGGGTGGGCTGCTACGACGCCTTCGGTGGCAACGACGAGGCGATCGACACCGTGGCCAGCCAGCTGCGCAGCCTCGGTCAGAAGAGCGCCTTCGAACCGCTGCGCATCCGTCAGGTGCCGGGAGCGGCGGACTACCAGCTCTGCGAGGAAGCCGGCACCGACCTGGGCCAACTACTCACGCGGGAAAAGACGATCGCCGCGATGAAGTCCCTCGACGGAGACCTCGACAAAGCGCTGGGCCGTCTCTCGGGAGGCCTATACGTGGTCACCGCCCGCCAGAGCGACGGCGACGCCGAGCGCAGCAGCGCCATGGTGGCCAGCTGGGTGAGCCAGGCCAGCTTCGAGCCGCCGGGCCTCACCGTGGCCGTGGCCAAGGACCGGGCGATCGAGGCCCTGCTTCAGGTGGGCGACCGCTTCGTGCTCAACGTGCTGCGGGAGGACAACCACCAGCAATTGCTACGGCACTTCCTGCGGCGCTTCCCGCCCGGCGCCGACCGCTTCGCCGGCGTCAACGTGCTCGAGGGGGTGGCCGCCGGCGGTCCGGTGCTGGGCGATGCCCTGGCCTACCTGGGCTGCCGCGTCGCCCAACGGCTGGAGGGCCCGGACCACTGGATCATCTATGCGGTGGTGGAGCAGGGCAACGTGGCCGACACCAACGCCAGCACCGCCGTACACCACCGCAAAGTGGGCAACCACTACTGAGCGGCGGCCTGATCAATCACGAACACGCCCGCGTCGTTGACGTCCAGGATGTAGACGGGCAGCTCCAGGCGGTTGCCCGTGATCGGGTCGATGCTGATTGTTCCGGTCTGGCCCTCGTAGCCCCGGGTCTGGCGCAACGCCTGCAGCACCGGGCCGTAGGCCACCGTTTTGAGCGAATCCCCATCCTGGGCCCAGAGTTTGAGCGAGTCGTAGGCGAAGGTGCCCCAGACCCCGGGCTGCTGGTCGTAGCGGGTGATGTAATCCTCGACGTAGACACGGGCCGTAGGCAGCTGGCTGGGATCGGGCACACCGCAGAAGACACCGATTTGACTGGCCTCCAGACCCGCCTCCGCCACGAAGGCGGCATCGACATTGGCCAGGCCGAACAACACCGGCACGCTGGCCTGCCTGGCCTCCAGATCCCTGGCGATGCTCGCTCCCTCGGGGTAGTAGGTGCTCACATACAGCACGTCCGGCTGGGTCTCGAGGGCACGGTTCACGACATCGCTGTAATCGCTGAGGCCCTCACTCACCGCAATCCTCACCACCTCGATGCCGTTAGCTTCGAGAGCCCGCTGATTGCGGTCCGCCATGCCGCTGGTGTAGTCGGACGGATCCACCAGCATCGCCACTCGCTGGGGCTGGAAGGACTCGATGTAGTCGACCTCCGGTGGCGAAATCTGACTGTTCTTCGGCTGGATCGTCACCCCGAAGCCATCGGTCTCGTTGGTGGAGGTGAGGTGCAGGGGAACCACCCCGCGTGCTTCGTAAAAGGGCAGGTTGCGGACCCCCACCGAGGAGTTGTAGGGGCCGACCACCGCCACGGCGCCGCGGGCGGCGGCCCGTTTCGCCACCGGCAGAGCGCGCGCCGGATCGGCTTGGTCGTCGGCCGGCAGCAGCTGGATCAAGCGCCCATTGACGCCGCCAGAGCGGTTGATCTGCTCAGCCGCCAGCCGGGCGCCGCGCAGAATGTCCTGGCCGGTGCTGGCCTGGGGACCGCTGAGGGGCGCTTCAACAGCCACCTTGAGCCGGTCCCGCAGCAGGGCAGCGGGACCGAACTGGGCGATGGCGGTGGGCCAACTCAACGCGCCGGCGGTTTCGAAGTCATAGGGGGCAGCAAAGGGGTCGGAAGCATGCCCTGAATCACCTGGCGACCCAAAAGGGTGGCGGGAAACATAAAGAAAGACCTCCTCCATGCTCGACATAGCAAGTTCTGATCGCGAATGTTCCCGACTTTAAGAGTGTGCTGAAAAGTGGCGCAGCGTCCTGGCCGATCTCCATGCCGCACCACCGGAAACCTGTGTTCTTGCCTTGCTCTGGTCAGCCGACCAGCACCAGCTGGGTCTCCCGGGGCGTTTGTCCAGCAAGGCTTGCAGCGACTGCTGCAAAACCGGTCCCGGCCCTGGTTGGGCGCCCCTTGGCCAGCCGGCGACGGCAGCATCCAGCGGCTGTCTCAACGGCCGGCAGAACACCCGTCGGGTCTGCCGCCTGGGATCTCGCGTGGCACCACTCGGCAGATCCGGATTGTTCGAGGTGCCCCGCACCAGTGCCTGCCCTTGCGCCTTCCGGCTGTTGCCACCAAGCGATTCCCGGCGCCGCCGCCGCGGCCGACCGGCCAGAAGCCGGAACAAGCCCGGTAGGCTGGGGAGCAGATTTTCCGCCCATCGGCACCCCTCTGATGGCGGCCATCCCAATCCCAACAAGCCCCAGTGCCGTTGCGGGCTCCGGTGCCGCCGGCGATCGCCGCGTGATCCAGCTGCCGATCGATCCTGGCCTGCTCTGCCTGCGTGGCCTGAGTCCGCGGCGGCTGCGCTTCGAAGTGGAATACGGCCTGGAGCGCGGCACCAGCGCCAACAGCTTCCTGTTCGCAGCCGGCAGCACCAGCACCGGCCAGCCGATGCCGCCGGTGCTGGTGCATCCCCCCGGCGCCTCCTTCGCCGCGCCATTCCTCGAGCAGCTCACGGCCCTGGTGCCAGCCACGGCCGCCCTCAAGGTGGTGGTGGGCCACGTCAACCCCAACCGGGTGGCCCTGCTGCGCGAGCTGGCCCGGCGCTGGCCGGCCCTGATGCTGGTGGCCTCCAACGCCGGCGCCCGGCTGATCGAGGAGCTCTGGGACCAGCCGCCGCCGGGCCGGGCGCCGGCAGCGGGCACGGCTGAGGTGAGCGGTACCGGCGACAGCAAGGCCATCCAGCCAGCCAGCCCCGAGCCAGCCAGCCCCCAGCAGCCCGCGCCCCCGTTGCCCGCCATCGATATCGTCAAGCAGGAGGCCTGCCGCAATCTGGCCGGCGGTCACCGGCTCTGCCTGCTGCCGGTGCCGACGCCCCGCTGGCCCGGGGCGCTGATGGCCTTCGAGGAACGCACCGGCCTGCTGATGAGCGGCAAGTTCTTCGCCGCCCACCTCTGCAGCGAAAGCTTCGCCGAAGCCAATCGCGACAGCACCGAGGAAGATCGCCGCTACTTCTACGACTGCCTGATGGCGCCGATGGCCCGCCAGGTGGAAAGCGTGGTGGACCGGCTCGATGAGCTGCCGATCCGCACGATCGCGCCGGGCCACGGGCCGGCAATTGCCGAAAGCTGGCGCAGCCTGCTGGCCGACTACCGCCGCTGGGGGGCGGCCCAGGGACGGGCCAACCTGGCCGTGGGGCTCCTCTATGCCAGCGCCTACGGCAACACCGCCGCCATCGCCGATGCCCTCGCCCAGGGGGTCTCGCGCACCGGGGTGAGAGTGGAGAGCCTCAACTGTGAGTTCGCCTCAGCCGACCAGCTGCTGGCCACGATCCGCAGCTGCGATGCCCTGCTGATCGGCTCGCCCACCCTGGGGGGCCATGCGCCCACCCCGATCGTGTCGGCCCTCGGCACGCTGCTGGCCGAAGGAGACCGGAGCAAACCCGTGGGGGTGTTCGGCAGCTTCGGCTGGAGCGGCGAAGCGATCGATCTGCTGGAGAGCAAGCTGCGCGATGGCGGCTTCAGCTTCGCCTTCGAGCCGATCCGGGTGAAGTTCAGCCCCGATCTGGCCACCCTGCGCGCCCTGGAGGAAACGGGCACCGCCCTCGGCCGGCAGCTGGAAACCGAACGCCGCCGCAGCCAGCTGCGCCGCACCGGCGGCGGCCTCAACGAAAGCCGCAGCAATCCAGCGATCCAGGCCCTCGGCCGAGTGGTGGGTTCGCTCTGCGTGCTCACCGCCCGCAAAGGAGAGGCAGAGCAGAGCCAGAGCGGCGCGATGGTGGCCAGCTGGGTGAGCCAGGCCAGCTTCTCCCCCCCCGGCTTCACCGTGGCGGTAGCCAAGGACCGCTCAGTGGAAACCCTGCTGCACGTGGGCGATCGTTTCGCTCTCAACGTGCTCGCCGCCGGGCGGGAACGGGACCTGATTAAGCGCTTCCTGCGGCCCTTCCCCCCCGGCGCCGACCGCTTTGCCGGCCTCGAGACCCAGGCCAGTCCGGGCGGCCAGCCGCTGCTGCCGGAGGCCGTGGCCTGGCTGGAAGCCTGCGTCAAGCAGCGGATGGAATGCGGCGACCACTGGGTGATCTATGCCGAGGTGGGCCACGGCGGCCTGCTCGATGCCAAAGCCACCACGGCCGTGCACCAGCGCCGCAACGGCGGCAGCTACTGAGCGCACCGGCAGGGGACCCCAAGCAGCTGGTGCTCCCTTCCGAGAACCCGCCGGCATCCATCCCCACGACCAGGGAAGCGGGCGCTCGCGGCTGCCGCGGCGGAACCGGAGCGAGCTCTGGGCCACCCCAGGAGCCTGTTGCGCAGCGAACGGCCGCCAACAATCGAGGACTTCTCCACTGCCAAGGGAGACCAGGTCGAAATCATGCCGAGAACGCAGCGAATAATTCTTTTCGACTTGATACGCCAAAATCCTGAAGACCGTCCAACATCATCAATACCGCAATCAATCTCGAACGCAAGACATCACTGAAGCGAGATTGTGATGGAGACATCCTGAGACCACATGGGGCGTTGCCCTGAAGCGCGTTGGTGGGTTTCGCTCGGCACGGCCGATGGACCACAGGCTCCGAAGCGGGCGACCGCCTCCCTGGGTCTTCGGCGCCCGACCAACTTCAGCCTGCCTGCCCCTGGAGGAACGATCCTGGCGATGCTGCCCAAGCCCAAGCCTAACCCATACTCACTCCGACTTCGTGTAAGATCGGCCCATCACGGCTCAGTCCACTTCCATGGATCTATCCAACCCCGGCACCAACGCCAATCTCGAGGCCGCCTTCGGCGGCGAGAGCATGGCCAACCGCAAATACCTGTTCTTCGCCGACGTGGCCAAGCAACTCGGCAACGCCGAACTGGCCAAGCTCTTCCGCGACACCGCCGCCCAGGAAACCGAGCACGCCTTCGCCCACTTCCGCCTGCTGCACCCGGAGCTGGTGATCAGCGATGCGGCCAGCCTCAGCGACGCCCAGAAACAGGCGATCCTGAGCCGCTGCCTGGAGCTCGCCATTGAAGGCGAAACCTACGAGTACACCATGATGTATCCGGAATTCGCCGCCCAGGCCCGGGCCGATCGCGACGCCAGCGCCGAGACCGAGTTCAACGACCAGATCGCCGAATCCGCCGAGCACGCCGGCAGCTTCCGCAAGGCCGCCAGCAACTTCGGCTTCCTCACGCCGATCGAGCAGCACCATGCCGAGCGCTACGGCGTGGCCCTGGAGGCCCTGCAGGGCCAGGGCACGGCTGGCCAGGCCCCAACAGCCGTGGCCGGCAAGTGGATCTGCAAGGTGTGCTCGATGATCTACGACCCGGCCATCGGCGATCCCGACTCCGGCATTGCCCCTGGCACGCCATTTGAGTCCATCCCCGACGACTGGACGTGCCCCATCTGCCTCGCTCGCAAATCTAGCTTTATTCCCTACCACGAGCCAGAGCTTCTTTCGGCTGCCTGATCAAACTTTTTGCGCCCCTGGCATGATTCAGCACCTTTAGCCTGATTGATCCTTCGATTCGGCGCCGGTGCAAGAGATCAAATCCTGCCTGGCCGGAATCCGAGCTCTCGCACCATGTCTGGATTTCAAGTCCTGTATCTAACCATTCCATAAAGAACTGCTGACAGACGACCGCACCGGCATGCTGCCGGCCTTACAACAAGCGGCCTTGAGTCGCCGGCTGGCAATGAAGCGCCCAATCAAGGCCGGGATCACTTTCTCCGCAATCCCTTGACGCGCAAGACCCCGTAACCCTGATCGGGTCGCACTACTCAGGCGGCATGCGGCGGGATCGGACCGGAGCCACCACCCGCCTGGAACGAAAGCACCAGGGTGGCCCAGTGATCGGGCCGATCCGGACGCCGCCGCCGGGCGCGGCGGACGCCGAAAGGAACGCGCACCACATTGGTGCCCTCTTCCCTGGTTGTTTGATCCGATCCGCCCGGAGGGCCGTTGCCGTTCATGGTCTCTAGTGATGAATGGCGCGATGCCCGCCGGCACTGAAGGCGGCAGACAGCGGCATGATGCGCCATTGGTGGAGGAAATGGTACCTGCGGAACCCCTAGGAGACCAGTTCCGGGATCGCCACATCCTCGACGGAGGGGCAGGTGCACACCAGGTTGCGATCGCCGTAGGCGTTATCGATGCGGGCCACCGCCGGCCAGAACTTGTGGGCCCGCTGATCGGGGCCGGCCGGGAAGGCCGCCTGGCTGCGGCTGTAGGGCCGGTCCCAGGTGTCAGCCGTCACCGCCGCCAAAGTGTGGGGGGCCCGCTTGAGCGGGTTGTCCAGGGGGTCGGCCTGGCCCGATTCCAGGGCCGCGGCCTCGGCCCGGATGGCGATCATCGCCGCACAGAAGCGATCTATCTCGGCGAGCGATTCACTTTCGGTGGGCTCCACCATCACCGTGCCGGCCACCGGCCAGCTCACGGTCGGGGCATGGAAGCCGAAATCCATCAGCCGCTTGGCCAGATCGTCCACCTCCAGGCCGCAGCTGCGCTTGAGCGGCCGCAGATCGAGGATGCACTCGTGGGCCACCCGGCCAGCGGCACCGCGATAGAGCACCGGGAAGTGGGGATCCAGCCGCTCAGCGATCACATTGGCGCTGAGCAGGGCCACCTGGCTGGCGCTGCGCAGGCCGCTGCCGCCCATCATGCGGATGTACATCCAGCTGATTGGCAGGATGCCGGCACTGCCCCCGGGAGCAGCCGACACCGGCCCGATCGCCCTGGCGGCCGCAGCTGGCGCCAGGGGGTGACCGGGCAGGAAGGGCAGCAGATGGGCCGCCACACCGATCGGCCCCACCCCCGGACCACCGCCGCCATGGGGAATGCAGAAGGTCTTGTGCAGGTTGAGATGGCAGACATCGGCGCCATAGAGCCCCGGCTTGCATAGCCCCACCTGGGCATTGAGATTGGCACCATCGAGATATACCTGGCCGCCGTGATCGTGCACCAGCTGACAGATCGCGCGGATGCCGGTCTCGAAGACGCCGTGGGTGGAGGGATAGGTGACCATCAAAGCCGCCAGATCGGTGGCATGGGCCGCGGCCTTGGCCGCCAGATCCGCCAGATCGATGTTGCCGTGAAGATCACAGGCCACCGCCACCACCTGCATGCCGGCCATCACGGCGCTGGCGGGGTTGGTGCCGTGGGCACTGGTGGGGATCAGACAGATGCGGCGATGGCCTTCACCTCGGCTGCGATGCCAGGCCCGGATCACCAGCAGGCCGGCATATTCCCCCTGGGAGCCGGCATTGGGCTGCAGCGACACACCGGCAAAGCCGGTGATCGCCGCCAGCCAGGCCTCCAGATCGGCCATCAAGCGGCCATAGCCCTTGCACTGCTCAGCCGGAGCAAAGGGGTGGAGCTGGGCAAAGGCGGGCCAGCTCACCGGCGCCAGCTCGGCGGCTGCATTCAGCTTCATCGTGCAGCTGCCCAGGGGGATCATGCCGTGCACCAGCGAGAGGTCTTTGCTCACCAGCTGCTGGATGTAGCGCAGCAGCTCGGTTTCGCTGCGGTAGCGCTGGAACACCTCCTGGCGCAGCCAGGGTGCGCGGCGCTGCGGCAGATCCGCCAGCGGATCCGAGCTCTGAACCAGGGCGCCATGGAGGGCGGCGATCGCCGCGGCAGAGCGATCGGGATCGGCGGCCAGAGCCACCAGCAGCCGCTCCAGTTCGGCCGGGGTGCTGAGCTCATCGAGGCTGATTGCCAGGCTGTCAGTCGCTCCGTGCACGCCCTCGCCCAGCACGCCGCGGCGCAGGTTGAAGCCGGCCTGGGCGGCTCGCTCCAGCAGGGCCCCCACCGCCTCACCCCGCAGCACCAGGGTGTCGAAGCCAGGGCCCGGATCCACGCTCAGCTCCAGAGCCGCCAGGGCCGCGGCCAGGGCCTGGCGCAGAGCCACAATGCGCGTAGCGATCGCCGTGAGCCCCTCGGGCCCGTGGTGCACCGCATAGAAGCTGGCCATCACCGCCAGCAGCACCTGGGCCGTGCAGATGTTGCTGGTGGCCTTATCGCGGCGGATGTGTTGTTCGCGCGTCTGCAGCGCCAGGCGCAGGGCCGGATGGCCCTCGGCATCGCGGGACTGGCCCACCAGGCGGCCGGGGATCTGCCGCTTGAAGGCCTCCCGCGTGGCGAAGAAGGCGGCGTGGGGCCCACCGAAGCCCATCGGCACGCCATAGCGCTGCAGGCTGCCCACGGCGATATCAGCCCCCAGATCCCCGACCGGGGCCAGCAGCACCTGGGCCAGGGGATCGATCGCCACCGTGGCAATCACACCGGCGCCGCGGGCGGCCGCCAGCAGGGGGCTGGGATCCCAGAGGCGACCAGCCGTACCGGGCAGCTGGATCAGCAGGCCAAAGGCCTCAGCCGGCAGGGCCTGGTCGGCCACCAGGGAGCCGGCGGTCAGCTGGGCCGCCAGGGCCTCGGCATCGATCAGCTCCAGGGTGATGTCCAGGGGCTCAGCCCGGGTCTGCAACACGGCCAGGGTCTGGGGCAGCACGGCGCGATCCACCAGGAAGCGCCGCGCCCCATCCCGATGGCCCACGGCCAGCGCCAACGCCATCGCCTCCGCCGCGGCCGTGGCCTCATCCAACAGCGAGGCATTGGCAATCGGCAGGCCCGTCAGTTCACTGACCAGGGTTTGGAAGTTGAGCAGGGCTTCCAGCCGCCCCTGGGCGATCTCCGCCTGGTAGGGGGTGTAGGCCGTGTACCAGCAGGGGTTTTCCAGCACATGGCGCTGAATCAGCGCCGGCGTGGCTGTGCCGAAGTAGCCGAGACCGATCAGGCTGCGCCTGGGCTGGTTGAGGGCGGCAATCGCCGCCAGTTCAGCCAGGGCCTCGGCTTCGCCGCAGGGCTCAGGCAAGCCGGCCCGGGCCGCCTCGGGGCTCAGCAAGATGTCGGCCGGAACGATGGCGGCGGCCAGGCTTTCCAGGGAATCAAGCCCCAGCTCGGCAAGCATCCGCTGGCGATCAGCGCGATCTGGTCCGAGATGGCGTATCTCAAAGGATGCGGTCACGGACCCCGGACGGACGGTGGCGGGATCCTAAAGACATCGTCCGGAAGGCGGATTCCGGTCAACCAGCCCGAAGAATGAGTTGGAACGCTCCGTGAGTGCCGAGACAGCCGCCAGGCGCTGGTTCAAGCCGATGGGGGCCGCGCCTTGCCGGCACGGGAGGGCCCATCACGGAGGTCGCTGGGCCATTCAAAGCAGCCCTGAAGGAACTATGAAGCCAGCCCTGAAACCCGTGGCCCTCAGTGGCCCTCCACTTTGCCGCGGTAAGTGGCCGCATCCAGCAGCGCCTGCATCTCACCGGCGTCGTGGGGGCGCACCACCAGCAGCCAGCCCTCGCCATAGGGATCGTTCTGCAGCTCCTCGGGGCTGGCCAGCACCGCCTCATTGCGGGCTTCCACCACCCCACTGATCGGCGCCACCAGATCCTCGACGGCCTTCACCGATTCGACGGTGCCGAAGCCCTGGCCGGCGCTGATCGAGGCCCCCACCTCGGGCAATTCGACAAACACGATGTCGCCCAGTTGGTCGACCGCGAAGGCACTGATGCCGATCCGGGCCCGTTCACCCTCCAGGCGGGCGTATTCGTGGCTGTCGGCGTAGCGGCAGTCATCGGGGAAAGTAAGCGCCATCGCCGGGGGAGGAGCAGAGCAGCAGCGGCAGTCTGCTTGATTCCGGCACGGGCGTTGCCGCCAGGCTCAGGCCGGACCCGGGCCGGCGGCCTCTGCCTGAGCCGTCACGGCGTCCAGGGCCTGCAGCGCCCGCTCCAGGGCCAGAGCCACATGGCTGTGGTGGGTGCCGCCCTGCACGTAGAGCACATAGGGCTCCCGCAGCGGGCCATCGGCGGAGAATTCGCTGGTGCTGCCATCGATGAAGGTGCCGCCGGCCATCACCAGCTCACTGGCATAGCCGGGCATCGGCGCCGGCACCGGCTCGAGATAGGCCCCCACCGGCGAGCAGGCCTGAAAGGCCCGACACACCGCCTGCAGCGGTTCGGGGGCGCCGAGGCGCACGGCCTGGATGACATCACTGCGATGGGCACCCGGTTCGGGATGGACCGCATAGCCCAGCTCGGCGAACACCGTCGCCACCAGCTCAGCACCGATCAGGGCTTCAGCCACCATCTGGGGGGCGAGAAACAGGCCCTGAAACAGCAGGCGATTGCAATCAAAACTGGTGCCGCCCTCACTGCCGATACCGGGCGCCGTGAGCCGGCAGCAGGCCCTCTCCACCAACTCGGCCCGGCCTGCCACGTAGCCGCCGGTGGGAGCGATCGTGCCGCCGAGGTTCTTGATCAGGGAGCCCGCGATCAGATCGGCCCCCACGGCCGTGGGCTCGCGCTCCTCCACCAGCTCGCCATAGCAGTTGTCCACAAACACCAGGCAGTCCGGCTGCAGGGCCTTCACCCGCTCCACCAGCCGGCCGATCTCCGCCACCGGCAGCGACGGTCGCCAGCTGTAGCCACAGCTGCGCTGGATCAGCACCAGCCGCGTGGGCAGGGCCAGGGCCTGCTCCAGCCGCTCCTCATCCACCCGCCCCAAGGCGGTGAGTGGCAGCTCGTCGTAGAGCACACCGAACTCCGCCAGCGAACCCTGGCCCTGGCCCCGCAGACCGATCACCTCCTCAAGGGTGTCGTAGGGACGACCGGTGATGGAAAGCAGGCGATCGCCGGGGCGCAGCACGCCGAACAGGGCGGCGGCAATGGCGTGGGTGCCGGAGACGAATTGCAGACGCACCGCCGCCGCTTCGGCCTGGAGCACCCGGGCGAAGACTCGATCCAGGGTCTCGCGGCCGAGGTCGCCGTGGCCGTAGCCGCTCACCGAGGCGAAATGGTGCACGCCCAAGCGCTCGGCGGCGAAGGCCGCCAGCACCCGCTCCAGCCGCGGCCGGATCGTGGCCGTGCGGGCGGCGGCCAGGGGGGCGATGCGCTCGAGGGCGGCGGCAACCCGCTCGGCCGGCGCAGCCGGAGACAGGCGTGGCACAGGCAAGCCCCAAAAGCGAGCGCCAAGCATGCCAGCCAGCACCCAGAACGCAGAGCAGAGGGCGCAGTCCGCTGAGCGGAGTCCGTAGTCCGCAAAGCGGAGGACGCGCACAGTCCACTGAGCGGAGGCTGCAGTGGCGTGGAGGCAGTGGAGACGAGGTAGCGGCGAGGCTGCAGCGCGAACGCTATCGCGAAACAATGCAGCAAATCGACGCGATCAACGCGATCGCCAACGCTCCATAGCTAGACAAACACGAGGCGCCAATTTTACAGATCAGAGGCCACATATCTCCCGTAATGCATCAGATTTTCCCTGAGATCAAATCCAGTCTGGACACAAGCCATTCATGCACAAAACAGGACGCTCCTTCACCCTTTCCCTGATCGCCGCCGCGCTCCTGGCTGCGGGGCTCCACCAGCCCACCCAGGCCCTCATCACGGGAGCGGGAAGGAGCCAGCCGGGTAGCGGCACCCCTGTCAGCAGCGTCAGCACCGCCGTGGGCATCACGGCCAGCCCAATCAATCAGGCCCAGGCCGGCGCCGCTGGATCTCATCGCCGCGCCGCCACCATCCCAGGCCCCAGCGCCAAATCCATGCCATCGATGGCCTCCAAGCTTTCTGGCGCCGTTGCTCGCTTTGCCCAAGCCGCCCTCGACCGCATGACAGGTAACGAGCCAGCACCCCCCTGTGCTTCAGCGCCCAGGCCCCTGCCGATGCTGGAGCTGGGCGCCGCCTTCAGCCACAGCCGCCGCCTCAAAAAACGGATCCAGTCAGGTCCGGCGCAATTGTTGCGGCTGGCCGCTCGGCGATCCAGGCCATCCAGACCTGATCAACAGTCGGCTGATCACCCTCAGCAGACCTGACCGGCGTGCTGGCGCCCGTAGCGAGCGCCGATGAACGCAGGATTGCCGGGCGGCGCCGGAGTGGTCCAACAGCGAACCCCAGCCCAACCCCAGCACGATCATCGAGCCAGGCCTGGCCAGGGCAAGGAGGCCAGGAAGGGCCTGCGAACGTTGTGACGGCGATGGGGAATGGCGCCTTGGGCCTGGATGGGCACCGGCCCCACCCTGGTGGCAGCCACGGCTGCACCAAAGCCGTCGGTGGTGTGGCTTGCGATGCAGGGTGGCAGCGACCCCGGACGCAGCACCTGCGGCCAGGGCCTTGACGCCTGCCCCCAGGGCCTGGGACTGGGGAACGTTGCTGGCTGCTGGCGACGGACACCACGCTCCTAGATTCGCCCCCTCATCCAGCCCACCCAGGGGAGAACTGCTTGGTTGCCCGATCAGAATCCGTGCCGACCGATCCGGAGATCTTGAACGTCCCCCTGGGCCGTTCCGGCGCCCTGGAGTCGAGGCTGCGATCCGGGCTGGATCTGCCCAGCGACCCGTTGGAATCCTCCCCTTCCGTGCGCCGCGAGGCCGCCCTCCGGCAGGGACTGACCACGGCCCGCGAGCCCCTGCCGCCCCGCCAGCGCAAACTCAAGACCGGTACCACCAGCTTCATGCTGGTGATGCATGTCGGCGCTGTCTTCGCCCTGCTGCCTCGCTTCTGGAGCCTGCAGGGGCTGATCGTGCTGGCGGTTCTCTACTGGGTCACCGTGCTGGGGGTGACCCTGGGCCTGCACCGACTGGTGGCCCATCGAGGGTTTGATGCACCCCGCTGGCTGGAGCGCCTGCTAGTGCTGATGGGCGCCATGGCCTGCCAGAGCGGCCCGATCGAGTGGGTGGGGCTACATCGTCATCACCATCTGTTTTCCGACCAGCCCAACGATCACCACGACGCCGCCCGGGGACTGTGGTGGGCCCACAGCGAATGGATGCTCCATGAGATCCCGGCCCTGCGGGAAATCCACCGCTTCACCGGCGATCTGGAACGCGATCCCTTCTACCGCTGGCTGGACCGCTGGTTCCTGCTGCTGCAACTGCCGCTCGGGGCGGCGCTCTATTTCTATGGGGAGCGCGCTGGCGTGCATGGCGGTGGGCTGGGGCTGGTGCTCTGGGCGATCCCCCTGCGCCTGGTGCTCGTCTATCACGTCACCTGGTTGGTGAACTCCGCCACCCATGCCTTCGGCTATCGCAATTTCGACTGCCCCGACCGCTCGCGCAACTGCTGGTGGGTAGCGATTCTGAGCTTCGGCGAGGGCTGGCACAACAACCATCACGCCCATCCGGCCAGCGCCCGCCACGGGCTGCGCTGGTTCGAGTTCGACATCACCTGGCAGCACATCCGCCTGCTGCGCGCCCTGGGCCTGGTGCGGCGCCTGCGGGTGGCGCGCCTGCCCTGACGGGCCAACAACGACACTGGGGTCACCCAGGAGATCCCGCACCGCCATGCCCCAATGGGAGTATCAGGTGATTCACCTGAACTTCCAGGGCGGGGCCAGCCCTGCGGCCCCCATGGGTCCTGAGCAGGTCCAGAACCCGGCAGCGACGGCGGGATCCAGCCCTGCCAAGTCACCCCAGGTGTTCTCCAAGGAATATCTGGCCAAGGAGTTCCCAGGCTTCTACACCCAGAACTCCGGTGGCCAGCAGCATCCCGCCCTGCAGCTGCAGACCTTCCTCAATGGCTTCGATCAGCAGAGCTGGTCGCTGATCGGGGTGTTTCCACTCGGACCCCTGTTTGATGATGAGCTTTCGCCGCCGCCTGGCCGCCGAAGCGCCCGAGGGCACCACCACTCCAACTGCCACTCCAACAGCAACAGCAGCAGCAGCCGTCCCAGACCCCACTTCAGCTTCCCAGGCTCCGAGCCAACCGCTGATCTGGAGATCCTGCTGCAGCGCATTGAGCGACGCGAGCAGCGTTTCGATACCCCCCCCGCCCAGGCTTGAATCCAGCCCTGGCCCAGCCGCTCCGGTGTCAGGAGCCAGGTTCCACCAGTTCGCGGCGGATCGCGGCCGCCAGATCGGGCAGGGGCTGCTCGCCATGGAAGCCAAGGCGCCGGGCCCGCTTGCGCAGCAGATCCAGGAACTGATCGGGCGAGAGTTCCTGATCGCCGGCGGCCCCCAGGGCGGCCAGGGTGCGGCGCAGATCGGGCAACTCGAAATCGAGATCGGTGGCGGTGTAATCACTCTGGCCCGCCATCACGGCGGCGAAGCGCTCGCGCCGCTGACGCCGGGCAACCGGATAGGCCGCCAGCAGCTGTTCACGGCACTGGCGCCAGGGCCGACTGGCCGTGAACAGGGTGGCCAGGGCGGTGGAGAGGGCTGCCGCCTCGGCATCGTCGATGCGCAGATCGAACGCGGCTGGGGGCGGACGCAGTCCGACAAACACCTCCAGCAGATCGCCTGGCCCGAGCTCGCGCTCATCGCCCTCCCGCACCGGCAGGGCCGAGGCCACTAACGCCTCCACCAGCTCGGGCTGACCCGCCAGCAACAGCTCGGCCCGCTCCCGCGGCAAACGGCCGCTAGGGGCCTGTTCCACCAACCAACGATTGATCCCGCCCAGGGCCAGGAACACCTCCGGCCCGGGCGAAGCCAACTTGCCGTTGCGCAGCATCGACAGCTGTGAATTGTGGACCCGACCCAGCCGGAGGGCCTCCGCCAGAGCCGGCAACACACGATGGGACCAGCCGTTGCGGGCATGCCACACCCGGACCAGATGGGCGAAGGCCACTCGGCCTGATTCGATTTCGCCTCCGTAGCCCAAGTGATCGGGATCCGTATTGCTACGATCTTACTGTTCGATACGGAGTCGGTCCTACATGACCGCCACGCGTTCCTCCCGGCCAGCCCGCCGCTCCAGCCCCCAGGCCCAGCACACCCGCCGATCGGCCACGATCACCGGCGGCATTGATGCGCTGCGTCGCGCCCGGGCCCTGCACACCAACCGCGACGGGGACCATCTCTCCGCCGCCAGTACCGGCAAGAACTGGACCGTGATCCTGTTCATGGCCGCCATCCACCTGCTCGCCGTGGTGGCCCTGCTGCCCCAGTTCTGGAGCTGGACGGCCATCGCCACCCTGCTGATCCTCTACTGGGTCACCGCCTGCCTCGGCGTCACCATCGGCTATCACCGCCTGCTGAGCCATCGCTCCTTCCGCGTGCCCCGCTGGCTGGAGCGCTTCTTCGCCACCTGCGGCGCCCTCAGCTGTCAGCACGGTCCGATCGACTGGGTGGGCCTGCACCGCCATCACCACAAATTCTCCGATACGGAAGCGGATCACCACGACAGCAACAAGGGCTTCTGGTGGAGCCACATGGGCTGGATGCTGGAAGGCGTGCCGGCGATGGCCGCCGTTCCCCGCCTCACCGGCGACCTGGCCGTCGATCCTTACCATCGCTGGCTGAACCGCTGGTTCCTGATGCTGCAACTGCCCCTGGCGGGCCTGCTCTTCTGGATCGGCACGGTGACCGGAGCCGGCGGCTGGGCCCTGGTGCTCTGGGGCATCCCCCTGCGCCTGGTGATCGTGTATCACATCACCTGGTTGGTGAACTCCGCCACCCACTGCTGGGGTTCCGCCGTTCATGACAGCGGCGACAACTCCAAGAACAACCCCTGGGTTGCCGCGTTCACCTTCGGCGAGGGCTGGCACAACAACCACCACGCCTATCCCCATTCGGCCCGCCATGGCTTCGGTCCTGGCCAGCTGGACATCACCTGGCAGCACATCCGGCTGTTGCGCGCCCTCGGCCTGGCCAAGGACGTGCGCCTGCCCCGGGCCGCAGCCGTTGGCAACGTTTCCCGGGCCGTGTCGTAAGTTGACCAATCGGATTTCAGTCGGGCGACCGCAACGGGTAAGTCATGGCCAAGCGTGTTCAGGTGGTACTCAGCGAAGACGTGCTGAGCCTCGGTAAGGACGGTGATCTGGTGGAGGTCGCCCCTGGCTACGCCCGCAACTTCCTTGTGCCCCTCGGCAAGGCGGTACCTGTCACCGCCGCCGTGCTGCGCCAGGTGGAGCATCGCCGGGCCAAGGAAGCCCAGCGCCAGGCCGCCCTCAAAGAGGAGGCCCTGGCCTTGCGCACCGCCCTGGACACGATCGGCCGGTTCACGGTGAAGAAGCAGACGGGCGGCGACGACGTGCTATTCGGCACCGTCACCAACGGCGATGTGGCCGAGGCGATCGAAGCCGCCACCAAGAAGGAGATCGACCGCCGCGACATCACCGTGCCGGAGATCCACCGCACCGGGTCCTACAAGGTGCAGGTGAAGCTGCATCCCGAGGTGGTGGCTGAGATCAATCTGGAAGTCGCCAGTTTCTGAAGCCGCTCCCCTTGGAGCCTCTCCTGCGGCCCTGGACACCCCATCTGGTGGGATGTCCAGGGCTTTTCCACTACCGGTGGGGGGTCGGTGGACTGGCCAAAACGGCCCCCCCAGGTCAGGATGCTGGTCCGTACCTGCGGCTGACCGCGTCGCCGGCGGCTCTGGCCCCAGCCGAGCGGTGCCAGCGGCAACCAATCGCTTGCCCCCACTGGAGACCACACCATGGTGACTGTGCCGCTGGGAGATCCCGCCCAGGCAGCCGGACCAGACCTGGAGCCAGCCCTGGCGCGAGGACAGCAGGGCCAGGGCCGCCGCCGCCGCCAGGGTGGCGATGGGGAGTTCGAGGTGCTGCCCGATTCACTGCCGCCCCAGAACCTCGAAGCCGAGGAGGCGGTGCTGGGAGGCATCCTGCTCGATCCTGATGCGATCAGCCGGGTGGCCGATGTGCTGCAGCCGGACGCCTTCTACCTGGGGGCCCACAGGGAGATCTATCGCACCGCCCTGATGCTGCACAGCCAGGGCAAACCCACCGACCTGACGGCGATGGGCGCCTGGCTGGCGGATACGGGCCAGCTGGAGAAGGTGGGCGGCTCGGCTCGGCTGATGGAGTTGGTGGAGCGCACCCTCTCCACCGCCTCGATCGAGCAGGTGGCCCGCCTGGTGATGGACAAGTACCTGCGGCGCCGGCTGATCCGCTCCGGCAACGAGGTGATCCGGCTGGGCTTTGATCAGGGCAAGCCGATGGATCAGGTGCTCGATGAAGCCGAGCAGGCGATCTTCGCCATCAGCCAGGAAAAGCCCAGCAAGGGCCTCACCCCCACCGCCGAGATTCTCACCAGCACCTTCGAGGAGATTGAGAGCCGCTCCCTCGGCATGGCGGTGGCGGGCATACCGGTGAACTTCTACGACCTCGATGCCATGACCCAGGGGCTGCAGCGCAGCGACCTGATCATCATTGCCGGCCGTCCCGCCATGGGCAAAACGGCGATCACGCTCAACATCGCCAAGAACGTGGCCCAGCTCCATGGCCTGCCGGTGTGCGTGTTCTCGCTGGAGATGAGCAAGGAGCAGCTCACCTACCGACTGCTGGCGATGGAGGTGGGCATCGAGAGCAGCCGGCTGCGCACCGGCAGGCTGCAGCAGGAGGAATGGCCCCTGCTGGGCCAGGGGATCAACAGCCTCGGCCAGCTGCCGATCTTCATCGATGACAAGCCCAACTCAGGCGTGCTGGAGATGCGCTCCCTCTGCCGGCGCCTGATGGCGGAATCGGGCAAGGAGCTGGGCCTGATCGTGATCGACTATCTGCAGCTGATGGAGGGCTCCGGTTCCGACAACCGCGTGCAGGAACTCTCCCGAATCACCCGCGGCCTCAAGCAGATGGCCCGCGAACTGAATGTGCCGGTGGTGGCCCTCTCCCAGCTGAGCCGGGGCGTGGAGGCCCGCACCAACAAGCGGCCGATGCTGAGCGATCTGCGCGAATCGGGCTCGATCGAGCAGGACGCTGACTTGGTGCTGATGATCTACCGCGATGAGTACTACAACCCCGAAACCGCTGATCGGGGCATCACCGAAGTGATCGTCACCAAGCACCGCAACGGACCGGTGGGCGTCTGCAAGTTGCTGTTTGAACCCCAGTACACCCGCTTCCGCAATCTGGCAGCTCCCTGAGAGCCCAGCACAGGCCGCGGCACCTGGCTCGAACAAGGCAGCCAGCCGGCTGGACGATACGGGCCGCGATCAGGGCAGCCCAGCCGAAACCATGGGCTGAATCGCCGGGCTGCCCGCCTCGACAGCCGCGCCAATCTCGAGGATTTCAAGCTCCGCCAACGTGACGGCCAGAGTTCTGAGGCGCGTGCGCAGCACGGAAGCAAGCTGGTGCGTTTGCGGATAATCCGCAAACTCGCGGGCGACAACAAGGGCATCTCCAACTGCTACAGGCAGCCTGAGGGGAAGCGGCCGAATCGAATCCCCATACAGAGACAACGTGAGCGGGGTAGAGAAACCAACCATCAGATCTTCAGCGCCACTTTGACCCCGCCAGGATGGCTGCTCCGCGGAGCCGCCCTTGGTGGAAGTGTCCCACAAGCCACAGTCCACCAGAACTTGCTGAAACCAAGGGAAGGCACCATCGGGCAGCGGCAGAATTGGATAACAAGCTATATCTTCAAAAGAAACGCGATCACCAAGATCAAGCAGAGGATGCCCATCGTTGACCACCAGCAGCATGGGCATCCGACTCAGACGGATGGAAACGAGATCTGGATCATCATCAGGAACATCTGGATATGAGGTAACCCAGGCGTCAATGACATGATCTCTTAAAAGCTGCAGCGGCCGATGGAATTCCAAAAAGTCAAAGTTTCCGGCAATCCAGCCATCGGGGAGCGGCGGACACAAGAAAGGGGCAGACCAGTGCTGCGCCTCCAGTCGCAGAGACTGATCATGCCGCCATCTCACAAGCTGATGGACCTGGCGCTCCAGCTTGAGCAAAGTAAGATCGCCTTTTAAATACCACTCAGCCTCCCTTCGCACAAGGGAAACGGAAAACATATCCGCACATTTCCTGGCATTCCTACTAACAGTAGACTGGCTCACAGCAGTCCTTGCAGCTACCCGACTTCCGGTCCGCAACCAAATCAGACAATCCATCGAGGCAAGGCATCCAATCTCGACCACGCCTTGCAAAAAGCAGGTATTCAAGTTTCTCACAGAATTAGCATTTATCAATAAGACGCAAAATTCTTGCACTTTCCAGGCAGCACTGCGCAAATACAGAAGGCAATTCCTACCCCTACCCCTACCCCTACCAATTCTCTACTAGCACAAGCAAAAGACAGTCGTCTGTAGCGACAGTCACTAACGCAAACAAACGCAGGATAGCTTCATGGCTCACGATCAACAGCCGCCCGGAAGAAGCCTGATATCCGCAAACCGAGCCGCAAAAACTTGCAGGCGCGACAAAATCAAATCACACAACACCTGCAGCTCGGGATGGGCGACAAACTCCCGATGGACAACAACCACCTCACCAGAAGCGAAGGGAAGTTCCAAGGGCAGCTTGACGAGGCTGCCACCACTGATCTCCAGGCTCAAGGCCGTGCCATAGCCAATCGTGAGCGCGACCTCAATCTTGCCTTCCCAGGCATCACGTCGATAACGCGTCATGCAAACTTCATCGTTCCACAATCCAATCGATTTAAGCGACGCCTCCACCCTGGGATACGAACCAGCCGGCAGTGCCAGCGTGGGATATCTGGCAATGTCAGCAAATGAAAGGCTGGCTTTACCGATCAATGGATGACCAGGATTGACAACGAAGTTCACCGGCATCGATGACAGCACCAATGAGGCCAACTCATCATCATCTGCGGCTGGTCTATCGGGCAACGCAGCAATACAGACATCAACGATTCGATCCCTGACCAGCTGAAAGTTCCTAGACACGCCGACAATGTTCGCAAGACCCAGGATCCACCGAGCTGGCGTGGGGGTGCATAGCAGGGGACCAGACCAGTACGTGGCCTCCAGCCTGAGGGGTCTCACTCCCACCCATCTTGCAGTCTGATGCACACGACGCTCAAGACGCAAGACAGAATCATCACCGGCGATACACCACTCACCATCAACCCGCTGCAACGCCAGACCAAAAAGATCGAGGCACTTCTGGGCCTGCCTGCTAGCTGTGGCTTGACTGATGCCCAATCTTCTGGAAACTTCTCTCCCCGTCCCCAGCCATTGAAGCGCGTCCAGGGCAGCCAACGCATCCAGCTCAACCACCGATGCAACCTCAACTTAAGCTAGCATAGCCTTTCAAGGGTCAATAGCAAGGACCCGGATACAATCTGGGCTTCAAAGTGAAAATCAGAGGCTAATCCCGAGGCTCATCTCTTCGGCCAGATCGTCCTGGCGCCAACGCAGCCGCAGCGACCGTGACCAGTGGGGCCACAAGAGTTCTGAGCGGCACGCATTGCAGTCGATTCCGCCACGCAACTGGAAGCTACCCCCAGTTGCGCCCGTTGCCCGGAGCCGCGAGTGGGGGGAGCGGTGCTGGCCCGAGCCCAGCCTTCAGGCTGGACGGGAACAAGCCAGGCCGTCCTGGTGGCGCGATGATCTCAGGAGGCCAGGGGCACCGGCACGGGATGGTCACCCGCCTGGTTCACCAGGGTGGTGGCATTGCGATAGAGCCGGGGAGTGGCCATCAACAGCTGCCAAGCGCGGGTTGCCGGTAGCTGCTGATAACGATCACCATAGCGATCAAGCAACAAACGTCGCACCATTGGATAATAATCTGTATTGAGACTGGGAAAGATGTGGTGCTCCACATGGTGCGAGAAGTTGAGGTGCAAGGCATCCACCCAGCGCGGCACCTGCAAAGACAAGGTGTGGAGCAGTGGATCGTTGATCTCGCTCAGTGGCGACAGAAAGTGATTGGTGAAGATGTAAGCCATGGCACCGGCATAACCCAACCAAAGTGGCAGCAGATAACCGAGCAGCAACGGCGCTGGCTTCAGGCCGATCGCCAGCACCACCGCCCCATGGCCCAGCGCAATCAGGGCCAGTTCCAGCAGAATGCGACGGCGCTCCAGCGGGCTCACCGAAAACTGGGCCGGAGCGGCCGTGCCCCCGCTGCCCTCGCCCTGCAGCACGGAAATCAGCGTGCGCAAATTGTGGACAAACCAGGAGCCGCCGGCACCGATCAGCAGGCCCAGGGGCTTCACCTCATTGGAGGGGATGAATTGATGCTGGATCCAGGAGCCCCAGCTGGCAGGCTGGCTCTCCAGATAGCCACGATCGGGATCGGCCAGGGCATTGGTGTTGCCGTGATGCTCCCGGTTATGAACCGCCTGCCACAGGGTTGGGGGCATCCACAGCACCGCCAGGCCCACCAGGCCCACCACCCGGCGCCAACCGGGCTGGCGCAGGGCATTGCCATGCAGCAGGTCGTGGGAGGCGAACAGCAGCACAACGATGCTGTTGCCCATCACCAGGGCAAAGGGCAGAAACAGCGGCAGCCACGGCAGCGGCCAGCGGTCCAGCTGCTGGGCCAGACCCCAGCCCAGCGCCAGAATCGCCAGGTTGATCAGCACCAGGGCCAGGCGATCTGGATTGGTGCGGAAGGCCTCCGGCGGCAGCAGCGGCCGCAATTCCCGGGCGTACTCCTGATACTCCCGCACCGTGGCGGCACTGGGGGCGGCAGCGGAGTCCGCGGACGGGGGTGACGCAAAAGTGATGGGGATACGCCTCAGTTTTTCCTACTGCAACACAGCGGGATCCCGACTGGGGGGCGGAGCCCTGGGCTTGCGCCCGCCAGCGGAACGCTGCTCCCCCCGGGGGCTCGCTCCCAAGCCAGTCCCCGCGGGCGCCGCCGTTGGCCCCAGCAGGGCGGCGGGCCAGAGAGAATCCCCCCATGGCCTTAAGCAGCACCCCCAGCGAAAGCTTTGATCTGATCGTGGTCGGTGGCGGCCACGCCGGCTGCGAGGCGGCCCTCACCGCCGCCCGACTGGGCCTCAACACCGCCCTGTTTTCGCTCAACCTCGACCGCATCGCCTGGCAGCCCTGCAACCCGGCCGTGGGCGGCCCCGCCAAGAGCCAGCTGGTGCATGAGGTGGATGCCCTCGGCGGCGTGATCGGCCGGTTGGCGGACGCCACAGCACTGCAGAAGCGGGTGCTCAACGCCAGCCGCGGCCCGGCGGTGTGGGCCCTGCGCGCCCAGACCGACAAGCGGGCCTATGCCCGCCAGATGCTGCAACTGCTGCAGCACACCCCCAACCTCTCGCTGCGGGAGGCGATGGTGACCGACCTGGAAGTGGAACGCGAGGTCGGCGACGGCCCGACCGCGGCCGCCCAGGCTGACCAGCCGTCCAGCTCCCAGGCCAGCGGCCCCATCGGTCGAGTGCTCGGGGTGCGCACCTACTTCGGCAGCGTCTACGCCGCTGAGGCGGTGATTCTCACCACCGGCACCTTCCTGGGCGGCCGCATCTGGGTCGGCAGCCAGTCGCTGCCGGCGGGCCGCGCCGGCGAGCAGCCCGCCGAAGGGCTCACCGAAGCGCTGCAGGCCCTCGGCTTCAGCACCGATCGGCTCAAAACCGGCACCCCCGCCCGGGTAGATCGGCGCAGCGTGGCCCTGGACAGCCTCGAGGAGCAGCCCAGCGACGCCCACGACCGCTTCTTTTCCTTTGATCCGGCCGCCTGGGTGAGCGGCGAGCCGATGAGCTGCCACATCACCCGCACCACCGCCGCCACCCATCAGCTGATTCGGGACAACCTGCACCTGACGCCGATCTACGGCGGCTTCATCGACAGCAAGGGCCCCCGCTACTGCCCCTCGATCGAAGACAAGATCGTGCGCTTCGCCGATAAGGACAGCCATCAGATCTTCCTGGAACCGGAGGGCCGCGACACCCCCGAGCTCTACGTGCAGGGCTTCTCCACCGGCCTGCCGGAACGGCTGCAGCTGGAGCTGCTGCGCACGCTGCCGGGGCTGGAGCAGTGCGTGATGCTGCGGCCCGCCTATGCGGTGGAGTACGACTATCTACCTGCCACCCAGCTCAAGGCCAGCCTCGAAACCAAGCGGCTGGCCGGTCTGTTCTGCGCCGGTCAGCTCAACGGCACCACCGGCTACGAGGAGGCCGCCGGCCAGGGCCTGGTGGCCGGACTCAATGCCGCCCGCCTGGTGCGCGGCCAGCCGCCGGTCCATTTCCCCCGCGAGGGCAGCTATCTCGGCACCCTGATCGACGATCTGATCACCAAGGATCTGCGCGAGCCCTACCGGGTGCTCACCAGCCGCAGCGAATACCGGCTGGTGCTGCGGGGCGACAACGCCGACCGGCGCCTGACGCCCCTAGGCCGGGAGCTGGGCCTGATCGACGAGCGCCGCTGGCAGCTGTTCGAGGCCAAGCAGGCGGCGATCGACAGCGAGAAGCAGCGCCTCGAAACCGTGCGCCTGAAGGTGAGCGATCCCGTCGCCGCCACGGTGGCCGCCGAAACCGGCGCGCCGATCCGGGGCTCGATCACCCTGGCCGAGCTGCTGCGGCGGCCCCAGTGCCACAGCGACGACCTGGTGCGCCACGGCCTGGCCGATGGGCAGCTGCCCTTGGCCGTGCGCGAAGGCGCCGAGATCGACATCAAATACAGCGGTTATCTGGCACGTCAGCAGCAACAGATCGAGCAGGTGCGGCGCGAGCAGGGTCGCCCCCTGCCCAGCGATCTCAACTACGCCGCCATCGGCACGATTTCAGCGGAAGCGCGCGAAAAGCTGGCCAAGGTGCAACCCCACAGCCTCGGCCAGGCGGCCCGGATTCCCGGGGTGAGCCCGGCCGATGTCACGGCCCTGCTGCTTTGGCTGGAGCTGCAGCGACGCCAGAGCACCCAGGCCGCTCGTCAGGGCGGGAAACCGCCGGTACAGTCGGGTCACTGTTGAGCCAAAGCGTTCGCCGGTGAGTGCGACCCCACCCGGAACCCCGCCCCACAGCGAAGCACCCCGGCCTCTCCGCGGCATCCCGCGCTCCCGCGCCTACTGGGAGCTGAAGGCCGAGCAGATGATGAACCGGGTCTTCGATCCGGAGGCCACGATCGATGTCGCTGGGGCTGAGGTTGAGGGATCCGGCCCAGGGCAGCACAGACCGGGCGGCCAGGCCAGCAAGCCTCACCCCCAGGCCAACCCCAGGGGCGGAGCGCAGCACGACGCCCCGCAGGCCGCAGCGGCCGCCAGCCGCCGGCAGGACCAATCGCTGCTGCTGATCGCCGCCCTGGCGGGAGTCTGCCTGGTGAGCGCCGCCAGCTCGGTCTTCTACGTCTCCCACTGGAACCGTCTGCAGCAGAGCCTTAGCCAGGAACGCAACCTGCTGCTGGTGGAGCGACTGCGCAACCTCGGCCCCGCCACAACGACACCCCTGACGGGACCGGAGCCGGCCACACCGAGCCTGCCCCAGCCAGGCCCGGCGGCGGACACCAGTGCCGATGGCCTGCCGCCACCACCACCGGAGGAGCCCTGGATCCAGCAGCTCGCCAACCTGCCCGGATCCGGCAGCACTCCCCCCGGACTGCTGCGTGTGCCGCTGAGCCCCCAGGTGCTGGCCAGGCCTCCAGCGACACCAACCACCAGCACGCCCCCCCGACCAGCCGCCAGCAGCGCCCCCCTGCCCCAACTGGTGGGTGTGGTGGGTGCGGCCGGCAAGGCGGCTTCGGCCATCTTCCTGGTGGGCGGCAGCTCGATGAGCGTCGGCAGTGGCGAAACGATCGGCTCCAGCGGCTGGAGATTGCGCAGTGCCGCTGGCGAAACCGCCCTGATCGAACGAGGCGACGAGCTCCGGCAGGTGTCGATCATCAACGGCTTCTGACTTGGACGGCTGCAACGCTGTCTCAGCCTCGATTGCCCCCTCGTTGGCACCGGGAAAGCCAGTGTTCATCGGCTTTACACGGCCGGCCGAACGCTCGTCCGGCCGGCCGTGGGGTGCTCCGCAGACTTGACGAGGCCGGCGGCCGCTGCGCCAGCTGGGCTACCGCCGGCACACGCGTCGGTGTCTGGTCGCCGCCAGGTCCTGGCCTGACGATCCGGGGCGAAGGGGTGGCGGCGCAGCGGCGCAGCGCACCCCGTTCCTAGGCTCAATCCCTTCAAGGGCGTCCCCATGCCCAGCCGTCGCACCCCGGGCCCAGACCAGGCCCAGGCAGCCCAGCTCACTGCCATCACTCCAGAGCGGCTCTTGGCGTCGCCCACGCCGCTGTGGCAGGCCGCCTTCGCCGATGTGGAGGCCGCCACGGCGGGCAGCCAACTCAGCGGCGGCTGGAAATTGTTGCTGCTCGGCGATGGCAGCCCCACCCGCCATCTGCAACTGCTCACCGGCTCCCCGGTGGAAGTGGAGCTGATCGCCATGGCCCCCCTGCTCGGGCCGGCCACCGGAGCGCCGCTGGAGGTGGCGGAGTTGGAGCCACCGCTGCTGCATCGCCAGGTGTGGCTCAACTGCGGCCCCCACACCCTGGGCTGGGCCGAAAGCTGGTGGAATCAGCGCGAAGCCGAAGCCCACCTCCGCGACCGCCATCAGCCGATCTGGCGCAGCCTCACCAGCGGCCGCACCGAGCTGTTCCGCGAAGTGGACGGCCTCGGCCAGGTGTCAGCCCCCTGGCTGGAGCAACGCTTCGGCCAGGCCGGCCCTTTCTGGAGCCGGCATTACCGCTTCTTCCGCCAAGGGCGGGAGCTGACCGTGATCCGCGAGGTGTTTTCACCCCTGCTGGAGACCTGGCTAGGAACCGCCAAGGAACCGCAAGCAGCAGAAAAACCTCATGACGTTTCGCAAAGTCAGTACCCCATCGTCACGTTTTCAACTTGACGGATTGACGCTCTGCGCGACATGAGCAGGATGCGGGCATCGACTCCAGCCCGATGGCCAACCCCAAATCCCCCACCGCCAGCCCGGACAGCCAGGCGTCGGCTCGCACCGAGGTGAACTGGCTGAGCCTCACCGATCTCGGCCGCCTCTATGGCATTTCGGCCGTGCATACCGGCAAGATCCTCGGCCTGGCCGGCCTGCGCCACAAAGGAGGCGCCCCCACTGAGGCAGCCCTTGAAGCAGGCCTGGCCCTCTGCCAGCAGCCGGAGCATCACCATCAGGCGCTCTGGAACCGGGAGGGCTGTGGGCCCCACCTGGAAAGCCAGGGCTTGGAACCCCTGCAGAAGCGCAACCTGGTGGGCCTCTGGGCCGACCTGCTTAGCGCCCTGCAGCAGGGATCACCGGCGATCAGCGTCTCGGCCGAGGAGATGGCCGTCGACATGCCCCGGGAGCTGGTGCGTCCCGTGAACCGGGCCCTGCGGGACCGGGGCTGCAGCTTTCAGGTCAAGCCGCTCAGGCAAGGCGCAGGGCTTCGGCCTCCTTGCTCGCCTGTTCCAGCAGCTGACGCAGGCGCTCTTCGTCGGTGTGGCTGAGGTTGGTGCGCAGCAAGCGGGCGTGAGGGGCATGGGCACGAAGCCGGTCGATCAGGCGATCGGGCGTTGAATCGCGGGCCAGCAGGCAAAGGGCGGCCGTGCCCGGCGGCAGGGTTTCACCCACCTCGCGCATGAAGCTGTCGTTGATGCCCAGATCCGACAGCGAACCCGAGGCCGCTCCGATGCTGGCGCCCACGGCCGCCCCCAGGATTGGATTGAGAAACAGCAACCCCACCAGCGAACCCCAGAAACCGCCACCTATGGCACCGGCGGTGGTGAGATTGAGGGCTTGGCGCAGGTGAATCTTGCCGTCGACGTCATGCTCGACGACGACCGCATCCTCCAAGGCAATCAACGCTTCTTTCTGAACCTCAACGAGAACCCGGCGCACTTCCTCGGCTTCATTCACGGTGGGGAAACCCACGACCACCAAGCTGCTCATGCTGTCTTCTAAACCAACGATCTCAACTTAAACGCCCCAGGCCGCAAGCAGGGTCAAGGGCGACGGCTGGCGCGGCGGCTGGAGCGGGGCAGGGGTCGGCCGCCGGCGTCAAAGGCGTCGGCGGCTGGCGGCTCCGGCTCCGGCGCGGGGCCGGCGGCGGCCGGCCGCTGCCAGTGGGGCAGGCTGAAACTGTCATCGTCGGGCCAGGCCTCGTTATCGCCGGCCGCGGCCGGCGACTGGGGCGCCAGGCCGCGGCGTGAGAGCGCCTCCAAGCGACGGCGCGGCGCCGACTCGGCCGCCATCGGGGAGTTCCTGGACGGGTTCCGGGGCTGATCGGCGCTGAACCGGTTGGCGGGGCTCAACGGGCTGGCCGCGCTCGACAGGCTCGAAGCCTGGCGCCGATCCGCTGGCTCGGAACGGGTCCCTGGGTTGGACGGGTTTCGGGAGTTCGGCGAGCCCATCGCTGGTGACGGGGAGCGGGGCCCGCTGTCCTGCCAGGGTTCGCGCCAATCGTCGCCATCTTCCAGCAACCAGTCGAGCCGCTCTTCCACCCAACGGCCCAGGCCATCAAAGCCGCCACGGCCCGAGCCCCGGCTCTCGCTGCCACGGGTCTCGCCGCCGCGACCCGGCGGCCGAGAGCCAGGTCGGCTACCTGCCACCCCATCGACAAACTGGCGACCGGCACTCACCCAGCGATCGAGGCGCTGATCCAGCGGCGCGGTCTCGCGAGCGGCGCGGCGCGGCTCACTGCCGCGCAACTCACCGCGCAGTTCGCCGCGCAACTCGGCTCGATAGTCGCGGCGGTACGGAGTGTCGTCATCGTCCATGGAGGCCACGATACCGAGGCTGGGCGGCAAGATCGGACCTGGCCGCTGACCTCACCAGGACGCCAACTGCTGCCGCCAGCCAGGCCACGGTTCCTGGTGGTGGGGACCCTCGGCTGCGCCGGCTGGATCCACCAGCCTCACCCCTCCAGCAGGCTGCGCAGCATCCAGGCCGTTTTTTCGTGGATCTGCAGCCGCTGGGTGAGCAGGTCGGCGGTCGGCTGGTCGTTGGCCTCACTGGCCAGGCTGAACATCGTGCGGGCCGTACGGGCCACGGCTTCATGGCCGGCCACCAGCTCGCGCACCATCGCCAGCGCCTCCGGCACCCCATCGGTTTCGGCGATGGAGCTGAGGCCGGCGATGGCCTTGCCGCCATAGGGGGCGGGGAATCCGAGCGCACGAATGCGTTCGGCGATCACATCCAGGGCGTTCCAGAGCTCGGTGTACTGCGCCATGAACATCAGATGCAGCGTGTTGAACATCGGCCCGGTCACGTTCCAATGGAACCCGTGGGTCTTGGCGTAGAGCACCGAGGTGTCAGCCAGCACCTGGCCGAGCCCGGCAGCGATCTGCTGGCGCTGGGCTTCCGGGATGCCGATATCGATGGGCAGGGAGGTGGGGGCCATGGAGGTGGGGGGTCAGGGAATCTGCCTCCAGGTGGTTGGGGCTGGAGTGAGGCTCTCGCCCGCCAACGCGGAGGGGACGAAAAAACAGTAATCAGGCCACCAAGCCCAGGCAGCACCGCTTTTGAGCCTGTTGTGCCCCCCAGGAGCATGGTGCAGTTGGAACGCCAGAGCTGATGCTGTGCGCTAGGTCCAGCAGCCGCCAGGGTCAAGGGCGCCTCAGCAGCCAGCAGCTTGAACCGACCGCTGGCCTGATGGAACTGGGGCGCCGCGCTGGGCTGGCTGGCGAATCAGTCTCAGCCCCTGGCCTCTTCCTCCACCCAGGTGCTGGCCACATGCAACTCCTCAAGCTGCTTGGCGGACACATCCGCCGGCGCCTGGGTCATCAGGCAACGGGCCTGCTGGGTTTTGGGGAAGGCGATCGTGTCGCGGATCGACTCCTCCCCCGCCAGCAGCATCACCAGCCGGTCCAGGCCGAAGGCGATGCCGCCGTGGGGTGGGGCCCCCAGGTCGAGCGCCTCCATCAGGAAGCCGAACTGGCGATTCGCCTCCTCCAGGGGCAGGCCGATGGTCTGCAACACCTGGCGCTGCAAGGCCGAATCGTGGATGCGCAGCGAGCCGCCGCCCAGTTCCAGGCCGTTGAGCACCAGGTCGTAGGCCTGGGCGCGGGCGGTGGGCAGGGTGGTGGCCCAGGCGGCCGGATCGTTCCCCAGGTCGTCGGTGTTAGGGGCGCAGAAGGGATGGTGCAGCGCCTCGAGACGGTTTTCGTCCTTGTTGAACTCGAACATCGGGAAATCCACCACCCAGAGGAAGTTCCAGCTGGCGTTATCCCGCTCGGGCTTCACCAACCCCAGCTCCCGGGCCAGGAACTGACGCACCCGGTCGAGGGCCTTGTTCACCGTGGCGGTGTCGCCGGCACCGAACAGCAGCAGGGTGCCGGGCACGGCGCCGGTGCGGGCCAGCAGCTCGGCCTTGGTGGCCTCGCTGAGGTTGTCCTTGATGGCGCCGATCGTGTCGATCTCACCGTTCTCCCGCACCCGGATGAAGGCCAGGCCACCGGCACCGGCTTTCTGGGCTTCGCTGAACACATCGCCGCCGGGCTTGATGCGCACATTGGAGAGGGCGTCGTTGCCACCGGGCACCGGCAGCACCTTCACCGAGCCGCCGGCGGCCACGGCGCCGGAGAACACCTTGAAACCCATGCCGGCTACCAGGTCCGACACCGTCACCAGCTCCATGCCGTAACGAGTGTCGGGGCGATCGGTGCCGTAGCGCTCCATTGCCTCGTGCCAGCTGAGCCGCGGGAAAGGCAGCGGCAGCTCAATCCCCTTCACCTCCTTCCAGATGGTGGCGATCAGGCCTTCGTTCAGCGCCAGGATCTGCTCCTGATCCAGGAAGCTCATCTCCATGTCCAGCTGGGTGAACTCCGGCTGGCGATCGGCGCGCAGATCTTCGTCGCGGAAGCAGCGGGCCACCTGGTAGTAGCGCTCGAGGCCGCCCACCATCAGCAGCTGCTTGAACAGCTGGGGCGACTGGGGCAGGGCGAACCACTCGCCGCCACAGACCCGGCTGGGCACCAGATAATCGCGGGCGCCTTCGGGAGTGGAGCGGGTGAGTACGGGGGTTTCCACCTCGATGAAGTCGGCCGCCTCGAGATAGTTGCGGGCAGCGCGGATGGTGCTGTGGCGCAGGCGCAGATTGCGGTTCATGCGCTCGCGGCGCAGATCCAGATAGCGATACCGGAGTCGCAATTCCTCGCGGGTGTTCTCCTCGTCGTGCAACGACACCGGGAAGGGCAGGTTGGCCTTGACGCTGTTCAGCACCGTGATGGCGGCGGCCAGCACTTCCACCGTGCCGGTGGCCAGCCGTTCATTGATCGATGCGGCCGGGCGGGCGCGCACCTTGCCACTCACCTGCAGCACGGTCTCGTTGCGCAGGTGCTCGGCCACGGCGAAGGCCTCCGGGCTCAGGTCGGGATCCACGGTGATCTGCACCGTGCCGCTGCGATCGCGCAGATCGATGAAGATCACCCCGCCATGGTCGCGGCGGCGGTCCACCCAGCCGCAGAGCTGCACGTCCTGGCCGGTGGCGTCTTGGCGCAGGTCGCCGCATCCGTGGCTGCGCATCGAAGATGGTCCGGCAAAAAGGAATTTTCCCACAGGGGTCTGCCGCCCTGATCCACCGCCAGGCTGGCCGCGGCGGAACCCAGCTGCCTGAGCTGGCATGGGGATACCGATGGCGCAGCCCCCTTTACTATCGCAATCCAGGGGGATTGGCGTGCTTTCAGCCTGCAGCTCGTTCCCTGGTTTTCCCTGCCGCTGACTGATCCATGCCCTTGTCCCGCCGCGCTCTGCTCCAACTGACAGGTACCGCAGCCGGGGGCCTGGCGCTCAGCCAGCTCACCCAGGCTCCGGCCCGGGCCGCCAAGCCGATGGCCGCGGAGCTGAAGCGGGATCTGACGGTGTGCACCCCGCCCGGGGATGTGCTGGAGGCCTTGATGGCGCGCAATGCTCGCTTCAGCCAGACCTGGCAGCGCTTGGTCAAAGAGCCGACGCCAGCGGCACGGATGCAGTTGAAAACAGACATCTTCGATGAGGGCTGCCAGATCGACCCGATGGCCCTGGAGCAGGGACAACAACCCTGGGTGGCGCTGCTGAGCTGTGCCGATGCCCGGGTGGCGCCGGAATATGTCTTCGCCTCCGGCTCGGGTGAACTGTTTCAGGTGCGCTGCGCCGGCAACACCGCCTTCGACGACGCCATCGCCTCCCTGGAATATGCCGTGGCCGTGCTCAAGGTGCCGCTGATCATGGTGCTGGGCCACAGCAGCTGTGGTGCCGTCAAGGCGGCGCGAGGCAGCGAGCCGCTCACACCCCTGCTGGAGCAACTGGTGAAGCCGATCCGGGCCTCCCTGCAACCGGGTGATGACCTGAGTCAGGCGATCAAAGGCAACGCCCGTTTTGCCGCCGCCCAGATCACCCAACGCAGCGCGGTGCTACGTCAGGCGCAGGAAAGCGGCCAAGTGAAGATCGTTCAGGGCTTTTTCGACCTGGTGACAGGAAGAGTGGAGCTGCTGAAGCCGCTGGCTGGAGCGAGCTGAACCCTTCCCCACGGGCGCAACCGAGCGGTTGATCGCCAGGAGTTCCCTCTCAGCCTGAGACACCAGCCTCTGAACCACCGGCCGCAGCGTGCGGCCGGTGGAACGGAGCGATTCACGGCGCCGCCATCGCCATCGGCACCAGCACACACAGGAGCGCTGCCGCAGCCCGGGGCTGGGGTCCAGCGCCACGAGGCCCCTCAGGCCTGAACCTGTTCCGTGCTTCAGGCACGCCGATAGAAGGGGCGCTTCACCACCAGCGCCGGCTCGGCCTTGCCGCGGATCTCCACCGCGAGTTCGCTGCCGATCCTGGCGGCATCGCTGGGCACGTAGGCCAGGGCGATCGCTTCACCCAGCGTCGGCGACCAGGTGCCACTGGTGACTTCTCCCACCACCTGGCCGTGCCGCAGCACCGGGTAGCCGTGGCGGGCAATGGCCCGGCCCTGCAACTTCAGGCCCACCAACTTGCGGTTCACCCCCTCAGCACTCTGGTGTTCGAGGGCGGCGCGGCCGATGAAATCAGCGGGCATCTCCAGGTGCACCAGCCAGCCGAGGGAGGCCTCCAGAGGTGTGGTGCTGGCATCCATGTCGTTGCCATAGAGATGCATGGCGGCTTCCAGTCGCAAGGTGTCCCGGGCTCCCAGGCCACAGGGGCTGACACCCTCCGCCAGCAGCTGCTCCCAGAGCGCCAGCCCGGCCGCCCGGTCGAGCAGCAACTCGAAACCGTCTTCACCGGTGTAACCGGTGCGGCCCACGAACACCGAGGCCCCGGCCGCAGCGCCGCCGGCATGGCCCGCCAACAGCAGCTGCCGGTGTCCGAAGCGGGGCAGGCCGGCGAGATCAGTGCCGCTGAGGGCCTCCAGCCGGGCCGCGGCCTCGGGCCCCTGCAGGGCCAGCAGCACGCCATCACCCTTGATGTCGTCGAGGCGGAAGCCCGCCGGCTCCAGCTGGCTGCTGATCCAGGCCGTGTCGGTGGCGGCGCAGGCGGCATTGATCACCAGCACCAGTTCATCGTGCTCCTCGCCATCGAGGCTGACGCGGCCCCGGTCGTAGACGATCAGGTCGTCGCGGATGCCGCCCTGCTCGTTGAGCAATACCGAGTAGCAGGCCTCGCCGGGGCCGATACGAAACAGATCGCTGGGCACCAGGCGCTGCATCGCCTCCTTGACGCCCTCGCCCCGCAGCCGCAGCACCCCCATGTGGGAGATGTCGAAGACGCCGCAGCCGTGGCGCACGGCCTGGTGCTCCTGCACCAGACCACCAAACTGCACGGCCAGCTCCCAACCGGCGAAAGGCACCATGCGGCCGCCAGCGCTGCGCGCAGCCGCGGCCAGGGGGGTGCGCTGCAGGGGCGCGGCGGGATCGCTTGCCGGATCGGCCATGGGGCGCAGGGTGGGAGGAGCTGCTGGGATCCTATGGAGCGAAGACCGGATCAAGGGTTAGCGGACTGGACCACGGCGGTGTTCGGTTTTCCTGCAGAAAGTGGGAGAAACCCGGTGATTTGGGTGGCCCCACTGCTCAGAACGGTTTCGACTGACTAACTTGAGCCACCTCCCTAGTTGCAGGATTCCGCGGAATGGGCAATCGCCCCAGCTGCCGCAGTTGCCGCCACTGCACGCCGCCGAACGGCGTGGAACTGGGCTGGTGCCAGCTGCGCCAGCTGCCGATCCACCAGGAGCTGGTGGCCGATCTCTGCTGTCACCACTGGACGGGCCGCCAGCCCAGACTGCCGGCGTTCTCCGGTTGCGAACCAGAGCAAGGCCTGGCCAGCGGCGGCAATCAACAACTGAGCCTGGGCGCCATACTGCCTCAATCCTGAAGAAATTATGAAGAGTGGTGCTGCTGAGTAGCGAACTGTGGTCGACGCGACCCTAAAGGGTTTCGTAAGGTCCTATGACTGATTCTCATTGCCTGCTTCACCCTGGAGGTGACGGATCTTGGTAGCGACTCCTGCAACGACCTCTCCCATCGACCTGATGGCCCATCAGGTGGACAGCGAAACGTTCACGCTTCCCACCGGCGCCCAGGTGTTCAGCAGCGGCAGCACCGCCAACGCGATTTACGCCGTGCGCCGCGGCATCATTGAGCTTCAGGGTGAACAGGGTGAAAAAACCTGCTACCGCCCTGGCGAACTGTTCAGTTACCGCGACATCGTCTGGCGCGAAGGGGTGCATCGCAGCGATGCCGTGGCCCTCACGCCGGTGGAGGTGGTTCGCCTCGATCGCCTGCGCTTCCTCAACCTGCTGCATAACCACCCCACCCTGGCGATCCTGCTGATTGCCCAGCAGCACGACCGGCTACGCGAACAGCGCTCCAGCGGCACCTGCTGCTATTGAAAGCGCTAGCGGCTTCGCAGCTGGTTGCGTCAATGCTCGCGCCAGCCGCCGCTGGCGCGGTGCGTTTGTTGCGGGTAGGGGCTGTACGGTCTCCGGCTCAGGCGGCAGCACCCAGGAGCAGCAGCAGGCTGCGGGTCACCTTGGCCGCCAGCACACTGCTCACCCCACTGGGATCGAGCTGGGGAGCCAGCTCGACGATGTCGGCGCCGACCAGGCGGTGGTGGCGCAGTTCAGCCACCAGCTCGGCGAAATCAGCCCACAGAAAGCCACCGGGTTCCGGTGTGCCTGTGCCAGGCAGCACGGCTGGATCGAACCAATCGAGATCCACTGTGAGATAGAGCGGCTGGCCCCGCAGGGCCTGCAGCGCCGCCACCATCTGGGGGCGGGGCACCAGCCGCCGCTGCTGACGCAGCTCCTCAAACTCCACCCGGGTGCCGCTGCGGATGGCGATCTGCAGCAAGGCGCCGCTGGGCAGCACCTCCAGGCAGCGGCGCATGGCGCAGGCGTGGCTGTGCTGATTGCCCAGCCAGGTCTGACGCAGGTCGGCGTGGGCATCGAGCTGCACCAGCACCAGATCGGCATGGCGCTCGGCCACGGCCGCCACCGCCCCGCTGCTGATCGAATGCTCGCCGCCCAGCATCAAGGGCGCCAGGCCCAGATCCAGGACCGCCGTTGTGGCGGAGCGCACGGCTGCCACCACCGGCTCGGGAGCGCCAAACGGAATCTCGACGGCCCCCAGATCGGCGAAGGCCAGCTCCTCCAGGTCCAGGTTCAGCTGGGGGCAATAGGTTTCCAGTCCACTGCTCACCTCGCGGATGGCGGCAGGCCCGAAGCGGGTGCCGGGGCGAAACGAGGTGGTGCCGTCATACGGCACACCGAAAAGGCCGACGCGACAGCCAGCCGGATCACGGCGGGCGCCCATGTAAATGGCACCGTCCGTGTCGAACGTGTGCCCCGGGCTGGCTGGGTTGGCGGCGGTCACGGTGGGCAGCAGCAGCGACTCGGAGCAGAGCTGAATCCTGCCAGAGCGGCACTCCGTGGCCTCCTGACCAGGCGCGAGCCGCAGACAAGCCTCGGCGTGGGGCTGCATCGCCATATATCCCCGGACCAACGGAGGCCCCGCGGCCAGACATTCCCGATCGGCGGCAGCGCCGCCGAAGCGAGGAGGTCCGAACAAGGTGGTGACCAGAGCGATTCGCCGTGGCTGACCCTGCACGTGGAGGATGCGATGGCCTGGCTTGCCTCTGATCGCTCCCGCTCACCAGGGCCAAGGGTTAGTCCATGGGGGCAGCCAAGCGCAATTCAGGCACAAAGCGCAGGATTCAGGGGGAAGATTGCCCCAGCCAGCAGAGGCTTGTCCGAGCACAGTCCTGCCTGCTGGTTACCGCGCGCTGGCCACAGCAGGAGCGGCCACGCCTGGCCGGGAAAGCCTGCGGGCCGCTCAGGAGAAGAGAACCGGGCGGTAAAGTGAATAGCCGTTCTCCTGCCCCACAGCTGCGACCGGCACAAGAAACGGCCACCATCACCTCGCCAAGCTCTAGCTTGATCGCATGATTTTCCGTTTTTTGGATCAAGCCAGGAGCGGCCCACTCAATCTTCAGCTTCGCATCATCTGGAGCAGCACACGGAGTCTTCAGTTTCGAATGGCTTGGGGCGCCATCTTAACCGTTGCGCTCTCGTCTTTGGCAGCGGATACTGTCATCTACCAGACCACAGAACAACAAGTACGTGATCGCACAGTTGCGACGCTCACCCGATCCAATTATTTACTAGCCTTTGCCGTGGCGCATTGGCGCCAGGAAATTTTTAAAAGCCTTGAACTCCTGTCGCTCAACGAATCATTTCAGACGCTGAACGTTGCCAGCATGACCGACACGCTTCGGACTTTACGTCTCATCCATCGAAATCGCGAAATCAGCGTCTGGTCTCCTGATGGGCGCCTGATCGTTGGCGGCAACCCTGATGAGCGGGGCCTGCGCAACGAGCACGTGCAGAAGCATCCTGCCTTTCAGGAGGCACTGAAAGGCAACATGACGCTCCAGGTTATTGGCAGAAGCAGCACAACAAAACCTTGCCTTTTTGCGGCCAATGCTATTTATCCAGAGGGCGTCAAAGCTGCAGCAGGCCTTGTGGCACCAAAGGCAATCGCAACCATTTGCGCTCCTTTCTATCTAGCCGAAGATGATCTTGACCTCAGCGCCGATATCGAAAGGACCGACGCACCACAACAGGGAGCCAAAAAACAAAACCTGATTTCGATGCAAAACGGAAACTTTAGCGGCAGCGAATTTATGATAATCAGAGACAACGGATATGCTGTCTTTCCCATTACAAGTGTCAATGATTGGATCTCAGGCCAGTCACCTACAGAGATTCGTAATGGGCCCTGGGGCCCTTTTATCCGCTTTGCACTCTCTCGCGAGCCCGACGACCAAGGCCTTGAGATTGTGGCCAATGGCCAAACATTCATTGTTGTGAAGCGCCGGCTTCCCGATCATCATTGGGTCGCCCTCAGCATTGTCAACCGTGACACGGCCATGCATGGGCTCAATGTCGCACTGAGCAAACTTCGGGCTTTCCAGGCAGCAACCATACTGATAGTCGCCTTTGTACTTTATCGTGTATCCGGCGAGATTGTGAAGCCAATTCGCAAGGCGAGCCAGGCCATCCGCAAGATCAGCCAGGGTGATTTCAAAACTCACGTCGACGACCAGCGCGACGATGAAATTGGTGAGCTTTATAAAGACATCAACGCAACAGGGAATTTACTAAGCTCTTTTGTGGCCCGAGAAAAGGGTCATGCCGTTGCCGAGCAACAGATTGCCACAGCTCAGCAAATTCAGCAGAGCTTCCTGCTGAAGAGCTTGCCGGAATCTGATTTCTTTGAGATTGCGGCAGAATCCCTACCGGCCTACGAAGTGGGCGCCGACTGGTACGACTCCTTAAAAGTTGGCCACTTTCTTTATGTTATTATTGCCGATGTTTGCGACAAGGGGGTGCCCTCGGCCCTGTTCATGTCCGTCTTTCGCTCCCTACTCCGCAGCAATATTCTGACCCAGGCCAGGGATGCTGGCCTGGGTCAGCCGGCCGATCTTGCCCACGTGACCGGACTTGTCAATGAATACATGGCCGAAAATCATGGCAGCACCTGCATGTTTGCAACGATCTTTGCCGCCTGCCATGATACCCAGACAGGCCAGTTGATTTACGTGAATGCCGGGCACGAATCGCCACTGGTGTTGAGACAGCTGGATCGTGAGGCAAAACTCGAGAGCCTGGATCCAACGGGTCCGGCTGTCGGCCTGTTCCCAGGTGCGCACTTCCTCAACAGCACCACAACATTGGCCCCAGGCGATCTGCTGTTCACCTTCACCGACGGGCTCACGGATGCTCGATCCCCCGCTGAGCAGGGATGGGGGATTAAGCGACTCCAGGACTTTCTGCTACAGCTTCAGCCTGACAACAGGCAACCCGCGGCCGTGCTCCAGCAAGTGTTAAAGCTGATCGAAAACCACCAGGGCAGTACTGAACGCTTTGACGACTTGACCGTGCTGCTGCTTCGCGTCACAGCGACCGAGCCGGTGGCAGCCGACACAGCCATCGACGTGAAGGCCTGAACAGGCATCACGCCGGGGGATCACTGCTGCAGGCCAGGGCTGAGCTCTCCGCTTGTCAGCAGCCGCTCAATGGCGGCCGGCACCGCCTCAAATCCCCCTCGCTGCCAACGGGGACTCCAGATTTCGCAGCCAGCGGACACGGCCGCGGCCCGGACTGGATCCGGCGCGAGATAGCGGCGGCCATCGGTGGCGGCAAAGGTCCAGCTCCACCAGCCACTGGGATACATCGGCACCCAGCCGTACATCGGATCGGCATGGCCGAACACCTGGCGCAGCAGCCGCACGATGTCGATATGCACCTGGCGAAAAGCCTCCGGCGATTCGCTCTGGGTGACGAAGATGCCGCCGGGCCTAAGGATGCGACGGCAGTGCTCGAAGAAGGACCGGTTGAACAGGCCTTCCGCCGGGCCGGCGGGATCGGAACCATCGACGATCACCACGTCGTAGCTGGCGGCAGCTGCCGCCGCCACCCAGGCAATGCCGTCGCCGACGGTGAGCTGCAGGCGCGGGTCGCTCCAGGCAGCGCCGCCGATGCTGGGCAGGTGCTGCTGGCACAGCTCCACCACCAGCCCATCGATCTCCACCAGATCGAGCTGGCGCACGCCGGCGTGACGCAGGCATTCGCGGGCGGTGCCGCCATCGCCGCCGCCCACGATCAACACCCGCTCGATGCTGGCGGCAGCGCAGAGGGCCGGATGCACGATCGCCTCGTGGTACTGACGCTCCTGACGCTCGGCCGTCATCCAGCAGCCATCGAGCAGCAGCCCCTTGCCATAGGCCAGGCTGTCGATGATCGTGACCCGTTGGTAAGGGCTGGTCTGCTCGCAGATCAACCGTCCCTCCAGCCCGTAGCGCACACCGTGAAGCTGTTCGTCGATCCAGCCGGGGGATCCACTGTCGTTGTCGCCCATGCGCTGAAGAGATGAGGCTTCCAGCTAAACCTCTGACCAGGCTTCCTGTCACGATCCCATGGCACCTGATCGCGATCGAGTCCAGCGCCGGCCAGGACTGGGGCGGCGGCACTTCCTGCGGGGGCTGGCATTGCTGGGCACGGTTCTGGCCCTGCCGTCCCAGCGGCTGGAGGCGGCCACCCTGCCGCTGGAGCAGCGGTTGCAGCTGTGCCAACCCCCAGGCGATCCGTTGCAGGAGCTGTTGCGTCGCAATCGCGAATTCGCCGCCGTCTGGGCCGAGGCCGATCGCAGCGGCGATCCGCTGCTGCGGGCGCAACTGCTGCAGGAGCACTGGCCGCTGCACTGTGCGCTGCGACCCCGGGCCCTGGCTCAGGGGCAGCGGCCCTGGGCGGCGGTGCTGGCCTGCGCTGATTCACGGGTGGCGCCGGACTGGATCTTTGCCTCGGGCTCGGGCGAGCTGTTTGAAGTGCGCACCGCCGGCAACACCGCCTCCGATGCGGGCGTCGCCTCACTGGAGTACGCCGTGGCCGAGCTGGCGGTGCCCCTGATCCTGGTGCTGGGCCATAGCGACTGCGGGGCGGTGGCAGCGGCGCGGGCCTCCAGGCCGCTGACTCCCCTGCTGGAGGAGCTGGTGCTGCCGATCCGGTCGGCCCTGCCCCCCCGCGCCAGCCTGGCGGAGGCGGTGGCCGCCCATGCCCGCGCCGCAGCTGGCGCCCTGCCGCAGCGCAGTGCGCTGCTGGCTGAGGCGGTGGCAGGCGGCCGGCTTGCCATCCAGCCGGCCTGCCTGGACATCGGCAGCGGCCAGGTGAGCCTGCTTTAAGCCATCCTGAACCGATGGGCTCCGCCGCCGACCTGCCGATCAATGACACGCTGGTGCTGCCGGCGGCAGAGCTGGGCTGGCGCTTCTCACGCGCCTCCGGCCCAGGCGGCCAGGGGGTGAACACCACCGATTCGCGGGTGGAGCTGGTGTTTGATCTGGCGGCCAGTCAGGCGTTGGCGGAACCGCTGCGGCAGCGGGCCCTGGCGCGGCTCCAGGGGCGGCTGACCGCTGGGGTGCTGGTGGTGGTGGCCGCTGAGCACCGCTCCCAGTGGCTCAATCGCCAGGCGGCCCAGAAGCGCCTGGCCGAGCTGCTGCGCCAGGCGATCGCACCGCCACCGCCGATCCGCCGCCGCACCAAGCCCACCAGGGGATCCCAGGAGCGGCGATTGGCGGCCAAGAACCGCCGCGGAGCGATCAAGAGCCAGCGGCGGGGGAAAGGGAGCGGAACGGAGGACTGAGGGGCTTGGCCAGTACCCCCTCGGCCATGGGATGGCCTGCAATCACGAGACAGTTACCCCGTGATCGAGCTGGATTTTCTCCAGGGACCCCGAAGGGTTGGGGCTTTGGCGATGATTCTGCCGAGGATTTGACTAGGGCCTGATGTACGGCAAGCCGTTGAGAACCAGGTTCGGGAAGTTGCCATCGTTGAAGCTCGAATAGGCCGGAATGGTGGCCCCCACCTGGTCTTTGTTTCTGCCCTGGCCAGTCACATAGAAATTGGAGACTGGGGAGCCCGGGTCATTGATCAGGCCGATGCTGAGCAGGCCAACTGTGCTGCCGCTGTAGACGTTGCCGGACAGGGTAATGTCAGCGTATCCAGGCTGATTGGCGGTGGTGGCATTGGTGAAGCCAAGATCGATGGCTTCTTTGCTGACATCCTTGATGGAGTTATTGGTGATACTGATCTGGGCTTGGGCGTTGCCGCGGATGTCAAACGTGATGCCGTTATCGCCAGTGCCACCGAGAGTCAGCACGCTGTTGCCGAAGATGCTGGCATTGAGAATGCTGTTGCTGCCGATGTTGAAGTCGATGCCGTCGCCGTCTTGGATGATGCCACCGGCGATGGCGGGCAAACTGATGGTGTTGCCGGACACTGTGATGTTCATCCTGGTTGGCCCACTGCAGTTGCCGGAGAAGTTTGGATCCGCATACAGATCTTGGGTGCGCGGGTAGCTGGTGGAGCCACGGCAGAGGCCGATCTCGATGGGATCAATGTTGTCCAGATTCAGGGGGCCTGCTGGTGCAACGGGAACGCCGCTCTGGTTGGCGGACTCGACAATCGGATAGATGCCAGGGCTGTTGTTGCTGAACGAGTTGTTGGTGATGGTCACATTGGCTGTGCCTTGGCTCTGGCCGACGATGATGGCGGTGCCGATATTGCTGTCGGGGCCCATCCGCATGTTGGAGATGGTGTTGCTATCGATCAGCAGGGTGCCGGAGGGGTTGTTGATCCGGAAGGCTTCATCCAGAGCGCCAGTCACGCTGTTGCCCGAGATGACGGCATTGGCGCTGTTGTTCAGTCGGATGGCGTTACCGCTGAGGCAGAGGCCGCTGGTGTTCCCTAGCCCGGTTGGCCGGCCTTTCTTGTCGTAGTCATTCTGATTGCAAACAAACTCTGTTCCGTTGCCTAATACCCCGCGCTGCGATTGATAGGTTTGAACCTGTGGATCAATGAAGGTGTTATCGGCAATGGTCAGATTGCTGGCGCCGTCCAGCTGAATGATCGGCAGGGCATTGGCCGACACGTTGATGGAGCCAAAGGCCTGGGCCGTCGCCAAGTCTGTGGGATTGTCGGTGTAGGAACCCGTGAAGGTGTTGTTGGCGATCAGCACATTGCTGCTGCTGGAGTTCGTGATCGAAGTATTGATGAAGCTGAAGCCTGCGATGGTGGTGTTGCTGCCGATGCTGATGATGCCGTTGCTGAAGGAGGGCCGAGCACCCAGTGCGGTGCCAAACACCGGGTTCAGGTTCACGAGCCCGAATTGCGTGGCCAGCGTTGGTGCATTGCCGCTGCTGACGAGGTTGGTGCCTGCAGCCAGCCGCAGGGTCTGGCTGCCCAGATTGGAGCTGGCGCCGCCGCCCACCAGCAGCAAGTCGCCGGGACCGGCGGCGGCCAGCAGCGCATCGAGGCTGGGATTGACGCAGCTCACACTGGCCGTGCCGGTGTTGGTGGTAACGCCCGTGCAGCGAACCACGTAGGCATTCCCGCCGTTGCCGGGATTGGTGGCGACGCTGCCCGGCAGGTTCTGTTGAGCCGACACCATGCGCAGATCGGTCTCGCGTTGCATCGGCAGGCCGCGCAGCGCCAGGAAACTGCGCTCGGCGGCATCCACGGCATCCCTGGCACTGCCCGCCAGGGGTTTGGCTCCGTAGCGTAGATAGCCCGTGGCCTGGGTTTCAAAGATATTGTCGTAGGAAATCGTGGCGCCTAGGGCCAGTTGATTGCCGATGCGCAGTTCCCCGCGTCCGCGTACACCTGAGCTGCCATTCACATAGTCGCCGCTGAGGTAGTAGTACGAGGCGTACAGCCATAGGCTGTCGTTCTTCCAGTGGGCCAATGGGATGCCCGCCTCGAGATTCACTCCCCCCAGCGACACCACATAGCGGTTCCAACCATCCAGAATCAGCCGGTTGCTCTGCAGTTGAGCATTGCTGTAACCGCTCTGGTACAAATCAGCCTGGTTGGCAAAGGGGATGTAGCCATTGACCCGCAGCTCCACATGGCGGTTGAGGGCCTCGGCGCCAACGCCGGCCTGAAAGGCATATTGGTTGTAGGCCTGGCGGGTGTCCACACCGGCATTGAATCCGTACAGCCAGCGTTGATCACCGCTAAGCCAGCGGTAGCCCAGGCGGGTGCTGACGCCAGCGGAGACGTTGGAACCTTGGTTCAGGGCTCCGCCCAGGTTCATATTGGCCGCCACATCCACAAACAACACGTCACCTTGTTGTCCCTGGCTCAGGGGCGCAAACAGATAACCGGTCACGGTGTTGGGAGTGCCGCCACCCTGGCTTTGAAACACCAGCCCCCCGCTGGCTTGCACGCGCGGGATCTGGGCCACGGGCTTGGCCAGGGCGCCGCCGCTACTGGCCAGGGAGGCCAGCGCCAGGCAGCAGGTCAGACCCAGAGCGGAGCCTCGCTTGTTTTGGGACTTTTTCGCCTGGGCTGGGAACATCATTGGGCACGAAAAAGTCAGTCAAACGTAATCGGATGGTTTCGGTATTTAAGGCCCATGCCGTTCTTTGAACTGCGGTAGTCAGATGGGTTCGATGTTGGGCTGGCTTGCTTCGGCCCGGATCGCGGCCTTGGCCTGCTGCCAGTGCTGTTCAAGCTCACTGAGGCTGCGGCCGCCCAGGTCGCCGCCGAGGGCCGCCTCCAGCCGCGAAAAGCGGTCCAGAAAGCGGCGGTTCGTACCAGCCAGGCCCTCCTCCGGGTCGAGCCGGCACCAGCGGCCCACATTCACCAGGGTGAACAACACATCGCCCAGTTCCGTCTCGGCATGGGCGCGGGCGGCGCTGTCGCCGCTGGCCGGGGCACGGCCAGGGCTGCCGGCGGCGATCCCGCCCTCGCTCCAGGCCAGGGCGACGGCCTCCTTGAGCTCATCCAGCTCCTCATGCACCTTGGCCCAGACGCCATTGAGGTCGTCCCATTCGAAGCCGGCCGCGGCCGCCTGGCGCGAGATCGTCATGGCGCCGGCCAGGGCAGGCTGGCCGCGCACCTTGCGGGCCAGTTGATCGCTGAGCGGGCTGGTTGAAGGGGTGCTGCCCTGGCGTTCGGAACGCTCCTGTGCCTTGATCGAGTCCCAGCTCTGCCTCAGCGCCGCCCTGTCCGCCGCCTTGCCGCCGGCGAACACATGCGGGTGGCGTCGCACCAGCTTGTCGCTGATGCCCGTGGCGACCTGGCACAGGTTGAAGCGGTGATCCTCGCTGGCGATCTGGGCATGCAGCACCACCTGCAGCAGCAGGTCACCCAGTTCTTCGGCGAGGTGGCGGGCGTCGCCTTGGCGGATGGCGTCCGCGACCTCATGGGCTTCCTCGAGCAGGTAGGGCAACAGCGAGTTGTGGGTCTGCTCCAGGTCCCATGGGCAGCCACCCTCGGGATTCCGCAGCTGGGCAACCACCGCCTGCAGCCGCCCGATCGCCTCGGCGGCACCATCCGGGGCTGCGCCAGCTTCACCAGCGAGAGGGCGCCTGCTCACCCAGAGGCGGTTGCAGAGGGCCTGCAGCAGTTGGGTGGGGGGCTCCAGACCCGCCGCCAGCAGCCGCCACTCCAGCCGTTGTGGATCGAGGGGGAACACTTTGGTGTTGCGGGAGGCCAGCACTTCATTCACGCTGGGTTCGTCCAGGCCGAGTCCGCGGAAGCGGGCGGTGGCGATCGCGCGCCAGGGCTCGATGTCGGGCGCCGCCGGTTCGCTGTAGCTGCTCACCAGCAGCACACCGCCGGGGGCCAGCTGGGCCGCCAGCTGGTCGAGCAGCTGGCGCTGCTGGGCCGGCGGCAACACGTGCAGGACGTGATGGCAGATCACCGCATCGAAGCGGCCGGGGGCTGGGGGGGGCTCGTCCTGCAGCTGCTCAGGACCCCAATGCACCCGATCGCCGGCAGCGAGCCGCTCGATCTCCGCGCTGCAGAGGAGGCGCATCTGTTCACTGGGCTCCACCAGGGTGAGCTGCGCCCGCGGCAGGGCCCAAAGCAGGCCTGACAGCTCCTGGCCGCTGCCGGGACCCACCACCAGGGCGGTTTGCGCCTGGGGGCAGCGAGCCGCCAGGGTGGCCGCGCCGATCTCCAGGATCGCGTCGTAGCCGGGAATCAGGCTGCGGATGCGGTCGTTGTACTGGCGGCCGTAGTTACCTTCGAAATCGAGCAGGCTCAAGGGGTGCTTGCCGGTTGCATCATCGGAGTTTGCCGTTCTGGCGGCCGCGGCGTCAGCCGGGCCGCTGGAGCCAACGGAGCCATACCTGTGATGGGGAGCGCGCTCAGGCGGGGGCGAGCGGCATCACGCCAATCGGATGGAAGCTGACGATCGAATCGTCAAAGTCACGATCACCACCACCGAAGAGATCCTCCAGCACGAACGTGTTGTCGCCCGCCATCTGGACATGCTGGAGCAGATCCGCATTGGCCTCCGCGAAGGCGAAATAGGTGTGGCTGCCATTGCCCGTATCCACTACCACATAGGGGGCGAAGAATCCATCAGCGGAGATTGAGAGTTCGCGGCTGAAGCCTCCATGGTTCTCCGTCGACAGATCGGACAGAGGTGCGAGCAGATTTGATCGATGCAGAGCAGCTTGCTGGTAGCCATCATCAGCTGGATGAAGGATGGTTCCCGTGAGTGGATCCGTCACGGCACCGCTGACGTCGCGGACCTGATAAAAGCCCACCGTGGCGTTATACCCTGCCTCCCGGGACATTTGCAGGCTGCCTGCAACGCTCATGCCACCCAGGCCGGTGAAGTCGAGCACGGGGGCCTGACTCTGCTGGCGAGCCAGGAAAGCGGGCAGTCCAGGCTCGGCATTCTGGAGCTTGAGCTGGAGTTTCAGCCCAGACTTCGGTGATTCCAGCAACAGGCCATCCTTGGGCGACATGAGCCTGGACTCCAGGGTGAGAATCCGCTCACCCTGGCTGGCGACGGAGGCGCTGCTTGGCCCCAGATCAGCGAGGGTGCGATCCACCACTTCGAGGAAGACGAACCGATCACTGGTGGAGAACTGGAGCTCCCGCTGGAACTTCATGGCACTGCCGAGTGTGGGAAGATCGCTGTTTTCCAGCGATCCTGCGATGTATTGAATGCGCTCCAGTAGTTGGCCAAGGGTAAGAGAGGTAGGGTCCCAGATCTCATTGTCCTGCAAGAGCAGGTATCCAACCTGATTGGAAGTGGATGCAAGGCTCACGACGTCTGTGCTGAGAAACACGGCAGCAGACCGGGTGTCGGCATCAATGCTGGCGCCAACGCTGAACACATTCGCTTGGTCTGTGACTTTGAATTGCTGCGCCTGCACCAGCTCCGCCACGGCACCAGAATCCTCGATCACACCGGGATCTGGGTTGCCGTCACCGCGCCGATCATCGCGATAGCTGAGTTCCAGCACAGGGGCCAGACCAGAGCCGAGGTTGAACAAACGTGCCCCAGTTCTGCTGTTGGCGTCATACAGGAATGGCGTTGGGGTCTGATCGATGTCGACGTAGTAATTAAATGCCGCATCGGCTGTCCTTTGCGGTAATCCAAGACTATTGAGGCCAACCAGCACGCGAGGATTTTCGAGTTGGTTGACAGCAGAGAGTTCATCACTGGATGGCTGAAGCCGCAACTCGAAATCGAGCTGTCTGTCGCCCAATGAAATCCCAAGCTGTTCGAGCGACTGGATCGTCGTGAATGGCGTCGATGTGAGTGTTGTCGCTCCAGACAGGGCCCAATCCTTGGTGTCCAGTAGCTTGATCAGGCCGTTCGACTGATCCTCGGTTGCAGATTGGAGAGGGTGATTCTTGATGAAACTGCTGTAGACCGCTGACAGTCGTTGCTGAACCGCGCGAGCAAGTTCTTCAGGCTCGCTGATCCGATAAAGTCCTCGGCTGATTGACTCCGTGTCCGTGCGGTAGTGCACAAAGGCATCCCGCTTAAGCTGGTTGATCGCGACCAGGCTGTCGGCAAGGCTGGTGGTTTCCTCGCTGGCTGATACGAACAGAGCATCGATCTGCTGGGAGAGATCCCAGCTGGCATTTGCAGCCAGTCCAGCTGCCAGTGAAGCCAGAGGGCCGTCGACGGCAGGGAGGTCAGGCTTAAATCGGCTGATGGTACGCAGTGCGGCGGTGGCAAGGCGTTCATTGATCGAGATGTTGGCTGCCAATCCCAGCAGTTCTTGGCTGAAGGCGTTGATCAGACCGAATTCAGTCTTGATCTCTTCTGGAAACTGCTTAGACAGCAGCTGCTGTAGGGAGTAGACCAGAACATCCCAGCTGAAGTGCAGTTTGATGTGGCCGATGTAGGCAGCGAGGGGATCCAGCTGGGCAGGAGATGCACCAGCAGCGAGCTGATTCAGCTCCAGCACTGGATCCCGTTTGAGGTAGTCGAATCCCTTCAGGCTGAAGGCCTGATCGATCCAGGTGGAGGCAGCCCCTTCGCCGTAGCCAGTCGCTACGGCAAGGGTATGCAGGGTGGTGAGCGGTGTGACCATCTGACCCAACGGTGCCAGGAATGGCACCTCCAGAGCCAGGCCTGTGCTGGAATCGATGCCTCCGAAGGCAACGAGATTCCCTTCTGAAGCATCAATCGTGCCGTTGCGATTCCGATCAAAGCTGCGGTGATCAATGCGCAGGCTGTATCCGGCATCAGCACCAGTGATGGTGCTCGGCTCATAGGAATCGAGCCTGAGGTTCTGATTGCCATCCCAGAACACCGTGGCGCCCTTGACATAGCCATTGGACACGCTGCCGGTGCCGTAACTGCCGCCAACGCCGAATTCAAACAGTGGAATCTCGGCCAGTGTCTCCTGCCAAACCGTATCCCAGGTTTGGAACAAGCCAGCGTCGACTCCCACCTGAACCTTCGCTTTGAGATAGGCCGAGAGATTGCCCACCAGCTCGAACAGGTCAAGGGGGTGGCTGATGAGGCTGCTGATCTCGGTACCGCGGATCCTGCCATCCGCAGTGCCAGCAATCTCGCCTTGATCGAGGAGGTCAAAACTGGCGGCCGCTTCAAGGCCACCTGTGATCTCGGACTTGACCACCAGGGCTGACAGGCCCAGGCCTGCGCCCATGCTGGCCTCCATGCTGAATTCAGGGATGTCCTTGCCGTCCTTCCAGTCGGCAACGTAGAACCCGTCAAAGACTTTCCAGGCGTCGTTCGCCTTGAAGCCGTCCTGTTTCCACTGATTGAGGCCGTAGCTATCGAAGCCGAAGCCGAGATTGGCATCCACGCCGAAACCGCCTTCGATGATGCCTTCAATGCCTGGGTAGATCGGAAAGCTGCGCTCAATCTCAGACGACATGCCCATCTCAGGCATGGTCCAGGTGAACAGATCAACGTCGTCCTTCCCCAGCAGCAATTTGATGGCATTCTTGGGTTCATCAATCAAGGGAATCTCGAAGCCAAGCTCATCCAGCTGCTTCATGATTTCTTTGAATTTGCTACTCGACTTGCCAGAACCACTGGAGCCACCCTCATCGGCTTGCGTTTCGGTGTCATCGGTGAGATCCGCGGTGGCGCCATCCTCATCCAGGTCGACATCCTCTTCGGTCGATACTGATTCATCAGCGGCGCTGAAGGTTGGCAGCTCATAGCTGCCATAGTCGATGTAAAAATCGCCCTCTTCGCTCAATACCTTGAGGTCGTGGATCAGATCCATGACCCCTTTGATCGTGTCGAGGAACTCAATCGTGCTTTCGATCGTACTCTGCAGTTGCTTGCCGCGATCTTTGTCAATGGTGGCATAGAAATCAGCAAACCAGGAGGCCAGGTCGATGGCGGTGACATGGCCATCCTTATCGGTATCGAAGGTGCTTTCGATGCCGATCGCGGCAAAGATTTGGGTATCGCTATACAGCGCGTCAACGATGGGATAGAGAGGGCCCAGGATGGAGTCAAGGCCATCAACAATCGGACTCAGCATCTGAGTGATGTAGGAGCCAAAGTTGAGCTTGATGTTGTCGAAATAAAACGATGATGCGTTTGCAGGTGCAGCAGTTTCTTGCTTGTTCGAGTAATCGAATAGTGGTAGAAGGCTGGAAAGGTCGAAGCTGAAAGAAGGGATGGCGGCCGATCCGCTGAGGCTGGTGGTGACCCCGAATGACATGGCAGCGGCACCCTGGAGGTCGTACTGGAACACCTTCTCCAGATCCAGATCGCTGCTGATCAGCTCGCTGAGTGTCAGTTTGCCGTCGTTACCAGCATCGCCACCAGCATCGCCATTGAGATCGAGGTCGAACGAGACGTCGAGCTCCGTGCTGGCCGGCTTGTCCTTGATGACAACATTCTCATTGATACTGGGCTGATTGACGGCATCCAGCTGCAGGAACCCAAGGCCGCCAGTGAGATTGAAGTCGGGTGACAGGCTGGTGTTGAATTCGGCATTGAGATAGGTCTTATCCGATGCCGTTTGCAGATAAATTTCACCTGAGCGAGGGAAGACCAACTCCAGGCCAGCGCCATAGCTGAACGAAGCGTCGAGGCTGCCTTCACTCTGGAAGCCGAGACCGGGTAGCCCAAAGTCTGCGGCCAGCGGCACGCTGAAGATGTCGTAGCTGTCAGCAAATTCGAGGCTGACGACGATCGCATTCGTCCCCTGCATCGACAGGCCAACCGTGACGGTGTCCTCAGGAATGCCCAGGGCTTTGGCGATTTCACTGCTCAGCAGCTTGCTCAGTTTGCTGGGGGTCGGCGTGCCGACTTGGCGCACACTGTTGACCAGGTTGGTGATGAACTTGCGCAGGCCATCGCCCGCTTTGCCATCGAGACTGCCAACAATGGGCAGTGACAGGCTATCGATTCCCTCCTGCAGCGACGTCAGGGATGACTGCAGTGCATCAGCTGTTTGAGTGGGCAGCTGGACGTCCAGCACATCGACAGCCTGTAGCAAATTGGTGAAATGCTCAGCATTTTTATCGGCGCTGTCGTATGCTTTGTCGTCACTGCTGAAATTGTATTTCAGCTCGGTGCCATGGATGCCGGTGAACTGCTTGTCGCCGCTGCCATCTTCGATGAGCCCGTCGTCATAGGTCTGCACACTGATCTGCTGGGCCGTATACCAGTTGCTGGGTGTGAAGATAACGGTCTTGCTGTAGGCGTCGTCACTCGTGCCCAGTTGTCTTCTGCCACCAGCCAGGATCTGCTCGCTGAGCGTGATGGTGACATCGTTCTTGGGCTGGGTGAGCAGGGCCAGCTGGAACGTCGCATTTCCAGCTGATCCATTGCTCGGTTCATTGACCTGAATCCGTTCACCGGAGGTGAACAGCACCACACCGGCCACGTCGTTGTTGATGATCTGAACAGTGGCGCTGTTGCTGGCACTATCGTTGCTCAGCGTATAGCCATCACCTGCTACCAGCTGGACGGTGAAGCTCTTGCTCTCCGTGTCTGCTACGAAGTCGTCGATCGGCACCACGATCACATCGCTGCTGCTCTGGCCAGGGGCGATCCTCACCAGGCCGGTGGTGGAGCCAGGCGACTGGGTGAGGTTGCTGATGCTGGACGGCGTGGCTGGGTAACCCAGGCCGGGATCAAGGCTGACGGCCGTGATCTGATAATTCACCTCGATGCCATTGGATCCAGCCGAGTCCGGTGCTGGATTCGTCAGCTGGATCCGGAATCGTCCCGGCTTGGACTCTTCAGTGCTGTCGCTCACGAGCGTGATCTGGGCCCGGGGCGGATCGTTGTCAACGATGTCGACCCGGACAGGATCGATCTTGAGGCCGTTGAAATGGACGTCGCTGCTGACCGTGCTCAGCTGCAGCTGGCTGGACGTGACATCCTCTTCCGTGTTGTCGTCCACAGCCCATAGAGACACTGATTGAACTGTTGACCAGTTCTCCGCGGTGAACACCAAGCTTTCGCCCCGTCCGATGCTGCGATCATTGAGCGTGAACTGGCCATCACTGGGCAGCAGGTTCACGGTGACATCAGCGGTGGGCTGGGCTGTGAGACTCAGATTGATGAAGCCGTTGCCAGCTTTGCCGATGCTGCTCTGCTGGAGCTCGACCATGACGTTGGCGGTGTCATCGTCACTCACCATGAACGGCAGAGTCGCCGCTGTGCTGATGGCGTAGAAGGCGTCGGCGCTGGTGGTGCGGCTGACAATATCGACCTTGATGCTGCCGTCAACGAGTTGGTCGTCGGCGGGGAGCACCGTGAAGGCCTGTGGTGTCTGCCAATTGGTGGGATCGAAGAGCAAGGCGATGCGTGATGTCGCCTTGGCGGGGTTGTTTGCCGGCACCTGCAGAAGTGCCTCGCTGGCATCGGCTGTTTCCAGATATACCGTGACCGATTCAGTGGGCTGGCTGCTCAGTCGCACGTAGCGGGTCGCGCTGTCGCCCTGTTCGCTGAGACTGAAACGGGAGCCGTCGATCGGTTGGTTGCCGCTGGCATCCAGTGAGAACAGCAGGCCTGCCTTGTCGTCATCCAGCAGCTGCACCACGCTGGTGTTCGGCAGGGCATAGGCGCTGCTCAGCCCCTGCAGCGCGTCTGCCGTGGGATCGAGACTGCTGCTCTTGCTGGCAACGGTGACCGCGATCCCGGTTGCCGTCTGACCACTTTGCAGGGTCAGGTTATTGCTGAGCACCAGCGTGATGAAAGCGCCCGTGCTCTCCACCACGTAGCTCAGAGCGGTGCCTGCCGGAATCGTGACGCTGCCTAAATTGGTGTCCCCCAGCTGCAAGGTCGCCAGATAGCCCTCGGTGCCATTCAGGATGAGTGGGGCGGTAAGCGTCAGCGAAACGCTGGGATCCGGCAGCTGGTAGAGCTCGCCGGCCTGGCCTGCCACCAGACCGACCACCGAGCTGTTGTAGGGGCTGGATTGGCCATAGCTGGTTAACGCCAGTGTGCCGGAAAGGGTGGCGGTGCGGTCGCGGTGGATCGTGACGGCGTCACTCAGCGTGAACGTTGCGATCGCCTCGGTCTGGGTTTCATTGCTCTTGGGGTCTTCCCCCAGCGTGAGCACCGTGCCCGCTTCCAGGGTGATCGATTCGCGGTCGCTGGTTGAGAGTGTGACCTGGAGTTGATTGGATCCCACCTCGGTATTGCTCTGCCCCCTCACGACGATTTCCACGCCCCGGGCCAATAGCAGGCCTGCCGCCAGATTTTCATTGTTTTCATCCACCTGGTCCTGCACCCCCTGGACCGTGAAGGTCCCGCCGCTGCTGCCCTTGGCAATCAACAGACTGAAACCATCGGTGCGGTTCAGGTATTGACTCGGCAGAACCTCGTCGATCGACGTTGTGCCGCCATTGCTCGGTCGCTGCCAGCACAGTGCCACGCTGGGAGCGCTGGTGTCGAAGGATCGGTAATCGAGCGTGACGGGCAGGAAATCACCACGGCTGAGCTGGAGGGTGCCCGTGCTCCATGTTGCTTGCGAATCAAACAGCTTGTCGATGACAACCTGGCCGTCCAGCGTGAGTCTGACACCTCCCTGAACGGGGATGCTGAAGTTATAGTTGCCGGTTTCTGGAATGTAGAGATAGCCCGACCAGGTGCTGCTGAAGTCGCCGGACTGTTGGTTGCTGCTGAAGCTCGTGGCGCTCTCGTTGATGCCATCGCTGTCGAGGCGGGTCGTCTCGGCGGCCCCAGGGCTGGCATCGAAGCGGCTGAGGCCGGCGAGCGACTGGGTGCCGCTGCCGGCGATGATCCTGATGTCGCTGGAACTGACCTGGCTGAGCCGCTGATCCACCTCCAGGAACACCAGCGTGCCCTCGCTAGCTGGCTGAGCCAGGCTGATGGTGAAGGTGGCGCTATCGCTGCCTGCTTCGTTGATCGTGCTCTGCGACGGGCCTGACAGCTTGGCCAGTGGCGCCGATGAGCTCTGCTTGATGGCCAGGGCTGGGTCAGCCGTGGTGGCGTCGTCATCCACGGTGAGCACCGAAACGACGGGCTTGAGGTCGGCGTACAGAGCGTCGCTGCTGCTGACGGTGAAACTCAGTGACTGCGCCGTGTCGCCGTCGTCCTGGCTGTCGTCGACGCCCTGCAGTCGTAGTTCTTGAACCTGATCCCAATTTTCAGGGGTGAATATCAGTGAAACCGTCGCCGCTGCCGGATTGGCCGGGTTGGTCACTGTCAGTTCCGTGCTGCTGAAACAGCCCGCGTCCAGCGTCAGGGTCACTGTTGCGCTTGGCTGGGTGTTCAAGCGGACGCCAAGGGCCGAGCTGCTGTTTGTTGCCGGGTCTTGCTCACTGACCACAAACTGTGTGCTGCTGGTCCAGGAGGTGTCGCTGGTCGTGCTGCTGGCTTGACCATCCGCCAGAAACAGGATCTCCGCCACCTCGTTGTCGCTGAAGCTTGCCGTTGCCGTGCCGCGGCTACCCCCGGTGCTGTAGCGGCCTGCGGCAATCAGGGCCAGGGTCAAAGCTTCCGTGCCTTCGGCCCTGAGGTCGTCAAGTGGCACGATTGGCAGGCTGACGCTGGAGGTACCCACCGGCAGCTGGAGCCCGTAGAAGGGTGTGGAAGCAAAGGTGGCACTGTTGCTTGATCCGCTGTACAGCACGGCGGCCGGAGCTCCGTTCACGCTGTTTGCGGTTGAATTGTTCAGCGACAAGCCACTAATCAGGCCCGAGCCGCCCGGGCTGGCTGCCAGCATTGAGGCTTGGATCTGGTTCTGGCTACGGGCGGTATTCCAGATGCCCACTGCGCGCACGGCACCGGTCAGATAGCCCGTTCCACTGCTGCCAGGGGCCGTACGACCGATCGAGTTGAAGCCGCGGGTTGCGGTGTACAGCGGCACGTGGCGCAGGGCCGTGATCGGCGCGCCGTTCGGTTGGTCAGCGAGCTGAAGGCTGGCCACACCGCTATTTTCGTTATAGTCAATCTGGATGTCGTACCACTCACCGGCCACGAGGTTGGCAGCAGTGAAGCTGGTCCAGGTGCCACCCGGACCATCCCAGGTGTCGACAACTTTCGTGCCGTTGACCCAGATTTTTACGCCATCGTCGGCGAATACGGCGAAACTGTTGTTGCCGTTGCTTTTGGCCTGGATCTGGCCGGACGCGCGCAGCGAGAAGGTATCACCATCTCCCCCCTTCGCCGTGTCAAAACTATCGCTGAAGTTAATGGTGGCTTCGGCCGTGGTGCTGCGTAGGGTTTCGAAATTGCGACCCTCATACAAGCCAACCTTCAGGCCCGAGACCTGGGTGAGTGTCCCCTGCTTTGCCAGTTCCCCATTCAGGTAGAGGCGGGCCACACCGCTGGCCTCGACGCTGTAAGCCAGGTGGTTCCACTCCTGCAGCGCCACTTCGCTGTCGGCGATCAGGCTCAATAACAGCGCGCCGCCGCCATCGCGGATCTCCAGTTCCGGTCTGCCGGTGGTCTCATGGAACCCGAGCTTGATCTGGTTTTGGCCGTTGCTGTCGGTGAACTCCAGCAGCCCCGCCGCTGTGGTCACGGCATCGCGGCGCACCCAGGCTTCGGCGCTGATCTCACCGCTGCTACTGACCGTGGCGAGGCCGCCGAGATCGGCATAGGCATAGCCGCCGCTGCTGTTGCTGTTCCGCAGCTCGAGGGGGCGGTAGCTCGCCTGGGGCCTGTGCTCCGCATCGGCCGTGCTGCCATCGAGGCTGAAGCCCTCCGATCCACTCAGCTGGTAAAAAAGCTCCACCGGGCTGCCGACCACCGGTGACGCCAGCGTCAGCTCAAATCCCAGTCGGCTGTTGCTGCCTTCCGTGCCGTCGATCGCCTGCACGCTTGCCAGCGTTTGCGACGGCACCAGAGAGCCCCCCTCCCAGAGCGTCAGCTCCAGCTCCGAGGTCCAGCCGGAAGGGACGAGCCGCTGGCTGCTGCTCAGGCCGGTGTACTGGCTGTCTGCGCTGCTGGTGGTTGCGATCACCGTGGTGGCCTGGTCGGTGCTCAGGCCCGTGAGGGTGACGCGTTGCGGCTGGGTCCAGTTGCTGCTGGAAAAGCTGAGCTGCGGGCTGGAAAGGGTGCCGCTGGAGCTGCTCAGGTTGACCGTCACCGGGGCCAGGGGCTGGCTGGTCAGATGGACATCGAAGTCGGCCTGCTGTTGGCCGTTGACCAGCTGGGCCCGCACGGTGGCTAGGCCTGTGCGATCGGCCGGCGTCAGCACAACGGCTGGCTGATAGGCCGTGCTGTCGATGATCGTCAGCACGGCCTGGCTGTAGGCGTTGTCGATGTTGTAGCGCTGGTATTGGAAACCCTTGTCATCGGTTTCGACATTGGGGATCAGTTTCAGGCTGATTGTTTCGTTGCCTTCTCTGATCGCATCGGCAATGGCTGAAATATAGATGCGCGTTTCTGAAGCATTGTTGGGCAGCACCACTAAATCTTCAGCCTTGAATGCTGCGGTGTTCAGCGTTGCTTGAGCCGCGAAATAGTCTGAGCCCCGTTCTGCACTGCCGCCGCTGATCTGGTAGCGAACCTTCAGGCCCTTCTCTCCGGGTACTGGTTTGTTCGACCGGATTGTGAACCAGCCGAGGTCGCTTTCGCTGTCACCACCTTCGGTTGGATTCTGGCCTGGGCTCAGGGACAGCACGTAGCTGTCATCATCAATTGTGATGGTCTGACTGGCATTGGCAACGCCATAGCCGCTGCCGCTGCCGAGACTTAGGGTGACAGACTCAGTATTTTCGGCATAATCGTCCCTAAAGACGTCGACGTTGAACAATTTGGAGTTCTTGAGCGTGCCGAAGGCCTGGTTCGGCATCCACTTCAAGCTGCCGTAGGTGCCGTTGAGGCCGATGTTGGTGCTGGATTGTTCGCTGCCAGTGCTGGCATCCGAGATCGCATAGTCGTTGCCGACGAGGCTGCCGTCAACCCGTCGTTGAGCCAGCAAGCTGTTGACGGTGGAGTTGAGGGTTTCGGACGTGGATGTGAGCTGAACGCTGATCTCGCTGTCTGTGCTTTTATTGGCAAACAGCTGGAAGCCGAGGCTGCTTGTGTCGCTGCTGGATTCCTTGCGGTTCACGCCCTGTGCCAGCTCTTCCGAGAGGAACATCGCACTTGCTGGAATCACTTCATCGCTGAGCGTGCCGCCCGTCCCATCGGGGCGATCCCAGGTTAATTTGGCTGAGGCCTTGCTGGTATTTTCAAAGTAATCAAACTGCAACCAAACCACTGCTCCCTTTTTGAGTTCAATGCTGCCTGTGCTGTGACTGGTGGGTGTGCCTGTTCCATTGATGCTCCAGTAGGTGAAACTCCCAAGAGGGTTGCCACTGCCGTTGTTGCTACGAAGCGTGAGCTTGGCGCCGTCGTCCGTTGTTGTTCGGAAAACATAGAGTCCTGTTTCCGGTATGCGAATGTAGGTTTCCCAGCGAATCGCAAAGTTGTCATTAAGGCCTTGAGCGCTCAGGCTCGATTCGGATTCGTTGATTCCATCGCTGTCAAACACCAGGACATCGGCATTCGTATTGAAGCCGCTGTTGTCGGAGGGGAGGCTGTAGGTGGCGCCTGAAGTATAAGATGTGCGAATGAATTTGTAGGCACCTTGCCCTAGGCTCAGCTGCGGCTCGTCGTCAAAAAGCCATACCTTGCTGCTGCTGCCGTTGAGGCCATAAATATTTTCGGTTCCGTCACCTGTCAGGGATGCGGTGATCGTCCGTGGAGCCTGCCAGCTGTCGTTGTTGCGTGGCTTGAAGGTTAGGGTTACGGAGCTTGTATTTTTGACGTAGACCTTGCCGTTGCTGTAGTAGCTGTCACCTTCGATTTCTTCAAGGTCATAGTCTTTCCCGATTATGGCGGTGCCGCCAAAGGCGATCGGGATATCGATCAATGGCGTACCATTGCGGATGTCTACATAATCTTTTGGCACAAACCGATCAAGGTTGATCGTCATTGTTGGCAGTTGTGGCGCTGCAGCCGGGCCACTTTCATATCCATTCTTAGGTGGCTTGCTGCTGCTCAGGCTTGCAAATCCTGCGGTGAATTGAGATCCGCTTTTCCCCCATTCCGTGATATAGCCGCTGACGCTGTCATTGGGGTCCGCGTCATCCCAGTAGCCTGCGGTGTCGATCCGTAGGAAGTCTTGATTTCCGTCATTATTGGGCTGGCCGCTGGTCCAGTGGGTATAGCCAATATTGCCCCCATTCGATCTGAATACCGTGCCACTCTCTGGCCCACCTTTCCAGATCCAGTTGCCTTCAGAGGTTCCCTGACCATTGTCGTCTGTTCCTGCTAGGAATCCATAGCCTGGAATCCGGGTTGCGCCATAATATGGCGAGGAGCCAGATTTGCCGTAGGTGTAGGTTCCGTTGGAGTAGTTTGTGATGAAATCATTCTCGCCGCTGGATGTGACCGTGGCCAGGTAGCCTCTGCTGCCGAGCTGATCGAGTGTGGATGCGGCGGAGCTGTCGTAGGCCTCGGACCAGGTGACCCCTTCCTGGGTGAAGGCGTAGTAATGACCATTGCCCCAGTAGGGCTTTGCATTGCCAGTCGTTACTCCCATCTCGGCTCTTTGATACAGGCTGCGGTTATTCTGACGCCTTCTGCAGCAGATTGTCTGAGACTCAGGGTCGGATCCGCCCCGACATGGTTCCGTTCATCTTTTTGTCAAGAACCCTGCTGAACTGGCCCACTCCTTGCTACCTGCCGCAAGCGGTTGTTGCTGGCAGGTCGCTCCGTCAAGCTTGCGTTGTCGTCTCACGTCCATGGGTTTGAGCTATGTGCACATCCAATGCGGCAGCAGATTCACGTTCCGGCAGGCTTTCGCTGAGCCGTTTGAGGTCTTGATCTTTTGGCGAGAGCTCCTGCCTCCCGTCACGGCGTTGGCCTGGGCAGTCGGCCGCTGCTGCCACGGGAATCTGAGTTTGTGCGATTGAATCGAGACCTCCAAGACTGCTTCTTTCAGTTGTCTTAACGTTTGGCATTTCTTTTGCCGCGGACACAACCCAGGCTCAGCAGGAGCACTCCCGTCGTCGTCAAGGAGCCAACCATTGTTGAGCGGCCCCTTCCAGCTGTGCCTGCCAATCCCCACGTCGTTCCTGCCGGATCAATTGCATCGATGGGTACCAGGCCCAGCGGTTTTCATCGCCCCAGTAGCGCCACTCCGGTCGTGCTGGAACCAGTACCTGCCCTGGCCTGCCCAGAGCTCCCGTCAGGTGGGCCACGGTCTGCCGGGTGGTCACGACGCCATCAAGGCATTGGATCAGCGCCAGGGTGTCATCGAGGTCAAAGCCCGGATTTCCTGGCCGCTGGATGCCCGCCTCCCGGCTGAAATCAGCCAGATGTTGCTGGTCTTGAGCGAGAAATTGCAGGTCCAGCCATTGCACTCCCGGCCAGCTGCCGAGTTGCCGCAAGTCCCTGGATGTGAGGGCCCGTTCACGTCGCTCGGCCCCTGTGACGCCGCCGAGCCAGCCCACTCCAAGCCTGAGGCCCCGGGGCAACGCCGCCAGGCGCGATCGCCATCGGTCGACCTTATGGGGGTCAGCCTTGAGATAGCCCATCGGTCCAGGTGCGGCGCATCCGAGCTCCGACCAGAACAACATCGGCAGACTCGCCATACCGATCACCACAGCATCTGGCCACTCGCAGCCCGGTGGCTCCACCACAATCTGTGCCGGAAGATTGTGCCGAAACAGCTCCACCAGCCGTGCTGCTGGCTCCACGATCAGGCTGCGGCAGGCTCCAGCCAGTGCCCGCAGATAGCGACTGGTCATGATCTGATCACCCACCCCCTGTTCGCCTCGAACCACCACGGTTCGGCAGGACAGAGACTCGAGGTTTGGAAGGGGACTTGGAATTCCTCTCTGGTCGAGTCGGGGATTGGAGCGCCGCCATTCGTAATGGGGCCAGGCTTCTGCGCAGCGACGCTGGCTGAGCAGAACCAAGGCCAGGTTCTGGTGGACCTCGCCCTGAAGAGGCCGCTCCGCCAGGACAGCGCGATACTCCGCTTCGGCCGCAGACCATTGGCTTGCCTGCACGTGCAGATCGGCCAGAGCCAGACGCCATCTCCAGTCACGCCTGGCCGGTGGCCAGGCGTCAAGAATTGCCCATGCTTCCGATGCGCGCCCCAGCCGCGCCAGGGCCTCACAACGCATCTGCAGCGATGGCCACGGCTGCGGGCACTCCAATGCGGACAACAGATCCAGCACCTGTTCCCAGTGGCCCAAGGCCCCATGGACTTCGGCCGCTCCCAGCCGGGCCAGGCGGTGGTGGCCGCTTTGCTGCAGGGCGGCCTCTGCCTGGGACAGCCAGTGATCTGCCGTGCCGTGACGAGCGCGGCAGCCACACACCGCCAGATTCAGGGTCACGCGCCAGTCGCGGCCACCACGCCGCAGCCACGCTTCAGCCTCGGCAATCGCCGCCAGCCAATCGCCGCACTCCATGGCGGCGCGCATCCTGGTCGTCACGGAATCTGAACTCAGGGGAATTCTTCCAGCCAGGAGGTGAGGATGTATTTTTCACCGCTCAAGGGTGGATTGCCGCGGTGGGTATGGGTGAACCCTGCTGGAAAGATCAGAAGTCGACCCTGGCGAGGTTGGATACGGCGATGCAGGTAGAGAAATTCAGTTTCGCCACCTTCCTTCACTGTATTGAGATAGAGCATGGTCACGAGTTTGCGGTAAGGCATCGCTCCGCCGTTCTCGAAGTGCCACTGGTGAAAGCCTTCACCTGGCCTGGTGCGCTGAAACTTGCAGTTCAAATGATAGTAACGGCCTGTCTTGAGAATTGGATAGCGCTCAAAATACAGGTTGAGTGCTTTGTCGCACAGTGCCGAATACTGCTGGTAAATCGGCGCGATCAAGCGGTCGTGAAAGAAGCGTGGGGCGACGCGATTTAGCAGGGCTTGTTGGTCGCGGATCTCCTCCCGGCCCTCCTGGCGTTCGACCACCAGGCCGTTGGTCTCCAGGTACTGGAAGAACTTCTCCAGGGGCAGGGGCTGATGGTTCGTTTCGAAACAGCCGATGAAATCGGCCTCGATGCTGTGTTCGAGGATTGACGGCTCGCCCATACGTTCCAAGATCCGCCTTCTCAGCAGACTACGGGCGACGGGCCCGTTCACCTTGCCATTGTTCGCCTTCGGCGGCGGCGCGGCGTGCGGCGGCTTTTGCGCAACTGCCGGCCTGGCCAGTGCCGCCGGAGCAGGCGCGGCAGCCGCGGCACCGGATCGCCGTCCTGGATCAGGTGCAGCCAGCTGCTGGCCTCCAGGCTCACCAGAGCCGCCAGCAGCCAGGGTCGCTGGTGTTGCCACAGTTTTGGCGCAGCGGCAGCCAGCTGCCCGGGCGTGGGACTGCCCCAGGGCGCCAGCAGGGCGCTCAGCAGCAGCAAGGCGCCACCGAGATAGAGCAGGCGCAGCCCCATCCCCAGCAGCGGGGTGTGGGAAAACAGGGAGCGATGGCTGAGCAATCGCCGGTACGGCCACCACAGCAGCCGCAGCGGCCCCCAGCGCTTGGTCGAGCGGGAGATGGTGTCGAGGTCAGGAGAGAGCCAGAGGCCGCCGAACAAAAAGCAGCCGCTGGCGATGGCGACACCGGCCAGGCCAAGGGTCGGCCACCAGAGCAAGCCATAAGGGAGCGCCAACAAGCGGGTGACCCGGTCGTGGTTGCGGCCGCTGGCCATCGCACCGTTTCCACTGGCCGGAGACTAGGAGCGCCCCTCGCCGCTGACGTCCACCCCCACACCGGCACAAGCTGGCAGGGCGACGGCGGCGACCGGAATCCCGTCCGCCGCCGCTCCGCGCCTCAGGCACCGAAGGAAGGCCGCGGGCAGGATCAGGTGCAGAATGGATCGATGCGCGATTAGCTCAGCGGTAGAGCGCCTGCCTTACAAGCAGGACGTCACTGGTTCGAATCCGGTATCGCGCATTTCCAAAGCCATTGCCATCACTGGATTTCCCTGCTGTCCCAGTTGAGCAGCCATCAAGGTTGCTAACGGGGACATGGGTGCAAAACGGGTGCAAGTAACGCTACGAGTGGAGATTGTTCGGTAGCCTCTCCGGGGCTTTAATGCCAAGGCTTTCATGCCAAGGCCTGAACTGACTTGACGGTTTGACCGACGACCACAGTTCCTGAGCAGGGCCAGCCCCCAAGCCCCAGGGGTCGACAAGCGATGGAGACGGCCCTGCTGCAGGTCCAGCGGCTCAAGGGAAGAGTGACTCAGCAAGGCTCCTCGGGGTTGGCAAGCCGAAGGGAGACGCCAAACGGAAGACAAACACCGGGTGTGGGCAGACCAGCAGCTCTCACGTTTGGTCGAGATCACTTCTTCAACTACTTGATCACCTCAACCAGAGGTTGCGGGCAAATTGCATGTGTCCGAGCGGACGCTGATTCGCTGGCGTGCATCGAGCTTTCTCAAGCAGGGGAAACATTGGCGTCGCGCCTTGGCTTCATCTCGTGCTCGCGAGCCTTACAATATCGAGCAATGTGAGAAGGATGCTTCGTTCAGGCATCCCGCCTCCTGAATGGATACGCCAATCTTTTACCTGATCTCGGCCAGCTCCTGCCCTCACTTAGTAAACGTTCGGCCCGAAGCTCTACTTTCATCCCCGCTCTCGCTTCCGATCTCGCCGCGCTCGCAGGTGGTGGTGATGACAAGGAAGAGGAGGATGGACTATTGAGGGAGCGGTACTTTACTCAACCATGTCCGAAGAGCAGCTCAATGGCTCACTGGATGCTGAGAAGGCTGATGAAACCCTTCGCAAGGAAGGATCGGATGAAGAGCTCAGCGATGAGGAGCTGGAGAATGTTGCGGATGGAGCCGCTTTTACTGGTTATAGCAAGAGAACCCTGGAAGATTGACTGATACCGCAACGTTTGCAAGCAGGAGGCTTGCCATAGTGTTAGTGTTCCCTGCCGCAAGAGGGGCCTTCACTCCTTCAAAGGCTCCCAGTCGCCAGCTTTATCCGGCTTGCCAGATGTGGGCTTGACAAGCATGGAAGGAGCAATTAAATTCGACAAGTTGAAAGTTTTCAATACTTATGGCCTTCCCCACTCATCGACTTAGCATTGCCGTTGGCGCCGCTATCGCAGCCATTAGCTCACTTCAAAGCGTCAACGCAGAGCAATGGTACTTCTTTGTTAAAAATGAAAGCAAACATAAAATTGTCAAGCTAGAAGTGAAGGAAAAGAATGGAGGCTGGGGTGGTTTTTCTTTGGGGGGAGGAATCGCGCCTGGCAAAACAAAACAAATTATCTGGGCGGAGTCAACTAACAATCAAGACTGCAACCAATATTTAAGGGCAACATTTTCTGATGGAGCAAGGTCCCCTGCCGGCAAATTCGACTTCTGCAAAGATCTTGACACCCCCATTGTCTATACAGACTAAGCCGCTTTACAGCGAAGAACCAACTTTTCACGAATGCATGTTCATGCCTTCATCCCCCAGGAGGATGTCAAGTATTTATGCAGACCCTCTTCATCCGCCTGTTCGCAAAAAGATGAAGGCGGGGCGTTGCGACAGGCAAACCGACGAAGAAAGTGAAAACCCACTAAAGTCACAGGGCAATCACCTGCCAGCACTAGTGACCCAAGCAGCGTTGAACCAGTTCCAGGACCTCACAGATGAGCAACAAGAGGAAGTTTGTGGCGGGGGGCTGTACGCGCCTTGCTCCATAGCCGTCCGGCCCATATTAGAAAGGACAAAGGATCGCCTCCTCAAAAAACTGTCAACCGCCTCGGTACAGGTCGCCTGGGGGTTCCAGACCTTCGTTTGGTTGTACGGCTAAGCGGCAGGAACACTCCCCTGAACCTTTAAAAAAAAGTACCCATTCAGGGGTCGGGACGTACCGCCGCGCGAATGCACGCCTGATCGCTCAACGCCGAGCGGTCAAAGAAGCCGTGCTGCTCTTGCTGCTGAACTCAGGTATCCGGTAGTAAAGAAGGCATTACGCCATCGCGGTG
>JAPLIB010000045.1 GCA_026389335.1 Cyanobacteriota bacterium | reverse complement strand
CCCAGCACTCTGAAACACGTACATTGTGACGCTAGCAGGTTCTTCTAAGCCAGAAATGGCTGATTACGCCCCATCTTAACCCGAGATAGTCGCTGGAATCAACTGCCCCACAACGGTTCTGGGTTCCTCAGCAAGCCCTAACTATTGCCTTATCCGTCGCATTCACCCACCCTGACCCCAGGGCATGTCAGGCCTGGGCCGTCCCCCCAGCGCGCACGACCCGCATGCCGATATTGAAGCTGACACAAATCCTGGGTTGTGAGCTATGGCTTCGCTCCACCTCATGCCACAGCCAGCCCGGGAACAGAAACATCAGACCTGGCTGCGGCTGACGCAGAATCCGTCCCGTGGCATAGGCACCAGCCGCTGGCAGCAACGGTGGCAGCAGCACCTGGGCACCCGAGCGTGGATCCAGAAAGGCGATGGCCCCGCAGTCTTCGGGCGCCGCGAGGTAAACCACACCACTGAACAGACTATTCGGGTGCAGATGGGCCCTGACGGAATGTCCTTCCCGGTTCACCATCGCCCAGGCGTTGTTGAAGCAAGGTGTGGCCTTGCTCATGTCCCACCCGAACTCAGCCATGGCCTGCTGGGTGCAGGTCGCCATCCACAGGAACAATGGTCCCAGCGCTGGATCCGCCAGCAAGTCGTTCTGGCTGTGCCAGCCACCCTGATTGGTGAGCTGCAATCCCGCCCTGTCCTTGCACTCGAGCTCAAGAACGTGATCGCACCAGGACTGAAGTTGATTCAGATCAGGATGCCGGAAGCTCCACAGCGGCGTGGCAAACAGCGCTGAAGCCTGCAGGGTCTGTGGGCCAGGCCGATCTTCGCTCACCCCAGCTCCGCCAGCCGCCCGCGCACCAGCTGCGCCTGGGCTTCGGCCTCCAGCAGATTCGCCTGGCATGCGGCCACCACCTCCGGCGGCGCCTTGCCGGCGAAGTTGGGGTTGGCGAGGCGGCCGGCCAGGCCGGCGATCTCCTTGTCGGCCTTGGCCAGATCCTTCTGCAGCCGCTCCCGCAGGGCATCCAGGCTCTGTTGGGGCACGGTGATGCCCACCTGGGCGTCGCTGTCGACGAGGCCCAGCAGCTGGCCGGGGGTGGGCTCGGACTCCCAGTGCAGCGCCGACGCATTCACCAACCGCTGAATCTTCTCCTGGTTGGCGGCCACAAAGCCCTGGCGGGAGGCCTGGGCCGTGTGGATGCCGACGGGGATCTTCTCGCCGGGTTTAACACCGGAAAGGGCCCGCAGATTGCGGATCGCCCGCACGGCGTCGATGCCGAATTGGAAGGCCGTTTCATAAGCTTCATCGGCCCAGGTGGGATCGGGCTGAGGCCAGCGCTGCAGGGCCAGGAAGCTGCCGGCTGCGGCGCCACTCAAGGCATGCCAGAGCTCTTCGGTGAGATGGGGCATCAGCGGATGCAGCATCACCAGCAGGCCCTCGAGGCTGCGGGCCAGAACGCGGCGGGCGGCAGTGCGGGCGGCCTCATCGTCGCCAAACAGGCGTGGCTTGGCCCATTCGATGTACTGATCGCAGAGATCATTCCAGGCGAACTCATAGAGGAGCTTGGCGGCTTCACCGAGGCGGTAGCTGCCATACAGCTCGGCCGCCTGCGTGCTGGTGCGCTGCAGGCGCGAAAGAATCCAGCGGTCTTCGCTCTCCAACTCGGCCGCCACCGGCTCGCCAAGGCTGGCCGGCGTCTCGCCACCGAGATTCATCAACGCGAAACGGGTGGCATTGAACAGCTTGTTGGCGAAGTTGCGCGCGGCCTCCACGGTGGCGGAGGTGTCGGACTGGCGGTCGTAGTCGAGGCGGATGTCCTGGCCGGCGCCGGCCACCTCGCGCACCAGGGCGAAGCGCAGGGCATCGGCGCCGTAGCGCTCGATCAGCAGCAACGGATCGATGCCGTTGCTGGCCGATTTGCTCATCTTGCGGTTGTGTTCATCGCGCACCAGGCCGTGGATGTAGACATCGCGGAACGGCATCCAGCTGTCACGGCCGCCCACGGGTCGCTCCACGCCAGCGGCGCCCGGTTGCTGCAGGAAGGCGCCCGCCAGCATCGTCATCCGGGCCACCCAAAAGAAGATGATGTCGAAGCCGGTCACCAGCACGCTGGTGGGATACCAGGTGGCCAGATCGGCGGGCTCCTGATCCCCCTCGCCGGGCCAGCCCAGGGTCGAGAAAGGCCAGAGACCACTGGAGAACCAGGTGTCGAGCACGTCGGGGTCCTGCTCGAGCTGAGCGCCCGAGCCGAACTGCACCTGCGCCTTCTGCCAGGCCTCCGCCTCACTGCGGGCCACCACATAGGGCGTGGCCTCGCTGATCACGCCGCCGGTCTCGCTGACCACGAACCAGGCGGGGATGCGATGGCCCCACCAGAGCTGGCGGCTGATGCACCAATCGCGGATGTCGGTGAGCCAGTCGCGATACACCTTGCTCCAGCGCTCCGGCACGAAGTGGGGCTCGCCCTGCTCCAGCGCCGCGCGGCAGCGGGCCGCCAGGGGTTCGGCCTGCACGAACCACTGAGTGGAGAGCAGCGGCTCCACCGGCACCTTGCCGCGATCGGAATAGGGGACGCTGTGGCGGTGGGGCTCGGTCTTCACCAGCAGCCCCTCGGCCGCCATCGCCGCCACCACGGCCTTGCGGGCCTCGAAGCGATCCAGACCGGCGAAGCGGCCGGCGGCTTCGTTCATGCTGCCGTCCTTGGCCATCACCGTAATCTGGGGCAGGCCGTGGCGCTGGCCGATGGCGAAGTCGTTGGGGTCGTGGGCGGGGGTGACCTTGACGCAGCCCGTGCCGAAGGCCGGATCGACGTGCTCATCGGCCACGATCGGAATCTGGCGGCCCACCAGGGGCAGGGTGATGCTGCGGCCCACCAGGTGGGCGTAGCGGGGATCGGTGGGGTTCACCGCCACCGCCGTGTCGCCCAGCATGGTTTCGGGGCGGGTGGTGGCCACCACCAGGTGGTCGATCGGATGCTCGCCGGCGGCCGGAGCCGCGGCTGAAGCGTCCACCGCCAGGGGCGTGAGCGGATAACGCAGATGCCAGAGGGAGCCGTCCACCTCCTTCATCTCCACCTCCAGGTCGCTCACCGCCGAGCCGGAGGCGGGACACCAGTTCACCAGGTATTCGCCGCGGTAGATCAGGCCCTGCTCATGCAGGCGCACAAACGCCTCCACCACCGCCTTGTTGAGGCCAGGATCGAGGGTGAAGCGCTCCCGCTGCCAGTCCACCGAATAGCCCAGGCGCCGCAGCTGGCCGACGATCGTGCCGCCGCTCTCGGCCTTCCAGGCCCAGGCGCGCTCGAAGAAGGCATCACGGCCGAGGTGATCCTTGCTGGTGCCTTCGGCCTTGAGCTGCTTCTCGAGGATCGTCTGTACGGCGATCGAAGCGTGGTCGGTGCCGGGCAGGCAGAGCACGTTCTTGCCCTGCAGGCGCTGGAAGCGCACCACCGTGTCGATCAGGGCCGTGTTGAAGGCATGGCCCATGTGCAGGCTGCCGGTCACGTTCGGCGGCGGGATCACCACCGAGAACGGCTCACCCGGGGCCGCCGGATCGGGATGGAAGGCGCCCGCCTGCTCCCAGGCCTGCTGCCAGCGGCTTTCGGTGCCGGCCGGGTCGTAGGTCTTGGGCAGGGCATCGCTCAAGGCTGCGGTGCTCCCAGCCGGGGACGCTTCAGAAGCTTCGCGAGCAGTCACAGCATCGGTCACGGCGACAGGCACAGGCAATCGCAGCCATGGTCGCAAAGCGGCCCAACCCAGCCCCGCCGGCGACCGAAACGGCTGCAGTCGATGGTCCTGCACTGCAGGGCCAGATCCACCGGCCAGCTGATGATGTCGATGGCGCGGGTTGCTGGCACGGCGGCTGCATGGCTAAACCGTGAGCTTTCAAGACTTGTCCCATGAGGACCGCTGCGATGGCCCCTGTCGCCGGCGTGGGCGTTGTTGTCCTCAGCTCCCAGCTCGGAGAATCCGTTGAGAATCAACCGCCAACAGCTCCAGACGATCCGGAACCGCCACTTCGGCTACCGAATCACGCTGATCTATGAGCTGCTGTTTCTGCTGCTGCTGCCACTGGCGCAGCTGTACAGCCCGTTGGTGTCGTTTCTGCTGATCGGCCTTGCCGTGATGTTGCTGGTGTTTGTGAACCGCTTCAGCGGCATGCCGAGGACGACGCGCGTGGTGGTTCTGCTGGGCTGCAGCGCCATTGCTCTGGAGCTGATCTGGCGTACGGCTCTGGCCTGGAACCCAGCCGTGGGACGTGTGATCACCCTGCCCCATGTGCTGATTTGGCTGCTGTTCCTGTTGGTGGTCGTGGTTCGGGGAGTCAAGATCCTGATCCGTGAACCCTTTGTCACCCTGTCGGTCCTCCACTGTGCCATCTCTGGCTATCTCACACTCGGCATCTCCGGTGGTGTGATGCTCACCGCCCTATGGGTGCTGCAGCCATCAGCCTTCGTGGCGTCAGCCCTGCCAGCGCACTTCAACAGCGCTGTCCCGAGTGGAGCCGTGGCCTCGGCCTTGATGACGACGTCGTTTGGACTACTCACCACCATCGGCACCCAGGTGCTGGACCCCAGAAACGTAACGGGTCAGGTGTTGGCCACCCTGATCGCGATCTCAGGCCAGCTCTACATCGCGGTCTTGATTGGACTGATCCTCGGGCGGGTCCACAAGCGGATCGTCTAAGAGCGAGGCCTGCATCGGCAGAGAAACAGTGACAATCAGCCAGCCCGCAAGGAAGCGAGATACCGGCCATGGACGGCCCTTGACCAATAGATGGCAAGCGGAATCAGGATGCCCTCATTGAGGATCATCGCACGCACAAAGCCAGCGATGGCGATGTCACTGGTCCCGAACAGCATCAACACACTGAGTGCCCCCCTGAAAACCGCCGCCCAAAGGAAGACACGAAGCCATGCCAAGGCAGGCAACGACTTCTGCTTCGCGACGCCAAACATGGCGATGGCCGTGGCCACGGCAATCACCAGCCCAGCGCCCGTTGACAGCGCCTGGAATCCGCTTCCCTTCGCCAGCAACGAGGAGAGGCCCGATCCATGCACAACCAGCGAGAAGGTCTGATGGACATAGACAATTCTCGTCAATATGTTGAAGCCGCAGGGCTTTGACTGACCAAGGCTGCCACTCATGGCGAATAATTTATAATCCCAGATACTCAGCTTACCCCAGCTGGCCCTGCAGGCGCTGAAACCGCACCACTGTGTCGATCAGGGCCGCGTTGAAGACATGGCCCATGTGCAGACTGCCGCTCACGTTCGGCGGTGAAATCACCATCGTCTCAACGCGATGGCGCCCGCTGGCGAACCCGGTTGTGGCCCTCGCCAGGGCCGTCATGGCCGCGGGCGTGAGCATGACAAGCCTGTCACCGCTCCGATCCGGACGAGCCCCTACCAGGCTCAACCCCAGGGGGAAGGACCGGCGCAGGAACCAGACGCAGAAGCAGGTTGCCGGCGAGCCAGATTCACCGAGGCCTCCACCTTGGCCTCCACCGCCAGCTCCTGCAGGCGGCCGGCAGCCGCTTCCAAGACCTCAAGGCTGACATCCTCGGCCGAAGAGGGATCAGAAAAGCCAAAAGGATTGTCAATATCCCTGATTAAATTCAGCAGAAAAATCAGCAAAAAAGCAATCACAAAAAGGAAAAAGACGGACTCACTGATCGAGGAGCCCTTCATCAGCACCAGGCCACCACAGAGCAAGGCCGCGCCGGCATTCGCCAACCAATACACCAGCGGCACGAAGGAGGTTTCGCGGATCGTTTCGATCCGGTTGACACTGCGCAGCACGGCGGCCATTTCGCTCATCAGCCGGCCCTGCAGGGTCGACTCGCCTCGCAGCAAGACAGCGGCGTCAACAACACGGCCATGAGCATGCTGATAGAGAAGCATCAGATCGTGCGTGGAAAGATGCTGCCGAACCCAGGCCAGAATGCCGTGGGCCAGATCGGCAACAGCGACCAACGGCACAGCTACCTGCGCATCGACATGGTGAGCGGGAATACCACGAATCTCCAGACCCAGGGCCTCCAGCGCGGAGGCCAGTTCGCCGGGAAGCTTCTCACTGTCCTTGAAATCTGCGAGCACTCCATTGAGCAGGAAGCCCAGCAGAAACACGGTGGAAGCCACCAGGGCCGAAAACAGCGGATTCACCGTGATCACCTCAAGGGCGAACTGGTGAACGAGGAGCTTGAGCAGGGACAAGCCCAGCACAATCGCCAGAACTCGAACCAACAGCCGTAAGCGCCGTCGGTGGGATGAACGCCTGAAGATCAAAGGCAGGGACTGCAAGACCGTAACCAATGATGTAGATGGACAATCAAACACATTGCACCGCAGTCAGTCGGGCGCTTCAGAACACCAAGTGCTCCACGACACTCACCGCTGTCGCCTAGCGCACGCAGCGCCGGCTTGTGTATCACTTTTAACCTCTGTTTCCCCTAAGCTTAATTCAGCTTTGAATGCATTTCTATGACGCATCACTAGTTTTCTGGCCCTTCGACCCTGCTGGCTGACGCCCTAACCTCAAGGCGCCATTCAGCCAGCAGCCTCTGATCCGGCGGATGCTGCCCTTGCCGCGGCCGCGATCACGCCTCTGACCCTCAAGCGTTGCCTTGAGGTGCTGTGCTCACCCCTCGCTCGGCCAACGGCCGGGTCCTGCCTGCATCCGCCCATGACGTCGCCCCAAGAGAACCGCGCCCGCATCAATGATTTCTTGCTGCGCCTGCGCAGCGAGGCAGAGCTGAACCAGGCGATGAAGCCAGTCACCACGGCTGCGGGCGTGGCGGCCGTGGCCGAGGCCGCCGGCTTTGCGCTGAGTCCGGCCACCCTGGTGAAGGATTTCGCCCAGCGCCTGCTGGAAGCCGACGACGAGCAGGCCGTGATCCTGTTCGACAACTGCGGCTGGGACCATGGCGAGATCGCCTGGGTGCTCAAGACCTGGGATCGCCCCAGCGCTTGAGCATCGGCCTGGACTGGCCCCAACAGAATGAACGCGGCGCTGGCCTGGCTGCCGGAATCCGGCCAGCCCAGCCTGAGACAACCCAGAACCTGCACCTTCGGCCGGGCGGGCCCGTGCCATGTACAAACTCAGACATGGCGTTCACGGGATGAATCGCCACAAGCCGCAAGCGGCCGATCAGGCAGCCTGGGAGTGTCCCGGTTACCCGTGGCGTCAGCCCTGGGCCAGCCTTACCAGATAGTCCTCCAGCCGGCCGGCATTGATCCAGCCGGTGGCGATCGTCTTGCTGTGCTCGTGGCTCACCCGGCCCCGATGGATGTGGGAGAGACCAGCCGGAAAGATCAGCAGCTTGCCCCGCTCGGCCTGCTCGTGGTGCTCCTGCCAGTGGAACTCAGTGCCCCCCTCGGGCACGTCGTTGCAATAGAGAATCCAGGCCAGCACCCGGTGCACGGGCTCGGTGGCCTCGTCGCTGATCGTCCAGTCGCAGTGCCAGCGCTTGAAGCCCTCGCCCGGGGCGTAGCGCTGCAGATTGAAGATCGGATTCACGAACAGGGCTTGCTGCGGACAGCACTGCCGCAACCTGGGGCGCTCCTCCAGGTAGCGATTCAGACCAGCCGTGACGCCGCGCACGATCACCTCCGCCAGGGCGTAGGCCTCCGGATCGGAACGGTCGATCGCCACCAGGCTGATGTCGGTGGACACTTTGGCGGGCTCGGAGGCGGGCTCGCTGCCTTCGGGCCCGAAGGCAACGCCAGGACACTGCAGATCCGGGCGACGCTCGAAGAAGGCCATCACCCCATCGGCAAGGGCCCCATAGCCGGCGTTGTGGAAACTGCCGATCAACCGCATCCGCCCGGTACTCCCTGCCGCTCCAAGCCTAAGGAGCCCAGGGCAGGGCCCACAGCCCCTCCAGGGCCTGCCAGCGATCCCGATCGGCCACCACCCGCGCGGTCAGGCCCACCTGCTGCAGCGCCAGGGCCACCTGGTCGAGATCGGGCCGGCCACGGCCAGCCAGGGGGTCCAGCGGCAGAGCCAGCACCTGCTGTTCGGCCGGATCAGCCATCAACTGCAGATTGAGGTCGTTGAGTTCGCGCTCGAAGTACACCCGGCGCAGGCGTCGGGTGAGGGCCGGCCCGAGAGCGGCGGCGAAGGCCTCCAGGGCTGCGGTTTCGCTGGAGCAGCCGCAGTTGAGGGCCAGCCAGATCAACAACTTGGCCCAGCTTTCGGGCGTCCACAGAGGCGGAAAGCTGTCCCGGTGCTGACGCACCAGCTCGGTGAGGGCGAAGTCAACCAGGGTGGCCTGGAGCGCGGTGGGGTCTGTCATGGAGAAAGCACGCACCTGCCACCGGGGACGGCAACGGGCAAACTGCAGAGACATTCTCCTGGAGAGCCCCGATGGCCCTGGACCTGAACGACCCGGAGCTCGAGTTCAACGACCTCGTCACTGCCTATCAAAGCTGGGTGATGGCCGTCATCAACGACGAGAAGCTGGGTGGCGAACCCCTGCTCACCGATGAGATCGCCGATGACGCCCTCAATTCCATGCGCTTCCTGCCCGATGTGGTGACCAGCGCCATCGAAACCACCCTGGCCCGCGTCTACGACGTCGATCCCGACGAACTGGCCGAGCTGCTCTATCCAGAAACCTGAGGCCACCAGCTGGGTGGCCCCGGCGGCGACAGGCGGAGCGGGACTAGGTTGAGATCAACTCCCGGAACGGTTTTCTTGACCCATGGACCGGCCCAGCCCGCTCTCCTGAGCCCAAACGCTTCCCCGGGGGGCACTGGCAGCGGCACACCAATCGGATCAGCACCAACCCGAACGGATTTCGAACTGAAGCCGTTCATGACCAGTTCCGACTGGATCGGGGCCTGGCAGCTGGTCAACACCCTGGTGCCCTATGCGGGCCTGTGGTGGCTCGCTTTGTGGTGCCTGAACGGAGCCCCCTGGCTGCTGCCTCCGGTACTGGCCGCGATGGTGCTGCTGTTAGCGCGCTGCTTCTCGCTGATGCACGACTGCGGCCATTACTCCCTGTTCCGCAGCCGCAGAGCCAACCGCTGGCTCGGGTTCCTGCTGGGGGTGGTGGCAGCGATCCCCCAGCTACCCTGGTCCCGGGGTCATGAGTTTCACCATCGTCATAACGGCAATTGGGAGCGCTATAAGGGCCCCTCAGCCCTGGTGAGCGTGGAGAAATATCAGCAGATGGAGCCTGGAGCCCAGAGGCTATACCGCTGGCTGCGCCATCCGCTGATGCTATTTCCGGGGGGATTCTTTTACCTGGTGATCAAACCGCGGGTGGAGCTGCTGCTGGGTCTCTGGGGTTTCATCCCCGATGCCATCCAGCGCCTGCAGGCCAACCCCCAGACCTCCTTGTCCGAGCTGCTGGCCAAACACAAGAGCCGCTACTGGCATAGCCCCGAAGAGTTCATTGACCTGCTGCTCAACAATATTGCGGTCATCAGCTTGTGGTGGCTGATGGCAACGCTGGTCGGAGCCGGCAATTTCTGGCTGATCTATGCGCCAGTGATGACTTGCGGTGCAGCGATCTTCATCTGCATTTTCTTCGTCCAGCACAACTTCCCCGGCTCCTATGCCCATAGCGATAACAACTGGGATGCCATGGCCGGCACGCTCGAAGGCACCAGCAACCTCACGATGCCTGCGATTTTCGACTGGTTTTCGGCCGATATCGGCTGTCACGCCATCCACCATCTCTGCGCAGCGATTCCGAATTACAGGCTGAGGGCCTGCCAGAATCGCAACAGTGAACTTCTCACCGGGATCACCCTGCTGGGCCTGCGCGACATCCCCACCTGTTTCGACTACATCCTCTGGAATCAGCAAGCCGGCCGCCTGACCACTGCGGAAGGCCTGCTGCCCATCCGCAAAACGCATCTCAGCGACTAACAACTCTTGCCAGGCTCAGGAATTCTTGCCGTCAGTTTTCGAGACAATCATGATCATCGCGACCAACAACGCCGCCATCCCCAGAACTGCTAGCCCTCCTGCCGTATCCACGCGATGCCCCCAGAGGATCGTTCTGTTCTAGGGCAGCCGTCGCTTCAGGGTTCAACTGGCATCTAGGATGGCAAAGATCCCAGGTGTGGGACAGGGCAGAGCTGACATCGGCCCAAGAACGCGGGTTGCACCATGGAGCAACGCAGCCGGCAAGCAGATGCCTGCAAAGTGCAAGAAATCGGACGACACCTTTACCCCAGCGAGCGATGACATGACGGAATCAACAGCCCCCGGCCTCACCATTGGCCAACTGGAGGCGAAATATCCGATGTACTGCAAAGCGATGCGACTTCTGCTGAAGGAAGGCTGCACCCTTAAACAGATTCAACGCACCGTCTGCTGGGACAGACTAGAGATTCTCCACAACAGCCTACCGAAAAGCTACAAGTCCCCCGAGTACCTGTTTCTACTCTTTCGCCGCGAATGGGAACAGCACAAGGCCAGCCTGGCCGGCGCCGGAGCCTGAGGCCTTGGGAGCGGGCTACACGCAGCCTGTTCTGATCGAAAATCCCGCACACGCTCAATACCATCGTCCAACTTGGCCTCAGCAGGGCTCAATCTTGCCCGAACCGTGCTTCAGGTAGGGGCTGGCGTTCAGGAATTCATGCTGCGCAACCGATCGGCTCGAGCCAGCCAGTCGCAAGCCTCCCCCTGTTGTCTCAGCCGGATGCCGGCTTGAGTCTCCTCGGGAGCGGCAATGTTCCCAAGTTGTGTGCGGGGATCTAGGCGCACGCCACGCGCTCCTGGAGAATCCAGCCGCAACCACAACCACTCGACTTGAAAGGCAGACGTGGAGCTGGAACCGGAGCCAGCTTGGTTGCATATTGCAGAACACCAACCCCCAGGACCAGGGCCGGCAGTCGCCAGGGCCGTGCAAGCGCCAGCTCGGGATTTGGATCGTAGCCACAGCCCAGCAACAACCTGATCAGAGCCAAAAAAAACCGTCCCCAGCAGGGGACGGTCGGGAGGGAATCAAGCCCGCAGGCTGAACCCTTCAACAGGACAATGGATCAGTAGCGGCCGCGGCCACCACCACCGCCACCACCGCCGCCGCCATAGCCGCCGCCGCCGCCACCACCGCCGTAGCCACCGCCACCACCGCCACCACCACCGCCGGTGCGGGGCTCAGCTTTGTTGACACGAATGGTGCGACCCATCCATTCGACGTTCTGAAGATCGTCGATCGCCTTGGTTTCGTCGGCCGCGTTGGCCATTTCCACAAAGGCAAAACCGCGCTTGCGGCCGGTGTCACGGTCGAGGGGGAGGCTGCACTTGCTGACCTCGCCGTACTCACCGAACAGTTGACGGACATCCTCTGCCTCGGCGTCGAAGGAGAGGTTGCCTACGTAAATCGTCATGGACCTGAAAGAAGAAACTATGAACCTGATCCGCCGAAAGCCCTGAAGGAAGTTGTCAGCTTGCTGGAGAGAAATCTTTGAACCACCTCAATGCTACAGCATGATGGACGGCTACTGGATCGTCCATGGCGATGCATCGCTGTGAACGATCCGCAGGGGATCAAAACAACCCTGGCTTAGCAAAAGCCAACCTGCGCCAGATCCTGCCCCAACCGTCAACGCTGAGCCCCGCCCACGGCCCCCGCTCCGCCCAACGACGATCAAGGCAGGCGTCATCCCCAGACCGCACCGGCCCAGGCAACCGCCGCCTGCTCGCGGCTCTGACCAGGCGTTGCGCTGGATTCGGCAGCCGGAGCCTGGCCCCAACCTGTCGCCATTGCCACCAAGGGGGGTACCGACCAGAGCGGAAAATGGACGCCATGCCACGCGCTGAACCGAACGGAATGACCACCGCCCCCCCCTCCCCCGCCGAGCTGCTGCCCGCCTACCGCGCCGCCGCGGCCGAGCGCGAGGCCCTGGGGGTACCGGCCCTGCCGCTGACCGCGCCCCAGGCCCAGGCTCTCACCGAGCTGCTGCTGCAGCCCCCGGCCGGCGAGGAGGCGTTCCTGCTGGAGCTCCTGAGCGAGCGAATTCCGCCGGGCGTCGATGAGGCCGCCTACGTGAAGGCCACCTGGTTGAGTGCCATTGCCCAGGCCAGCGCCACCAGCCCCCTGGTCAACCAGATCGCAGCGGTGCAGCTGCTCGCCACCATGATCGGCGGCTACAACGTCGCTGCCCTGATTGCCCTGCTCTCCAACAGCAATCCCACGATCGCCGCGGCCGCAGCCACCGGCCTGAGCCGCACCCTGCTCGTCTACGACGCCTACAACGACGTGCTGGAACTGGCCGCAACCAATCCTTACGCCAAGCAGGTGGTGGACAGCTGGGCGGCGGCCGAATGGTTCACCGCCAAACCCGAACTGCCGACCGAGATCACCGTCACCGTGTTCAAAGTGGAGGGCGAAACCAACACCGACGACCTCTCCCCCGCCACCCACGCCACCACCCGCCCGGACATCCCCCTGCACGCCAACGCGATGCTGGAAACCCGCATGCCCGGCGGCCTGGCGCTGATCACCGAACTCAAGCAAAAAGGCCATCCCGTGGCCTATGTGGGCGATGTGGTGGGCACCGGCAGCTCGCGCAAATCGGCGATCAACTCGGTGCTGTGGCACACCGGCACCGACATCCCCCATGTGCCGAACAAACGCTCTGGGGGTGTGATCCTGGGCGGCAAGATCGCGCCGATCTTCTTCAACACCGCCGAGGATTCCGGTGCCCTGCCAATTGAGTGCGATGTGAGCGCCCTCAATTCCGGTGATGTGATCACCATTCGCCCCTATGCCGGCACCATCGAGCGCGCCGCCGGCGAAGCGCAGGCCGGTGAGATCGTGGCCCACTTCGAACTCAAGCCCAGCACGATCAGCGATGAGGTGCGCGCCGGCGGCCGCATCCCGCTGCTGATCGGCCGCTCGCTCACCGACAAGGTGCGTGCCCAGCTGGGACTGCCGCCCTCAGAGCTGTTCATCCGCGCCAGCGCCCCGGCGGACAGCGGCAAGGGCTTCACCCTGGCCCAGAAGATGGTGGGCAAGGCCTGCGGCCTCTCTGGGGTGCGTCCCGGCACCAGCTGCGAACCGCTGATGACCACCGTCGGCAGCCAGGACACCACCGGGCCGATGACCCGCGATGAGATGAAGGAGCTGGCCTGCCTGGGCTTCTCGGCCGATCTGGTGATGCAGAGCTTCTGCCACACCGCCGCCTATCCCAAACCGGTGGATCTCAAAACCCACGCCGAACTGCCCGATTTCATCAGCTCCCGTGGCGGCGTCGCCCTGCGCCCCGGCGACGGCATCATCCACAGCTGGCTCAACCGCCTGCTGCTGCCCGACACCGTCGGCACCGGCGGCGACAGCCACACCCGCTTCCCGCTCGGCATCTCCTTCCCGGCCGGCTCGGGCCTGGTGGCCTTCGCCGCCGCGATCGGCGCCATGCCGCTGGACATGCCCGAATCGGTGCTGGTCAAGTTCTCCGGCTCGCTGCAGCCAGGTGTCACCCTGCGCGATGTGGTCAACGCGATCCCCTATGTGGCGATCCAGCAGGGTCTGCTGACGGTGGAAAAAGCCGGCAAGACAAACATCTTCTCCGGCCGGATCATGGAGATGGAGGGACTGCCCGATCTCAAACTCGAGCAGGCCTTTGAACTCACCGATGCCACGGCCGAGCGCTCCTGCGCCGGCAGCACGATCAAGCTCTCGGTGGACACGGTGAGCGAATACCTGCGTAGCAACGTGGCGCTGATGAAGAACATGATCGCCCGCGGTTATGAGGATGCCCGCACCCTGGCCCGCCGCATCAAGGCGATGGAGGCCTGGCTGGCCAATCCGGTGCTGCTCGAGGCCGACGCTGACGCGGAGTACGCCGCCGTGATCGAGATCAACCTCGATGAACTCCAAGAGCCGATCCTGGCCTGCCCCAACGACCCTGACAACGTCAAGCTGCTCTCGCAGGTGGCCGGCGAACGGATCGATGAGGTGTTCATCGGCTCCTGCATGACCAACATCGGCCACTACCGCGCCGCTGCCAAGGTGCTGGAAGGTCAGGGTGCCAATCAGGCCCAACTCTGGGTCTGCCCGCCCACCCGCATGGACGAGGAGAAACTCAAGCAGGAGGGCTACTACGCCACCTTTGAGGCGGCCGGCTCCCGCATGGAGATGCCGGGCTGCTCCCTCTGCATGGGCAACCAGGCGCGGGTGGAAGACAACACCACCGTGTTCTCCACCAGCACCCGCAACTTCAACAACCGCCTCGGCAATGGCGCCCAGGTGTATCTGGGCAGCGCCGAACTGGCGGCGGTGTGTGCGCAACTGGGCCGTATTCCCACTCCTGCCGAATACCTGGCCATCGCCGCCACCAAGATCGACCCCGTCGCTGATGAGCTCTACCGCTATCTCAACTTCGATCAGATCGAGGGCTTTGAAGACAGCGGCCGGGTGGTGAGCGCCGAAGATGAGGCCAAGGTGCTGGCGGGGGTGTGAAGGGACGCGAAGGGGCCCTGCTGGCGCCGGAAGAGGCACGGCGCTTCATGGCCACCTACAAGCAGGTGGCCTTGGCCTTGCATCAGCTGCTCAGAAAGTCGATCCCTGGGGACCCCAGGACGATGCTGCAAGCAGCCCGCCACCTGTTGCAGCAGCAGCCCGATCTGCTCGAGCGAGCCATCAAGCAGCTGCGCCGGCGCCAGCTCCAGCCCGATGGCGAGGTGATCGAGGCGCTGCGGCAGTTGCGCCCCAGCCAGTGGCTGTTTCTGAAGGATCTCAAGGGTGGCGCGATCTTTCTCGATCGGGAATGGCAGGCGGCTTACAGCGTGGCCGGCCTCACCCAATCGCCAGGCCAGATCATCGGCCCTGGCGGCTGCCTGGTGGAAACGGCCCTCTGCCCATTCGCCGGTCGCATCCTCTGCGATGGGATCTTTGTGGATGCGAGCCCCCTGGGCCCGGAGCAGGGGCGCCGTGTCCAGGAGCGTTACCGCGCCCTGAAAGCAGCGGGTCATGTCTATGGGGATCCGGCCAGGGCACCCCTGTGGACATCAGCCGCCAGCGATCCGCAGCCGCAGGCAACGTCCCGACTGCCCAGCAAGGGACGGCCCCAGGCTGGCGGCCCTCCTGCCCACCCCCACGGCGAGGGTTCGGCTGCCGCCGCGACCCCCTCCCCCCCAGCGAACCCAACTGCCGCCAACAACACAGGCAAACACCAGCTGCTGCAACGCAAGCTGGCGGATCTGGTGACCCGGCAGCGCTACAGCCAGGCCCTGCGCGTACGCGAGCAGGCCCTGCGGCGCCAGCCCGATCTGGAGCTGCGACCCAGCGAGGCCCAGCTCTGGTGCCTGGAGGGTCGGCAGGCACTGGCGGAGGGTCAGCTGCAACGGGCCGAAACGGCCCTCGCCAGGGCGGTGGACCTGGGCCTGCAGGGGGAGCCCCAGTACCTGCTGGCACGGCTCTGGCTGGAACGAGGTCAACCGGAGCGGGGCCTGGCGCTGCTGCAGGCAAGCTTCGAGGCCGGCAGCCTGCCGCTGGAGTACGCCGGGGCCTATCTCAAGCTGCTGCTGATCAGCGGGCAGCCGGAGCGGGTGCGCGAGCTGGTGCGCCAGCAACGCCAGCGTTTCCAACCCCAGCAGATCCACTGGGCCGCCGGCGTGCTCAGCCTGCTGGACGGCGACCCCACCCATGCCCAGCGCCAGTTCCGGCAGATGACCGGTCCCGCCTCCCCCGGGGACCTCGCCGGCCTCTGGCGGGCCTGGGCCGCATTGGAAGCAGGCGATGCCACCGCCGCCTCTGCGGCACTGCACCAGCACGATCACCCCGCCAGGGCGGCGGTCGCCCTCGCCATGGTTGCCCTCGCCATGGCCGCCCGCACCGAGCAGCGGCCTGGGGAACTGCTCGATCTGGAGCAGCGGGATCTGCCGCGCCGGGGGCTGGCCCTGGCCCTGGAGCTGCTGCATCAGCTGCGCCAGCAGAACCTGCTCAACGCCGCCCAGCTGCTGCTGAACCACGAACGCCTGGTACTGGCCGCCGTACCGGAGCTGGCGGCGCTGCGCCGACCGCTGCTGCTGCTGGCCGGCCAACAGGCCCTGGAGCGGGAGGCGCCGACGGAGGCGATCCGCTGCTGGCGGCCGATCGTCGACCGGCCATCCCTGGATCCCGAGCTCGCCCTGCGGCTTTATCCCCTGCTCGATCAGGGCGACGACGACACCTGGCCGGAGGCCGAGCGGCTGGCCAGCCAGCTGCAGAGCTGGGTGCGCCGCGCCGCCCATGACAACCCCGCCGCCTGGCCCCAGCCCCTGCTCACCGCCACCCAGGCCCGTCTGCACTGCTGGCAGGCGGACCAGCATCTGCGCCTGGGATTGCCTCAGCAGGCGCGCCGCAGCGTCGATCTGGCCCGCCAGCTGGCGCCGGAGCTGCCGGATGTGATCGGCCGCCAGGGGATGCTCGCCTACGTGAATGGGCAGGACAGCAGCGCCATCCCCCTGCTCTGGCAAGCCCTCGACAACGGCTGCCGCGCCAGCCATGTGTATGAGGTGCTCGAGGAGGCGCTGGAGGAAAGCGGGCAGCCGGCTGAGCACCTGCGGCTGCAGCGGCAACACGGAGCCAGCTTCGGGATCACGCCCCGGCCCGGACCCGAGCGGACGCTGGTTCCAGCCTGGCTCGATGCCCTCAGCCGCAAGGATGTGCTCGACCTGGCCAATGTGCTCAGCACCACCGCGGAGACCGGCCCGGCGCTGCAGGCGCTGCGGATCTTCGGGGACCACATCCTGCCGCCGCCCGAGACCTGCGGCGCTGACTCCGCCGGGCTGAAATTGAACAAGGTGAACCTGAATCTGCTCGCGGCCGCGGTCCGCTGGGACAGCCTGATCGCTGCGCAGCCACCGCTGGAGCAGGTGGAGGCGATCACCGCCATCCTTGTGGCCATCCAGCGCTTCACGCTGCGCACCGGCAAGGCCATGCGCAGCCAGATCGCGTCGCGCCTGGCGGAGCTCGAAGCGCTGACGGCGCAGCCGGGCACGGTCCACGGCGAGCAGGCCCTGCAGAGCCTGCTGCTGCTGGCGGGCCTGCGCCTACGACGCCAGGAGACCTTGCGCCAGGAGGCCACGCGGCTGCTACGGCGCACGCACCAGCCGGAGCGACTGCTGCCGCGGGCCCTGCTGGATCTGCGCCTGCTCACCAGCACCAAGCCCTGGCTGGCGATCGTCGAGGAACTGCGCCGCCAGGATCCCCAGAACCCCCTGCTGCTGCTGGCCCTGGCCACGATGCAGCGCACTTTGACCACCCCCTACGAGCGCCTGGCGGATCAGGCCTTTGAACTGGCCCGCCGCCAGCAGGACAGCCAAGCCCTGGCCGCCTGCCGGCGCGAACGCTGGTGGGCACAGGAGAGCTACGACCGCGAGCTCGCGCGCCGCAAGGCCCAATCCATGCAGCAGTCCCCCGGCTGGCACCAGCTGATCGAAAGCTTCGACATCCGAGGCATGCTCGAAGCCAAGGCCAGGGAGGAGGGAATCGAACCCCTCAGCGAAGAGCAACTGCAAGCGATGCTGCCCGATCTGGAGCGCCGCATGGCCGAGGCGTTCGCCCGCACGAACGGCATGGGCCTGAACGCTGGGCGGATCGAGAGCGGAAGCATCGACAAAGAAGAGGACAACGGGGACGATGGACCGGCGCCACGCCAGCGCGGTCGGCGCCGCACCTTCATGGACCTGTAGCCGTGGCTGATCCCTATGCGCTGCTCGCTGTGGCGCCGCAAGCCAGCAACGCCGAGGTCAAGGCGGCCTATCACCGCCAGCTGCGCCAGTTCCCGGCCCACAGCCATCCGCAGGAGTTTCAGCAGATCCGGGCCGCCTACGACGCGATCCGCGCCGCGGGCGAGCATCGGGGCGATCCGCTCCAGCCCGGCCCCCTGGTGGCGCAACTCGATCCGGAGGCGGTGGCATCGATCGAGGCCGGCGTCCGCAACGCCTGCCGGCTCAGTCTCGACGAGCTGTTGCGCCTCACCTTCTGAACCACCGCCCAGAGCGCCACTCGATGTCCTCCCCCCGCGAACGCGCCCAGCAGCAGGCCCAGCTGCGCCAGCAACAGCAGGCCTTGGTGCGCGATCTGCTGCCGGTGCTCGACGCCCTGGACCGGGCCGAAATCCACTGGCGTCAGGTGCTGGAGACGCAGCAGGCCAGCCAACCGCTCCGCCAGGAGGCTCAGGCCTCCGATCCGGGCCTGTGGGCGAAGCTGCGGCGCGGGCTGCTGCAGCGGCTGCGGCGCGGGCGACAGGAGTCAGGGCCGCTGGCACGATCGCAGGCGCCGCTGGCGCCAGAGCGCAGCACCAGCCTGGCGGGCAGCGCCGGCGAAGGCATCAGCCTGATCCGCAGCTCCCTGCTGGAGGTGCTGCAGGCCCATGGCCTCGAGCCGATCGACAGCGTCGGCCTGCCCTTCGATCCGGAGCGTATGCGGGCCCTCGGGCAGCGACCGGGGGGCGGCGACCTGGCGGCCGGCCGGGTCGTGGAGGAGGCGGTACGGGGCTATCTGTGGCACAGCGCCCTGCTGCGCGAGGCCCAGGTGCTGGTGGCAGGCCCCTGAGGCCCTTGCGCCCCGCTGCACCCCGACCCCGCTGCACCCCGGCGGGTCCGAGCCCCATCAGATTCCCAGGCCACCGGTCTGGCTGGTACAGATTCGTTCCGCTCCCCTCACTCTGTTTCCCATGGCCACCGTTGTCGGCATTGATCTCGGCACCACCAACTCCCTGGTGGCGGCCCTCGATGGCGGCCAGCCCTGGGTGATCCCCGATGAGGCGGGCGAACTGTTGCTGCCCTCGGTGGTGGGGACCAATGCCCAGGGGCAGCTGCTGGTGGGCCAGGCGGCGCTGCGCCAGTTCGCCGCGGCTCCCGAGCGCACGGTGCGTTCGATCAAGCGGCAGATGGGCAGCGACGGCCAGGTGCGGCTCGACGAGAAGCCGTACAGCCCCGAGGAAATCTCAGCCCTGATCCTGCGCAGCCTCAAACAGCGGGCCGAAGCGGCGCTGGAGGACACGGTGGAACAAGCGGTGATCACGGTGCCGGCCTACTTCACCGATGCCCAGCGACAGGCGACGAAGGCGGCGGGCGAAATCGCCGGGCTGGAGGTGCTGCAGATCCTCAACGAACCGACGGCCGCAGCGCTGGTGTTCGACAGCCGCAGCGACGAGACCCAGCGGCTGCTGGTGTACGACCTGGGCGGCGGCACCTTTGACGTCTCGATCGTCGAGATCACCGGGCCGGTGACCGAGGTGCTGGCCAGCCACGGCAACAACCGGCTGGGCGGCGATGATTTCGACCGTCTGCTGCAGCGCCTGCTGGGCGAACGGGTCGAGCAGGAACACGGCCAGCCCCTGCCCCGGGACGCCGCTCTGGAGGCCCGGCTGCTGCAGGCGGCGGAGCGAGCCAAGATCGAGCTGAGCGAGCGCAGCCGAGTGGCGGTGCGGGAGCCCTATCTGTTCAGCGAGGGGGATACACCCGTGCACCTGGACACCGAACTGCGCCGCGAAGAACTGGAGGCCCTGGTCCGGCCCCTGCTGCGGGACACGCTGGAGGCGATCGACCGAGCCCTGGCTGATGCAAGCCTCAAGCCCGCCGATCTCGACCGGGTGATCCTGGTGGGTGGCTCCACCCGCATGCCGCTGGTGCAGGAGCTGGTGGAACAGCACCTGGGCGGGGTGGCGGTGAACAGTTTTGAACCGGATCGCTGCGTGGCGCTGGGGGCGGCACTGCAGGCCGGCGTGTTGAACGGCGAGGAAGTGGAGACGTTCCTGGTGGATGTCACCCCCCATTCCCTGGGCATCGCCACGGCGATGGAAACGGAGCTGGGCCTGATCCCGAACATCTTCAGCACGATCATTCCGCGCAACACGGTGATTCCGGTGTCGCGCTCCAAGCTGTACTACACCATGCGCGATGGCCAACAACTGGTGCGCATCGAGGTGTCGCAGGGAGAGCAACTCAACGCCGACGAGAATGTACCGCTGGGCCACTTTGACGTCGAAGGTTTGCCGGACAGGCCCGCCGGCGATGTCGCGATTGAGGTGCAGTTCGGTTTTGATCTCAATGGCATCCTCACCGTCACCGCCTCCGAAACCAGCAGCGGCAAACAGGAGCAACTGGTGGTGAACAAGAGCTCCATCCAGCGCCTGGCCAGCCATGAGCTGAAGCACAGCCGCAACCAGATCGACACGCTCTTCGCCAGCCTGGTGGAGCAAATGGACGAGGCTGCGGATGAAGATGACCAAGAAGACAACGACAAGGAAAACATTCACGCCCGATAGGAACCAGCCAAGACTTGACCCAGGGCGATCTCCAGCCACCGAATCAGCTTGAACGCATCCTATGGAGGGACTTCCATGTAATGGCCCACCCGTACATTGCGAGGCAGTACAACCAACGAATGCTCTGATCTGATGTCAAACCCTGCTCCTCCCGATTAGGGCTAAAGATGTCATGGGCCGCAACTATCCTGTTAAAGACAACAACCCTAGACAGGCAACAACCTTGCAAACGCTACAGCAGCTCTATAAAGTTTGTTGCGCTAAAGGTGAATCCACGCAAGAAGATTATTGCATCTGAGGCTTCTTGAAAGCCAGCACGGTTGTCATTCAATGCAACGAATGTGCCAGCATGCCCAGTTGCGGTGAAAGCTTTGGCAGTATTGGCGGCAAAGCTTGATGTTGTCAACAAACCTGCAATGGCAGATATGGTCAGTGATTGAACGTTTCCAGCGCTTGAGTCTAGCGTTGCCGTTTCAACACTAAGTGGCACGATCAGCCTGTCACGACCAGTGTAATCAGTGATGGTGTCGAAGCCACTAAGCAGTGATTCATTTAAAGCTGCATAGGAGAAGGTGTCGCTATCGGAAGGTCCGCCACCAGTGAGCAAATCCTTTCCAAGGCTTCCAGAAATACCGTTATTGCTTGCATTGCCGGCAATCGTGTTATTCCGTGAGTTCCCAACTCCGCTGATGCGACTTGTATCAGTTAGCAGCAAAGACGATTGGTCGCCGACAAGTGTTGTAGAAATAGCGGAACGGACATCATCGTTCCGGATGGAGCCAATAACAGCGGGGGCGGTACCGACGGTGTAGCCGGTGCCAACAGCCAAGGTGAGAGTGACAGTTTCATTTGCCTCAACACTCGTATCCGCCATGGGATTCACGATGACAACGGCTGTAGCAGAACCAGCCACAAAGCTGACTGTTTTGCCGGTTCCAGGTGTGGCACCGGTGTAATCCGTTGCATCGGCTGTCCCAGCAATGCTGTATTGAACGGCCAGGGCGCTGGTGGTGACACCATTGCGGAAGAAGGTATAGACGAGGTTGGCCGTGCCATCTTCTGTCACTGAATCAGGAGCAACAGCCAGGGTGATGGTTGGGGAGTAGTCTTCCACGTTGGTCGTGGTGATGGTTGTAGTGATTACTTTACCCTCTTTGACCTCAGCAGGCGTTATTGACATTAGACTGGCAGGCACTTGATTGATGATACTATAAAATCCAGTCTCGAAAATAGTCTCTGGATTGCTAGATTCTTGGTATCCAGCGGAATCAGAATCGGCACTGAGGCTTATATCTTCTGCAACTTTATCAGGAGAGCCAATCCAGTATATAGGCTGGAGATCGGCCATTTCCCATATAGCTTTGCCGCTATACATCTCGCCAGCATTTGCAGTCAGGATACCATTCGGACTGAAATACAGCTCTGCGCGCAACAGGTCAATCCCCCTGTAACCATTCCTGTCATCGCCATACCCGTAATACAAATAACGAAATGTCTCCGGGTTCTTTACAAGCGGAATTCTTGCCGCAAAGGTCTTATCTTGACTTATAACTATCAACCAAATTGGGAGCGGATCGCCGCCATAATTGTATTGCAAAACTTGTGATTTGCTCAGCTTATTCATTACCGACTCCTTGTAAAGGGTCGTAAGCATCTGCGAGTAAGATGGTGCATCAGCAAAATTTGCTGAGTTATCTTTCAGAATGCTGTTAGCAGAAGGCACGTCATCGTTCCGGATCGTGCCAATGACAGCGGTGGTCGTACCAATGGTGTAGCCAGTGCCAGCCGCCACACGCAGAGAGACAGTTTCGTTCGCCTCAACACTCGTATCCGCTTTTGGATTTATGGTGACAACGGCT
>JAPLIB010000061.1 GCA_026389335.1 Cyanobacteriota bacterium | reverse complement strand
GAGACAAATTCACGAAAAAGTGCCGAAATCGAGCCTTCTGCTGGGAGGTACAGCCAACGATCGACCGAAAACAGGAAGAAATCAGTTGTAGCTGTGGAAAACTGATGCTGCGAGATGGTTTTTCTGCAAACTCTTAAGCCATGGTGCTTACAATGCTGTACGAACCGTTGCACGGGCGTCGCCATGGTGATCGGTGTGCGAATGGAGCCCGAGCTGGAGCGCAGGCTCGACCTGTTGGCGCATCAACTGGGCAAGAGCCGCAGTGCCTGCATCCGCGAGGCCATCAGCCAGTACCTGCTCCGCCACGGCGACGACGAGGAAGCCCGCCGCCAGTCGCAACGGCTGGCCGACCTGGAACCCCCGAACTGGAGCGAGCAGGTGCCCGACTGGAGTGACTGGACCGCATGACGGAGGCTGCGGCAACTCTGAGTGCGGCCCTGCGCCGAGGAACGGTGGTTACCGTCGCCAGTGCTGGGGTGTATTCGGGTAAGCCACGGCCAGCGGTGGTGGTGCAGGCCGACCGCTGGCTGCAGGCCCATCCCAGCGTCACGCTCTGTCCGCTCACCAGCACCCTGATCGAGGCCCCGCTGGTGCGGATTGCGGTGGCTCCCTCGCCACGCAATGGCCTGCAGAAACCCTCGCAGTTGATGGTGGACAAGCTGTTCAGCGTGCCGATCCAGGCGCTGGGAGCCGTGGTGGGGCAGCTGGAGCCCCAGGCGCTGATCGAGTTGGATCTGGCCCTGAGGGGCTGGTTGGACTTGTCCTGATCGCCCCTCAGTCGCTCAGCCGAACCTCCCGTGCACGATGGGGTGCTGCTCAGGCAGCCTCAGCTACGGACACCAGGCCCCGCCCATCGATCTGGCCGGTAAAATGACAAAATGACCAACATCAGTCCGCAGGAAATGGCAAGCGATCCAGCCGCCCTGCTGGAGCCGTGCAGTCGCTGAACTGCGACCCATCCCGCAGCCTCAATCCTCCTTACGCCCCTTCGGCCTGGCGGCTGGAGCGTTCAGCGTCCCAGACGACTTTGATGCTCCTCTTCCTGACAGCCTGCTGCAGGATTTTGAGGAGTGATGCGGCTTCTGGTGGACACCCACGTTTTCCTTTGGTACGTCACAGCCGACCCCAAGCTGCCCGAATCTTTTCAGGGTGCTATTCAGAACGCATCGAATGATGTCTTTCTGAGTTCGGTTTCCGTTTGGGAGGCGGTGATCAAACACAACCTCGGCAAACTCTCCCTTCCTCTTCCACCGGCCACCTATCTGCCGCAACAGAGATCCGCCCACAGCATCACAGCTCTGTGGATCGTATCTTCTCCGCTTACCCAGTACACCTTCTGGAAAATCGTTGATCGGAATGCCTCCCTGCCTGTCAACGACTGGATTCGCCGCTGGGCAGAACAATCTGGATCGTCTTGGGGTGCTGCTCATGCAGCCACGGCCTCGGGCACCAGGCCCCGCACATCGATCTGGCCGGTGACGGCGGCGGAGATCAGGGCGGAGCGGCGTTCCACCAATAAGCTAATTACATAGTGGGCATCACACCCAAGTTTCTCCATCCCCACTGTCGACTTTTGGACATGAGCGCAAATCGCGCTTTGCTCCTCTGGTGGCGGGATGATGACTTTTAGTGACTTGAGATCCCCAAGGGAAAATCTCTTGCGCGTCGACTCAACGCAAATTGACTCGACAAGCTCTCTGCCCATGACAGAGTTTACCAATAAACACAAAAATATAGGCACAATAAAGTCAGCGTCCGGCCTAAGCCTGATCACATCTTGGCAAATAATCGCATCGGATGCGCCCTCAGGATACATACAGCAGTAACCCGGAGGATCTCCTACCTTAGAAAACAAGATATCTCCTGGATTGACCGAGAAGCGCGAGAGAGATTCGGCCTTTTGATCCGTGATGTAGTTACTGCTTACGTGCCTGTATCCATCGATATTGAGGTCGCGGATGTAGACAACAGGAACCCCGCTGTCATGAAACTCAGATGTTAGGAGGTCGCTGCCAAAAGGGCCATTGGTGAACGAGCTTGGATCTTCTGTAGCAAGCTCCCTGAGCTTGACTTGGTTCCAATGCCCAGGCACCTCCCCCAGCCACTCCACCCCCGAATCCTTCATCGGCGCGTCTGGATTCAGCCCCTTGGTCACGGCATGGGAGATCACGGCCTGGCGCTTCTCCTGAAGCAGCCCGATCAGGCGCTGCTGCTCGGCGATCAGGGCGTCGATCTTGGCGGTTTCGTGGTCGAGAAAGGTGGCGATTGCAAGCTGCTCGGATGAACCTGGCAAATTGAGTGATATTTTGGCTACATCAGAAGCATTTATTGCTGGGTAGCTGACCCCTGTTGATCTTGAGATCACCTGTTGAATAAAGTGTTCCTCTTGCAGGGCATATTTTAGGAATCCGGGTTCAAGCTCGTGACCGGGTCTGACTACTGCAAACCCCGTAAAGGCCACCAGATTTAATAGCGGGTTTACAACCGGGGCAATCGCCTTGAGATAAGTCCTCACCGTTGAGACGAGCACATCTCCATCTCTTGGGATCCTGCGAGCCCTGGAAGGAGCGTCGCCGAAGGGCATCGCCTCTGTCTTCTCAATCCCATTAGCCAGACTCACTGAGCCAATGTCTACATACTCAATCTCATAATCCAGGCTGAGGGATTCAGGTAGCACCTCGTCGTTGATGCTGGTAATCGTTTTGAGAGGTTTCTCTTGCCAATGCTCCGGCATCTCCCCCAACCACTCCACGCCGCTGGGCTTGTAGGCCGGGTAACGGGGGAAGCTCATGGTTGATCCTCCCGGCCTGTGCTGCGCTGCTCCGCCATCCTCGCCACATCCTCCAGGGCAGCCATGGCATCCACCGCGCCCTGCTCTTCTGCCGCAAGCCGGCGGCGCTCATTGAATTGCTCATAGGCAGCCAAGGCCCGCTGCTCGGCAGCATCGCGGGACATGCTGCCGAGCCCCGGCAGCACATCGCGGTCGTTGAAGGAAAGAAACGCATCCAGGCGCTCTGGCCAATCCTTCAGGAACACCTGCTTGCGGCGCTGCGCCTGATCCTCGGCATAGTCCAGAAACATCCCCACAATGCGATTTAACTCCTTGATCTCAGCTTCCTTGAGATAATTCTTGGCCACCTTCACATCTTTTTTGATAACCCGTGCTCCACTCCAGCTGGTGAGGCCCATGTTGGGCAGATCGGGGTTGAGGCGCTGAGCGATGATCTCTGGCGCCGTCAGTCCGGTCACGGCAAAGTGCAGCTTGTTCTGGACGGTCTTGAACATCGTCTGTGTTTGCAAGTCCGAAGGCTGGTAGTCCGCAGCCAGGGCAAGAATGTCCTTCACGCGTAGATACAAGCGCTTTTCACTGGCTCGGATGTCACGAATCCGCTCCAGCAGCTCATCGAAATAGTCTGGCAATCCCGCTGTCACGGGCTGGCTCAGGCGTTCATCATCCATGGCGAAGCCCTTGACCAGGTACTCGCTCAAACGCTCATTCGCCCACTGACGGAACTGGGTGCCTCGCTGGCTGCGTACGCGAAACCCAA
>JAPLIB010000139.1 GCA_026389335.1 Cyanobacteriota bacterium | reverse complement strand
GCTGCCAGGTGTGCCCGGGGCCGGGCAGCGCATCGCCTGGATTGGGCAGGCCACCCCAGCCCAAAACCAGCTGGCCTGGATTGCCAGCGTGGGCCCCTGGCGTCGTGATCCGGCCCGGCGTCTGGCCTTCATTGCCAAACGGGGGCAGTCCGGCAGGATCCAGGTCCAGTCCATTCCCCTGAAATCCGGCGTTCAGGCGATGGATCTGGTTCCCAACCAAGCGGGCTGGCTGCTGCTCACCAGCGAACAGCGCGCACCCCAGCGCTGGCGCAGCCAGATCACAGCGGTGCAAGCCAGCGGGCAGCGCCTTAGCCAAACGCCACGGCTGAGCTTCGAGGCAGCGCTACCGGCCTGGTCGCTCGCCAGCGGTGGCACCACCTTGTGGGTGGGCTTGGGACATCCGGCTTTTCAGCCAGAGACAACGCCGGGGCAATGCAGCGCGGCGGATCAGCTCAGTGGGACTGTGGTGGCCATCTCGCCCGCCAGCCAACCAGCCAAGTTCGAATGAAGCTCGCAATTGCCAGCGACCAGCCAGTTGCCACGGCGCTGTTAGAGGAGATCGCCCACCTGTGCGCTGCCCATGGGGCCCAGTGGCACCCCCAGCTGCAGGTTGAGGTAAGCGAGGGCGCCATGCGCCTGCTGGCTCCACCAGAAACAACCGGTGAGCTGATCAGCCTGCCCGACGAGTTGCTGCTGCCGATTGAGGCGGCCCAATGGTCCGACTCAGCCGATGCCCTGCAGCTGCTGCAGCCGCCACCAACAGCTACGGCGGTGCAGCGCGAGCTGCTACAGCTGCATGTCGAGCTCTACAACGCCACTGGCAAGTTGCACTGGTGGGGCGGCCAGCATCCTGCCCGGCTTGTTGACGCCTCTGCCAACGTGGCGGCGGCCCTTGCGCCGCTCAAGCCTGGCCATGCGGCCAAGGTGGAGAGCTCGGCGTCCGAGGGATTCCTGGCCACCCGCAGCTTTGGTTGGCGATCCGATCTTGAACAAGAGCAGCTCCAGCCGGTGCTGATGCCCTTAGTTGATCTCCTCAACCACCATCACCAGGGTGCTCCGTATCGAATTCGCGATGGTGCGATGCGGATCAAGACCGCGCAAGCAGGAAGCCGCGAGTGTTTTGCCCACTACGGCAATCGCCGCGACGTGCTCGATCTAGCCCTCCACTACGGCCACTGCGATCACTCCACCCCGTTTGCCCACAGTGCGCCCCTAGAGATCACGGTTGAAGGAGTGGGAAATATTCGAGTGGAGCATCAGGGCCAACGAGCACCCGTGCATCCCTTTGATCCACCACGCGTAACGCTCGAGCCCGATGGTCTGAGGCTCAGCCACCTGTGTTGCCACCAGGAACACCCTGAGCGAGTGCAAACGATGCTCAAGCTGGCGCTGCAAGGGAGCCTTAAACGCAGCGGCCACGACGCGATAGGCGCACGGCAACTAGCTCAGAAGGGTTTGAACGCCATCGGAGCAGCAAACCTGCGCCTGCTGGATCAGCTGGCCGCTGCAGCTCAATCCTCACTGCATCCAGGCGCTGCAACGCTTGCGGCGGCAGCCGATCGCCAGGCGTTCATCATCCAAGCGGTGCTGGGTGCTTAGCCATCGAGCGCTTGCCACCAGCCACTGAGGGCCTTCATGGTGGCGAGAGCATGGCTAGTGCCCATCACTCCTTTCATCGTCGGCTCAGCACTGGCCAACACGTCTTCTGTTTCGCGGCGAATCGCCTCCAAATCCCAATACCTCGCCAGTGCTGGATGCCAATCGCCCATTGCCTTCAAGCTGCGTTCCAGCGCCTGATGTTGCTTGCTGATCCACTCAGAACGCCATTGATCTAGGCCGCCATCTGGCTCGCGGTCCTTGGTGGGGTTGTCGCGTAGAAACGGCGGCAGAAACGGTGCGAACGCCCTGCGATGCAACAGCCGCCCGCGGCCAGCCCCTTCACCAAACAGGGCCGGATCCTGCTGCAGCAGGGCCGCAATCAAGCGTTCATCCAGCAGGGGAAACGCTTTTGCCATCCCTTGAGAAGCCGCCAGACGGGTTTCGTCCTCTGCTCGTACGGCGACCCAATCGGCTAGCACCCGCCGGCGAATCGAGTGGTGCTGCCTCAGGTAGCCATCGATCTCCCAGGGGTATTGCTCCTTGAGGTGAGGCCCCAACCACTGGTGCCCCTCAGGGGTGAGCGTGCGGCTCAACACAGAACTGGAGCAGAAGTCGCGGGTACGGCGCAGCACCTTGTTCACCGCCCAGGGCCGATAGTTCAGCGCCAGGGCGCGCCCTCCTGCGGTTTTTAATGCCGCCCGCCTCCCGCCCATCCAGTGAACCAAGGCCCGCCAGCGCCTCAGCGCCACCAGGTCAGTGGGCACATTGGCGGCGTTGTGGCTAATGGCCTGATCGCCACCAAAACCGCTGAACAGCACTGTGCAGCCCTGCTGACGCATCAGCGTCACGGCATTCGGGTTGCCACCAATTTGGGCTGGGGCTCCAAACACGGTCAGCTGCTGCTGGAGCAAATCAATGCCCGGCTCACATTCAGCATCTCCTGGTTCAAAGCGATGGCACTGCTCGGGCTTCAAGCGGTGAAAGGGCCTGAACTGTTGGAGTGGCGCTCTTTCCCCGCCCCCTTCCTGGCTCCAGGTGTGCAAGCGCTCGGGCTCCACACCAACGCCATGTACTAGGGCCCCAACCACCGCATTGGAATCGAGGCCGCTGCTGTGCTCACAGCCGATTGCCCCGTTGTGGCCCTCCAGGGCCTGTTCCACATGCTCTAGCAATCCCTGCCGCAGGAACTGATGCAGCGTCTCTGGCTCCATGGCCGTTGCCCCACCAGCTAGCGGGTCATAGGCGCTGGCGTGCACCGCGCCGTCGCTGCCAACCAGCACGTGCTGAGCCCGCGGCAAGCGGCGGATGCGGGTGTAGGGCGCCGCTTCTGCGCTGTGGTTGCCGCTGATCAGGGCTGCCACATAGGCGGGATTTACATCGTCCGGCCGGGCATCGCCATGCAGGGCGTGGGCTTCCGTCCAGCTGCGCACCACCTCGGCGCCCACCGCAAACAGGGGTTGGCGATGGAAGGCATCCGTTCGGTAGAGCCCCGCTGCCAAAGGCTGGGGATCGGTGCTGGGCAGGTGCAAGGCCATGGCTGCGGCTGGGGATCAGAACTGGGTGAGGGGCGCACCAGCGCCAGGGCTGAGCCCAGGGGTGTAAAGCCGGCCGGACTGCGGATCTCTGAGCCAGGCATGGGGCACCTTGCGGCCATCACTGAACTTGCTCATGCCTAGGTGGAGCTCATTGGCCACGCCAATCAGATCCAGCAGCAACCGCCCGCTCAGCGAACGGCTCAGGCAGGTGCTGGCCCAGCCTGCGCGCCGGCAGCGAGTGCGCATCAGCCAAGCCAGGCGGCTGCGCCAGAGCTGCTGCCGGGCTGGGGCGAGCTGCAGTTGCCAGCGTGTCCAGGGGCGCCGGCGGGCCATCCCGATCAGCCTTGGGCCTGGCAGCAGTTGGATCAACATCCAGATGCTGTGATCCAGCAGACAAAACAAACCGTAGGCAAACAGCCGAGTGGGCCAGCGCAGCAACGGCCTCATGCCGGTTGGGCTTCCGCGAGCATGCCCCGCTTGAGCGCTTCTGCCACAAAAGCTTCTGTCTCATGGCGGCAGGTCTCAGCATCCACGGCGTAGCGCGCTTGCAGGTTGCAGATCAGCTCTTCCAATTCGGCAGGGGCATCGAGCAGGTTCCAGATGCTGGAACCTGTGCCGTTGAGGTTGAGATATTCGGCGTTCTCGGGGTTGAACAGGCACACCTCGCCATCGAGTTCGGCCGCGCAGATTTCGGGGTTGCGGCTGAGGGGCACGGGTTTCTTGCGAACATGGAGATCCTCTCAGGGATTGAGCCTGGTCTCAAGGCTGCAGGGCTGTTGCTTTTGCCGGGCAAACAGCTGCGGCACCAGCAGACCAAAGCCGCCATTGCCCTCCAGCAGCAAGGGCTCGGGAGAAGCGGGAATCCAGTCCCAGGCCACCTGGTCAATGGCTGGCAACCGCTGGTGCATGGCCGCCGCCGCTTCCAAACAGGCACGAACACACGGGGGAGCACCGTTTTTGAGTTGTTGTGTCCATCGATCCAGAGCGTCCTGTTGGGCCGCCGTCAAAGCCTCTCCTGGGTTTGGCAGGCTGACGCCATCCGCACTGATGAAGGCAACTGCGCCATCGCACAAGGGCACCTCCAGCCATGCCTGCCGTACGGCAACCGGCCCCTCAGGCGATGGCCGGGTGGTGATCACGCGAACAACCACGGCAGGGTCGGCGGCTGGTAGTTCTGTGCTGTGACACAGGTAGGGAGCTGCCAGGGCTGGTTCTTCGCTGCGGCAGAGGCGATGCCAATGGGCCAGTAGCTGGGCGGGGGAAGGAGGTTCGGCTTCGGCTGCATGCGGTGCATCTGCAGGAAGCCGGCGGAATAGGGCCTGCTGCTCCAGGGCTAAGCCAGACCAGCGGAAACGGATCACCCCTCGGCCGGCATGGCCGCGTTGGGGCTTGAGCACCACTCCTTCTGCCCTCAAGGCCTCCCACCACCAATTCGGAATCTCTGGGTATCCCTCATCGATGCCGTGGGGTTGATGAGTGTTTTGTTGCAGGTGGAGCAGCCTGAATGGAGCTCGCCAGCGCTCGGGCGTGCAGGCAAGTAGGGCCGCTTTATCGGCCAGCAACTGCAAGGCAGGGCGGCATTGATCCGGCCAGTGCTGCCGGCGCTTGGCATGCATTGCACCGGCCAGGCTGTCTGGGGTGTATTGCGCCAGCTGGCTCCATAAGCGAACGCCCAGGGCCCACCACCATGACACCTCCGCTGGCCGATAGCTGTTCAGCCAGCAAGCCGTCAGGGTCAGTTGCCACGGGAGTGCTGGCCGGCCTTTGGGCGGGCGCCTTGGCCAACGCCAGGGACGAATCAACCACCAGTGCAGCTGCTGGAGCAATTCCAGCAGCACCCGCCACAGAGGTGCTGCCCCCAGTCGTTGCCAGATTCGTCCTCCTGATAACCATCTCCAGGGAGGAGGGCTATGCAGTGTGGTGAATAGCCGCTCAACCAAGCCAGTCATGGCCAGCCGTTGGGAGCAAACAAGCATGGCCCAGCGTGTAGTGCCGCCGTTTGGGAGCTCTTCTATGAGCCTGAAACGGATTGAGCAGCCACACCCCGCAGCCGGCAAAGTCTTTGCGCGTCACAGCCCTGCAGCTGGACGGGCTACGCCGGCTCCCAACCCCCTCTGCCAGGAAAGATGACGCCTCTCCATTCCGACCATTTCAACCACCAGGGGGCCTGATGGAACCGACCAATGCGTCCTTACAGCGAGGCCGTCAAGGCTGATGTTCGCCGGCGGATGGGGCCTCCCCACCGCCAG
>JAPLIB010000067.1 GCA_026389335.1 Cyanobacteriota bacterium | reverse complement strand
GGTTTCCGCGCTGTCTGGCGCCACCAACTGCGCCGGCGCCGGCAGCGCCTCCAGGCCCCGCAGCGCCAAGCCGTAATAAAGGAGGCGAAAGGCACCCTCGGGGTCGTGGCGCAAACTGCGCTGCACATCGCTCCAGCCCGGGCCGCCCGGCAGCAGGGCCGCCAGGTCGAGCTCAGGCAGGGCCGCCAGATCGCCCATGCGGGCAATGGCGTCCGGGCTTTCCCCGAGGCAGTGGGTCCAGTGGCGCAGCAGCGGCAGCCAGGCCAGCGGGTCGCGGGGCATTAGCTCAGGGGGCAGGGGGAAGCAGCTTGGCTAGCTGGCGGCCGAGCAGTAGACGTTCATCCAGGGTGAACAGCTTCAGGCGCACCACCGCAAAGCGGGCGAAACCACTCATAGATCGACAAACGCTTGCTCGCGGCCCTGCAGATTCTTGAGCGTTGGCTATAGGCCATTAATTGTATGCCTCGCTGCGGTGGGCGATCCGCACAACCAGCACCAACAACCGGTCATCCTCCAACTGACAGATCACCCGGTGGTCGCCCACCCGCTAGCGCCACAGGCCCGCCCAGTTGGCGTTCAGGCCCTTGCCTCGCTGTCGTGGGTCGCCGCAGGAGACCACCAGATCCTGTATGTAGGCACCGATGCTCCGGGCCACCTGCCTGTCCACCTTGCGCAATTCCTTGGCAGCTGCGGGGGTGAACTCAATCCTCCAGGCCAAGGTCCTGCATCAATACGGCCAGGGGGATAGCTGCTTCACCAGAACGGCGGTGGGCCTCCAGGGCGGCAGCCCCAAGGTAGGCGTCCTCCAAGTCATCGAGACCCTGCTCGATCAGCTCGCGCAGATAGAAAGCCTTGCTGCGGCCGGTGATCCGAGCGAGGCTCTCAAGCCGTGCCTCTAAAGCTGGGTCCAGGCGGACGGAGGTGGGCATGCGCCCTCGTGGATCGCTGTAGTCATAGTAGTCGGCCTGGGCGGCGCCAGCCGTCATCCACCCACTTCGATTCGATTAAACCAGCGGGTCGCGGGCATCAGCGCCTCTTCAGCGCTCGGCCTCGATCACCAGCACCCCCGGCAGGTCCGAGCCCAGTACCCCGTGCTTCCAGCTGGCGATGTGGTGCATGCGGGCTTCCGAGAAGCCGGCGGCCTGCAGTTGGCCCAGCACATCCCAGGCAGGAATGCGATACACCAGCGATCCCGCATGCGGGCGCACCGGATCGCCATGGAACTCCTGCTCGGTGAGATGGTCCAGCTCTCCGGTGCTCGGATTGCGTTGCACCTTCACGATCGCCTCTGCTTGCCCAAAGGCCAGTGGACAGGTTGCCACCAGCCGCCCGCCCGGCCGCAGCACCCGGGCAAGCTCGCGGAAGGCCAGCTCCAGATCCTGCACGTGCTCAAACAGCTCGTTGCAGAGCACCAGATCAAAGCTGGCGTCAGAGAAGGTGAGGGCGCAGAGGTCCTGGTGGGGAATACCTGCAAACGTCTGCTCCGCATCATCCAAAAACTCACTGCAGATCAGCCGCTCCTTCCCCAGCTGGCGCCGCAGCCACAGGGCAAAGCCCGTGAGCGCCTCCACCAGATAGATCTCCTGCTGGCCCAACGCCTCCAGCGAGCCATAGATCTGCTCCAGCACCACCAGCTCGGCCCGGTTGCGGCTGAGCAGGCCATTAGCAATCAGCGTCTCGCGGTAGTTCGCCCCCTGGATCTGGATCGCCTCCGGCGGGATGTGCTCGCCCGTGAACGGCTCCAGAATCCCCAGCGCCCGGCTCACCTGAATGCAGTCACCCAGCAGACCTCCCTGCTGCAGCAGCGCCGTGAGCTGGGGCTGGAACGCTTCAAAATCGCCATAGACCGTGCGCAGGTTGTGCAGCGCCAGCACACCCTCACTGGGCATCAGGACTGGGGGATCAGGGGCCTGCACCACTAGGGTTATTCAACTTAGCGCTGATTGTAGTCAAAATGTCCAAGATCTGTTCCCTGCCTGTTGTCAACAGGGCTGGCCACGAAAAACGCCGTGTGCTGCGCCCGGCCGCCTTCTGCCCACGGCCACCAGGGCGCGGCAAAGGCCTCGTCGTGCGCCCACAGCTGCAGATCCCTGGCCGTGATGGCAAAGCCGGTGACCTGGGCCCATTGCAATAGCTGCGCCAGGTCTTTCATCGCGCCGATCTGGGCCTGCAGGGCCGGGTCAGCAGCCACAGCTTGCAGGAACTGACGCAGGGCAGGACTCATCATCCTGGCTGCCCGACACATCTCAGCCGCGAGATTCACGCGACAGCCAGCTGCGGAGTGTGACGGTGGGTTGATCGTGATCGCGTTGGGAGCTCAACCTTTGAGAACCAGGCCTGGGCCTGCTTTTGGCGGGCCCTGAGGCT
>JAPLIB010000073.1 GCA_026389335.1 Cyanobacteriota bacterium | reverse complement strand
GGGAAGGGGTATCGGCCGGTCGTTGCGGAAGTAGGTGAGTAGCCGCAACCAGCAGCGCAGGGCAGAGGAACTCATCCGATCGCAGGCCCAGCTGGCGCGGGCGTAGTCGATCTGCAAATAGGGGCGCCCCGGCACCAGGCCTGGGCAGGACGGGGAAGCAAGCATTGGGCCTCAGGGTTGAGGGATCAGGGCAGCGCTGCGACTCGGGGTGCCGCCTTGGCCGGTCCTGGCGGCAGGGATTAGGGGCAGCGGCAAGGAAAACCGTTGCAGCGCTGTGCTACTTGCGGACGCTATCATGGGTTTCTGAACTGTGTTGGCCTAGTCAGTGGCAACCAGTGGAGCAGCAGCGCCCCCTCCCAATGGCAGGTCCCATGGCAATGCCAAAGGCAGCTCCACTGCAGTCGCTTCCCGTCCAGTCCTCGGCGCTGGACTCCCCCCAAGTCCTGGCAAAGGCCAGCAGCTGGCTTGAGCCCCTGCCGATTGCCCGTGATGACGCCAGCTGGACCTACTGGCACACCCAAACCGGCCACCGCTTTCCGGTCTCGATCACCGGGGTCATCAGCCGCGTGCACAAAAGCAGCATTGCCCTGGCGCGCATTGAGGCTTGCCGGGAGGTGTGGGAACCCCGCGGCAACACCTGCCATGCCGCCCTACAGCACTTTGCGATCGCCTGCTGGGGGCTGCCGGCGATTCAGGAGTCTTCCACCAGCCAGCATTTGCCCTGGCCCGACTGGCAGCTCCCGCCAGATCCCCATGGTCCCCTCTATGGCGCCTATGCGGCCTGGATCGAACCGCTGCTCGCCGAACCGCTCTGGGACCACGTCAGCGTGATCGGCAGCGAGCTGATGCTTTTTGATCTCGATCGCAATGTGGCCGGCACGATCGATCTGGTCTTGCGCCTCCCCGATGGCAGTTGCGCCCTGGCCGATCTCAAGACCTTGTCTGCCAAGGGCAGCCGCTACGACACGCGCCCCCAGCTGGGGGCAGGCATCGTCATGGCCGAACAGCACTACGGCCTGGTGTTCTCTAGGGGCCTGACGATCTGGAGCAAGCCGGGCCAATGCCGGATCCAAAGCCATACCGCCCAGGAGTGCCGCCAAAGCTGGACGGACACCTTTGGGGACTACGAGCAGCGCTGGCGTCCCTTCTGACGCGCTCCAGGGATTCACAACAAATTTTTGCGCAATAGCGTGAGCTAGCTCTAGGATTTATCCGTAGGCTGCCCAACCCTGAAGCCCCTTGACCGGTCCCTCCCTGCCAGCGCTGAGTCGCTCCCGGAATCACCGTCCACCCTGCTCCTTGCCCCATGGCCGTTCCCGCCAGCAACAACGAGACCAAGCGCGCCATCGCTACGCCCTTGTGCTCAGCAGCATCGCCATTGCCTTCCTGCTCGGCTTTGCCAGCAGCACCCTCCTCACCGCTGTCACCCGCCACTGCTGAGGCGCTCCACGCCGCGGCGAGGGCCAAGGCCAGTTGCCTCAAGGCCCAGGCCGAACTGAGCTGCGCCCTGGGCGTGCTCGATCAACTCGTTGCCGAGGGTCAGCTAGCGGTTACCGGCCTGCCGGTGGTCCTGGGCTTTCAGGTCTACCGCCAGGAGGGCCGGATCAGCTGGCAGTACCCAGAAGCGATCCAGCTGCTGGAGGGGAACCTGAAAAAGCGCAAGCAACTGGCCGAACAACTCGGCGAGGCCCACTCCCAGCGCGGAGAGCCCTACTGGACGATCAAGGCCAGCAAGCAGGAGGGCCAGCCATGAAGTCCCACCTGTTGCTCGTGGCTGGATCCAAACCAGCTCCAAGCCTCACGCCCCACTTGCGCGAACTACCCACCGACGCCCTGCACCTGGCACTTGATCTCGCCTACCAGCAGGGTCCGCTGGCCATCACAAACGCCATCGCCGACGAACTGGCCCAGCGCCAAAGACGGTCCCATCGTCATCCCAGGTCCCAGCAACGAACCAGCCCACCACCACCCAAGCCCAACCACCCATGACAACCGCCATGACCAGTCCGATCTGGATTGGCGCCAGCCAGGCCGCCGACTCCCTAGGCATCAGCATCAGCACCATCTACCGCTGGCGTAGCAGCGGCCTGCTCAAACCCGGCATTCACTGGCGCCGCAAAACCCCCAGCACCAACTCGCCGGTGCTTTACCACCTGGAACGCTGCAACCAGGCCATGGCCACTGCCACCACTACCGGCCTTGACGCCGTCGAGCCGATCTGGGCCCAGACCAAGCCAGGGCTCCTGTCCCAACGCTGAGGGTGGGCTTACCCAAGCCAAGGGGATCACCCTGCTGCCAATACGGGCCAAGCTGTCGCCCTGGATAGCCAACTACTGACTGGGTCGATCCAGCAGCCAATTAAGACCCATTGCCAGTTCCATGCCTAGGATGTGTACACAACTGGACGGGCAAGGTCCGTGGCTACCCGCGTTGGCATTCGTGAACTCAGGGCCCAGCTGGCCTCCCGCTTGGAGTCGGCGACCCCGATCGAGGTGACCCGGCACGGCCGGACAATTGGCCTTTACGTGCCGCTGCCCCAGCAGGGTGACCTGAGCGACCGCGAACGGCTGCTAGAAGCTGGCCGCCTGATGCAGGTCGAACTGGAGCGGCTCGGCCTCACTGAGGATGAACTTAGTGCCGATTTCAAGGCATGGCGCAAACAACGTCAGCAGAGCCAGGCGACCTAAAGGTGGAGCGCAAACGACTGGTCCTTGACGCCAACATCCTGATTCGCGGCTGTCTTGGTGTTCGGGTCAACCGCCTCATCGCCACCTATGCCGATCAGGTTGATTTTTTTGTTGCAGAGGCCAACGTGGCCGAGGCGACCTTCTACATCACTGAGTTGGCCAAGAAGAAGGGTCTCGATCAACAGGTCTGCAGCGAAACTTTGCTGAGCTTGATGCGAGTTGTGCAAATGGTCGAAGATAGCGTTTTAGAATCGGTGCGCGATGAAGCCCTAGCCAGAATCCGCGACCCCGATGATTGGTCAGCCTTGGCACTGGGGATGCAACTGGAATGTGCAATCTGGACAGAGGACCAGGACTACTTTGGTACTGGCATTGCAACTTGGACCACCAACACAGTGGAGATCAATCTGAAAAGCTAAAAGACGGCGCAACATAGCGAAGACATTTGACATACCCTGGCACGCAGGCCATAGTCGATACGTCACCAAGCTTTACTGACTGTAGGCATCATCTGGCCACACGAACACAGAATCAATGAAGGATTGAATCTCAGCCTCCTCCGTGCTTTCGGCAACCAATCGAGCCTGCCTACGTGCCTCGGCGGCTAATTTCTTTGACTTCACATCGGGTACCCAGATCTCAATAAGTCGCATGCCCTGGGCCCGCAGACTCTGTTTTACGTTCGTGCGGCGGTTGGTGGCCTGTCGGAACTCCATGGAAGCAGCTCCTGTGGTGACTTCATCGTCCATCAAAGGTCAATCAGTTGCTACAAACATTTAGCCCTGTCAAGCCCTACTCAAAAATCTAGCCCAAGGCATTGGCCTGCATACGCAGCTTGAGAACATCCATCTGGATAACTGCAATCCGCTTCTTAATTTTGCCGATCTCTGCCCTTTTGTGGTGATCTTGAGCTCCTCGGGAGTTTTCCGACTCAACAACAGCGTCCTCTGCGTTTCTAAGCTTGTACATCTCAGCAACCATCTCCGCTTCCTTATCAATAATCTGCAAACTCCACGGAAGCCCGATGGGTTTGTCATGGGGTACTGGGGCAGGAATCAGATTACGGGCATTCTCAAGCACAGAAATTGGCTGCTTGGAAGCCTGAGATGGCTTGAGGAACCGTTTAAAAACATTGTTGTACGTATCAAGAGTGTTAGCTGAGCTTACAAGGCTTTCACCGTTAGGCGGATCATCCTTGTCCTAACCATCGATCGTCATGAAGGGCCTGTTGTCCTACCCCGCCAAGGCCCGGGCAAACGCCGTCGCTGCACCTGATTCCGATGCCCAGGGATAGCTGCGGCAATGCACCTCATAGCTGTGGCCCATGCTCAAGGCGACGCTGCCGGCATCGATGCCCAGCTGGTGGCCCCGCAGGCTGTAGCTATGGCGGAAGCTGTAGGGCACGGCCCGCTCCCCCCGGGCCGATAGACGATCGCGCAGGGTCTTCCACCCTTTCTGGCGGCCCAGGTAGGTGGTGATCGCATCGGAGGCTCCGGGGCCGTTGCCCAAGGGCGGTAGCTCCAGCTCGCCGGCCTGCCAGCGGCCTGCCAAGTTCCAGTCCTGGCGTCTGCCATCCCAGTCGGTCAGCGGTAGGGGGTGGATCCAGCGCGGTTCAGTCATGCCACCGCCACTGCGCTTGCGGTAGCTGCACCACCAGAGCGGCTTACCGCTGCTCGGTTCATGGCGCACTGCCAAGTGCTGCAGCTCGATTGGTCGCAGGCCCAGTTCCGCCAGCAACCGGATGGCATCGGCCCAGCGGCTACCCACCTCCGTTTGGGGCAGAGCATCAAGCAAAGAAAGGATCTCCAGATCCGAGAAGGGATCCCCTTTCCGGCTGCCAGGGGCCTCGGCTGCTGTCGACACCCCGATCTGGGGCTTGAGTTCAGCCGGCGGTAGCCAATGGTCGGGGAACTGCTCACGGCTGACGCAGTGGCGGAGGAACTGCGACAGCGACTGGGCCCGGATCTGGCGGGTGCGGCTGCCCGGTTTCCAGTCCCTCAAGCAGGCATCTAGCAAGTCGACCGCATTGGTCGGGCCTTTGGGCTGCTCCAGCAGCTGCACCGCCATCGACAGCACCGGCTCGTAGGTCTTGGCCCAGGTCGCCGGCTTGATCGCCGAGCCGTGCTGCAGCTTCTGCCCCTGGAAGCTGGCCAGGGCTTCGACCCAGCTGCAGCGGCTGCTGGGGGCCTTGCCGGCGGCGATCGCTGCCGCCTCCTGCAGGTCATGGCCTTCCAGGGTCAGGACATAGATGTTGCGGACGCGGGCGACGATCGCAGCCACCTGTTGTTTGCCCCAGTCGAAGGGCAAGCCAACGGTCTCCATTGGTCCGTCAGGCCGCCTGACGAGCAGGCGAGCCGAGCCGCGGCTGTTGCGCACAGCCCATCCGGATGCCGTCGCTGTCCGAACAGTCGCTCTGAGGCCCGACTCCCAGCTTTCGCCATGGTTGATCCGCGGCATAGGGTGTGCACATCCCGTGCACAAAAATAGCCGGGACTGCCCGATCAGGCCCAATCAGCCCCAGTCACCAAGCCAGTTGTGGCCTGAAATCCCAGTCATAGAACCCCCTGAACGTCTGCTTTGGGAGCACTAGGTCGCAGGTTCGAATCCTGTCGCCCCGATTGACTTTTCAGGGATTGGCCCGATCGGTAGGTCCCCAATCTGGTCCCCAGGCTCGTCGGCGGCTGCTTGCTTGAGCCGGTTGCCAGTCGTGAGCCGCCTCTCGTCCGCTCCCAGGCGCTCTGTCTCCTTTGGGAGAGCGGTCTGATCCTTCTATCCGCCCATGGCCTCTTCCTGGCGGGCCTGGAGGCCTTTTAGTGCCCTCGCGGCCAGAAAAGTCGACGCCTCTCCATCACGACCAGTTCTTTCGGCATGGACCTGACGGAGCAGAGCAATGCGTCGCTACAGCGAGGCCATCAAAGCTGATGCGAGAGGCCGGATGGGCCCAAGCAGGGTCAGATCGGCAGACTCACCTGTGCTGGCGCTCTTGAGCCACCCCCTCATCCTTGACGGTGACGCGATCGAAGGTGCCGCACAGGACCCAGTCGCCATCGGCAAGCTGATGGTCGACCAGGTCTGGGCGGAGGGAGGCGATCCCACCGGTGGAGGCCTGTACTACGAGCGGAACAGCAACCAGCACCGGCGGCTGCAGGCCTTCGAGACGGGCAGCGAGGACTTGATGACCGGTGGCTGGGTGCGGGTGCTGGCCAGCGCCGAGCAGGTGCGCAAGGAGCGGCCCGGCATGGAGCAGGCCGCGAGGGAGGGTCTGGTGACCATCCACGGCTCCCACCGGGGGCGTCCTGCTGGTGGAGTTCCTCGACGTTGCCTGGGGCTGAGCAGACGCCGCAAGGCTCCGGTCGGCAGCAGCCGTCCTTCAGCGTGCCACGGCTGTGCCGTGGCGTGCATCGGCC
>JAPLIB010000047.1 GCA_026389335.1 Cyanobacteriota bacterium | reverse complement strand
CGTACATTGTGACGCTAGCAGGTTCTTCTAAGCCAGAAATGGCTGATTACGCCCCATCTTAACCCGAGATAGTCGCTGGAATCAACTGCCCCACAACGGTTCTGGGTTCCTCAGCAAGCCCTACGTAGTTGACACCGGGCACGTGGCTGGTGCGGATGTGCCGTGACGCCGAACAGCGCGGCCTGAACCTGGTGGTGGAGATCCCCAGCGCATGGTGGAACGGCTGTGGCTGGGAATCGGCGTGGCGATCGGCCTGGTGCTCTGGCCGCTGCCTGCCGGAGTTGCAGCCTGCCGGAGTTGCTGCATGGCGTAGAGGGCAGCCCCACCGGCTGCCACCACGAGCCCAGCGCCAATGGCCAGGAATACCAGGGTCTGGAGCAGCAGGAGGCAGAGGCCCAGCGCTGAGAAGCCGGTGATGCGGATTTTGGCTTTGATCAGCAGGGTGAGCAGCAGCAGCAGCAGGGTGGCCTTGAGGGCGATGACCTTGGCCGTGCTGAGGGCGCAGAACGGCTTCAGCAGCACAGAGAGACCCCTACTTGGGCCCATGCGGGCGGGCCTATCCGGCAGTGGTGGCTTCCCTCAGGTCCTGGCCGGCTGGGCACTACCAAGGTCGCCACCACAAGGTGCCGAGAAGCGCAGAATCCCTCGACGCGGCTCCATCAGTGGTGCCCAGCTGCGGTCATCGACCCGTGACGGGGATGGGAGGGACCACGGCTGCTGATGCGACAGTATTTAGAGGCGGGATGCGTGAGTCAGCTTAGGCCTCGCTCCTTGCATTTTCAACTCAACACGAACCCATCCCTAGGCAATGTCCGCAGGCCAACTCCCTCCCGCTCAGACACCCGAACATCAACGCTTGATTGAGGCCAACGAGGGCATCAAGCCGTGGCGTAAGTGGGGCCCCTATCTGAGCGAGAGGCAGTGGGGCACGGTGCGCGAAGACGACAGCCCCGATGGCAACGCCTGGGAGTCGTTTAGTCACGATCAGGCCAGATCCCGTGCCTACCAATGGGGCGAAGATGGCCTGGCAGGCATCAGCGATGACCGCCAGCTTCTTTGCTTCGCGTTGGCGCTCTGGAATGGCAAAGATCCGATCATCAAGGAACGCCTGTTTGGACTCACTAATAGCGAAGGGAACCACGGGGAGGATGTCAAAGAATACTATTACTACCTGGACTCGACGCCAACGCATTCCTATATGCGTTACCTCTACAAGTATCCGCTAAATGGTTTCCCCTACGATGATCTTGTCGCCGTAAATAAAGCAAGGTCGCGGCAGGAGCGGGAATACGAGCTGATCGACACGGGAGTCTTCGACAAGAATGAATACTGTGACATTGAAGTTGAATACGCCAAGGCCGATCCAGAGGATCTGCTGATCCAGGTCACGATCCACAATCGCTCCGATCAAACGGCCAAGCTCGCCGTACTACCAACCCTCTGGTTTCGCAATACATGGGCGCAAGATGGCAGCGCCAGGCCTGAACTGAAGGCGAGCCCGAGCGCGGCTGGTGCAGCAAGCCTCCAGGCATTGCACCCCGAGCTCGGTGAGTTCACGTTGCAGTGCGACGGGGCTGGTGAACTGGTATTTACGGACAACGAAACAAATACAGAGATTCTGTTCCAGCAACCGAATCAATCCCCCTATACCAAGTGCGGCATCAATCGCTACCTCGTTCACGGCGAGCGAACGGCTGTCAACCCAGTGCAGCGCGGAACGAAAGCATCTGCGATTTACAACCTCTTGATTGGTGCCCATGCCTCGACCACAATCAAGTTAAGACTGACCAAGTCAACGCTTGAATCACAGAATGACTCTGCGTATCACAACTTTGATCAGATCTTGCATCGCAGAAAACAGGACTGCGATGAATACTATGCCAGGGTGATGCCAGCCGGATTGGGCGCCGAGCAAAGGCTGGTGTTCAGGCAAGCGATGGCAGGGATGCTGTGGTCCAAACAGTTCTACAACTACGACATATCTTCCTGGCTCCAGCAGCGTGGGATTGATCCCCTGGGTGTCACGAATTCACAGGGTTTCAGAAATCAGCAGTGGCATCACATGAACAACTGTGATGTCATCTCCATGCCAGACAAATGGGAATATCCCTGGTATGCCGCCTGGGATCTCGCTTTTCATGCCACCACGTTTGTACTCGTGGATCCGCACTTCGCCAAGCAACAGCTCAGCTTGATGCTGAGTAGCCAGTACCTGCACCCCAACGGGCAAATTCCTGCCTATGAGTGGAACTTCGGGGATGTCAACCCACCCGTGCACGCTTGGGCGACCTATTACGTCTACCTAGCTGATGCGGCACTCCATGGCGAGAAGGATGATCAGTGGCTGAAACAATGCTTCCACAAGCTTCTGATCAACTTTACCTGGTGGCTGAATCGAAAAGATGTCAGTGGTAACAACGTATTTCAAGGCGGCTTCCTTGGTCTCGACAACATTGGCATTTTTGACCGTACGGAATCACCAGACATGGGAGGCCGCCTGGAGCAAGCCGATGGCACGGCCTGGATGGCCTTCTATGCCCAGACCATGGTCAATATCTCCCTATCGCTGGCACAAAACGATGAAACGTATCGCGAATACCCAGCGAAGTTTATGCGGCACTTTCTCTCAATCGCCCATGCAATGGTCAATCGCAATGCGAGCGAGAGCATGTGGGATGAAGAAGATGGATTCTTCTATGATGTACTTCGCAAAAGCGACGGCAGCTCAACGCGCCTGAAAGTCAGATCGATGGTCGGGCTGATTCCATTGTGCGCCGTACAAGTGTTTGAGCAGGATGTCATGGAGCAGTTCCCTGAACTCAGCAACATGTTGAATGGGCTCCGGGAGAAATATCCGGACCAACGCAGCTCTTTTCACGACATCAGTCTCAAGGGTTATGCCAACCGGCACATGATGTCAGCACTTGATGAAACCAATCTTCGCCGCGTGCTGAAGATCATGCTCGATCCGGACGAGTTTCTCGGAGAGCATGGCATTCGCTCGATCTCAAAACGGCATGAATCTGATCCCTATCGCTTTGTCCACAATCAGCAGGAGTACGTTGTCCAATACCTGCCGGCCGAGTCTGATTCAGGTCTGTTTGGCGGCAACAGCAACTGGCGCGGGCCGATCTGGATGCCAGTCAACTTCGCGATCATTCGCTCCTTGACTGTCTACTTCTGTTATTACGGCAAAGACTTCAAGGTTGAATTTCCAACAGGCAGCGGCCAGATGGCGAACCTGTATGAGATCGCCGAGCATCTCGCCCACAGGCTCGTCTCCATTTTTACACGCAATGCTGAAGGCCTAAGGCCAGTCTTTGGCAGCCAGCAGATCCTTCAGGGCGACCCCAACTGGAAGGACTATCTGCAGTTTTATGAGTACTTCCATGGAGACAATGGGGCCGGCATTGGTGCCAGCCACCAGACCGGATGGAGTGGTCTGGTGGTTAATTTGATCCACTATTTCGCCGCCAACACTCAGGAGGATCGGTTGGCGAGTGGCGGCAATGCGGGACCCGTTCCTGTTGAGCGCCACGGCGTCCGCTGAGTGAGCGGTGCTCGGCCGCCTGAATCTGCCTGTGGGTTGGGTTCCGCAACGCACAATCCTGCCGCTCGTGAGCTAAGGCACACCCTTTGCTGATCACCCCATGAGCGCTCAACCCGCCAGTGCACTAGCGGTGCCCTAGCTCGGCGTGCTGATGCTCTGGCAGGGCCTCGGCTATCACTCCCGGGCGCGGCGCCTGCATCAGGCGGCCCAGCTCCTGTGATCAGGCTGGAGCCAGGGCCAGAACCACCATCAGCATCAGAACGAACGCCAGAACGCGCTCCAACACGGGAGCCCCGACTGGGTGCTGGCTCCCGGGCACCGGTGGCACATTCACCTGGCACCGCCGCGGGGGCTGGCCCGGTTCTGGCAACTGAGTGAGCTGCTGCTCGATCCGCGGCGGCCCAGAGCGTTCAACCAGGCTCTGATGGATCTGGGCGCCAGCGTCTGTACCCCCCGTTCTCCCCGCTGCGGCGCCTGTCCCTGGCAGGGGCACTGCGCTGCCTACGCTGCCGGCGATCCCGCCCGTTTCCCCGTGAAGGACGCCGTCCGCACCGTGCCCCATCAGGTGATCGGGGTAGGAGTGGTGCTGGATGGCGCCGGCCGGGTGCTGATTGATCAGCGCCTCAACGAGGGGTTGCTGGGCGGCCTGTGGGAATTCCCTGGCGGCAAGCAGGAGGAGGGGGAAGCGATCGCCGCCACGATCGGGCGTGAACTGGTGGAGGAGCTGGCGATTGAGGTGGCGGTGGGTGAGGAGTTGATCGTGATCGAGCACGCCTACAGCCACAAGCGCCTGCGTTTTGTGGTGCATCTCTGCACCTGGCTCGCGGGCGAGCCCCAGCCCCTGGCCTCTCAGCAGGTGCGCTGGGTGCTGCCGGCCGAGCTGGCCGATTACCCCTTTCCGGCCGCCAACGCCCGCATCATTGCGGCGCTGCTGGAACGCTTGGATGCCAGTGCCCTGGCGGCGGATCCAGAGCCGTAGGGCTGCTTTGGCTCCAGGCCAGTGGCTCGAGGCCCGTGGCCAGTGCCGATGTCTGGCTCAGCCTGGGGAATGCCGCCGGGCCGGGGTTCGGCGTGGGGCAAGGTCGGCCGTCATGATGGGTGCTGGCCTCTGGGCTGTTGCGTTCGATTTGTGAGACGCAGATGTCAAGGCTGGAGTTGATCACAATGGGACAGCTGAAGTCATTCTTTTCCCCTGGGCAATCCTGGCCCTGGCGGCCTGTGCATCGTTACAGGTTGTTCAGTGATCTGAGCGTTGATCTTGGGCGGCATCCGCGGCCCGTGGATCAGTGGATTGTTGACGGAGATCGCAGTCAGCGCCATACCCTGACGCTGCTCAATGCCAACAGCCATAGCCGCTTTGGTGTGCTCACACCCACGCCGGTGGAGCTTGACCTTTCCTTTAGTCCCCGCTGCAACGATGGCGTGCTGCGCCTGTTGCTGGTGAATGCCGGCGACGCGGCGGATGAGGCTGAAGTCAATATCGCCAGCAAGATTCATAGTCTTGACATTGTTACCGGTGGCATCAAGAACCACATCGATATCAACACCACGTCAACCCTGCGGCAGATCTGTGTGCGCGGTAGTGGTACGAACTATCTTGATCTCGACATTGGAGCCGCTGCCGGTGACAAGCAGAGTCTGCGCATCGATGCCCGTCGATCCACGGGGCAGACAGCCGTTTTTCTGGGCACGTATGAATTCAGCTCCCTGACTTTTCTGGGTGGTCTTGCCCCCGGTTCCCGCACCCTGCTGGGTCTGTGCGTGCTCGGCAACCGCAGCCTCCCCAGCCTCAGCCATGTGCAAGGACTGATCCTGCAGAAGGGGTCCAGCGGCCAGCTCGACCTCTCCGGCAATCCAGCGATCACCGCCGTGGAACTTCAGACCTCAGCCACCCGTGCCGGCGAAGAGCATGCCGTCGCCACCATGCTCAATGCTCCAGGGCTCAGCTCCATTCTGTTCGCGGGTGGCGGTGATCGTGGCCATCAGCGCTTCCCTGGTTTCGTGCTCAGCGGGCCCCAGACCTTGAGCGGCCCCGATGATGCTCTGCTGGTGCTTTATGACAACCGCGGCATTCCCCTCGATCCCGCCAGCGGGCTCAGCCATGCCGATCCGTTGCGGTTTGATGGCGTCGAGCGCCTCCGGCTGGATGCCAAGGGCGCCATCGGACGCCATGGCAACTGGAGCCTGCCGGGGTTGGGTGGCCAGCAGCTCAGGGAGGTGGTGATGCTTAGCCCCTCCGAGGGGCTGGCAGACCTCGGCACCCTGGCGGCCGGATCCGCTCCGGGCAGCCTCAGTCGAGTGGATGTGAGGGGCATCACCGGGTCCGTGCAGCTGGGGTTTGCCGCCGGCTGCCTGGCACCGGGAGCCACCTTGCGCGGTGGCGATGGGGGTGTTCAGTTCCGCCTCACACCCGGCAACCAGGATGGTCCCGTGTCCGTGCTGACGGGAGCTGGGGATGACCACATCATTTTTGGCGGCTCCGCCTGCACGATCAACTCCGGAGCGGGCCGGGATCGCTTCGAGGTGGCGGCTGAAAATGGTGGTCTGCTTTCGGGCCTCACCAGCCTGCAGATGGCGGATTCAGTGCCCAGCGATGATGTCCTGCAGTTGCGCCATGGAGGCGTCAACGACCTGGTGACGGGGCTGAGCGGCAGCGCGGATGCCGTGGGCTTTCGGCAGCAGGTGCTTCAGCAGATCGCGGCGCAGCCAGCTGCCAGTGGCCTCTATGTCGAGATCATCGAGCTGGCTGACGGTCCGGTGACCTATGGCTATCTCAACAGCGGTGAAGACGGCTGGGATCAGGTGTTTGCCGTGCTGGGCTCCCACAGCCCCCTGCTGTCTGGCACCCAGATCACCCTCGGCTGAGCGCTGCGGCCTGGCCGCCGGCCCTGGATGGGCGTCAGCTTCGGGGTTTAGGAGTTTGCTGAAAAACCCAGCCCCCTCTGCCAGAATTGGGCAGCTGCCCATTCGTTGATGCGAGGCCAACAGGAGCGCAGTAGCTCTTTGTTCTCCTACGTCTCGATCGAGGAGCGGATCCCGACCAGCCATCCGCTCCGGCGGATTCGCAGGTTGGCG
>JAPLIB010000035.1 GCA_026389335.1 Cyanobacteriota bacterium | reverse complement strand
TCAGCCTGGCTGGCCTGCGCCGTCAGGTGGATCCACACTGGCGGCGGGGTATGAGCTTTGTGCGGATCGGCCTGGCGACGCTGCAGGCGTTCGTCGCTGATACCAAAGCCAGACTCATGACCTGGATGCCCATCCCCCAGCGGGATCTGGGGCCCTGCATTCCCAGCCGCGGCGTCAGGCGCCGCCGGAAGCAGCCCTGGTTCACGCGGATTGAACTGCCACCACGATCACAGCCTCAGGGCCGCGATCCCCTGCCGCTCGCTGTCGCATGAGCGTCTCGGGTGAGATGTGTCGGTCAATCAGGTTCTGCTGTGCCCTTGTCTCCCGAGCGCGGCCAAAACGCCCCATCAAGGCGATGGTTTGCGGCTTTGAGCTCCGGCGCCTCAAAGCGATAGAGCGCATCCCCAGGCGCATCAGGCCCGAGCGAGGGAGCTGGCGCACCCGCCGCCGGCAACAGCAGCGCGATCAGATCCGGCGCGCTCTGGAACAGCCCGTAGAACCAGTGATCGGGTTTCAAACCCCACGCACTGACACCGGCCAGTCCTCCCCATCCCGACCACGTCACAGTACACCTGTACTGCCACAGGTCCTCCGTGGTTTCACGGGTTTCCCGTCAAGCGCCTGCGGCGGGTGCACCCTTGCGCCCCGCCCCTTCCCGGCGGGCACCACCACCCCTGTGCCTTACCCCTCACCCTCCCCCACAACCCACACCTGCAACCCCGCCGCGCTCGCGGCAGCCGCATCCGCCACGGCGCGGGCATCAAACAGCCAAGCGGGCTGACGCAACCGCTTCGCGGAAGCCTGCGGCTACACCGCCGCCAGGGCTGGCCAATCGAGCTGCCTGAACTGCTGCCACTCAGTGAGCACCAACACAGCATCCGCACCACAAACGGCGGCAAAAGGATCCGCGGCCGGTTGCCACACCCCCTCGCCCTCTGAACCCAAAAGGGCCTCCACCCCCAGATCCGCAGCGATCTGCTCGGCACTCACCTTGGGATCAAAGATCGCCAGCTGGGCGCCTTCTTCCAGAAGATTGCGGCAGATGCGGATAGCTGGGGTTTCCCGGGTGTCGTTGGTGTCGGCTTTGTAGACGCAGTCGGCCGGAGGCCATACGCGAAACCCAGCACGGCTATGCGCTTACCCTTCACCGTGCCAAAGAGCCGCCGAACCACCAGGGTGCTGATGCGGTGCTGCTGCCAGGTGTTGAGCGCCACCACCTGCTGCCAGTAGGCGGCCACCTCGTGCAGGCCGTAGTGGCCGCAGAGAACCACCAGGTTGAGGATGTCTTTCTGGAAGCAACTGCCGCCAAGGCCGGGGCCGGCCTTGAGGAACTTGGCTCCCAGGCGCGAATCGGTGCCGATGGCACGGGCCACTTCCTGCACGTCGGAGCTAGTGGCTTCTCAGAAGGCGGCGATGCTGTTGATTGAGCTGATGCGCTGGTTGCCGATTCGGCGGGACTCCGCTCGCAGCCGCAAGTGGGTGGCACCTGCCGAGAGGGTTGGGGCCGCAGAAGCCACGATCCTGCTGAACCAGCGGGCTCATCACGAACTGCAGCCCTGCCAGCACTCGGGCCTCAGCCCTTCTGCTCTTCCAGCCAAGCCGTCAGATCGGTAGGCCCGCTGAAATCGAGCAACGCCTCAGCCAGGGTCTCCAGCTGCTCCAGCGGCAGGGCTTGGATTTCGGCGGTAGTGGCGTCGCTGAGGGGGCCGCAGAGCCGGCCGAGTTGGCGAAGGGTGACAGCGGCAGCCTCGGCGGCCCGGCCACGCAACTCACCTTGGGCCTCCCCCTCCTGCCGGCCCCGATCCAGAAGGTCTTGGGCGGCGCGGGTGTGGAGTAGTTGGTCGGTGGGAATGCCTGCGATCACCATGATCTCCTCGGGAGTGAGTGTGGGAAACCGCTCAAACAGCATAGTGAGAACGGTGGAAAGCAGATCTGGCCGGCGCTCGAGGATCTGCTGGGTGCTGGCCGGCAGTTCGGCCTCAGGCCGCACCGGCAGCGTGAGCAGGGTGAGCCATGGATCGAGATCGGCCTGCTGGCCCAGCTCCTCAAGGCTCAGCCAGATCACCCCATCAAGAAACGCCTGCAGCTGCTGCGGCAGCTCGGCCGAGCCTGGGTTGAGACGCCGGTGCGGCACGACGACCACCACAGCCAGTTGTTTCACCTTGGGATGGAGCTGGAGAAAGCGAAAGCTCTGAGCACCCATGCGGTGCTTGAACCCCGGCTTGCTGTGCATCTGCACCTCCAGCAACACCACCGGTTTCTCAGGCGTGCCGGCCTCCCCGCTTCTGGGCCAGAACGAACCATCGAGGCGATGGTTCGCTGCCTTGAGCTCTGGCGCTCGAAGCCGCAAGGCTTCTGCAAAGCAGTAGCGATACAGCGCATCGCCCGGCGCATCCGTGCAGAACGAGAGCACCCCAGTGGCGCCCTCCGGCAACAGCAAGGCGATCAGATCCGGCGCGCTCTGGAACAGCCAGCCCGTAGAACCAATGATCGGTTTTCAAGGATCACCAGCCTGCATAAAACAGCCGCCTGCCACATGGCAGCCCTCCAAACCACAACTGCATAGTACGCCAGTACTGCCCAGCGACCCGCTGGCC
>JAPLIB010000020.1 GCA_026389335.1 Cyanobacteriota bacterium | reverse complement strand
CCGCGATGGCGTAATGCCTTCTTTACTACCGGATACCTGAGTTCAGCAGCAAGAGCAGCACGGCTTCTTTGACCGCTCGGCGTTGAGCGATCAGGCGTGCATTCGCGCGGCGGTACGTCCCGACCCCTGAATGGGTACAAGAATTCCTTCCACTCTACGCTTAGAGTGCGCTCCTCCGGGTAGGGGATGGACGCTTCTTGTGCCAATGCATTATGAGATCTGCTTATGGAATGCCTGCCATTTTACTGCGTTCCGCCCTGAGGACTGATGCAATATACGCATAAATCTTTTTTGGCTTTAATCTGCCAGACTTAGGCAACAATCAGGCCCGGGATTTTAGCCGCCAAGTCCACTAGCTGATGGCTCTCTGCGGTCCATATCGCCCGCTGCTTTGCGGCTCGGCAAGCATAAACAACATTGCCTTTCTCCTGAAACAGACGAATGAAGCCAAACCGGTTCTGCTGCACCATGATGAACCTGGCTGCGATTTGGCGTTAGGGAAGCTCTGGGAAACCCGCTGGCCAGTCGGTCCTGCTCTCTCGATCGTGTATTGCAGCGCATGGAGGCTTGGCTGGTAGCAGTCCCTGCCAGGGAATCTCTTGCTCAGCGTCCTGGCGATGCGGTGTTGGCAGAGATTGTCGTTCGCCTTACCAAGGCGACGCCTTTGCCGCCAACCGCGACAGTGGCTGCTTTGATCCCCTGAGCATCACATCGGTGCAACCTGCGCCCCGCCCAGACAACCTGCCCGATGGCGACAAACTCTGGGCTGTTTGCCGCTTGTTTCGCCAAGCTCGACGAACGGATGGCCCCTGCGATCAGAGGGAGCAGCAGCTCAGCCAGGCCGATCAGCAGCGCAGGCGGTTGCTGGAGGCGGTGTTGGCGGAGGCGTTGGAGGAGCCGGAGAAGGCCTTGGCCGCCATGACAAGAGAAGGGCTGGGATCACATGCGGTTTTCTCGGTAGACTCATGAAAGCCCTGCACGATTAACCCTGCGGACCCCAGGATGCGGATCGATAGCTTGCTACTGGAGAATTTCAAGGGCTTTCGGCGCCGCGAGCTGACCTTCCATCCTCAGTTCAACCTGGTTGTGGGTGAGAACGGTACCGGCAAAACATCCTTGCTTGATGCGCTCGCTGTTGCCGTTGGAAGTTGGTTTCTCGGTGTCGCAGGCGTCGACACGCGCCATATCTATCCCCACGAAGTGCGCCTCCAGGCCTTCCCCTCCGAGGCGGGTACCCACTGGGAGGGGCAATATCCTTGCTACATCGAGGCCTGCGGATCCATCGGCCACGAACCAACCATCTGGCGCCGCAGCCTCAATGGGCCCGGTGGTCGCACCACCAGCACACCCGGGATCAAGAAGTTGGCGAAGCAGGCAACGCAGGCTGTGCGTGAAGGCCAATCCATCAATCTTCCCCTAATTTCCTATTACGGCACCGGCCGTCTCTGGCTTGTGCCAAGGGAGCAAGGGCAAGTCAAAGAACCACCCAGCAGCCTGCTCACCAAACAGCTGTCCCGATTGGATGGTTACAAGACAAGTGTCGATCCGCGCCTCTCGGTCAGTGTGCTGACCCAGTGGCTTGCCCGCCAATCCTGGCTCAGCTTTCAGCAAGGTGGAGAGGAAAGTCAAAGCTTTCAAGTAGTCCGACGTGCTCTGCTGCAAAGCATTCCGGGTGCCAAAGATTTGCATTTCGATGCCAAGCTTGGGGAAGTGATCTTGCGCTTCGCCAATGGGGATCAACAACCTTTCATGAATCTCAGCGATGGTCAACGTGCCATGCTGGCAGTCGTGGGCGATCTCGCCCAGAAGGCGGCTACCTTGAATCCCCATCTGGGTGCAGATGTGCTCAAGGAAACCGAGGGTGTCGTGATGATCGATGAACTAGATCTGCACCTCCATCCTACTTGGCAACGGCACGTGATCGAGGATCTGCGCACGACTTTCCCAATGATTCAGTTCATCTGCACCACCCATTCACCGTTCCTGATCCAATCACTCCGTTCAGGAGAGGAGCTGCTGATGTTGGAAGGTCAGCCCACCGCAAAGCTTGGTGATCTCTCGATCGCCGAAATTGCTGAAGGCATTCAAGGTGTGCCTGATACCAGCGTCAGTGCTCGCTATGCCGAGATGAAGGATGCAGCCAAGAACTATCTCCAGTTGCTTGAAGATACAACCCTTTCACCAGTCGACAAATCGGACGCCTTTAAGGACCAGTTGGTGGATACGATTTCGCCTTTCGCGGATAATCCCGCCTTCCAGGCTCTTTTGGAGTTGCAGAGGGTAGCCCGCCTGGGGGGTCGGTGATGCGTCCGATTCGGCGTGGTGCTTCACCCCGCCCTGGGGACTTCTCCAACTATCGCGATGCCCTTCCGGATCTGATCAGCAGGTTGGGTTGCTATTGCAGCTACTGCGAGCGCCTTATCCCTGTCCAGCTGGCTGTCGAACATATCCAGCCCAAGGGCCTGCCCGCTTATCAAGCCTTGATCGGAAGGTGGGAGAACTTTCTGCTGGCTTGCGTGAACTGCAACTCCACCAAGCTAAATAAGGATGTTGTGCTGAGCGATGTTCTGCTGCCTGACCGTGACAATACCTTTTTGGCTTATCTCTACGATGCTGGTGGTGGCGTGCAGGTTTCCCCGAGGCTCAGTCGCTCGGAGCAGAACCTTGCTCTTGCCACCCTCACTCTTGTGGGACTTCAGCGGCTAGGTCCCGCCGCAGCCGACGCCAACGGACGACTGATCGCTCTCGACCGCATCAAGCAGCGCCTTGAAGCATGGCTGATGGCGGAATATGCGCGGGACAAGCTTCTTGCCTTGCGTCCAGGCGATGCTGTGGTGGTTGATGCCTTGGTGCATCTTGCCCAGGCTACTGGCTTTTTCAGTGTCTGGATGGAGGTATTTGCTGATGATCCCACCATCCGCAACCGACTGGTCGACGCTTTCGCAGGTACGCGCGAAAGTGGGTGCTTTGACCCGCAAACCTCCGCTCCTGTTCAACCTGCTCCCAACCCAGATCAGCTACCCAATGGTGGCAAACTCTGATATGGCTGTTTGTTTTGCCGCTGTTCGGCCCGACCTGATGGCCCTCTGCGACCAGCTGGAGCAGCAGCTCAGCCAGGCCGATCAGCAGCGCAGGCGGTTGCTGGAGGCGCTGTTGGCGGAGGCGTTAGTGGAGCCGGAGAACACCTTGGTGGCTGCTTATGCTTGAACTCGTTTTCGCTCTCTTTTGTCTCGCGCTTGGGTCGTTCAGGATCGCAGACGCTCCAGCGACGTGCTGTTCAGCCCCGCTGCTTCTCCTTGGAGATTCGTGATGCTCAATGCCCTCACCCTTCAGAGAACGGCAGCGGCAAGACGCACCTGCTCAAGCTCGCCTACAGCATCGTGTCCAGCCTGGTGGTGGCAGCCAATGAGCCGGCGGCGGACCGCCCCACCAAAGCGATCATGGATTCACGCTTCGGATCCAAGCTCGTCGGTGTTTTCCGGCCTGATCGGGGCAAACTCGGTCGGCTGGCCCGACGCATCTAGGGCCACAAACGTGCTGAGGTCCTGGCTGAATTTGGCTCTGCGGGGCTAGCTTCCTTTTCGTTTTCCACCCAAAGCGATAAGGCCGTCAAGACCGAAGACCTCCCCCTCGGCATGGTTGCCACATGGCCCGGTGTTTCTGCCCACACGTGAATTGCTGTCGGTCTATCCCGGTTTCGTGAGCCTCTACGAAACCCAGGCCATCCCCTTCGATGAAATCTGGCGCGATACCTGTGTGCTGTTTGTTGGGCTCGCCCATTGCCAGGGGTGCCAGGAAACGCGAAATCGCCGATTTGTTGGTACCTCTGGAGGAGTCCTTGGGGAGCAAGGCACTGCTGGAGGGAGATCGCTTCTTCATTCAGATGGCTGAGCCGAGCATCAAGGTGGAGGCCGATCTCGTGGCTGAGGGCTATCGAAAGCTCACGATGGTGGCCAGGCTCATTGCCAATGGCAGCCTGGATGCCAATTCGATGTTGTTCTGGGATGAACCTGAAGCCAACCTCAACCCACGCCTGATTCGGCGTCTGGCGCCGTTGTTGCTGGATCTGGCTGATGCAGGCGTGCAGGTATTTATTGCTACCCATAGTCTTTTCTTGATGCGTGCCCTGGAGTTGGAGCGCCATCACCGCAGCAGCCTCAAGGCCGTGTTCATTGGCCTCAAGGCAACGGCTGAGGGAGTGACCGTTAAACAGGGCCCCTCCCTCACCCAGTCTGGAGACATCATTGCTTTGACAGAAGACATCCAGCAGCCGGAGCAGCTGCTGGATCAGGCCATGGGAGTGCTGCCATGACCAGCGACGAAGCCGCCGGCAGCCGCACGGAATGCCCTGGTGGATCTGGGCAGTGCCGAACTGACGGCTATCTGTACCCAGCCGGGCCGCTTTCCGACTCCGGCGCAGGGCCTGAGCATCGCCGCCGCCATGTTCGACCGCTTCGCTGATGAGCTCAACCACGACCTCAACTCCGATCAGCTCAAAGGCTGCGCGGTCAGCAACCAAGTGGTGAACGCCGATGAAGGAGCTAAGATGCCCACACGACATTAATCCATGACTGCAACGAACGCTCTCCAGATCTCTGTGCTGCGCCGGTCGACGGGCGAGCGACTGGCGATTGGCGACCAAATCTGGGTCTGGTACGAGGGGACCTTGGTGGACGGCACTCCCTTCGATGCCAACTACAAGTTCAGCAGCTTCAACCCAGTCCCGAACAGGACTGAGTTCAGTTTCACGCTCGGCGTTGGCCAGGTCATCAAGGGCTGGGACCAGGCGCTGCAGAATCGTCAGATTGGTGAAGTGCTGGAGCTGACGATACCGTCGGAGCTTGCCTATGGATCCAGTGGCACCGGATCCCTGATCCCCCCCAACGCCACGCTTCGATTCAAGGTCGAGATTGTCGCCAAGCGCAGCCCGGGAAGCAGCGTGATTTCCGGTTTAACTCTGGCGAATCTGGGCATTGACGCGAGTCGCTTTCAACAGCAACTCGGTCTGATTCAGGCTTACAAGGTCGGTCTCGACCTAGGGGATAGCCTCACCGGCGGTGCGCTGCGCGACCTGCTGCTGGGACTGGATGGCAACGACAGTCTCAAGGGTGGAAACGAAGCCGACCTCCTCGTCGCGGGCAACGGCAATGACCAGCTGGAGGGCGGCGTCGGTGACGATGTCCTCGACGGAGGCGCCGGTTCAGACACCGCTGTGTACGGCGCAGCGAACAACACCGTCCGGCTCTCCGTTACCGGCCCTCAACAGACAGGGGAGGGCCGCGACACGCTGATCGCCATCGAAAACGTCAGCGCCGGTGGCGGGAATGATGCGATCACCGGAAACGCTTTGAGCAACACCCTGAACGGGGGTATCGGCAGGGACATCCTGGACGGCGGGGACGGCCGAGACCAGCTGATCGGCGGAGCCGACGCCGACACCTTTCTCTACACGCTCCCCTCGCAATCCCGTGCCGGCTCCGGCTTCCGCGACACCATCTCCGACTTCAACGGCGCCAGTGGGGACAAGATCAACCTGTCGGCGCTGGACGCCTCGTCCACAGCCATTGGAAATCAAGCCTTCACCTATATCGGAGCGCAGCTCTTTTCCGGCACTGCCGGTGAAGTGCGGTTCGCCGCGGGCCTGCTTCAGCTCAACACCGATGCCGATCGCCTGGCCAACATGGAGATTGAGCTTTCCAATGTATCGATCTTCGCAAAGGAGTATTTCATCGCTTGAACCAGGTCGATCCTGCCCCAACCCGACCAGATAACCGGCACCGTCGGCCGCAGCGGTCCACCCAAGTGCACGTCGTCTCTACAAATTCCCGCGGAACCAGAACTCCCCCGCGACCCTCCTGACGGCGTGGACACGGTGGTGCAGCCTCCGCCCCCCTCCAGCCACAGGAGCCCGCTGATGGCATCCCCGATCCGGGTAGGCGGCCGACCCGTCGACCCTCAACCGGACATCAGCAGCCGGTAGGCGGCATCCAGGCGCAGGAAGGCCTCGGCATCACCGCCCAGGTCGGGATGGTGGTTCTTGGCCAGCCGTCGGTAGGTGCACTTGATCATGTCCTGGCTGGCGCCGGCCTCGAGGCCCAGCAGCCGGAGCGCCTCACGCCGCGGATCGGGCGGTGGTGGCTGCCGCTTCGGCGTGGCCCCGCCGGAGGGGTCGCCGGCAGGGCCATCGGAGGGGCCGCCGCTGGCGCTGTGGTTGGCGGTGCGGGTACCCCGGCGCTGCTCCTGCCGGTCCAGCCGTCGCCGCAGCTCCAACACCACCCGCCACGGCTCTTCGCTCAACCACTCCGTGGCCCGCGGGCCGTAGAGCGCGAAGGCGGCGCGCACCGCCCAACGGCTGCGGCTGTGGGGGCCACGCAGGGCAGCCGCCAGCTCGGTGCCGAGCCCAGCCTGGCGGCGATTGAGCTCCTCCTCCAGGCTGAGGGCGGGGTTCCAGGCCTGGGCGCGCAATTCCTCGACCAGGCCCCGCAGGCCCCCGGGAGGGCCGATCCGCAACCCTGACCAGCCGGGATGGCAGGCCATGGCCTCCCCCCAGCGCTCCACCAGCTGGGGGGTGATGCTGGGGGCGGCCCCATTGCTGCCCCGGCTACTACTGCCCCGGCTACCACTGTCCTGGCTGCCACTGTCCTGGGGGCGGGGCTGCCGCAGCTGCTCCAGTTGCAGACGCAGTTGGCGCACCTCCCGCCGCAGGGCCTCGTTCTCCGCCAGCAGGCCATTCAGATTGGCGGTGACCGGCCGGCTGCCAGGAGCTGGCCGCCAGTGGCGGGGATCAAAACCCATCCGGACCGTCCCGAGGACCAGGTGGAGCTCATTGTGATCGAGGCCCCCTGGCCGCCGCTCCCCTACGCCGAAAGGAGCCAGGGCCTGAGAAGCTGGAGGCTGAACCCGGTACCCCCTGAACCAGGAAACCCTGCTGTTCGAGCCCGCCGTGCCCGAGCCCGGCGCGTTGCGCACGGTGCTGGCCTTCCCCAGCAGCTACTCGGTGGGGATCACCAGCCTGGGCTATCAGGTGGTGTGGGCCACGCTCGCTCGCCGCGCCGACCTGGACGTGCGTCGCCTGTTCACCGATCAGGGCGACCCTGGGCATCGCGATCCCGAGTTGTTCGGCCTGTCGCTGAGCTGGGAGCTGGATGGCCCGGTGCTGCTGGATCTGCTCGAACGCCAGCGCATCCCGCTCTGGAGCCATCAGCGCGGCGATGGCGATCCGATCGTGTTCGGCGGCGGGCCGGTGCTCACCGCCAACCCCGAACCGCTGGCCCCCTTCTTTGATGTGGTGCTGCTCGGCGACGGTGAGCAGCTGCTGCCGGCTTTCATCGATGCCTTGCTGACGCGGCGCGCGGCCCCCCGCTCCGAGCGGCTGCGTGCCCTGGCCCAGGTGCCGGGTGTGTATGTGCCGTCCTTGTATGCGCCGCGCTACAGCCCGGAAGGCGAATTGCTGGCGATCGAACCGCTGGAGGCCACGATCCCAGCCACGGTGACCAAGCAGACCTGGCGCGGCAACACCCTCAGCCACTCCACCGTGATCACGCCGGAGGCGGCCTGGCCCTCGATCCACATGGTGGAGGTGGCCCGCAGCTGTCCCGAGCTCTGCCGCTTCTGCCTGGCCAGCTACCTCACCCTGCCGTTTCGCACCGCCTCCCTCGACGACGGCCTGATCCCGGCGGTGGAAACCGGGCTGAAGGCCACCCAACGGCTGGGCTTGCTGGGGGCATCGGTCACCCAGCATCCCCAATTCGCCGACCTGCTGAGCTGGCTCGATCAGGATCGCTTCGACGGCACCCGCGTGAGCGTCAGCTCCGTGCGGGCCGCCACGGTCACACCGCAGCTGGCCGAGATGCTGAGCAAGCGGGGCAGCAAGTCGCTGACGATCGCGATCGAGAGTGGCAGCGAGCGCATGCGCCGCGTGGTGAACAAAAAGCTCAGCAACGAGGAGATCTTCGCCGCCGCCCGCTATGCCAAGGAAGGCGGCCTCAGCGCCTTGAAGCTCTACGGCATGGCCGGATTGCCCACGGAGGAGGAGGCGGACATCGAGAGCACCGCCGAGCTGCTGCTGGCCCTCAAGCGGGCGGTGCCGGGCCTGCGCCTGAGCCTGGGGGTGAGCAGCTTCGTGCCCAAGGCCCACACGCCTTTCCAGTGGGAAGGAGTGCGACCCGAAGCCGAAAAGCGCCTGAAGCTGCTGGCCAAACGCCTGAAGCCCAAAGGCATCGACCTGCGACCCGAAAGCTATGGCTGGAGCGTGATCCAGGCCTTGATCTCCCGCAGCGATCGCCGCCTGGCGCCGGTGATCGCTGCCGCCCGCGGCCAGCACGACAGCCTGGGGGGCTGGAAAAAGGCCTACCGGGCCGTGCTTGCCGGCGACGCCCCCCTGATCGATCCGGCCCAGTCGGTGCTGCCGCCCGCCTGGGAGCAGGTGGTGCATGGCAATTGGAGCCAGGAACGGGTGCTGCCCTGGGAGCATCTGCAGGGGCCTCTGCCCAGGAGCACCCTGGAGCGACACCGCGCCGAGGCGCTCGCAGCGGGGAACACCCCAGCGGTCGGATGAGGAGCGGCCCCGGCTGAACCGCCCCCTCCGCAGGTGCCGATCCAGCCCGGAGCGCCGTGCCGTCTGTGAACAGAACGTTTCATGCCGGCACCTGGGGCCCCATGCCGTGTGTTGAGGTGAACAGCCATGACAGGGAGCACGGCGACTGCGGCTGGAGGAACGGTTACCGGCTGACGCGCGTCTGGCCGTCGTCCTGGCGCCCGAACATTCAGATTCGATTCAGCTACAGCCGGCCATCCGATGCAAGCTGCAGAGGCCAGCAGGCTTCACGCAGCCATGCCGCATCGGAAGCCGCAACCCGATGAAAGCCGACTGAAGTGGCTCTTACGACTTAAAGCGGTTCTATGTTGAGTTTGAGCCCGTTCGCGAACCAGGCCTCCTCTCCCTTGGGAAAGGCTTGGGCACGGGAACGCCCCCTCTGCTGAGGTAAAACGCCATGACCCCCTTGTTTATCCCCGGATCACCACCTGGCAGGCCAACGCCACGCTGGGCACAGCGACAGCCACCCCTCTGAATGGAGGGGATTGATCCCCAGAGCTGGCGGTTGCGCGCCAACCGATCCAAGGCCGAATCGCCGCTGTCCAGGGGCTGACGATCGCCAGGCCGGCCCTTCCCGGGGGGATCGCCCCACGCCGGCACCCTCGCTCCAAACCGCCATCCCGGCGTGCACACGTCCCGCTCCCTTCCGCCACAGACGGCTGCCAGGCTCCGCCCATCCAGGGCTGAACCGATGTCTCTGGAGCGATTCACTCTCCCCCTTTCGCGTCTCCGACCATGGGCAACAACAGCCGCTTCTCCCCTGATCTGGACGCCCCCTTCCGCCCTCATCACCGCGGAGTTGCCCGAAGCGGATCCTCCCCGCTGCAGCCATGGCTGCCGTCAGACCCCCTCCAGGCCCGCCCGGAGCGCGCCATCCTCACCAGCGGCACGGATGGCAGTCTACCCACAACCGAGGGAGGAGCTGACAGCCGAGCGAACGGGTCGCTGTCCGCCACACCTGCCGAGCCGGTGGCCATCGCCCTGATCGCCAGTGATCCCCTGAGCCTGGCCTTCGCCACCGGCACGTCCGATCCCAGGCCTCCTCTGGAGACGGTTGACCCATCTGGGGTCAATCTCGATGCGATCGACAGCCCTTACCCCTTCGGGCGCTGCTCCTGCCCGGCCTGCAACGCCAGCGCCCGCACACCTGAAGCCAGGCTGGCGGCCACGACCCTGAGCGGTACGGCCACCGCCGCGCCGACGGCCGCAGCGAGCCTGCAGACCCTGGCCGACTACCTGACAACGGGCTATTGGCAGGAAGCTGGCACCTACAGCCGCAAGTACAACCTCACGAGTTCCGGTACGGGTGCAAAGTCTGGGGTGATCACCTACAACTTGACCGGCTGGACCGACGACGCCAACGGGCTCTCGCTTGACCGCCAGGCATTGACACGCGAGGTCTTCAAGCTCTATTCAGCCACGCTTGGCATCGATTTCAAAGAGGTAACTGGCGCGGCAGGAGACATCCGCTTCACAGACAACGACGGCGGTGCCTATGCCTATACGGCCGGCGGCTGGTATGCCAACAGCAACAAAACAGCGGTCACGATTGATTATAGTGTCGTCAACATCGAAGCAGCCTGGTACGACGGCAAATCCAACTACAATACTTACACGCCCCAAACCGTCTTTCACGAAATCGGCCACGCTCTTGGCCTCGGCCATCAAGGCCAGTACAACTACACGGGAACACAGCTCAGCTACGGCACGTCCGCTCAGTTTGCCAATGATTCCTGGCAGGCGACGATGATGTCCTACTGGAATCAAACAGAGAACACAACCACCGGCTCTTCCTTCGCCTGGTTGCAGACACCGATGTCGGTTGACTGGATCGCCCTCAACGATCTCTACAGCGGCCAGGGCTTCAGCACCACCAAAGCCTTCCGTGGCGACACGATTTACGGCGTGAACACGACGATCACGGCTGCGGTGAGCCAGGTCTGGAACCTGTTCAGCACCTACGCCGGCTCCACCGCCTACACGCTCGTCGACGGCGACGGCTACGACAAGCTCGATCTCAGCAACTACAGCGCCAATCAGCTGATCAATCTGGCGCCCTCTCAGCCCGGCTCCAGCCTGCCCTCGCTCTCGAATATCGGCGGCAAGGTTGGCAATCTCTCCATCGCCGCCGGCACAATCATTGAGGCTGCCACGGGTGGTATCGGCGCCGACAGCTTCTACGGCAACGATGTTGCCAACACGTTCAGGGGCAATGCTGGCAACGACAGCTTCTACGACAGCCTCGGCTCCGACATCTACTTCGGCGATGCCGGCACAGACTCGCTGTATTTCAGCCAGTCGATCGATCTATTCAGTTATGCGCTCTCCGGCGACTCTCTGCTGTTCTCCCGTCGGTCCGGCAGTGGCGATACAGATCAGGTCTGGAACGGTCTGGAGAATGTCTCCTTCAACAATGTCACCTACACCTACGACCAGCTTGTCCAGAGCCTCAGCGGGTCTTCCCTGCCCACGGTCACGATCGGCTCGGCGAACAGCACGCTGATCAGCGGAGCAGCCACCAACAGCACCAGCCTGAACTTCAGCGGCAGCCTCAGCCAGGCCCTCAGCGCCGATCAGTCGATCGGCTTCTACCGCGACGGCCTGCAGGTGGGCACTGCCACACCCACCACCAGCGGCGCCACCTGGAGCTTCAGCCGGCAGGAAGCCACTGGCAACAACAACTTCAGCTACACCGCGCGGGTGCTCGCCACCGGCGGGCAAGCCGGCACACTTTCGAGCGCCTTCCTGCTGACGGTGGACACCGTCGCCCCGCAGATCAGTGTCGATGCCCTCGACACCTTCGACACCACCCCCTTGCTCAGCGGCACGGTCAACGACGGCAATGCCAAGGTCACGGTCCGCATCGGCAGCCTGACGCGCACGGCGCTGAACGACGGGGCGGGCCGCTGGAGCCTGCAGTGGAATGACATCCTCGCCGCCGGCCAGACCTACGACGTGGCAGCCACAGCCCTTGATGCGGCGGGCAACAGCGCCAGCGACATCAGCAACAACGAGCTGATCGTCCGGGCGGACGACTACGCCGCCACCAGCAGCAGCACCGGCCTGGTGCTGGTGGGCAGCGGCAGCAGCGGTGTGCTCGAACAGATCGGTGACCGCGACTGGTTTGCCGTCGACCTGCAGGCCGGCCGCACCTATGACCTGCGGCTGAACGGCACCAGCCTGGCCGACCCGAGCCTGCGGCTGCTGAACGCAGCCGGCACCCTGCTGGCCAGCAACGACGACAGCAGCAGCAGCAACCTCAATTCCCTGATCACCTACACCCCTAGCAGCGGTGGCCGCCACTACCTGGAAGCCGCGGCCTTCAACGATGGCGCCAGCGGTGGCTATACGGTTTCGGCCACGGACATGACGTCAGTGGCGTCACCCCTCTTCTTCTCCCTCGCCAACGCCGTCACGACCTCGTCGGCCGCGGTGATGGGGGGCCTGACGGCCCAGACCAACGACATCATCGCCTTCGATGGCAGTCGCTTCAGCACCTGGCTGAACGGCAATGCCAACGGCTTGGTCGGGGCCGTTCTGCGCGATTTCGACATCATCAACAACAACGAAGTGGTGGTGGCCTTCAACGCTTCCGTCACCCTGGCCGGCATCACCTTTGACGACTCAGATCTGGCCAAACTCACACGCACGCAGTCGGGCTTCGCCATCTCGATGTTTTTCGATGGCAGCGATGTGGGCCTCACCACGAGCGGCGAAGCCATCGATGCCGTCACCGGTCTGTCCAACGGCTCCTGGCTGATCTCCACCCGCGGAGGAGGCGGCGTCAGCGGAGTCAGCAACTTCGCCGCCGAGGATCTGGTGCGCTTCACCCCCACCGCTCTCGGCACAAATACCGCCGGCAGCTGGAGTCTCTACGCAGACATGAGCGATGTGGGTATCAGCAGCACCGCCGAGAACATCACGGCCCTCGACGTGGCCAGCAATGGCCGCATCCTCTTCGCCACCCAGGGCAATGTCAGCGCCCCAGGACTGAGTGCCAGCAACGAAGACGTCGTCGGCTTTCTACCGGCCAGCCTGGGCGCCACCACCAGCGGCACCTTCAGCTCGCCGCTCAGTTTCGACGGCAGCCTCTACGGCCTCGGCGCCAACGCATTGCAAGGCCTCGATCTACCGATCTGAGCCCCCGCCGAAGCCACCTGGCACCGCAGGACAACAACCGCAGCCAGCCCTGGCTACCGAGTCAACCCGGGCTACGCATCGAGCACGCCTGCGGCTCAGCCCCTGCCAGCGCCTCAGGAAGCGACCCACCGTTCTGCGGTTGGGCGGCCATACGCAACCCCACCAGCAACACCCAGCCGGCGATATTGATGCGACTGTCATAAAAAGGGATGTCGGTGGCGTGAAGGCACACCAGCACCAGCACCGAAGTCCACCAGGCCCGCTCGAACACGGACGCCGCCAGCATGCCCTGCTGAGCCGAACGCCAGAGCAACCACAGCACCAGGCCCACCACCAGCATCGCCACCGGCAGGCCATGGCTGAGGGCCAGGTCGATCGGCAGATTGTGGGGATGACCGTGCCAATGGCCGGTGCGGCGTGGATAGATGAGGCTGAAGGCCGCCGCTCCCCAGCCCAGCCAAGGCCGCTCGCCGATCAGGCCGATGGCGACCTGCCACTGGGCCAGGCGGGTCACGGCCAGGGGCCGATGGCCGGCGAACTGGAGATCGCTGAGCCGGCTCCAGATCGCCTCCGGCACCAGGGCGCGGGCGGGCTGCTGCAGCAGTTCCGGCACCGAGGCGACGCTGGCCGCAACCAGCAGCAGCACAGCCACGCTGAGGATCGGCAGCAGCCAGAACCAGCTGGCGGGCCCCACCACCAGCGGCAATGCCAGCAACAGGGCGCCCCAGGCATTGCGGGATTCGGTCAGGAAGATCGTCGCCACCACAGCGGCAGCCAGCACCAGAGCGACTCCCCGCAACCAGCGACCCAGCCCGGGCTGGAGCAAAGCCGCCAGGGCAAAGGGCCAGGCCAAAGCCAGCCAGGAGCCGGCGATGTTGGCGTAATCAAACAGCCCGGCCAGCCGACCCGGCGGATTGCCACCGGCATGCAGATGCCAGATGATCAGTCCGCCCAGTTGCTGGAAGGGCCCGCTCCACCCCCACCACAACTGACCCAGCCCGGTGACGATCACCGGCACCGTGCCCGAGAGCAGCAGCACACCCAGCCGGCGCCGGGCCGCTGGAGTCGCCAGGTAGGGCTGAAAGCCCCAGAAGGCCCAGAAAAACGGCAACCAATTGCCCATGCCCACCCAGGCCAACCAGCCACTGCTGGCAACGAAACAGCCCAGCAGCATCAGGAGCGACACCCCCAGCAGCAGCAGATTCAGCCGATCCTCCAGAGGCGAACGGCGGCCACAGCTGCCCAGGATCAGGGCCAGCAGCAACGGGATGGCCGCCAGGAAAGCACTGCTGGCCAGCAGCAGGATCCCCAGCTGGAAACAGCGCCAGCCCAGGGGATTGGCCTGGGCCGGCCGCTGGGCCAGCAACAGTGCATCAAGAGCGGACGGAACGATCAGGGGAATCACGTTCTGGCTCAATCAAACACGGCCGTACGGCCGCGGTACACCATCACCTGCCGCCGCAGATAGAGACGCACAGCGCGGGACAAGGCCAGGCGCTCGGTGTCCCGTCCCTTGCGGATCAAATCGTCCACCTCATCGCGATGGCTCACATGCACGGTGGCCTGCTCAATGATCGGTCCACCATCAAGTTCTTCGGTCACGAAATGGGCCGTGGCGCCAATCAACTTCACCCCTCGCTCCCAGGCCCGGTGATAAGGCTGGGCCCCCTGGAAGGCGGGCAGGAAGGAATGGTGAATGTTGATCACGGTGCCGAAACGGGCCAGGAAATCAGCGCTGAGCACCTGCATGTATTTGGCCAGCACCACCAGCTCGATGTCGTGTTCGGCTAATAGGGCCAGCTGCTGCTGCTCCACCGCCGCCCGCGTGGCCGCGCTGACCGGTGTGTGCACGAAACGGGCGCCACCGGCCTCCGCCTGCAGATCGGCATGGTTGGACAGCACCAGCGGCACCTGCATCGGCAGCTCACCGGAACGGGTGCGCCAGAGCAGGTCCAGCAGGCCATGGCTCTGGCGGCTCACGAAGATCGCCACCCGGGGCAATACATCGGAGAAATGCACCTGCCCTTCACCACCCAGGCGAGCCCCCAGGGCGACGACGGCCGGCGCGATCGCCTCACGCGGCAGACCGAAACCCTCTAGCCCCCACTCGATGCGGCTGAGAAACAGGCCGGCACCGGCATCGGTGTGGTGATCGGCATGGCGGATGTTGCCGCCATTGGCCGCCACCCAGCCCGAGAGCTCGCTGACCAGACCGGGACGATCGGGGCAGATCAGCTGCAGGATCGCGGTTGGAGAACGCATGACACCTCGAGGCCATGGCCATTGTGGCGTCAGCAGAGCCAAGGCCCATGAGCCCCAGAACACCCCATGGCCTAAGGCTGTTGCGAGGGGCTACAGAGCAGCCCTGGAAACCCATCACGCTCAGTACAGTCGCCAAACCGAACCGACCGCCTACACCATGGCCGTGAGCATGTCCGCGGAGTCCGCTGCGTCCGAACCTTTGGGGATCGGTTCCGCTGCCAGCAGCCTGCTTCAGGGTCTGAGCAGGCTGCTGCTGCTGGTTCTGGCCGTGGTGCTGAGTGTGTCTCTGGTGGCCTGCGACAGCCAGTCCAAGGCCGCCGCCACGATCAGCCCCGACAACCTGGCGGCGATTGAGCGCCAGGCGGAGGGCTTCCTGGACGCCCGCGATCGCCTGCCCGAACTGGCCGCACTGGTCAATGCGCGCAACTGGGTGTTCACCCGCAACCTGATCCACGGGCCGATGCAGGAAGTGAGCCGCGAGATGCTCTACATCAATCGCCTGCTGCTGCCCGCCGACCAGGCCGATGCCGAAGCCCGCGCCAACAAGCTCAAGACCGCCCTCGCCCAGCTCGATGAGGCCGCCCGCCTCCAGGACGGCGAGGCCCTGCGCAAGGCCTATATCAAGGTGGCCAGTGGCTTTGGCCTCTATGCCCAGGGGCTGCCCGAGCAGGTGAAGATCGATCTCAAGCAGGTCTGAACCGGTGAGCAAGGCTGAGCCCGCCTCAGCCAGCACCAACCCCAGGTCCCAACCCCGCAGCGTCATCGTCGTGGGCGCCGGCTTGGTGGGCCTGGGCTGCGCCTGGCGACTCGGCCTGCGCGGCCACCAGGTCCAGCTGATCGACGCCGGCACCAGCCCGGACCAGCCCAATGGCAGCCAGGCGGCCCTGGGGGTGCTGATGGCACGGGTGTTCCATCGCAGCAGCGGCTGCAGCTGGCGCCTGCGCCAACACAGCCTCGACCTTTGGAGCAGCTGGCGCCAGGAGCTCGCCGCTCGCGATCTGCCGATCGCCTGGCGCCAGGGGCTGCTGCTGCTGGCGGCCAACGCCGCCGACCAGGAACGGCAGCGACTGCTGATCAGCGATCCCCGCCGCCAATCCCTGGGCCTGGAGCTCTGGGATCGATCGCGGCTGGAGTCGCTCAGTCCAGACCTGCCGAGCGGCGCCCTGGGCGGCTTGCACAGCCGTAACGACGGCCAGCTAGATCCGGGCCAGGCCCTGGAGGCAATCGGCAAGGACGCCGCCCGGTTGGGAATCACGCCCCTCCACGGCATCGCCACGGCCGTGGAGAAGCGCGGTGCGGGCTGGCGGGTGTCGCTCAAGGGCGGCGGCCACTGCGAAGCCGCCTGGGTGGTGCTGGCCGCTGGGCTCGGCCTGGCAGAGCTGCTGGCCAGCCTGGGCCAGGAGCTGGCGCTGGAGCCGGTGCTGGGCCAGGCCCTAGAACTGGAACGTCACGATGCGGCTGCCCCGGCCAGCGCAGCGGGGTGGAGCTGGCCAGGCGTCATCCATTGGCAGGGCGCCAACCTGATCCCCCGGCCCGATCTGCCCGGCGGCCAGTGCTTCTGGCTCGGGGCGACGCTGGAGCCGGGCCAGCGCGCCGATGCCAGCACCCTTGAAGCCTTGCGCAGCCTCAATGGCACGGCACCGGCCTGGCTGCAGCAAGCGCGGGAACGCAGGCGCTGGCAAGGGCTGAGACCCAGGCCGATCGCCCGGCCGGCCCCCGTGCTGGAGGCGATCGCCCCGGGAGTGCTGCTGGCGAGCGGCCACTACCGCAATGGGGTGCTGCTGACGCCGGCGACGGCCGCCTGGGTGGTGGAGCAGATTGAGGCCAACACGACCTACGCCTGAGGGGCAGCTCGAAAAATCACGGGTCTTCAGAGTCGCGCTACGCGAGATACCCTCTCAAAAACTTGCTTGACCTGAGCAAAAGTGAGCGCCATCGGCGCTTTTTTGAGGTGCCCTAAGGTCCAATCTGATCGATCGGATCCTTCATGGCGGCGCCCTCCCACCGCAGACTTGTCTCCGTCCTGGTGTTCGCCAGCACCGGCCTTGGTCTGGTCGGCTGCAACAGCCCAGGACTGACCGGTGCGGGGGCCTCCTTTCCGGCCGCCATCTACCAGCGCTGGTTCCAGGAGCTAGCCAGCCAGGGAAGCCGGGTCAATTATCAGTCGGTGGGTTCAGGAGCAGGGGTGCGCCAGTTCGTCGCCGGCACCGTCGACTTCGCCGCCAGCGATGTGCCGATGAAAGCGACAGAAATCGCCAAGGTGTCCCGAGGCGTGCTCCAACTGCCGATGACAGCCGGTGCCATCGCCGTGGCCTACAACAACAAGGGTTGCGTGCTCAAGCTCAGCCAGGCGCAACTGGCCGACATCTTCCTGGGCAAAATCCGCGACTACCGGCAACTGGGCTGCGCCGCCAAGGCGATCAAGGTTGTGTATCGCTCCGATGGTTCCGGCACCACCGCCAACTTCACGGCCCACCTGGCTGCCATCAGCCCCAGCTGGAAGGCGGGCCCGGGCCAGGGCAAAGCCGTCACCTGGCCCACCGGCGTGGGAGCCAAGGGCAATGAAGGGGTGGCGGCCCAGCTCAGCCAGCTGGATGGCGCGATCGGCTATGTGGAAACGGCCTACGTGAAAGGGGCCTTGCAGGCCGCCAGCCTCAGCAATGCCTCCGGTGAAACGGTCAAGCCCAGCACCGAGAGCGCCGCTGCGGCCCTGGCCTCCATCGACCTCGGCACCGATCGCACCGGCAGCAATCCCAATCCCGAAGCCGGCTACCCAATCGTGACCTTCTCCTGGATCCTGCTTTACAAGAGCGGCAACGGCAGCAAGCTGCCGGTCCTGCAGAAGACCTTCGGTTACACCCTCACCGATGCCGCCCAGGCCGGTGCCTCCGCCCTCGGCTTCGTGAGCCTGCCCAGGCCGGTGCTGGCTCAGTCGCGTGCGGCCCTGGCGACACTGCAGCCCTAGGCGATAACCACCCCCATCCCGCCGGGAGCAGCGACGGCAAGGATTCTGCACCGCGGCTTCACGCAGGCCAGCAGACGCAGATCGCCGTGAGACAGGGATGGATCCACACCCACGCACTCTTCGTCGGCCACTTGCAGCAAAGACGCCCCCGAGGTTCCACCCCGCTCTCCAGCTGGCGGCGACAACAGCCCAGGCTGGTTGGACCCTGGGAAAAGAACAATTACCTGACCACAAAAAAGCCTCCTGACTCAAGGAGGCCTCAAGAAACAATCACGGACTGATCGGAGCGCTAACGCTCACGGAACCGTGGCCAGCAATAGAGGCATGGCCAGCAATCGCTGGGGGGCGAGGCCGCCAAAAGGCGGCCCCAGCCGGGTATCACTTGCTTTCGCTGAACTCGGCGTCAATGACGTCGTCGGTCGCGCTGTCGGTGCCACCAGCGGAGGACCCATTGCCACCAGCGGCTGCCCCATCGGCAGCTGCGGCATTCTGATAGACAGCGGCACCGGCGGCATAGAGAGCCTGCTGCAGGGTTTCAAGCTCAGACTTCATGGTGTCGAAGTCTTCGTTCTCGATGGCCTGCTTGAGCTTGGCGGAGGAGCTTTCCACCTTGGCCTTGTCTTCGGCTCCTACCTTGTCGCCCAGCTCACCGAGCTGCTTCTCTGCCTGGTAAACGAGGGTCTCGGCCTGATTCTTCAGGTCGATCTTCTCGCGCTTCTCCTTGTCGGCAGAGGCATTGGCCTCGGCATCTTTCACCATCTTGTCCACCTCGTTGTCGCTGAGGGTGGAGGCACCGGTGATCGAAATGCTCTGCTCCTTGCCGCTGCCCTTGTCCTTGGCGGTGACGCTGAGAATGCCGTTGGCATCGATGTCGAAGGTGACTTCGATCTGGGGCACGCCGCGGGGAGCCGGGGGGATGCCATCAAGACGGAAGGTGCCCAGGGATTTGTTATCGCTGGCCATCTCGCGCTCACCCTGGAGCACGTGGATCTCCACGTTGGTCTGACCATCCACCGCCGTGGAATACACCTCGGATTTCTTGGTGGGAATCGTGGTGTTGCGGGTGATCATCTTGGTCATCACGCCACCGAGGGTTTCCACCCCGAGGGACAGGGGCGTGACATCAAGCAACAGGATGTCCTTCACCTCGCCGGCCAGCACACCGCCCTGGATGGCGGCACCAACGGCCACCACTTCATCGGGGTTGACGGTCTGGTTGGGATCCTTGCCGGTGACGCGCTTGACCAGCTCCAGCACGGCCGGGATGCGGGTGGAACCCCCCACCATCACGATCTCATCAAGCTCGCTGGTGGAGAGCTTGGCGTCCTTGAGCGCCTGCTCCACCGGCACGCGGCAGCGATCAATCAGCTTGCTGGCCAGCTCCTCGAACTTGGCCCGGGTGAGGGTGAGGTCGAGGTGCTTGGGCCCTTCCGGCGTGGCCGTGATGAAGGGCAGGTTGATTTCGCTCTGGGTGGCGCTGGAGAGCTCGATCTTGGCTTTTTCAGCTGCCTCGGTGAGACGCTGCAGGGCCTGCTTGTCCTGGCGCAGATCAATGCCTTCGTTGCCTTTGAAGGTGGCAGCCAGGTAATCGACGATCACCTTGTCGAAGTCATCGCCGCCCAGGTGGGTGTCACCACTGGTGGAGAGCACTTCAAACACGCCGTCGCCCACCTCGAGCACCGACACGTCGAACGTACCGCCGCCCAGATCGAAGACCAGGATGCGCTCGTTGCTCTTGCGATCCAGTCCATAGGCCAGAGCCGCCGCGGTCGGCTCGTTGATGATGCGCAGCACCTCAAGACCGGCGATCTTGCCGGCGTCCTTGGTGGCCTGGCGCTGGGAATCGTTGAAATAGGCCGGCACCGTGATCACCGCCTGGGTGACCGTTTCTCCGAGATACTTGCCAGCATCTTCGGCGAGCTTGCGCAGCACTTCGGCCGAGATCTCCTCAGGGGCGAACTGCTTGTTCAGCACCGACGACTTGATTTTGACGTTGGCACCCGCCTTCTCAACCGTGTAGCTCACCTCTTTCGATTCTTCGGTCACTTCATCGACGCGACGGCCAATGAAGCGCTTCACCGAATAAAAAGTGTTTTCTGGATTCATGACCGCCTGACGTTTGGCGATCTGACCGACCAGCTTGTCCTGGTTCTTGGTGTAGGCGACCACCGAGGGGGTCGTGCGGAACCCTTCGGCGTTGGCGATCACCGTGGGCTTGCCGCCCTCCATCACGGCAACGCAGCTGTTCGTGGTGCCGAGGTCAATACCGACGACCTTACCCATGGGTTACTAACTCCTGGAGTGAATGAAAACAGAACTGGAAGCATCTTCAGCAGTGGCCCCGCGCCACGGCGAGGGGTGGTTCCCGAACCGTTGCCGTACCTCCAGAGGGGCACAACCCTGTCTGCGCCTACGGTCTGGGGGGAAGAGAACGGCCTTTGCGTCGCCCTGATCCGCTCCGCCTGCAGCCCGATGCCCAACCCTGCCCGCCCGATTTCCGCCTCCACAGCCCTGGCCGGGGTGCTGGGGGATCCCGTGCGCCACTCCCTCTCGCCGGCGATGCACAACGCGGCCCTGGCCGCCTTGGGGCTCGACTGGGCCTACCTGGCCCTGCCGGTCACAGCCGCCGACCTGGCTGCGGTGCTGGCAGGTCTGCGGGCGATCGACTGCCGCGGGCTCAACGTGACCCTGCCCCACAAACAGGAAGCGGCCCGATTGGCGACCCGGCTGACGCCCCTGGCGGCCCGACTGGGGGCGGTGAACACCCTCGTGCCCCTGGCGGAGGGGGGCTGGCTCGGCACCAACACGGATGTAGAGGGTTTCCTCTCCCCCCTGCGCCCCAGTCCGGCGGCCACCGCCGCCGGCAGCACCAGCCGCTGGCACGGGCGCCAGGCCCTGGTGCTGGGCTGTGGTGGCAGCGCCCGGGCCGTGGTGGCCGCTCTGGCCGAGCTGGGACTGGCACGCATCCTGGTGGCCGGACGCCATCCGGAGTCCCTGGCCCGCTTCATCGCCGGCTGCGGCAGCTGGGCGCCGGGACTGGCCGCCCTTGCCTGGCCAGCCGGCGAACGGGGCGGCACTGACGACGACGGAGCCCTGCTGGGGGCCCTGGCCGACAGCGATCTGATCGTCAACACCACCCCCGTCGGCATGGCCTCGAAACAGGATCCGGAAGCGGCCAAACGCTGCCCCCTGGCTGCGGACCAGTTGCAGAGCCTGCGGCCCGGCAGCACGGTGTACGACCTGATCTATGTGCCCCGGCCCAGCAGCCTGCTCAAGGCCGCCGCCGAACGTGGCTGCATCCCGATCGATGGGCTGGAGATGCTGGTGAACCAGGGTGCCGCCAGCCTGCGGCTGTGGACTGGCCTGGCCGAGGTGCCGCTGGCGGTGATGCGCCAGGCCGCTCTGCAGCGGCTGGAGGCCGCCTAACCTGGCCTGAACGCCAGAAAGTCATATGGAAGGACCTCCGATCTGGCAGCGACTGCTCGCCGGCCTGGCCTATCTGCTGCCCCTGAGCGTCGCCGTTCCCTTCGGCAAAGCCCTGCTGCTGCAATTTCCGGTGCTGCAGCTGCTGGCCCTGCCCGCCCTGCCGGTGATCACCCTGCAGCAGGCCATTCCCTTCGGCGGCCTGGTGCTGTTCCTGGCGCTGTTCCTGCTCGTGGTGCGCAACAGCAAGGTGCCCTACCTGATCCGCTTCAACGTCCTGCAGGCGATCCTGCTGGACATCGTGCTGGTGCTGCTCACCCTCGCCTTCGACACCCTGCTTGGCCCCCTGGGCGCCAGCTTCGCGGTGCGCACCCTCGAAAACACGATCTTCCTCGGCACCCTGGTGCTGGTGCTGTTTGCCCTGGTGCAGAGCCTGCGGGGCAAGGAGGCCGAAATCCCCACCGTGTCCGAAGCGGTGCGGATGCAGCTGTACTGAGCGGCAAGGCTTGCCCGAGAAGCCATCAGGTCCTGGGGTAGGGTATCGAGTCCGTCGCTGATGGAGCTTTCCCTCAGCCCCTCGCGCAGGCGACCACGACGCTACCGACCATGAGCCAGCCCTACTACGAAACGATGTACATCCTTCGCCCGGACATTCCGGAGGAGGAGGTTGAAACTCACGTCACCAAATACCGCGACATCGTCATCGAAGCCGGCGGTGAGGTGCTTGACACCCAGATGCGGGGCAAGCGGCGTCTTGCATACACCATCGCCAAGCACCGCGAAGGCATCTATGTGCAGCTCAATCACAACGGTGACGGCCAGCAGGTGTCACCCCTGGAGCGGGCCATGCGCCTCTCCGAAGATGTGATCCGCTATCTCACCGTCAAGCAGGACGGCCCCCTGCCCACCCCCCGGGCCGTGACAACGTCGTCCAGCGGCGCCGGTGAAAGCGTGGCAGCCGCCACCGAAACCGTCGAGGTCTGAAGCCCATCCGGGACGGAGTTCCAGCGCTGGAGCGGCCTCAATCGGGGCTGCTCCAGCGCTTTCGTCTGTCCTTGTGAACCGAATCCAATGCCCTTAAAGTCCGCCCACATGGGCGGGTCGGGCGTGAATGATTCCGGTGAGGCCAGTTCCGGCTTGCGAAACCGTCCCCCGGGCATGGGTCCCGAGTGGCGCCTGGGGCGGGAGGCTGGCGATGTGGACCGCCGTTGGTGGGAACGCGAAAACGGCAGCCAACCCTCCGCCACTGCCCCAGGAAGTCCACAGGCCGGGCCAGATCCGTCTCCTGGCGGGGGCCTCGGCCCACCGCCGCCGCCGCCACCGCCGCCCGTGCCGCCCCTGAATCCGGACGGGCCCAGCGCGGCAGCGCAGCACCCCCTGCCGACAGGCGCAACGGTCCCAGCCGCAGCAGTTCCGGCGGCCACGGCGCGGCTTGCCGATGGGGCCGCTGCCGCCGCCCAGGCCACTGAAGCCGCCCAGGCCCTCACCGTGCAGCGCCTGGAGTTGGAACTGGCCGCCGCCCGTGCTGAGGCAGCGGCTTTGCACGAGATGCTTGAAGACCTACCGGAGATCTTTGAGCGCAAATTCCGGCAGCGCCTGCAGTCCACGCTCGATCAGCAACAACGGCTGCTGGCCGACAATCAGGTTCTCAGGGAGCAGGTGTACACGCTCGCTCCAGGGGCGCCAGCGGTGGAGACCAGGCCCAGCCGGCTGCTGCTGCCAGCCTCCCTGGCCTGCCTGTCGGAGCCACCCCGGCGCAGCCTCCTGGGTGAGACCTTGCGCAAGGTGCTGAGAATGGGGCGGCCGGCCGCCCCTTAACCGAATCAATCCGGATCGCTACGGCTGACCGGATTCAGGCTGGTTTCGGCCAGCCGGCTTCAGCCACCCCGATGGCGGGCCGACCAGAGGCGCGTGGGCAGTCCCCACACATAGATGAAGCCCTCGGCGGCGCGGTGATCGAACAGATCCTCCGCCCCGTAGGTGGCCATGTCGGGCACATAGAGGCTGTCGCTGGCGCTGCTGCGACCCACCACCGTGGCATTGCCCCGCTGCAGCTTCAGCCGCACCCGGCCGTTGACCGTCTCCTGGGTGCGATCAAGGAAGCCATCGAGGGCCTGCTTGAGGGGGCCGTACCAGAGACCCTGGTACACCAGATCCGCCCAGCTCATCTCCACCTGGCGCTTGTAGCGCTGCACGTCGGCGGCGAGGGTGAGGCTCTCCAGCTCCTGGTGAGCCTTGATCAGCAGTAAAAGCCCCGGCGCCTCGTAAATCTCCCGGCTCTTGATGCCCACCACCCGGTTCTCGACCATGTCTAAGCGACCGAAACCATGGCTGCCGGCCAGGGTGTTGGCCCGTCGCATCAGGGTGACGGGATCGAGCCGTTCGCCATCGAGGCTCACCGGGTTGCCGTGCTCAAAGCCGATCTCCACCACCTGGGGAGTGGCGGGAGCGGCCTCCACCGAGCAGGTCATGGCGTAGATCTCCTCCGGCGGCTCCACATCGGGATCTTCCAGGCTGCCGGCTTCGATCGAGCGGCCCAGCAGGTTGAGATCAATCGAGTAAGGGGATTTCTTGCTCACCGGGGCGGCGATGCCGCAGCGTTCGCCATAGGCGATCGTCTGCTCCCGGCTCATGCCCCACTCACGAGCCGGCGCCAACACCTTGAGCTCGGGCGCCAACGAACCAATGGCGACATCGAAGCGCACCTGATCATTGCCCTTGCCCGTACAACCGTGGGCCACGGCATCGGCCCCCACCTCCCGGGCGATCTCCACCAGCCGGCGGGCGATCAGCGGCCGAGCCAGGGCGGTGGAGAGGGGATAGCGACCTTCATAGAGCGCATTGGCGCGGATCGCCGGGAAGGCGAACTCAGTGATGAAGGGTTCGATCAGATCACCGACAATCGACTGGCTGGCGCCGGAATCGAGCGCCTTGAGGCGAATCGGCTCGAGCTCATCGCCTTGGCCCAGATCGGCGGCGAAGGTGATCACCTCCTCCACCCCCCATTCCTGCTTCAGATAGGGAATGCAGACGCTGGTATCGACCCCGCCGGAATAGGCCAGCACCGCCTTGCGAGCGCGTGAAGGCGCCGCCGACGTGGCGGGCTGCTGGTTCGGCTGCGGGCAGGGCTGCTGCTGCGATGGCCGCTTTGCTGGCTGTGACGACTGGCCCGTACCCACCATCACCCTTGCTCCTGAATCGATTGCTCCGATTCTCTCTCCTGGCCGGACGGGGCGGACTCAGGCCCAGTCGGCAGGGACCAACGCCCCAGCAACAGCGCCACCATCACCAGCGAGGGCAGCAGCAGCAGGGCCCAGATCGGCGCGTCGCGCAGCGGCAGGGGCTCAGGCCAGCGCTGGCCGGCGGCGGCCAGGGCAGCGCTGATCGCCAGGGCGATGACCCAGAGCAGCAGCACCTGGCGGATTTTGGCGGAGGGCTCGGAGGTGGTCATCGGCACGGCGCGGTAGGGTGGTGGATCGGTTCCGTAGAAGCCAGGCAGGCGGTATGAGCATTCTCGACACCATCAACCCCTCGCTGACGCGCTACCGCCGGGATGAACCGGCGCCAGTGCTGCCGCTGCGGGACGAACCCGATCTACTCAGTCTGCTGGAAGCCAGCGGTCGACTGGTGGCCGACGAGGAAAGCGCCAGCACCGATGTGAGCACGGTGGAAGAGGAGGAGCTCTCGGCGCTCATGGGCGAGAAAGAGGATTACAACCAGGCCGACGAGCAATCCGAAGAAGACTGGGAAGACTGAACCCGGCTGCCTCCATGAACCGCCCCGATGGCCGCCTTGCGGCCGGCCTTCTCGGCCTCCTCCTGCTCGCTGGCTGCCTGCTGAGCGATGCCTTCGTAGCCAATTCGATGCTCAGCCTGCCGCTGCTGCTGGCGGCTGGGGTGAGCGCTGGTGTCGCCCGCTGGGGAGTGCCCAGGCTGCGCCGGCTCAAACTGGGCCAGGTGATCCGCGCCGAAGGGCCCCAGGGCCATCACAGCAAAGCCGGCACCCCCACCATGGGGGGGCTGCTGGTGGTGCCGGTGGGGGTGCTGATCGGCGCACTGACCAGCCCCGGCGATCCGCGGTTGCTGGCCGTCGCCGCCGTGACCCTCGCCTTCATGGCCATCGGCGCCGTGGATGACTGGCGCAGCCTCACCAAGCGCACGAACACGGGCCTCACCCCCAGGGGCAAGTTGATACTTCAAGGCGCGGCGGCCGTGGGGTTTCTGCTCTGGGCCTGGTATGGCGGCTGGCTGGGGGGAGGCATACCTGGCGATGTGGCCCTGCCCCTTGGCTGGATCCTGCCCCTGGGGCTGCTGATCTGGCCCCTGGGGCTGTTCGTGTTCCTGGCGGAAAGTAATGCCACCAACCTCACCGATGGTCTGGATGGTCTGGCGGCCGGCTGCGGTGCGGTGGTGTTCACCGGCATGGGCCTGCAGCTGCTGCTGCGCGGCCATGGGGGCGATCCAGCCCTGGCGGCCTTTTGCGTGGCGATGGCCGGCTGCTGGCTGGGCTTTCTGAGCCAGAACCACCATCCAGCCCAGGTGTTCATGGGCGACACGGGCTCCCTGGCCATGGGGGCGGCCCTGTCCGCCGTGGCCCTGCTCAGCAACAGCCTCTGGCCCCTGCTGCTGATGGGAGGGGTGTTCCTGGCCGAATCCCTGTCGGTGATCCTGCAGGTGTGGGTGTTCAAGGCCACCAAGGGGGCAGATGGGCAGGGCCGCCGGCTGTTTCGCATGGCGCCCCTGCATCACCATTTCGAGCTGGCAGGAATCCATGAACAGGGTGTGGTGATCGGCTTCTGGGGTGTCAGCCTGGGGCTGGTGCTGCTGGGTCTGGTGCTGCTGCCCTGAGCGGTCAGCTCCGGGCCCGATCGGCGGTTACCGAATCCCCCATGACAGGAGTTCAGCCATGGCGTACTTCACCTGGAGAGAAGCGGGCCTCACCGCCGACTGCGCCAGCCTCGATTCCATGGCGGCCCGCTTTGAAGAAGCCGCGGCCCTGATGCGTCGCCTGGCCGCCGAAGGCTTCCGGCTGGAACGGGACAGTCAGGGCCAGCGCATCACCCACCCCGATCCGGCGGTGTTCGAGGCCTACGGCTTCATCAACGAGGAATCAGCCGAGCGCCAGCTCACGGTGTTCACCTGAGCCGCAGCGCCTGATCCCCAGGCCAACCAGCCACTCCCGATCCCAGTCGATTGCCGGAACCAGGGCCGACCAAATGGTTGGGGATGGGCCGGGAAAGGATCTGGGACCAGACCATCTGCGGTTCGCCCGGGGCGATCACAGCGGAGCGCTTGGCGCCAGCTCACGGTGTTCACCTGAGCATCAGCGGCTGGAGCCAAGCTTCAGCGCCGCAGCAGACCCACCACCCAGACCGCCACGAAGCCCAGGGATGACAGGCCCAGATAAATCAGGGTCCAGGTCTGGAGATCGGCCATCTCCAGGCCGAACGGCAAGGAGCCGCCAGCCGCATCGCCAGCGGTCTGGAGGGCCAAAGGCAGGCTCAGGGCGGAACGGAGCATGGCAGAACGGTAGGTGAAGCCCTGCCGGCCGGCGGCCCACACGGCAGGATCAGACAGTTGGCAACTCGTCCCATGACATCCGGATCGGCCCCCTTTCCCCGCACCTTGATGCTGCTGGGCAGCGGCGAACTGGGCAAAGAGGTGGCCATCGCCGCCCAACGGCTGGGTTGCCGGGTGATTGCCGTGGACCGGTATCCAGGGGCGCCAGCGATGCAGGTGGCCGATGAGAGCGAGGTGGTGGCGATGGCGGACCCGGAAGCCCTCAAGGCTGCGGTGCGTCGCCACCAACCGGATCTGGTGATTCCCGAGATCGAGGCGCTGGCGGTGGATGCCCTGGCGGAGCTGGAGGCCGAGGGCATCACCATCATCCCCACGGCCCGGGCCACGGCCGTGACCATGAACCGCGACCGCATCCGCGACCTGGCCGCCGGGCCCCTTGGCCTGCGCACAGCCCGCTTCGCCTACGCCGAAAGTGCCGCCGAACTGGCCGCCGCCGCCGCGCCGCTGGGCTGGCCCGTGGTGGTCAAACCGGTGATGAGCTCCTCCGGCAAGGGCCAGAGCCTGGTGCAGGGACCGGAGCAGATCGCTGCCGCCTGGGAGGCGGCCCTGGCTGGAGCCCGCGGCGCAGGGGCCCGGGTGATCGTTGAGGAGTTCCTGCGCTTTGAGCTGGAAATCACCCTGCTGACCGTGAAGCAATGGGACGGCCCCACCCTGTTCTGCCCGCCGATCGGCCATATCCAGGAACGGGGCGACTACCAGTGCAGCTGGCAACCGGCCGTCCTCGGACCCGAGCAGCTGCAGGCCGCCCAGGTGATGGCCCGCAGTGTCACCGACGAGCTGGGCGGCGCCGGCCTGTTCGGGGTGGAGTTCTTTCTCTGTGGCAGCCCCGGCCAGGAGGAGGTGGTGTTCTCGGAACTCTCCCCCCGACCCCATGACACGGGCCTGGTCACCTTGATGGGCCAGAACCTGAGCGAATTCGAACTGCACCTGAGAGCTGTGCTGGGGCTGCCGATCCCGGAAATCCGCTCTCTGGGCCCAGCCGCCAGCCGGGTGATCCTGGCGGCAGCCGGCGGCAGCATCGTGGCCTACGACGGCGTCGCCGCAGCCCTGGCCATCCCCGAAACCCAGGTGCTCCTGTTTGGCAAGCCCGAGGCCAGGCCCCTACGGCGTATGGGCGTGGCCCTCGCCCGCGGCGACAACGAGCTGCAGGCCCGCCAGCGCGCCGATGCCGCCGCCAGCCGCATCCGGGTGAGTGCCAGCCGTTAAACCCGTCGCTACCCCTGGCCTGGACTGCCTTCAGGCCGTAAGGTGCTCCCAGCCAGGAGAACGATGGGCCAGGCCGCTCCCCGTCCGTCAGTCCCGACCCCATCGCTGTCCAAGCGCTCTCGGGATCATCAAAGACGCTCTGCGTCCGAACCCTCCACCGCCGTGCCAGAACTGCTGGCCCGGCGCCAGACGTCGCCGCCACCGAAAAAACGCCGCAATCAGGGGTTGGTCAGCTTCGTTGTGGGCCTCGGCCTCGGCTATGCGCTGGCCAGTCCCTACAGCCAGAAGCTGCCCCAGTTGAGCGGACAGCTACTTGCGAGCCTGAGTCGCGGTCCGCGAAGCCTGGCAGGACTGATCAATCCCCTGAGTTTCTCGAACCACCGTGTCTTGATCCTGGGCCGCGACAACGTGGCTGACAACACCGACGTGATGTTCACCGTCGAGGTGAAGAACGGCATCACCCAGATCACCCAGGTGCCCCGCGACACCTATATCGAATCCGACAAGCTGGGCACGCTCAAGGCCAACGCCCTGTTCGAACTCGGCGGCATCGATGCCGCCAAAGCGGAGGTGTCGAAACTGGTGGGCGCTCCGGTGGATCGCCATCTGAAACTGAATCTCAACGCCGTTGCCAAGGTGGCCGATGCGCTCGGTGGCGTGGAGGTGGACGTACCGAAGCGGATGTACTACGTGGACAACGCCCAGGGTCTGTACATTGATTTGCAGCCAGGGCTGCAGAACCTCAAGGGCACGAACCTGGAAGGATTCCTGCGCTTCCGCCACGACGAACTCGGTGATCTGGGCCGGATGGAACGGCAGAGACTGGTGCTGGCCAAGGTGTTCGAAAAACTAGCCCAGCCTGCCACCATCACCAAATTGCCAGCACTGCAGAAGATTGCCGGCGACGACATCCTCACCGATCTCTCGCCGATTGAGCTCACCCAGTTGATCAGCACCATGGCCCAGACCAAGCTGAGCACGAAACGCCTCCCCGGCCGGCTCTACTGGGAGAACGATCTCAGCTACTGGATGCCAAGCTCCAACGCCCTGCATCCAACCGGCAACGGCGAAGAGCCCAGCTACTGAACGTAAACCAACCACACGGAAACAGCCACGAACCCGGCGCTATCCCCCATGGGCGGACGGAAGCCCTGGCCGTGGCGCCATCACGGGGCGGAACTACTGCCGTGACACCCGAACGAGGGGCATCTCAGCATCACCCCAGCCGGAAGGGGGAAGCAAACTGGATGCCGCCGGAGCCGGGCGCACTGCCGAGCCGGCGGCGAAGGCACCGTTGACCCAGGCCAGCAACAGGCCCCGCAACGGGCCACCAGCGGTCTCCTGAGGGCCGCGCAGATTGAAGTGATCGCCACCATCGGCCAGCACCAGATCATGACCACCCGGGACAGCGGATCGGAAGGGATTGATCGCCTCCGGATCCGCTGGCACCACCCAATCCTGGCTGCCGCTCACCAGCAGCACCCGTGCCTGCAAGCCGATCGACGCCCCAGGCGCAAACAACAAATTGAGCGGCGGACTGACCGCCGCCACCGCCATCACGCGTGGATCCACCAGTCCGGCGCGATCCGCCGCATCGAGGAAACTGCACTGCAGCACCCAGCTGAGGTTGCGATCCGGATCATCCAGGTTGCTGCAGCGTTGCTTCAGCAACTGGGAGCTGGGCGTAGCCCCCGCCAGTTGCAGCGCCGTAGTGGCGCCCCAGGAATGGCCGATCACCACGACGCGATCCGCCTTGACGCTGCCCAGACCAGCGATCCGGCCATCCGCCACGGCATCAATCACCGCCGAAACATCCAGGGGCCGCAGCTTCAGCTCCTCCGGACCCGGGGGTGGGGCGCTGCCAGAGAGCATGGCCTGCTGCTGGCTGCTGTCACTGCCGGGATGGAAGGGCAACACCACCGTGTAGCCGTTGCTGGCCAGCTGCCGGGCCCAACCCTCGAAACTGGCAGGACCATCCCAGAGGCCATGAGAGATGACCACAAGATGGCCATTGCCGCCTTGGGCGGGCCGGATCAGCTCCAGCTCCAGGGGGACGGGCCGGTGCTTCGCCACCACGCTGGTCTTGCTCACCAACGGCAACAGGGGACCGGCGGCCAGCAGCCTGGGATCGCCAGTCACCGCCGGGAGGCTGGTGATCAGCTGCCGCGCCTCCGATTGCTGACGCTTGAGCCGGTTGAGGCCGCGCAGGGCCGGCTCGAAGTCCAGGGTGGCCGTCTGCCCGGGCAAGGCCTGAATCAAACCGAGAAGCGTCAGTTCTCCATTCACCTTGGCCTTCTCCAGGGCCTGGTTGAGCTGCTCGCCATTCACCCTGGTCGGCAGGCCATCGATCTTGCCCAGAATCGAAGCCACGAGCAGGGCCTGCTCAAACAAGGGCGTACCGGCTGAGTTGGCCACCAGCTTCTTGACCCGCAACGGCAAGGGGGTATCGAACAGCTGCTCCAGCTGACGACCGAGCGCACCACTGCTGGCCCGATCCAGCTCGGCCAGATCACTGTTGCCCTGCCGCAGCTTTTCGCGGCTGCCGAGCTCACTCACTTTGATGGTGAAGTAGGTGTCGAGCAGAGGCAGCCGCAACTGGATCTCCTCCAGAGCGTGGGCCGGACGGCACCAGAGGCTCGACGTGCCGACCAGAGCCATCAGGCCCAGGTTGAACGCGCGGCGACGGAGAGGACTGATCCGCAAGATGCCAGATGTCAGACGACCATCAGGCTCGCATGAACCCGGGGCAATCCAGCGTCAGGGCTGGCGGCAGTCAAAAATTACTCTCCCTCGCTCCGCACGGACAGCGGCGCATCGATAACTTTCCAATATTTCGAGGTCTTCCCACCTAATGTAAGGTAGTTCAGCTTAGCTGCTTAGCCAGTTATGGATCCCACAGCTAAAAATAATGCTTGAACCGTTCACGGGCCTCATTCCTTCAGTAGAAGCGATCCAAGCGGAGCTTCACGTGGTCACCGTGAGCGATCGCTCCACCGAATTGCTCTACGAGGCCCTACTTGATAGCGGTGAGCATGTACTGCGGCTGGATTCGCAGGCCACCCTGAGCGATTTGTTCAACGCGGGGAGCCAGAACGAAGCCAAGGGAGAGTTCAGCAGCCTGCACTTGTATTCCCACGGAGAAGCGGGGCGGTTCTGGATTGGCGGCACTGAAATCAGCATCGACAGTATTACTGGCTTGCAGGGGCAACTTGGCCAGCTAGGTGAACTGCTCGACAACGAGGGCGACATGCTGATTTATGGCTGCGACGTGGCTAAGGACCAGTCAGGCAAAACACTGATTCAAAGATTGGGCAACCTCACGGGCGCCGATGTAGCCGCGTCCGTGGATGCCACTGGCAACAGCGCCACCAACCAGAACTGGAAGCTGGAGTATCACTCGGGATCCATCGAGGAGATCACCGCTGCCCCCTACCTCGAACAGCTCCAACCTCGGCTGACTCTCGCCACCGGACAGCTCAGCACGCTCGTGTCGGTGGTCGATGACTCAGAGCAGGACCTCCTCGCCGCGTCATCGCTCGATCACGCCATAGGTTTAGACGAGGGCGCGTCGATCACAGCCAGCGTGAAACTCAGGCGCCGGCCGGATGCCCCCGTTCGCGTTTCTTTTGCCACCAGCAATCCTATGGAACTCCGCGTGGATGACGAGCGAGATCAGATATACGCTGGGAGCCTCAACAAATTCAACGTCCCACCGGTGCTCGTCTTCGATAGGACGAACTGGAACATTGCCCAAACATTTTCAATCCAGTCGCTCGAGGATGGCGCTGCCGATGGGACTTTCACGCTCCCTGTGCGGATGTCGATCGCGACCGCCGGCAGAGCCACCGCCGCAAAAACCATCTGGATTGATTCGCTTGACTCGGGTGCCGTGAACCGTGCGACGACACCCGAGTCGGGCAGGTTCAGCGGAACACTCGATCGGCTATTCGACACAAAATCTAGCTCACAATCAACCAGCACGGTATCGGTAATCTACGACGGCTCCAAGGGTACCGCCTCCTTCCGCGTCACTTCAACAAAACTCGCAAACGTTCGCGACAGCGTCATCGAAGTCGACTACACCATCAACTCCGAAAATACGGTTGACGTGGAGGCCGTCCGCGGTTTCAGCCGCCGTGGTTTGCAGCTTGATCTTCACTACATAGGGCTTGCTGAAATTCGTTTTCCAGCTTTCATGGCGCATCAGGGGCGATCCTTTGGCAGGCCTGAGCCTGGTCAACAGATTCAGGAATGGCTCAATAAACTTGTCTAAAACGCTCCCATAAAGCGCTGTGCGACGCTCG
>JAPLIB010000002.1 GCA_026389335.1 Cyanobacteriota bacterium | reverse complement strand
TGCCCTCGCCAGAGCCACCGTCGGCCAGGGCGTCTACAACGTCTCCACCAACAACCTGGGCGTGATGGTGCATCACTACCAGGAGTGCCAGATCCTCACCGTCGATCGCGATGCCCAGGGCCTTGAAGTCCTCGGCTACGGCGAGGCTGGCGGCAGCAGCTCGATCTACTGCTGCACCTTTGGCGATCAGGCCGTCACCGGTCTGCAGGGGCCCTTCCAGGGCCGCTACGGGATTTCCGTGCGCGACCTCGGCGAAGTCCCCGATGCCCCCGTCTTCCGCACCCGCATCGACTGGTACGTCGGCTTTGGCGTCATGCACCCCCGCTCCGCCGGCCGTCTCCACTCGATCGCTCCGATCACTTGACCTGCACCACCGAATCCATCTATTGGAGACCGACCGATGACTCCCCTCAAGGCCAACGCCCTGCTGGATGCCGCCACCTTGCTGGTGGGCTGGACCAACCGCTCCGCCACTCGTGACAGCGAAAAAGTGTTCAGCAGCGGTGAGGTGGTGAAACTCAACACCAAGCTCGATGCCGCTGCCCGCTTCTCCCTGCTCGTCTCCCATCCCGGTCACAGCGCGGCGGTGACGGTGGTGCTGCATCTGGCACCCCAGCTGCGCGATGGCACCCGCGGCAGCTTCATCCCGGTAGCCACGGTTGCTGTGCCGGCCGAGGGCGGTCGGGTGGAGGCCTACATCAGCGGCCACGACATCCATCTGGATGCCGCCGATGTCGCCAACGCCGATCTGCCGGCGCTCTGCTTTGCCAAGGCCGTCGTCACCCCCTCCACACCCGAGGGAATGGTGGTGGGCCTGACTGCCACCCTGCCGGCCTGACCATGACCCAGTCACACACGGGGCAAATCCCTGCGGGGATGCTGCGCATTCACCAGGGAAACCAGGAGCACTACGTCTGGCCGGTGCATCTGCCGGGCTGGCTGTTGCTGGGCTGGCGGGTCGCCGGTTCAGGCACCGCTCCGGCCGCTTTGCCTGAAACCTTGGAGGCAGAGGCTGTTGCTCCTGATCCAGGCCCGGAAGTCATGGCCGAGCTCGACGGGGCTCAGCCCACCACCGGTCGCGGGAAGCGCGGGCGCCGCCGCAAGGAGGAGGAGCCACCCACCGCCGCCGTTGAGACAGCCCCAGCAGTGATCGGTATCGCAGCTGAGGAGACCAATGCTGCCTCCGATCTCCCGGCAGACGGCGAACCGACGGACTCCCGATCCGGCACCGAACCGGCAGCGACCTCAGCAGCCAGTGAGTTCGCAACAGGGCCAGCCGCCGAGTCAGGTGCTGTCCCAGCCGCCGCTGACCCAGTCGCCGCAGAAGCAAGCACCGAATCGGAGGTGCCGCTCAGCGCCCTGCCCGATGACCTCTTTGACGACCCGTTGATCTGATCCCCCCAGCTGTTGGCCATGCCCTACCCCCTCCCCGAGCAACCGACCGCGGTGGGTGGGGCACGGGTGCGGCTGCTCCCGCCTGTCGGCTGCCCCGGCAGCGAGCAATGGGTGCTGCCGATGGAGTTCGGCCGCTGGGAGGAACTCGGTTATCGCAAAGGGCCGGTACCGGCGAACGACCTGGAGCTGTTCTGGCTGCCGGCCGATCGTCGCTGGAATGAACCGATCGCCTCAGCTGCCATCGAGCTGCTGATCAATCCGCGTCAGAGCATCACCGCCCCGATCTCCGTGATCTGGGGGGATGGCAGCAGCGACCTGCTCCCCTGGCCGGCCACCTCCCGCCAGACGCCGCGGCTGCGGCACGTTTATGCCCAGCGGGCTGACGTCACGGTCCAAGTGCAGCTGGGGATGCTGATCGCCACCCTGCCCGTCGCCCTGCTGGGTTGCCCGGTGCCGCCCCAGCAGCTGCTGAACAACCGCGATGGTGGCGGCGCCAGCAGCAGCGGCACCATCCAGCCGCTGATCCCCAGCGGCGGCATCACCGGCGAGCCCTACGACGGTCGCCATGCGGTGGTCTGGCGCCTGCGGCTCCACCCCAATGGCGGCCTGGGCTTCCTGCCGGACCCGAGCAGCGGTGAACCGGCATTGGCGGTGGTGCAGGAATCGGGCGTCGGCAGCCGCGCCACCCGCTGGTACTCGGGCAATGGCCCGCCACCGACCGGGGCAGCGGCCCCGTTGCAGCCGCCGCCAGCGGTGGGCGACTTCTACCTGGATCGGCTCACCGGCCAGGTCTACGAACTCAGTGCTTGATCGCCATGCCTGATCTCAACAAAGGGCTGGCGGAGCGGGTGGAGGTGTTCACCCGTGCCACCAGCGATGCTCTCCAAAAAGCCGTCGGGGATGTGCTCGATGCCCGCAATCCCTGGCAGCTGCTCTACCGGCTCTCGCGCATCGTACTGCTGGGGCTGGTGCTCTACACCGCCTGGTTGCTGATCACCCTGCAGCCGGATCTGGCCAAGCGGATGAGCACCACACACTTCCAGACCCTGCAGGAGCAGGTGTCGGCCCACCAAAGCCAGGTGCACTCCCTGCTGCGCAGCGCGATCGAAACCGGTGGCGATGGCCTCCACACCCTGGCGCTGCTGCAGTGGGACGGTGGCAGCAGCGCGACCGTGCTGGCGGCTACCGGCCGCGTCAGCCAGCTGGGGCTCTCCGCCGAGCAGGAGCTGCTGCTTGGGGTGGAGATGGCCAGGGCCCTGGGCCACCTCGCCCTCGGCCTCTGCGCCAGCGAGCAGCCGGAGGCACTGCCCCTCAATCCCGACCCCGGTACTTCCACCAGCACCAAGGCAACGGCAGCGCTGCTGTGTCCGGTGGGCTGCGACACCAGCCCCGGCCATCGCGCCCTGCTGCTGAGCCTCTACGACGAGCGAGCCGACCACCAGCACCAGCGCCAGGAGGAGCTGCTCCTGCTCGCCCGCCGCCTCGGGGAGCTGTTGGTTGATGGCGGGGATGGCGATGGCCCTGGCAAGAGTCAGTGATTGCCGCTTCTCTTCGCCGCCGTGGCCCTGTTCTGGACGCAACTGGCATCCCTGCTGGGGCCTCCGGGCCAGCTCGGCCCCCAAGGTCAGATTGGCCCCCCAGGTCAGGTTGGCCCGCCGGGACCCCAAGGCGCAGGCGTGCCGGCCGGGGGCAGTGCCGGCCAGACCCTGCGCAAACGCAGCGCCGCGGACTACGACAGCGAATGGGCCACCACCTCCGCCGCTGATCCCCTGTTTATTCAGGGGAGCCCGCCCAGCGCCGAACAGCTGGCCGGCGCCTCCCGCTACCAGTGGTGGGACACCAGCGGCGGGGCTCTCACTCTTTATATCGAGGACGGAGTGAGCTGATGGCCCTGCGCAATGCCTTTGACGAGTTGGCCCTGGACTCGACGTTGCAAGCCCTACGACTGGCCGTGGCGGCCCTCACCCGCACCATCGGCCTGATCACGCCTGATGTAGCCGGCCGCATGCGGGTGACGTTGGAGTCGGCCCCAGCGGTTGTGCCGGCCAGCCAATCCGGCACCTGGAACCTCGGCACCGTGACTACCCTCAGCACCCTCACGACCTGCTCCACCCTCACGAACCAGAGCCAGATAGGCGGCTATGGCGCCAACGATCAGATCCCCGCCCTGATGCACCTCTCCGCCGACTCCCTTCGGCGCAACATCACGGTGAGCTGAGATGCCAACCAGCAATGGCAACCGCAAGATCCTCGATCTCAAGCGCTGGGAGTTCTGCACCCCCGCGCCCAGCGCTACTGCCGCCGGTCACTTCATCGTCTCCAGTCGCCACTACCGCCAGCAGCAACTGCTGGTGCAATCCAACACCGTCGCCTACCTCTACAACCCAGCAGAAGATGGCTGGGTGCAGGTTCCTTCCTCTGCATTGGCAGGCACCTTTGGTGCTGGGGCCTGCGGCACGGCCGCTTCCTTTTCCACTGGGGCGACTGCTGCGGCCTCCAGCCTCACCGCCACCGCCGGCACCAGCAGCAGCCTCACCACGAATCAAAACCTGCAGCGGGACCTGCGGGGCTATAGCGCATTGATCATCGGCGGCACCAACGCCGGCCGGCTCAAGACGATCGCCTCCAATTCCCTCGGCGCCAATGCCGTACTGCAGTTCACCGAGGCGGAGGCGACGGCCTTTGATGCCACCACGCAGTACCGCCTGCTCACCCCCACCTTCTATGTGCTCGGGGCCGGCACGCTCGCCAGTGGCTCCTTCAAGCGGTACGACTTCGCCACCAACAGCTGGATCACCCTCGCCCACACCGGCCTGCCGGCCACGATCGGCACCGATGGCCGCTTGATCGCCACCCCGGCCTGGATCGATAACGGTTTCAAAACGTTCGCCACAGGTACAGCCACCGCCGGCGGCGCCAACACGCTCACCAATGCCGCCAAGAACTGGACGACCAATCAGTGGGCCAACAGCCAGCTCCGCCTGACCGCCGGCACTGGCGCCGGTCAGATCCGCACCGTGTTGAGCAACACCGCCACCACCCTCACGCTGAGCAGCGCCTGGAGTACTGCTCCCGATGCCACCACGCAGTACAGCCTCGAGGGCAACGACGATGTTCTCTATTTCATCGGCAACAACGCCATCACGCTGTACCGCTACAGCATCAGCGCCAACAGCTGGTCCACCCTGTCGCCCACCACCGCCCGCGGTGCGGCGCCGGGGGCGGGTCTTTCGGGCCACTGGATTCACTCGGTGAGTGCCACTGACTGGACCAGCGAGGCCTCTATCCGCAATGGCCGCTACCTCTACTCCTTTCGTGGTGGCGCCGGTGCCCTGCTGGATCGCTACGACATCGCCGCCAACACCTGGGAGAACGCTCTCGCTTACGCCCCGGCAACCGAAACCTTTGGGGCAGGAACCAAGCTCACCTACAACGGCGATTATCTCTATCTGCAGAAGGACGCCACCAGCCGCTGGTTCCGCTACGACTTCGCCCAATCCGCCATGGATGGCTGGACCACCATGCTCTACCCGCAGGGCGCAGCGGTGGTGGGCGATACGGCCTTTGATGTGACCTACAGAGACGGCAATACCGAGATCGTTTATATTCACATGCTGCTCAACAGCTCGGCGGTGAACCTGCGGCAGCTGGTGATCTGAGCCCCCATCGAGGGCACGCACATGGCAATAGATCGTGACCTGCCCGGCTGTAAAGCCAGGCCTGCACTGCTTTTGCCATGAGTTCCTGGAAAACCTCCGGTACGATCCGCGGTCCGGAGGGGCCCAGCGGCCCCCAGGGATCTCCCGGCGTTCAGGGCCCCCAGGGTCCGGCAGGACCTCAGGGACACCAGGGTCCATCGGGCTTGCAGGGTCCGGCTGGTCCGAGCGGCCCAACGGGTACGGCGGGACCGACCGGTCCCCAGGGCATCCAGGGACCGGCGGGGATCGGCATCAACTTCAAGGGGCAGGTCGCCACGTTGGCGGCCCTGCCGACGGGCGCCGCCCAGGGTGATGCCTACCTGGTCCAGGCCGATGACTCCCTACGGGTCTGGGACAGCAGCACCAACAGCTGGGTGAATGGCGGTTCGATCCAGGGTCCCCAGGGTCCAGCCGGTGTGGCGGGGCCGAGCGGTGCGTCAGGGCCCCAGGGGCCGGCCGGCCCGCAGGGCCCCCAGGGCATCCAGGGATCGGCCGGTGCCGATGGGTTGATCGGCCCGCGCGGCACGGGCTGGTTCACCGGCAGCGGCGCCCCACCGGCAACGATCCCCGGTGCCGTGGATGGCGATCTCTACCTCGACCTGGTCAGCGGCACCGTCTACGTGCTCGGGCCGATTCGCGTCGCCGATCTACCGGCCATCGGTACGGCCTTCCAGGGTGGTTACTACGCCGGCCTGATCAGCCATACCGCCAATGGCGTGGCCACCCATGCGCTGATCCTTTCGCCCAAGGCGGTGGGTTCGCTGCTCAACGTGGCCTGGAAGAACGCCAACACCGCCAGCACGGGAACGACGAGTGTCTTTGATGGCTGGGCGAACAGCGAGGCGATGAACAATGCCAGCCACCCAGCGGCGCAGTTCTGCCGTTCGCTCAACATCGGTGGCTACGACGACTGGTATCTGCCCGCCAGCCAGGAATGGGATCTTCTGTATCGGGCCTTCAAGCCGGAGGCGACAGCCAACGGCACCTATGCAGGCGCGACCTATGGCGCCAACCCCTATGCGGTGCCTCAGGGCGGCAACTACAGCGATAGCAACCCGGCCCTGACGGGCGTGCTGGCCTTCCGCGCCAGCGGGTCGGAAACACTCAGGCATTTCGATGAGAACGTCGGCGACGATCCCTTCTTCCACTGGACTTCCACCCAGGCCGCCAGTGGCACCGCCTATCAGCGCACCACGTACATGGGCACCCAGTTCGCCGAAAGCAAGACGCTGGCGACAGCCACCCAGGTGCGAGCGATCCGCCGCATCCAGGTGCTGCCCTGACGGTGGAATCCGGGAGGTGCTGATCGGAATGGAGATGGGCTGATGGCCAGTTGGCTGCCGCGCACCCAGGTCTCCGGGCAATGGCTGAGCGTGAGTGCCACCACCACGCCGCTGCTGCCGGGGGCCAGTGCCTTGCTGGATCTGGCGGGTCTGGGGCGGCTGGGTCATTTCCTCGCGATCAGCACCGATGCGCCGGGCTGGCTGAGCTTCTACAGCTCGGCGGCGGCGCGAGAGGCCGATGGCAGCCGGCCGATCACCCAGGACCCAGCCCCGGGGAGCGGCGTGCTGCTCGATCTGGCCACCACCGCCGCTGCTCTGACCATCACCGCCCCGCCTGGCGGCACCTACTTCTCGTCAGAACCCGCCGCGGCGCCACCACTACTGCGTGTGTTGGTGCGTAACACCAGCACGGCCCAGGTCGCCATTGCCGTCACCGTCTCGGCGGTGGTGCTGGCGCCATGAAGGACGCCCGATGAGCCGCACCCTGCTCGACATCAGCCGCCTCGGCACAGCCGTCACCTGGCCCTCCATGGCCGTTGAGGTGAACGGCTACCTGCAGACCTGGATCAACGCCGCCAAGGCCCAGGTGAGCCAGCACCAGCTGCGCATCGCCACCGCCCCTAACCCCAATGCGAGCGCCAGCGATCCCTGCGGCTGGCGCCTGGAGGCGATCCTGTCGCAGCTCACCCCCGGTGGTTCACCGGCGGTGCTGCTCCTTGAGGTGTTCCTCACCGGCAACACCGTTGAGATCCGACCAGGCATCGGCAACAGCGAGCCATTTGTGGGGGCCGACAACCAACAGGGCTGGGTGTTCCCCGCCGCGGATGTCGGCACCAGCAGCGGGATCTGGAGCACCACTCCGCTGCCCCTGACCGCACAGCTGGGCTGGTCGCTGGAGCCTGGCGCCGAATATTTCGTGTTCGCCTACAGCCAGCATCGCTTCTCCAACCGACAGGCGGTGCCATTGCTGATCGCCCGCGATCAGGTATCAGGCCACTGG
>JAPLIB010000115.1 GCA_026389335.1 Cyanobacteriota bacterium | reverse complement strand
TGACTCACCTCCGCCAGGTTGAGGCTGGCAGCGTTGGAGGCCATCGGAGCAGCAAGGCCCAGAACGATGAGCGAGGAACGCAGAGGAAGCATGAAACCGAATCTCCAGTGCACCACCGTGGTGCTAACGGCGAGATTGTGATTCATGTCTCCAGCAAGTTGCGAGTACTGGAGACCATGGTCATGGTTTGGACATCAAAGCCAGGCTGTCGCCCTGGTTCTCCGTGTCGCCCTGCGCTGAACACCTTCCATCGGGTCATGCCGGTGGTGGAGATCGGCATTGCCGCCTCGCTGCTGATGCTGGGCTGGCTGGTCCGCCATCCGCAGGAATGCCCCCGCAGCCATCCAGCTCCACAATGGTGATCACGGTTCCAGCGGGTCACGCCCTGGAAGCAACGAGGAAAGTCCGGTGGGGTGCAGGTTCGTCCTGAGCCGAGTCCGGCGCTGTCCCGCAGCTGTGATGGGGGCCATGGCCCTCTCAGTCAGAACGCTCGCCGTGCCCAGCCCCTTCTTCTCCGGCGCGGACCGGATTCCACCATGACCCTTTCAGCTTCTGCCAGATCTCTGGCCCTGTTTGGCGCGGCCTCAGCACTGGCGTTGCTGCTGGATCAGCCCGCCCAGGCCCATGGCATCGCCAACGGCGGCATCGTCGCCGGCTTCCTGCACCCGATCAGCGGTGTCGATCACCTGCTGCTGCTGATCGGCATCGGGGCCGCCGCCTCCTGCATTTCTGCGCAGCTGCTGCTCTGGGCTCTGGCTGGGGCTATCGGCGGTGGTGTGTTCGGAGCAATGGGCGGCACCCTGCCGGCCCAGGAGTTCCTCGCAGCTCTGGCGATTACGGCGGTGGCCGTGCTGGTGCTGCGCAGTCTCCGCTCGCAGCAGAGCCCCCAGCTGGGTGCCTGCGCCGCCCTGGTGACCGCAGCGGTGGCGGTACACGCCATGCTGCACGGCCTGGAAGCTCCGGCCGACGGCTCCGCCCTGCTCTGGTGGCTGGGGGCCTTCAGCGGCTCAGTGCTGGTGAGCAGCGGCAGCTTCCTGGCGCTGAGGCGTCTGCCCTTGGCCTGGACCCGTGGCGTGTGCGTGCTGCTGGCTCTCTGCGGCGGCGTGGCAGCTCTGGGGCCGATCGGCTTGCTGATGCGCTGAGCTGAACGCAGGGTTGGTTCACCAGCTGGAGGGGGACGAGGATCACAATCACCTGGATCTCTCTTCCCTACCAGCGCTCTCCTCGCCCTTGCAGATCCGCCCCTTCGAGTCGGCTGACTGGCCGGGCATATGGGTGTTGTTGGAGCCGGTGTTCCGCGCTGGAGAGACCTTCCCCCACGACCCGTCAATCACCGAGGCCGAGGCCCGGACCCTGTGGGTGGAGCAGAGCCAGGCGGTGCTGGTGGCCCTTGATGCCAGCGACAACGTGGTCGGCAGTTATTACCTGAGGCCCAACTCCCTTTCCCTCGGCGCCCATGTCGCCAATGCCGGCTATGTGGTGGCGGAGCACTGCCGCCGCCAGGGCATTGGCAGCCGTCTCTGTCAGCACTCGCTCCAGGCTGCCCGGCAGCTGGGGTTTCGAGCGATGCAGTTCAACCTGGTGGTGTGCACGAACACTGCCGGTCTTCGCTGCTGGGAGCGCAATGGGTTTCAAGTTGTCGGCACCCTGCCGGGGGCCTTCCGCCACCAGCGGCTGGGGTATGTGGACGCCCTGGTGATGGTGCAGAGCGTGGTGGAGGAACCGGAGCGATGAAGGTGGTGCCGCTACGGCTGAGGCCTGGCGATGACCTGCGCTCGACGCTGGAGGCCTGGATGGCCGATCAGAGCGAGCAGGCCGGCTGTGTGATCAGCGCCGTCGGCAGCCTCTCTGTGGCGCAGCTGCGTCTGGCCGGAGCTACTCAGGCCACGACGATCCGCGGCGACCTGGAGATCCTCAGCCTGGCAGGCACCCTCTCAGCCGATGGAGCCCACCTGCACATCGCCCTCGCCGATGCCAGCGGCGCCGTGATCGGCGGCCACCTCGCCTCCGGCTCGCTGGTGCGCACCACTGCCGAGCTGGTGCTCGGGCTGCTGCCGGAGTGGCAGTTCAGCCGCGAGCTGGATCCAGCCACTGGCTGCGCCGAGCTGCGGATCCATCGCTGCGATCCCGGCTGAGCAGCGGCAGCGAGATGGTGCACCACCGGTGCTGGGTTCTTGAGGTGGCGTGATGGGCAAGAGCAACAACGTCCAAACTGCTGATCTCCATGGCGTCCATCCGGCAGCCCATGACCGCACGGCGCCTGCAGGCGGCATGAACGAGCAGCCGGGCGGCCAACCCACCGAAGTGCTGGCTGGCTCGATCGAGCGGGTCACCTTCCACAGCGCCGAGAGCGGCTTCTGCGTGCTGCGGATCAAAGCCCGCGGCCACCGCGATCTGGTGACGGTGGTGGGCCATGCCGCCGAGATCAGCGCCGGTGAATGGGTCACGGTTTCGGGCACCTGGGTGAACAGCCGCGAACACGGCCAGCAGTTCAAGGCCAGCTTTCTGCGCGCCTCAGCGCCCACCACGGCGGAGGGGATCGAGAAGTACCTGGGCTCGGGGATGATCCGCGGCATCGGCCCGATCTACGCCAGCAAGCTCGTGGGCGCGTTTGGCGCTGATGTGTTCGAGGTGATCGAGCAGGCGCCAGAGCGGCTGCGGGAGGTGCCCGGCATCGGCCAGGTCCGCGCTGGCCGGATCGCCACCGCCTGGGCCGATCAGAAGGTGGTGCGCGAAATCATGGTGTTCCTGCACAGCCATGGCGTTGGCACAGCGCGGGCGGTGCGGATCTTCAAGACGTACGGCAATGACGCCGTGCAGGTGATGGCCGAGAACCCCTACCGCCTGGCCCGCGACATCCGCGGCATCGGCTTCCGCACCGCCGATGCGATCGCCGCGAGGCTCGGCATCGCCCCCGACGCCATGATCCGCCTGCGGGCCGGCATCAATTACGCCTTACTGGAGGCCACCGGCGATGGCCACTGCGGGCTGCCAACTGCCGAGTTGCTCAAGCTCGCCGCTGACCTGCTGACGGTGGAACGCCCAGCACCGACGCCGCCGGCCGAACCGAAGGCAACAGAGGGCTCAGCTCAGGCAGACCAGCCAGGCGACGCTGCAGCAAAGCCACCGCCCCATCGAGAAGCCCCCGCCAACCGGGTTCCCCTCGAGCCCATCGTGATCCAGTCCGCCCTCGATCTGGAACTCAGCGAAGGCTCGGTGGTGAGCGACAGCCTGGCGGGGGAGCCCGCCATCTTCCTGGCCCACCTGCACCGCGATGAACGGCGCATCGCCGAGGCACTGCAGGAGCTGGGCGATGGCTCTCCCCCCTGGGGAACGATCGATGCCAGCAAGGCCATCCCCTGGGTGGAGCAACGCCTGGGCCTGGAGCTGGCCGCCAGTCAGAAAACCGCCGTGGCTGAGGCCCTCGCCAGCAAGGTGCTGGTGATCACCGGTGGCCCTGGGGTGGGCAAGACCACCCTGATCAATGCGATCCTGCGCATCCTGGCCGCCAAGCGGCTGCGCATCCAGCTCTGTGCCCCCACCGGCCGGGCCGCCAAACGGATGGCTGAGGCCACGGGCCTGGAGGCCCGCACCATCCACCGCCTGCTGGAGTACGACCCTGCCGCCCATGGCTTCCGCCGCGGCGCCGACCTGCCCCTGGAGTGCGACCTGCTGGTGGTGGATGAAACCTCGATGGTCGATGTGCCACTGATGGCCTCCTTGCTGGCCGCCATCCCCCCCGAAGCCGCTCTGCTGCTGGTGGGTGATGTGGACCAGCTGCCCTCGGTAGGGCCGGGCCAGGTGCTCGCCGATGTCATCAGCAGCGGCGCCCTGCCAGTGGCCCGACTGACGGAGGTGTTCCGCCAGGCGGCCAGCAGCCGCATCATCACCACCGCCCATGCCATCAATGCCGGCACCATCCCGGATCTACGGCCTCCGGCCGATGGGGCGAACACCGACTTTTATTTCCTGCCGGCTGAAACGCCCGAGCAGGCGGTGAGCCTAATTCTCAAGGTGGTCGGTGAGCGCATCCCG
>JAPLIB010000063.1 GCA_026389335.1 Cyanobacteriota bacterium | reverse complement strand
GCTGACGCAAGGCTCGCTTTGCTCGCCCCTGGCTAGTGCTCACCTTTGGGGCGCTTGGTCGGTGTTCTCCGCACCACCCCAGCCATGGCCACTCCCCAAGGCCCCGTCTGTGAAGTCCGCCTGCTTGTAGTTCACCGCTATCAGCCCGGCGTTCAGAAGCTCGGCTCCACTCCCTGTGAGGTCGAGTTCTTTGGCCGCCGCGGTAAGCCCGTCAAAAAGATGCGGCTGATTCCTGCTGAGAAGGCATTTGCCTTTGCCCGCAAGCTGCAGGGCACCCCCGGCTGCACCGTCTCGGTCTGCTGAGCCTGGGGGCTCAGGCCCGGCTGCCGGTTGGTGGCCGGGCTTTACAGCCAATGGCGGTAGCTGCTGCGCTGCCGGCGGGCCCTGGCTTTAGAGCGAGCACTACCGAATTGGGGGCTGGTCCCATCGCGTCGGCGCCGCACCCAGGTCCCTTTACTGATCAAGCCAGCGTCTTGGGCGTTGGCGCGGCGTGCAGCAACGATTGCCCCGTAACCACGCTTTTGTTTGACGCGGGCACGGGAGCGGGCCTGGCTGGCGCTGGCGGCCGGCACCACGGTGGATGTGGAGCGGTTGCGCCAGAACACCAGATACCAAGCCATTGCTCCCTCCCTGCTGGGTGATCAGCGCCGTGGTGCCGGTGCTCTGGGGGTGGTCGCTTTGACGGCCTCCAGGTAGAGCTCGGCGGTGCTCAGCGTTTGCAGGTTTGGGGCAGCGCTGTGGTCATGGCCCGCCTCTGCAACCGTGCCCGCATACAGGCCACTGCGCTGCTGGAACAGGAAGCTGAACACCGGGTGGCGGCGCAGCTCCTCCATGTAATCGCCATCGCAAAGAGCCACGCCATCGGCGGTAAGGGGTTGGCCCTTGCCATCGACGGGAAGCAGCCGCTCACGGCCGTCCACATCTCCCAGCTGGAAGTGACCACCACACAGCGTCACGAAGGTGTCAAAAAAGGTTCCCCGTTCATCGCCGCCCACGCGGCCTTCAGCTTCTGAAAACAGGCGCTCCAGCAAGCGCTCCTTGCGCAGGTTCTGCACTTGGGAGCGGGCCTCGTCCCTTTCTTTTTCAACACTGCGCACGCGGCGGATGTTGGCCTCATTGAGCTGGCGTTCACGGTCGCCCACCTGGCGCTCGAACTCTTCTCGCTTGCGCTCAGCGTCCTGCAGGCGGGCGTATTCATCGGGGTTGATCTCAGAGAAGCGCGACAGCTGGGCGCGGGCTTTGCGCAGCTCTTTTTCCAGCTGGTTGCTGCGACGGCGTTCAGCACGCAAAGGCTCAGCACTGCTGGTGGTGGCAGCAGGGGGGTCATCGTTGTCGCTGCTGCCGCTGACACCTGGGTCTTGGGGCAGGGAGAGGTCAAAGGTGTCGTCGCCCTCGGCAGCATCCAGACCAGCGTCAGCGGCGCCGTCGCTGTCGAGAAGGTCGGGGTCAGTGGCAGGTGGGGCAGAGCCTGCGGGGCCCTGGTTGGGCTGCTGCTGTTGTTGGCCGTAGACCTGCCATGGAGCAGTAGGGACCAAAGGAGCTGGAGCGGTGCCGCTGCTAGTGCGGCTGAAGTCAGAGAAGGAGGAAGAGGGCATCACCCATCACGGCTGTGGTGCTGCGGGCGCCCCGTCCGGGCTGCGCTCGCTCTTCCTGTTGCCAGCAGCCGATCCCACTGCTGGCCAGCAACGCCAGGGGGCGTGCCGGTTCGCGTCAAGATGGAAAACCCTGGTGCTTGGGCCATGGCAGATATCACCGCCGTTACAGGTGCCGGGCTGGCCGCAGGAGCCGCCGCCGCTGCCAAGGTCCGAAAGGGTCTGGATCGCACCACCAAGGTCCTGGCGGTGGCTGCTGGCACGGTTGCGGCCTCGCTCAGCGAGCTCAACAACTTCGGGGTTGACCCCCAGCTCATCAGCCGCATCACATCTGCGGCCTCCAACCACGGCGTGGCTGCAGCAGACCTGCTGGCCAAGCTGCCCGGGGAGCTGGAGCACTACGGCACTGCAGCAGTTGATGGCTTCCTCAAGGGGGGCGATGCCCTCGGCAAGCACTGGTCCCACATCGAAAGCCGTTTCAACTCCCCCCACCTCGCCGCCGATGCGGCCAATGGCATCTGGGAGGACGGCTCGGTCAACATCAGCCGCGGCTCCAGCGATATGAGCTGGCTGGAGCGACTCCGGGCCAGCACGGACAACCACCTCGATGGACTGATCGCCGCAGCTCAGACCCCTGAGTTTTGGCAGCGCACCCTCGGCAACGCTGTGGAGGCCAGCGCCTATTCAGCAGCGATCACCGCGGTGGATCAACTGCTGGTGCACCGCGACCTTTTGCTCAACGGCACAGCCAATGAACGCAAAGAGAGGCTTTTGCAGATCCTGCAGACCAGCGGCTTGATGGCCGCCGGAGCGCTGCCTGTCTCGGTGTTTCTGGCCGTGGCACTGATGCTCGTGCCAGGCCTGGCGGTGGTAATGGGTCCGCTGGGGGTGATCGGCAGTGCCGGACTCGGGTTGAGGCTGATCACCTCTGCCGTGCGTCATCCCAGCCAGCAGGAGCGGCAGGCGGTCCAGCAGTTGCAGGGCTTGCTGCAGGAGCTGATCTATGCCCAGCAGCGCGATAGCGATGGCAATCTGACCATCACCGTGCAGGCCCAACCGGTGAGCTGATCGGCTGAGACTTCTCAGGATCTGGACTGTGGCTCCCTTCCCCGGCCCTGGTGGCCGGGCTGTCATCGAGCGTCGGGCAGCTGCTTGCATTGGCCGTGGCCAGGGCCAACTGGTGGCGCAGCTCCTCGACCGCGACTTCCATGCCTACGTGGAGCATCTGGGCTTGGAGGCGGCTTGAGCCGCTGGGCTCTCCATCAGCCCGCCAGATCCGGCAGCTCATCCAGCACAGCTGCAGAACGCCTCGCTGGCACGTAGATCCACTCCCCCGCCGGCAGCGGCGTCGAGGGCATGTAACCCGGTACCAGCAGTTGCATCCCGGCCGGGATCGGTGTAGTCGAGCGATAGACGGGCAGCAGCAGGGTGGTGCCGGCCGGCAACGGTTCCTCGCTGGGCCAGCTGGTCAGCTCCGGATTGAACTCGCGCAGCAGAGAGAGGCTGAGGTTCTGCTCGGCAGCCACGCTGCTCAAGGTCTCGCCCTCGCCTGTGACGTAGGCCTCGCTCTGCTGCAGCACCGGGTTGAGGCTGCGCAGCTTCTCTTCTGTCGTTCCGTGCCGGCCAGCCAGCACCGCCAACGAATCACCCTCAACTGCGGTGATCGTTTGGGTGCTCTCCAGCTGGGGGTTGCTTCGCCGCAAGGTGGCCACGGTGGTGCCGTAGCGCTCGGCGATCAGGTTCAGGCTGTCGCCAATTCTGAGCACCAGCACGCTGTGGGGTCTGAGCGCCAGCTGGATCGCCTCCCCCAGCAGCGGCTGCACCAATAAACCGATGCCGCCAGGGCCGTAGTCCGCCCCGAAGTGCTGCACCAGGCAGCCGGCGAACTGGGCACGACCACCGGAGGGCAGCCCGCCATCGGACCGCAGCTGGGCTAGGTCCCCCAGCCACATCACCCCCTGACAGGGGGCCTGCACCGTGCCCAGCAGCGTTGGATCCCAGGGCAGTGGTGCCTCATCACGAAAGCCTGGGGTGGCCCAGGCCAACTCGGCCGCCAGCCAGTCAAAAGTGTTGCTGGTGTTCACCGGCAGCACTGCGGCGCGGCAGATGTATCCCGAGAAGCGGACATCGCCGGGATCGGTGATGGCGGTGTCGTTGTAGCCGCCCACGATCCCCTGCTGCTCCAGGAAGCAATCGATCACATGCCGGCGGATGGGAACCGGACTGCGGCTCTCGGGCCGGTCCACCTCAAACAGGCAGAGGCGCGCATTGGCATAGGGCTGCAATGCGAGCCATAGAGGCGCAGCAAGGGGCTGAGCCGCCCGGCTGTCGATTGCGGGTGATGCCGCTGGCAATCCCACCAGCTGGCCCCACTGCCCTGCAGCCCGCACGGGGTTAAGTCCCTGGTTCAGCGGCGAGATGAGCTGCTCCATCGCTCAGCCCCGCACCAGTGATCCCTGAAAGGGATTGGTGGTGCATTGGCGCCAGTTCTGCAGCCGCGGCAGCAGCAGCGCCAGCTGGCCTATGTGCTGGCTGCGCTGCCGGTTCAGCACTACAGCTGGTGATGGGCCAGCAGGGTTCCATTCACTCTCGGTTTCTTCCAGCAGCAGCTCGGTGGCGTACTCGACCACGGCCAACTTGCTCAGCGGCAGCGGGTTTGGCACCACGCCACCGGCTACGCCCTTGCGCCGGGTACGCACCGGGCTGTTCACGTCCACCGGGGTCAGTACCGCCAGCTGCTGGTCAAGCTCATCAATGGCGTTGAGGTGCCGTTGGGCCGTGCACACGCCTGTGGGGTAGTGGGTCTGGAGCATGGCCATCTCCCGGTTCAGGGCCGAGAGAGAGGGTGAGCTGACAGGAATCGAGAGAGCAATGCGCAGGGCTTCTGCGTCGCTTGGGCGCCAGGTGCAGGTGGGAGGGGAGAACACGGTCATGCCCTCGTTTGCCAGCTCAGTCAGCCGCCACTGCCCCCGTTGGGCTCGCCCAGCCCCAGCTGCTGACGCAGCTCCACCCCATCGATCACTCCCCGCTCATGCAGCACCAGCCACTCCTGCACCGAGGGCTGGGGTTTGCGCGGCGGTTGCGGCGGCACCAGCGGGCAAATCTCCACGCTGCAGGCCGGGGTGTCGGAAAGCTTTTCGCCGGTGAGACGGGTCCACTGGCGCAGCAGGGTGCTGAGCATCGAGCTCTTCTGGCCCGCCAGTGACTGCAGCACCGCGAAGCTCTGGCCAGCCGTGAGCGAAACCTCCAGCTCGGTGCGAGCAGGGCCGTGGCCGCCAGCCGGGATCAGGGCGTCACGGCGCATGGCCTCCTCCAGCTGCTGCAGGTAGGCCCGGTGCTCCGCCAGAGAACGCGCCTCGATCTCGACCCACTCGAACTTGGCGCCCTCGGGCAGGTCCATGAAGGAGGAGGTAGAGAGCACCAGCCGCTGGGGGCGTTGGCCTTCTGCGCCGCCGGTGGCTGCACCCGTCCCAAGGGCGCCATCGCTGCGGCGGAAGCCGTAGGCATCCACCAAGCCCGTGCGCACGCCCACTGGTAGAGCGGTGCGCGACAAGAGGTCCTCGTAGTCGCTGCGGCAGCGGTAGTGATTGAGGTACTGGTGGGCCAGACCCAGGTGAGGCAGATCCCCCTCGCCAAAGGCGCTGCCATCCACCGAGTACCAAAGAGCCGGCAGGTCAAAGCGCTGGGGCAGCAGCGAAGGCTCGCCTACCGGCACCACGTCGTAACCATCAACGGCGCCGGGGTTTGGGTTGGCCTGCCAGCTGCGCAGCACCAGGCCGTCGTCAGCGACCGAGAGGCTGCGGTACAGCCAGGCCTGTGGATCCGGCACTAAGCCGCCATGGGCGTCGATCAGCACGGTGGGCACTGCTGCATTGCCAGTTGCATAACGGGGCGGCAGGGCCTGGCGGCGCGGCTCCCGCCAGACGATCTCCACCGGCCCCGATGCCGGAGCGGCACTAGCGGAATCGGTAGGGAGGCGCCAGTTGAGCAGGTCGCCCCGGGGCACCAGTTGCAGACGGGGCAGGGATAGCCGGTCGCCCTTGGCGAGGGCTTCCAGCCGGTCCCCTTCTGATGGCCAGCGGTGCTGGGGCGGCAGCTGCAGGATCAGGCAGCCGCCATCGCGCAGGGTGAGCAGGTCGGCCAGGAACAGGAACACCCCCAGGTCGGTGCCCTGACCATCCACATCGGTGGCCACATGGCTCAGGGAGTCGGGCAGCTCCTGCCAGGACAATCGAGACAGCATCCCGGCGTAGGTGCGCAGGGCATCGCGGTAGAAGCCGGTGGGTCTTGCTGCCTCCAGCCGCTTGAGGTAGCAGGTCTCGGGTTCTTCTATGCCGCGGGTCAGATACAGAGGCCGGCGGCTAGTGCCATCAGGGAGTTCGAGCAGGGTCCAGCAGTCGTAGACAAGCTGCAGGCGATCCCTCAGGCCGGAGAGGGTGGGGTGTTCCAGCCAGGGGGGCTGGGCAGCTTGCAGCGCAGGTGGGGAAGTGGGGCTGTTGGAGGAGGCTGAGCGGCGGCGGCGGGTGGTGGGCACTGGCTGCTGCTTATGGTCACAGCTCTTGCCAGTGGCTGAATGAGTCGCGGGATGAACTATGCAGGGTCTGCATAGTTTCGGTCGGGGCATCAGGGCGAGCAGGTCGACCAGGCCGGGCGACCTTGTGTTCTTATCTGGGTTCGCAGAAGAACTAGGCGTGATTAACTCCCCGCGCATGATTGGCTGCCACGCAGCAGTTAAGGAAGCTCTGGGCAACAGGTAGTTAAGTGCCTCTTGAGAGCGGCAAAGCTGCCTTTGGCCTTGATTTGCCTCTGAGGCCGGAAATTGTTGGTTCTATAGGCTCATTTCGGGATCATCTGGCTGGTATTTCAGCCTGAATCGAGGTGTTTGGGCACACTGTCCCCATCCTCAGCCTGTAGCGAGTAACTGCCGCCGTGCCAGGAACAGATTCGTCAGAGCTGCAATCACATTGATCTTGCAGCTGTTCTTGGCCAGGCCACGCAGCCGCGTTTTATAGAAGCCGAACTGCTGCTTGATTACGCGAAACGGGTGCTCAACCTTTGAACGGATGTGGGCCTTGGCGGTCTCGATCAGATCCTGGAGTCTTCCCTCTGGTGTGTCCGGCAAGCCGCGGCGTTTGCCGGGCCGCATCGCCACCCTGAACTCCGTTGTCTTGCCGGCCATCTCAGGCCTTTTGGCGATGCCCTGGTAGCCAGCGTCGCCGTACACCACCTCCTCATCACCATGCAGCAACTCAGCAGCGGGGGTGAGGTCGTGCACGTTGGCAGCCGTGGTGACGACTGAATGGATCAGGCCGGAGTCCTTGTCGACGCCGATATGGACTTTCATCCCGTAGTACCACTGGTTGCCCTTCTTGGTTTGGTGCATCTCTGGATCGCGCTTCCCCTCTTTGTTTTTGGTGGAGCTGGGCGCCGCTATCAAGGTGGCATCAATGATCGTGCCCTGGCGCATCGTCATTCCCCGTGAGCTGAGGTGGGTTTTGACGGTTTCAAAAATCTGCTCTCCCAGATCGTGCTTCTCCAGCAGGTGACGAAAGGTCAGGATCGTGGTCTCATCGGGGATCCGATCACTGATCAGCTCGATGCCGGCAAAGCGGCGCATGGTGGGCACCTCGATCAGTGCCTCTTCCATGGCCGGATCGCTCAGCGAATACCACTGCTGCAATAGGTGGATACGCAGCATGGTGGCCAATGGATACGGAGGTCTGCCGCCCTTCTTGCTGGTCTTGGGGTAGTGGGGCTCAATCAGATCGAGAAGGGCCTGCCAAGGCACCACCACCTCCATCTCAGAGAGGAACTTCTCCCGTTTGGTCTGCTTTTTGGCGGTGGTGAGCTCGTAATCAGAGAAGCCGAGCTGCTTGCCACCCATTACCTCAGTCCTAGTCTGCGATTACAGGGCCATTGTTCCGCGAATGGCCTCGGTTTTCCAGAGTCTCCTTAAGGCTTCAATCCCAAAAGCTTTGGGTTCTTATGCGGGCCACGAAGGGTCCGCTCACATAGCATTAGAATTACACGATTAGGTCATCCTGCCTCAGAAATCAGGCCAGGCTTTGGAGCTTAAAAATGGAATTTGTAGTTGTCGGAGAAAGTGTGCTGACAGTTTTCAAGAAGCCAATACCTCAGGTTCTTGGCGGTGCAGATCACTTTTATCTTGCGTCAACAAAGAACGCCCGTGACACACTTGGCTGGGGACCGCAAGGGATTGAGCTGGTTGGGACAGTTCGCGTTACCGCATTAGAGATTGAAAGAGTCGAAAAGTTTTTGAAAGCGTCAAAATACAGTATTTCTGTTCACAACTGCGAACATTTTGCGAACTACGTGCTCCATGGAATAAGCCACAGTCGTCAGATGTACAACTCGTTTAAGCAAATGGGCGCCAAAGTGGTTGAAATGCTGCGGCCAGTGCAAAGCGCATCAGAAAACTACAGTGAGACAGTTGCTAGACAGGTGGCCTATCGCTTGAATGAGCAGCTTAGAATGGCCAGAATTGATAGAGCCAATTCTCGCCGAGTCGAGTTCTGGAGCTCAAGAGGAATTGAGTGCGATTAAGTCATTGGGCAAATCGCATATTTTAGCAAAAGCTAACGCGTTCATGCGCGTGATTCTCTGCCAAAGAGTTACTTCTAATCCAAGGTGTCTCTGCGTACAGGTGATGGCCGGCATTCACTCAACCGGGAAAGCAACCACCCGAACTGAGCAGGCATCAACAATCTGAATCCACTGCTCACGGCTGATCCCTAATCGCTCAAGCATCTCGCCGACGCCTACTCCTGAAGTAAGCAATCGCTGCCCCCGCGCATGCAGCTCCCGCCACGTCGGCGGCACCTTCAGCAGGAAGCCATTGTCCCGCAGAAAGTGCGTGATCTCCCCATTGGCGTACGTGCGGCCATAGGGCCGAAATGGGCCCCGTGAAGGGTCGTAGCGGCGCGCTGCCTTGATCAGCCCAATCATCGCCAGCTGCAGCAAGTCCTCCTTGGGGTGGACAGTGCGCCGAGCGAAGTTGCCGGCGATCTTCTCCGCCAAGTCCATATGCTCCAGCGCCAGGGCATCGGCAGCGGCATGGGGCCGGACTGGCCGCTGTCGCTGTGGCCTGCAGCGCACGGGCTGCTTTCCCTGAGCTCTGGGTGGGTGATGCGCCGGCGTCTGCAGGTTGATCTCCAGCTGCTGTGCCCGGGCATGGCATGCCGGCCGGGGGTAGCGCCGTTGCTTGAGCATTTGCGCCGTACCTGCAGCATCACCCACCAACACAACAGTGATCGGCAGCACCAGCTGCACAGCAGTCGGAGTCAGCACGGCATGGGGTGGGCTCTTCACCAGGGATGGCGTGGAACCTTCCCGCACCACGGACAGCAGCGGCTTGCTCACCGGCTCACCAGCAGTGGCGTCACCACCGGCTGGATGCCTTGGGCTTTCCAGTAGCGGCTCTCTAGCCAGAGGGCGCCGTGGCAGAAGGCATCCACCAGGTCCTTGCTTCCCTTGGGGAAGCGGATCGCTTCTTCCACCAAGGGCTGGGCACGGTGGTGGAAGCGGATTTGTCCGGCCTCCACGAGTGGGGCGACGGCATGGGCCCGGGTTTCCTTGCTGCCCCGGGCCGTGATCGGCAGCATCCCCGGCACGCGACGCCGCAGCGTCTGCAGCACCGCCGGGCCGTTGGCGGCGTCCTCAATCAGCACGGCGTTGGGCCGCAGGCCCTGCTGCTCCAGTGCTTCCAGACAGCCCAGCAGGAAGCGGATCACCTCTGGCAAGCCAAAGCGATGCCGAGCAGCCCAAAGCACCTCCATCTCCAAGGCAGTGCTTTGGGGCGGCCCCTCGTGTTCGCCTGTGCGCGGGTTGAGCGGTCTCGGTGGTGGTGCCAGCAGGCCCGCCAGACAGAAGCCGCAGTAGTCGCTCTCTGCCTCCCCCTTGAAGGACAGATCACAAGAGAGGACCAGCAAGGCGTACTGCCGCTGGCGACCAGTAGTCGCTCTTGCCTCCTCGCGCGGAAAGGGCGGCCGGATCCACTGCCTCAGGAAGATTGATCCAGACGCCGGGCTGGGCCTCTGCTGATACAGCGCCGCCCACCAGTAAGCGCCGAGGCGGGCACGGATTTTGACTAGCTCGCTCAGCGGGAAGCGCTCCGGGCAGAGGGCCTCGCCCGGTTGGCGCCAGTCGGGTACCAAGGTGCAGGTGAGCGGCAGCTTGGGGCGTTCGGCCGGGTCCTCTGCAATGGCCGGCAGATCGAGCACGGTCCACTGCTGGGGCGCCTCGCCCAACTCCTGCTCATACAGCCAGCCGATCACGTCCTGGTGGTCCCAGCGGGTTAGCACCACCACCTGAGCCGAAAGATTCGGCTGCTCCCTACCGTCTGGTCCCAGCACCATGGCTGGCTCAGCTCGGGTGAGCCACACGGAGCGCAGCCAGTCGATCAGCTTCTGACGCAGCGCCGGTGATGCCGCATCACCTGGGCCCTTGTAGGGGTCATCGATGATCCCCAGGCTGTAGCCCTTGCCAGTGAACGGGCCATCGACACCAGCGGCGATGCAGCCACCGCGCTGACGGGTGAGCCAGTTGCCCACCGCCGCTGAATCGCGGGCCAGCAGGTGACCGGTCACCCGGTAGAAGTGGCGCGCTTCTCTGGAGTGGGCATAGGCCAGCTCGGCTGAGTAGGAGGCAATCGCCGCAAAGAGGTGCGGGTAGCGCTGCAGGAAGTAGGCCGGAAACAGCTTGGAGACCAGGAGCGATTTTCCCAGGCGCGGTGGACAGGTGACGATCAAGCGGCTGAGCTGGCCATCGGCCACCTGCTGGAGCAGATCGATCAGCACCTCAGCCCAGCGGTGGAAGCCGTAGCGGGGGTAGGCCTCGGCAATGAAGCTGCGCAGGCTCTGGGGTTCCGATGGGTCGGCTGTGGTGGCCGTTGGCAGGTGCAGCAAGCCGGCGTCACCCCAGGGGTCGAGCTCGCTCAGTAGCAGGCCACCTTCTGCAGGGGCATGTGGCGTGAGAACTGGTGCTGGCATCTCGGTGGCGCTGGTGCTCACGGTCATGCCCTCGGCTCCGGTGGTTTGATCGGTGCGCGCAGCAGGCCGCCGATCTCGGCGATGACCCGGAAGGCGCCAACAGCAGCGTTGAACTGCTCGGCCTCCATGGCCCGGCGGGCGCATTCGTTCAAGGCAAAGATCTGCTCTGCCTGGTGACGGCGGCGGTCGGTGAGCAGCTCCTGCACCATCCGCTGACGCGCCAGGGCCAGGTATTTGCTGATCGTTTTGATGTTGCTGATTCCCCAGTTCTGGGCTGCTTTTTCCCTGATCACTGCCAAAGGCAGTCGCTGGGCGATCCACAGCTGGGCCTCGGCTATGCGCGTCTCCACCTCCATATGGCTGGCGCGGGGTTTATGGCTCTGGCTGCGGCGGCCCCTGGGCGGATTGCCCTTGCCCACCGGCCGGCTGGGATCAACAGCTGGCCAGCGCGGCTGACCATCGGCGTCCTGCTGGGGCGCCGCCTCGCGCAGCTCATCAAGTAACTCCAGATCAGCATCCACCGCCTCCGCGATGCCTTGAGCGGTGGTGCCAGCAGTAGAGGCTGGGTGGCTCACAGCAACCCCTCCCGCAGGATCAGCCGCAAATAGGCAGCCCACTGCTCGGGTGTAAGCACCACCCGCCAGGTGCCGCCGCGGAAGCGCACCAAGGTTGCGGCGAACGGTTCACCGGCATGGTCCGCCTGCCGAGAGGCCTCAGCTGGCTTGATGCGTGCGGCAGCAGCGACATTGGTCCAGCTGGCTACCTGAATCACGTGACCCGGCACGCCGTCGAGGTCGCCGGTGTCACCGCCAGCACTGGTGGTGCGGCCAGCGCCCAGCTTGCGGCGCACCGTCAGGGCCAGAAGAGTGCTGAGCAGTTCGGCCGCTTCTCGCTCGGCCCCATCCCCCTTGCGCTTCTGGGGATTGGCCATCGCTCAAGCCCGCGCCGCCTTGATGGTCCAGAACGCCTTGCCGTGTTTGGCGGTGGCAGTGCCGCCGGCAATGGCAAGGCGCTGGGCCTCCTTGAGGGCCTGCTCCTGCTGCACGAGCTGCTCGGGGTAGAGGTAACTAGTGCGCCCGGCGGACCAGGAGAAGCTGCAGCCGTTGTGGGAGAAGACGGCATCAAGTTCGCCGGTTTCTAGAGCACCGCTGAGCTGCTCAAGCAGCGGGGAGAGCTCGGCCTCGATGCTTTTTTGCTGCAGCTTGAGAACGGTGATGCGATCGAGCAGCGCATCGAGCGCGGCGCCGGCCAGGGGAGCAGAGCTGGTGGTGCTGGCAGGCATCAACCGTTCCAACTGGGAGAGGAGAGCGAGCAGGCAAACTGCTTCTGCCAAAATATAGCGGCTCGATAGTCCGAATAAACAAGTTCGGATAGTGCCTCACCAGGGCCGAATACGGCTCACGTATCCCGCCCATGCCGCTGCCCAGGCCGCCAGGCATTCCTCGCGGGAATACAGCGGCGAGAAGCGCGTCTCCCCGGGCCGGGCCCAGATCGTCTGGCCGGCGTCGTAGTGCACCCCCCAGGTTGCTTCCAGGGCCATGTAGCCGCCCAGCTGGGCGCGGGTGCAGTAGCTGCTGGAGTTGGGCGCCGAAAGCGTTTTGAGGTCGGCAAGTACTCGCTGGCCGCTGGCGTGGTGGATGTAGCCGGTGTCGTAGGTGCCGGCCAGGTTGCGGATCAGACAGCAGCTGGGCCGTTCAGAGGCGATCACCGTCACCTGCCGCCAGTGGGGATGGGCCAGAAGCGGCTCGATCCAGTCCCGGTAATCGCTAGCGCGCAGGTGCTGCAGCAGCTCGCTTGCCTGCTGCCGCTGCTGGGGCATGGGATGAAAGCGGTTATGCAGCAGGGCCTCCAGCGCCAGGTGCACGGTGTGGCCCCGCGGCTCCCAGACGTGGCGAGTGGCTTCGATGCGGGCCATGGCCCAGTCGCTCTTGGCTGAGCCGACCACACCGGTAATCGACACCGCGAAAAGGTGATCTCCCAGCCAGTAGCGGTGCTCAGGGTCGGTGCGCCGCAGGCCTGGGATCGGCGCCAACCAGCTGGTCGTGTCGATCTGGCGATCGAAGACACGCGCGGTGGTTGTCAATGTCATCACCAGAACCTCACATGAAGCACTAAAAACTTGTGATTCTTTAGAACCCGTTGCGGCGCAGAGGATCTGAGAGGGTGTTGGACGGGTGAAACTTTGTGATTCTTGCGAAACCCTTGCGGCGCAGCGGTTTCACAAGTTTCTAAGTTGTTTCCCCCCGCCGCGCAGCGTGAGAACGCTTGCGCTGGAGGGGATTTCAAAGTTTCCGAAGTTTCCAGTCCTCTTTTGCACTTGGGAAATAGGGCAACAGCACCGCTGAGAGGCAGGGAGGCCCCCAAAGAATCACAAGTTTCCAAGTTGTTTCCGGCTGCCATGAAGCGCTGGAATCCCTGCCCTGGAAGGGCTCCACAAGAATCCGAAGTTTCCATCCCTAGAGTTCGAACTCACGTGCCAGCCATTGCGCACCGGCTGCGCTGAGGCAATAGCGCAGGTAGTAGCTCTGACTGCCGGTGGATACGCGGGTGGTTGTCACCAGGCCGTCGAGCTTCCCGAGAAACCGACCAAGGGTCTTGTATGAGCTCAGGGCCTCTCCATCGAGATCTCTCATCAGCCGAGCCTCAGCCGGCGCCAGGTCAATTGCTTGCAGCAGCTCCAGCAGGCCCACTCCGGCAAGGCCATTGGCGTGGAGAACCTGGAGATAACGCAGGGCCTCTTTCTGCTTCTCGCTGGCCTTGCGCACCCGCTGGGCGGCGCGATCGAGATCGCTCTCCTGCTCCTGCTGCTCCTGCAGATCGTCGTAGGTGCCGAGCCTTGAGAAGGTTCCGGTGTTGCCGTCAATCGCCACCACCAGATCGACGGGTGGGCCAGAGCGGGCCTCGCGCACCAGGCGGCGCTGGGGTGAATCCTTGATTAGGCGGTTGCCCTTGGCCAGGTAGTGCAGGGTGAGGATCGTGTTGGCCGCCCCGGCGATGGCGTTATGGCCAGAGAGGGCCTCGGTGCCGGTGGTGTCGTTGGCCTTGTTGCAGTGGTGAATCAGCAGCAGCGTGCCGCCGGCATCGATGATCTGGTGCTTGAGGTCGTAGATCAGTGAGCCCATCTCCGGATCGTTCTCGCCAAAGCAGCAGCTGCGGGTGATCGAGCGCAGCGAATCGAGGATGACCACCGCGCCGGGGTGGGCGGCCAGGCAGACCAGCAGGGCATCGAGGTTGGCCTCGGTGACGCGGAAGCGGCGTGACCAGAGCAGCAGCGGGTGATCCCAGATCCCCAGCTGCTGCAGCATCTGGGCGGTATCGCCATCACCTTGGTCGTCGGTCACCAAGATCACCGGCCGCGGTTGCTCCGGCGCCCCGAAACCGAGAAAGTCCTCGGCGCAGAGCAGGCAGCGGGCCAGTGAGTGCACCAGCCTGGTCTTGCCCACCTTGGCCCGACCACCCACGATCGTTAGATCCTGTTTTGGGATGCAGCCGGGTATCTCCCACTGCACCACCGGTGGGGGCATCGCAGAGCGTTCATCTTGTGTAAAGGCGTGAAAGCGGTTGCCGTTACGCAGGTCGAGGGCCTCGAGGGTGAGCTGGCCGATCTCCTGCAACCGCAGGGCGGTCTTTAGTTCCAGCGCGGCATGGCACTCCCGCACCCGAGCCGAGCGGCGCAGGCTGTTGCGCTCACGCCCCACCAGGGAGCGGATGCAGTACTCCAAGGCATTGAGGCGGCGGTTGATCGGCAGGTGCACCTTTCCCCAGCGAACCTGGGTGTCAGGCCTGGGCGAGAAGCGCTGCTGGCCAGTACCAGACCCAGATCCGTTTGTACCCCTGGCGTAACTGCTGCTGGTGCGGTCGCTGCTCCTGCCACCGGGATGGCGTCCGCTGGTGTCGCCCTGGACCCGCTGGCTACCGGAAGCTTGCGATCCAGGAGGCCTGGGGCTGTGGTGGCTGGCGTTGCAGCAAGACTGCGGCGGCAGCCAGCCGTGCTGGCGGGCGTGGAACCAGAAGGTGGCGGCGCTGATCTGCTCACCACCGGAGCTGGCCACCTGGCGGATGTCCCAACCGCAGCTGGCCGAGGGGCTGTGGGCCTCCATCAGGGCGATCGCCAGCTCGCGGTCATGGCCGGCCTGCTCGCAGGCCTCGATCAGGCCCCAGAGAAGGTTGCGAAAGTCGGCGTAGGTGTTGCTGCCAGCAACGCGCCGGGGGATAGCGGCCAGAGCGGCTCGGATCTCCTCCAGCGGCCGGGGCGGCCCGAAGTCCTCGTCGTAAAGGTTTGGTAGAGGAATACCAGTACCTGGGCCCTCGTTGGGTTGCTCCAGGGTGATGGCGTGCTGCGGCGACAGGTCTGCAACGGGTTCGGCGAACTCATCGGGCAGCAGCGCCAGGGCGATGTCCTCCGGGACGTAGCGCTGGCCGCTGACGTGAACCAGCTGCACTGGCGCCACGGGCTGGCCGCCGGCATCGATGTACCAGCAGCCCGGCAAACGCATCACCCTTGAGGCGTCCTTGCAGTGAGGGTCACCGCCGGCGTAAGCGATCAGCTCCGCCTGCAGCGGCGCCCATTCCTGCGGTGGGATGGGCTGCTCCAGCAGCCAGTAGCAGTGGGCCGACTTGCCGCCGCTGAGCACGATCAGCGATGGTTCCGGCAGCCCCAGCTCCCGCCAGGCCGTCAGCTGCCAGGCGATGGGTCGGTCGTCCCACTCCACGAACAACGCCCGGCAGGCCGTGATCTCGCTTTTGCGGTCACCGCCGTCGTTGATCACCAGGTAGACGCCGCGCCCTTCCCGCTGCCACTGCTCCGCCACCACCAGATCGAAAGGCCCTTTGCGGGCGCCGATTGACCCCTTATCGGGGTTGGCGCGATGGGGAAAGGCGCGCAGCCGGGCGCTGGCAGGGGCCTTTCCCAGCAGGGAAAGGAATTGCTGGGCGGCGCCGTGGTCGATGCAGGCCTGCGTTGGGGCGGCTGATTCAGCGCTGGGCATGGAGCCCCGAGCGCTTACGGGGCTTGCTGGTGAGCTGGTCGCGTTCCATCGCCTCGGCCACGATCAGCCGAATCACCGAGGAGCGCGATAGCAGGCCGCCGCGGGTGAGCTGGTCCAACCAGGCCTGCTGCTCAAGCGTGAACTGCACGGAGAGCGGGGTCATCATCGGAGCCATATAGCCTCGGCATATCGAATCATCCTATTTAGCTTGGCACAGGCTCGCTAGAGCGAATCAAAAGCAAAAGGAGACTGGGCTGCCGCCATGGCAAGGGCTTACGGCAATCGCTTTGCCGCTGCTGACTCGCTGCTGCGCCGCCGAAATCAAACTTGCCCTGCTGGCCTTGCTGGCTCGCGAGGCCTTCCTGGCTAGGCGCAGCTGGCAGGAGATCTGGTGGGGGCGCCTGCACCTCGATTTGGCCAGCGGCTGGCAGCTGGCGATTGAAATTGAGCGTGACCAGCTCGGTTCCTTGCTGTGGGCACTGGCTCCCGATGGCCGTGATTGGGCCTACGGCTGTCAGCGGGACGACTGGGCCCTTGGGCCAGACAGCCGAATTGTGGAGCCACTAGGGCTGCTGACAGCAGCGCAACGCCTGGAGCTGGAAGGCTTGCTGCGTCATACCTGCTGCTGGCCGCCGCCCCTGGTTTCAAGCGATTGGCTGCTCCCGCCCGAAGGTCGCCTTTGCTCGTACCGCCAACGCAAGCAGAGGCAAAAGCCAGGCCAGATTCATGCCAATCCATTGCGGCAACATTAGAGATGTGATTCCGCATCTGGAAATTGGCTTAGCCTCTCGCTAATGGCCAGACTTCTGCCTTGATGCCGTCTGAGTACCGGTACATCGAAGCCAAGCAGCTCGAAGCCGGTCAGCAGTTCGGGCGAATGCTGCGGCGCTGGCGGGAGCTAAACCACTGGACCCAGTACACGGCGTACAAGTGGGCCAAGGAGGCCGGCTTTGAAATGATGGCCCCAAGCACGCTGAGCGTATTTGAGAACGGCAAGGCGCCCAAGCCCCGGCCGGAGAGCTTCTTTGCCCTCGCAGAGGTCAATCGCCGCCTGGCGGCTAAGGATTTCAACGGTGTACGCACCGGCGACCTCAAGGAGCTGATCAGCCAGGCCGAGCCGCTGCTGGATGACGCAGGGCGGGTGTGGGGGCCGGCCGAGTTTTGGAGCTGCCATCTGGGTCTGCTGCCCGTGCCGAGCGCCTACCAGACGCCGGAGCTGCCGGCCCAGCCCGAGCTCGATGGGGAGGAGGCTGCTCGCCTGAGCGAGGCGTGGCGCGCTCAGTTGGTGCAGATCGCTAAGCAGAACGGCATAGGCGTTATGGATGCCCTCAGCTCGGCGGCTAAGGCGGCGCCGGCCAAGCAGCGGCAGACCTTCCAGGCCGTGCTGGCAGGGTTTGAGAGCTATGCACCAGAGCAATTGAAGGGGCTGTGGGACGGTGAAGCGTGGCTGCCGCAGCGCTGGCTGCAGGACTGGGCAAGCAAGGCCAGCACCAGCTGAACCGCTCAAAACCATGCGAATTCGGCATAACCGATAGCCCCGTGCTCTGAGATACAGATTCGGATTAGCGAGTCAGTAATATCTCGTTCAAGCGGGCGCCGGTCCCGCAGTGCCTTCGATGACCACCACCCAAAGCGGGCGGATGGAGCCGACGCCAGGTCCCACAACCGCCCTTGATTTCAACCACGCCCTGCTGCAGAGCCGGGATCAGGCCCGCGCCCAGTGGGCCGATGGCCTGGCCAAGTTCCAGGCCCAGATGCTCGCCATCCACGAGCCTTCGCTGGCCGAGGTCGTCCTGGCCGCAGCGCCTGCCTTTGCCTTGGGTTTCTCGTTTAGTGCCCAGAAGCTGATTCAGGAAGATCAGCAACTGTTGCGGGTGATCCTGCGCCATCGCGGCGGCGCCGAGGAGTTCAGCGAAGCGCTGGCGCCAGTGGAGGGGAGCCAGGCTTGGCAGGCACTAACCGCCTCGTTGCTAGTGGGGTTACTGGGCATTCCTGTAACCACTCTTGTTCAGGCTAACGAGCCCGAGTTGCAAAATACTTCGCTTTCCGGCAACAGCAGCTCTGATAGCGGGTCTGCCGCAGCAGCTCCTGCAACAGAGCTGCCACAGAGCGCCGATGACGAGTGGTCCAATCCGCTGGAAGCGCAGCCCGTTGCGCTGGATCCAGGCCTCGAGGCCCTGACGCAGGAGGAGCTCGCCACCTTGCACAAGTTCCTGGCGGCGATGCCGGCGGAGGTCCGCAAGCGGTTCACGATCGAGTTCCGCCATCACTTTCAGGTGCCCAAGGAGGCGCGGACGATCAAGGACCGCATCACCCAGCAGCGCCACAAGGCCTTCATCGACGTGTTCGAGCGCGAGCTGGCGGGGGTGACGCCATGAGCGTCTGCCGCCGCGCTTATGCCAAGCCCCAGCCGCGGGTGCAGCACGGCCGCCACACCCTGTGCGTCTGCGTGCACAGCGATATCTACCGGCAGGTGCAGCAGCTAGCGGCCGAGCAGCAGCTGAGCCTTTCTGGCGCCGCCCATCACCTGCTGCGGCTGGGAGCGGGCCTGGAGCCCCTGCTGCCCCTGTCTTCTTCCCCGTCCACCCTGAAAAGCAAGACCCATGGCGATTGAACTCAACGACGGCAGCCGCAGTGCGGCGCCGGTTATTCGGCAGCAACGCCTCGCTGAGGTGGCTTACCTAGCGATCGTGCGCCCCGAGCAGCGCGACCGGCTGCGCAAGAACCAATCCAGCGGGGCGATGGAGCCGATCCCCAACGGCAGCGACCGTCAGGGCCTGCCCAAGGTGAAGCAGGAGATGGTCGTCCATGCGATCGCCATGCCGGGCACAACGATGGAGGCCCGCATCGGTGACGAGGGCGGCGTGCCGGCAGCGGGCGATCGGGTGCGGTTGATCCTCAAGGCCAAGGGTTTTGGCGACTGGATCGAGGCACGGCGCCAGCACCGCCGCGGCCGGCTGAATGTGGGTGATGTGCTGATGCTCGAGACCCGCTGGGCGCAGCAGTACGACCAGGACGGCAACCCCAAGGGCCCCAAGATCGAAGACCAGGCATCCGCCGATGCGGTGCCCCGCAACGTCACGATCGGGTTTTACGGCCCGCTGAGCATCCGCGAGGGCACAGATCCAGCCTGGATCGAAGCAGCCGAGCAGGCCTACCGCTCCGATGAGGCAGCAGCACGCCAGCAGCAGGCGATCCCCCTGGCCGAGGCAGAGGACTACGGCGATGAGTTCGCCGATGAAGAGGTGCCCTTCTGATGACCCACCACGCCAATTTCCGCCTCAGCGAGAGGGGAAGGAGTCCCAAGCTGCCGGCCTTCTGCCGTACGCGCCGGCCAATCACCACCACCGTGCGGGTGAGCAGCCTGCAGCAGCTGCTGTGGTTGCAGTGGCTGGTGCTGGCGCTGCAACTGAGCACGATCTTGCTGCTGCTCTCCGGCCCGTTGTCAGCTCCCACCAGAGAGCAGGCAGGAGCCCCCCTCGCCGCCACTGGCGCAGCTGGCGCCACTGTCCTCTCGCCTTCTCAGCCATGAGCAGCACGACCGCTCTGGTGCCCTATTCCTTTGAGGGGCACCGCATTCGGGTGAGCACCGATGAGCAGGGTGAGGCCTGGTTCGCCGCCGCTGATGTCGCAGCAGCCCTTGGCCAGCAGCCGATCGCCAGGGGGCTGGTCAACCTGCTGGAGGAGGAGCAGTGCCTCTATTCCCAGGAGGGCCCCGGCAGCGAGGGCTGCACCTTGGCCCTGATCAGTGAAGGCGGCCTGCTGAGGCTTCTGCTGCTGGGCAAAAGCCAGACGGCCTGGCGAATGCGCCGCTGGCTGACCCACGAGCTGCTGCCCGCAATCGCGCGGAGTCAGCAAGGCATGACGGCACACGGAGCCAGGAGCATCGAGGCAATCCGCAGGCAGACGGCGACAGATGTGCTGCTTCAAGCCGACGAGATCATCGAACTCACCGGCGTGCATAAGGCCGAGGCCTTGCTGAGCGTCCTAGAGGAAATCCAAGGCAACAGCGGCTCCGCCGGCACTGAGGTGCCGCAACGCGCGAGGCAACGCGCAGTGGCGACCTGGTTAAGGGCCGAGCAGCTGGCAGAGCGTCTCGATCGCACGCTCCGCAGCACAAACCAACAGCTGGCCGCCGCCGGCTTTCAGCTGCGCAACGACGATGACGACTGGCAGCTCACGGAAACCGGTCGCGACTGGGCCGTCGCCCGACCGCTCTGCAGCCAGGGAGAGCAGCGTCTGCAGATCCTCTGGGATCCAGCGGTACTGCCATGGCTGAACCGATGAGTGCGACACCCAGCACAGGCCGTCATCGGGCCTGGTTCACTACGGCTGAGGTGTGTGAGTGGCTTGGGATCAGCCGTGAAACCCTGCGGCAGCTGCGGCTGCGAGGAGTTCTGCAGCCCGGCAAACACTTCCGCCGCTGGGGCTGCACCCAGGGGAAAGGCCCACTGCAGTGGCACCTAGAGAACGTGGAAGCCACCATCACTGGCTGGAGCCGGCGCCACTTACGGCAGTAACAGCGTCCTGGCCCCACTGGATCAGCAGGCGCTGCTCTGAACCCGATTACGCACTCCTTCCGCGTCTGCGTGGTCGGAGTGGGTGATCGGGTTGTTGGTTTGGCCCTGATCCTGCGGGTGCGGTGACACCAGGTCCAGCGCCAGCGTTTGCTCCAGATTTGCTCACCTGTGCGCTGTAAGCAGGCCAGAAAGGCGCTCTTGGGCCGATCTCGAGCAGGGCAGCGGTCCGCAGAACGAAGGGGACCCGGTGGACCCACTCCAGGGCCAACTTCCCAATCAGGTACTCAAAAAGAAGAGCAAGGGAGGCGTGAGCGAAGCGGCGATTTGCTCACCTATTTGCTCACATGGCCCTCGGCCTATCGGTGAAAAGTCAATCGGGGCGACAGGATTCGAACCTGCGACCTAGTGCTCCCAAAGCTCGCTTTTTGCTGATTCTGAAACACCTGATCCCGTCCGGGATCTCGCGCAAAAACGCAGGCTGGCACTGAGTTTAAGGGTGCCACCAGTTGGCTCCCGATGCCACATCGTGCCAACCTGTGGGGCGGAATCTCTCCCCAAATCTCTCCCATGCCCCGTTCGAGTGCCTGGGTAATGGTCCTGAGAACAGGTCTCTCCCACAGCCTCTCCCAGGAGGGTTGCCGTTCCGGCATCACCGTCAACGAAAAGCGGGGCAAGGCACGGGTCAACATCTCCGAGGCTCTCGGGGAGGGTCGCCGCCGGCAGGTGCCGCTGCCGATCGACTGGACGCCGGAAAACGTCGACGCGATCCGGGAAGCCACCCTCGCCATCTACCGCAGCCTTGTTGCCGGCAGGCCGATTGACGTTGCCGTTGCTGCCCTCACAGAAGAAGAGCGTGATGGCAACAGCGGTGAGCTCCCGAATACGAATGGCGGGCCCATCAACTGGCAGGCCTTGGTGGAGGCCTTCCGTGAACGCAAGCTCGGCAGCGGTGAGATCAAGCCAACGACCTGGACCAACATCTATGCCCGGCGCATGAAAGTGATTCTGGCGGCGGTGGATCGCGCCAAGACGCCGGTGCAACTGCTCGAGGCCATCACCGCTCCCTGGGCCACCCAGCCTGGATGCCGGGGGCGGCAACTGCAGGTTCAGCAGACCGCCGCCATCCTGCGTTGGGGAGTCGATACCGGACGGCTACCAGCTGAGTGGGCACCACCGCTGGATCTCAGTCCCTACGTGGGACGGAGGAGGGAATCTGCGGCGATCACGACGCCACTGACGGTGGGTGAGATTCTGGCGCTGGTGGAGGCGATCCCTGATCCGAAGTGGCGCTACGCCTTTCAGCTTCTGGCGGCCTACGGCTTGCGGCCGGAGGAACTGCAACACCTTGAGCTCCGCAACGGACGTCTCTGGTGCAGCTACTGCAAGGTATCCAGCCGGGGGAAGACGGAGCCCCGTCCGCTGCGATTGCTCCCCTGTGATTCGTGGGCTGTGGCCTGGAACCTCGAACCGATCTATCGGGCCGATCGGCTACCCCCCATGAAGCCCGGACTTGGGGCTGATGCCATGGGCCTCTACATGCGACGGCGTGATCTCTGGAGCGAGTTGCGGTGCCGTTATGAGGAGCAGGGCGAGAAGCTGGTGCTCTACTCCTGCCGCCATGCCTACGCCCACCGCGCCCATACCCTCTGCCCGATGCTGCCCACCAAATTCGTGGCGGCGGCCATGGGCCACAGCCTGGAAACCCACCTCGCCGCCTACAGCCGCTGGATCGGCGACGACGAGGTGGATGCCGCCTTTGAGCGGGCGTCGCAGCGGATGGAGCAGCTGCAGGCTCCATGACCCTCCTGGTCCTGGAGCCAAGTGACACCACGCTGGGCTCGAGATGTCCGATAGGGCAGCTGGATTAACGCTGAAAGACCACCAGGTCGCATGGGGCAGGTAGCCAGCCACGGCACAGCCTCTGATCAGACCTGTACAGAGACCTGAAACACGACCTATCATGGGGTCCTGAGCTTGGTTGTCGGCTTACATGGCGCATCGTGTCCTGGCTGAGATCGCTGTGAGCATCTCGGAGCACAAGAAAAATCCGATGGCCACCGTGGCTGCCGGGGATGGCTTGGCCGTAGCCGTCCTGAACCGCAACGAGCCCGCCTTTTATTGCGTGCCAGCCAGGGCCTATGAGGAGCTGATGGATCTTGTCGAAGATCTGGAGCTCGGCCGCATCGCCGACGCCCGATTGACCGATGGCCAGGAGCCTGTGCGGGTCAACCTGGATGAGCTTTGAGCTGGCTTTTCACCCCGAAGCTCTGCGGGAATGGCACAGGCTGGACTCCAGTATCCGCAATCAGTTCAAAAAGAAGCTTGCTGAACGGCTGCTTGAACCGCACATCCTCTCCAGCCGTCTGCGAGGCTCACGTGATCGCTACAAGATCAAGCTCCGCGCTGCTGGTTTCCGGCTTGTGTATGAGGTGCGGGATCAAGAATTGATCGTCCTTGTGATTGCGGTCGGCAAGCGTGATCGCAATGCGGTCTATCACCAGTCTGATCGCCGCTGAACTCCATCGGTACTCAGTCCGTTTGTTGACGCAACAGTTGATCGGCGGAGGATTGCAGCCCGCCCAGGATCGTGGCAGCCAGCTGTTCGGGGAATCTGGGTGGAAGTTGCGCTCGCACCGCCGTGATCACTTCAGGGGTGCGGGTCACCAGATCTGACACCAGGGGGTCGGCTTCTGCACCGAGGCCCATGCGGTTGGCGGTGCTGATCAGATGGCGACGCTGCACCTGCAGGGGCTTGCTGGTGCGGCTCTTGTTGCCATGCCAGGCCATCGCCAGCCGCAGCTCCTGCTGGGGCCACTGGCCGGCTGCCTTACCGATCACCGGCCAGGCCGACAGCACGTCGTAGAGCGGGGTGAGTCGGTAGCTGCCGCCCGGCAGCAGGAAGAAGCTGAAGTTCTTGGCGTGGCCGTCGATCGCCCGCAGCATCCAGAACAGCACCTGGGCGCGGAAAAAGCTGCACAGATCGTCGGCCGCCTGGGCGGACTGGGCGAGCAGGGAGGCGATTGCCACCATGCCCGGACCGCCTTGGTTTTCGTATTTCTGCTCCGGCGGGGTGCCAGTGGCCTGGCAGCAGTCCTCCACCGGCAGCCGCAACCAGTGGCTGCCACTCGGATGCAGCCGCCGATCGAAGCGCTCGACGATCAGACAGCGCTG
>JAPLIB010000028.1 GCA_026389335.1 Cyanobacteriota bacterium | reverse complement strand
CGTTCGCGCAGCTCCATCTGCTGCTCGAGCACCTGCTTCTGGCGTTCGGCCTGCTGCAGGCGGGCGTACTCCTCCGGGTTGATCTCGGAGAAGCGGTTGAGCTGCTGGCGGAGGGTGCGGATTTCTTTTTCGAGCTGGTTGCTCTTGCGGCGTTCGGCCCGCAGGGGTTCAGCGAGGCGGCTGTCGTCTGCAGTGGATGCAGCGCCCTCGACTTGAGCCGTGCCCGAGGTGCCAGAAGCGCCGCTGGAGGAGGAGCCGCCCTGAGTGCCAGCGCCATCGAGCTCAGCCGTGGCCTGGGCATCGGCAGTGGCGGCCTCAGCGGCCTGGCTTGTGGCGGTGTAGTTGTCGTCAACGCCCTGGCCGCTGGATGCGGCGGGGCTGGAGGTGGAAGAAGCAGTGGCAGTGGCCATGACCCGTCTCGGCTGTCGTGGATGAGCACCCCGTCCGGGCTGTGCTCCCCCGCTATTGCCACGGCCCCATCCGTGAGGAGACCGCAGCGATAAGAGAACAGGACGCGCAGTGCCATTTACTGTTCAACTCAGATGCCTGCCCCTTGTGAAACGCCTCCTCTCGATTGCGTTGCTCGCTGGTGTGGTGTTGGCCGGCAGCGGTGCTATGGCCTGTGAAAAGCACATCAACGGCCACCAGAACAGCAGCGACACCAACACCGAAGGAGCCAAGAAGTAGGCGCTCTTGCCTCCTGCCCAGCTGAATCACCCCCGCGAGAGCTCCAGCTGCCGGGCCAGCCAGAGTTCGACGTCCTCAAACGTGTAGCGAACCAGGTTGCCCAGCTTCACGAAGGGTGGCCCGTAGCCGCTGGAGTTCCAGCTGTAGATCGTCGAGAGCGACACTCCCAGGTAGGTGGCCAGGGTTTCGGGCGTGTAAAAGCCAGCTGGAAGGCTGGTGGTGCTGGTGTCGGCGTTGGCGGCGGCGCGGCGGCGGGGGATGAACAACCAGCTGCCCACCGGCAGTGGATCCGAGGGCCGGCCGGTGATGGTGGGGTTGAGGCCCCGCAGGGTGGTGACGGTGGTGAGATGCCGCTCCGCGAGCACGTTGAGGCTGTCGCCACTGGCGACGACGACGACCCGATTGGGCTTGAGCGCCGCCTGGATTCGTTCGCCCAGCAACGGCTGGGTCAACGAACCGATGCCCCCGGCGCCGTAGAGCCCGCCGAATTCCGTCAGTGAGAACGCCGCCAGCTGCCCCCGGCTGGGAGTGGGCAACCTGCCGGGACTGCGCAGCTCGGAGAGCGGCCCCAGCCATACCGCCCCAAAACAGGGCGCCAGCAACGAAGGCGTGGTGCCAGATACCGGCCGGATGCCGGTGGTGCTCCAGCTGATGGCCGCCGCCAGCCAGTCCCAGGGTTGCGATGACGTCAGCGGTAGCACCGCGCCGCGGGTGAGGTAGCCCTCGTAGGTGAAGTCGCCGGTATCCAGGCCCGGGGCGTTCTCCTTGCTGGAGATGCCACGGAGCCGTTTGAGGAACCCCTCGAACAGGAAGCGCCCGGTGCGTGTTGAGTCGAGCACGCCAGGGAGGGCATTGGAGAACAGCAAGAGACGGGCGTTGGCATAGGGCTGCAGCGCCGAGGGGGGCAAGACCGGGGTGCTCGTCACGTTTCAGCCCCGCTCCAGCGCCACCGTGAAGCCACCGCCGCTGCCGCTGAGCTGGGGATCTCGGCTCCAGCCCGCCAGAGAGGGGAGCATCAGCAGCAGCGCCTGGGCATGACCGGCCCGCTGGCGCCGCAGGGCAGCCTCGATCGAGAGGCCCTCGCCGTAGCGGGTGATCGTCTCCTCCCGTAGGAGCTCGGTGTCGTACTCGATCACGTCCGCCTTCTTCACCGGCAGAGTGCCGTCGTCGGGCAGGGCGTCCGCGGCCACGGCCTTGCGGCGGGTCTCGATCGGGGCCTGCAGCTGCTCCGGGCCGAGCCCCGCAAGCTCGCTGTCGATAGCGCCGATGGCGTCCAGCTCCCGCCGGGCGGTGGGGATGGCATCGGGGTAGAGCTGCTCGAGATCCGCCATCGCGTCGTTGATGGCGCGGATCGCAGCCATTCGGGCCGGGATCGAGAGCGCAACGCGGATGGCTTCCAGATCCGTGGCCCGCCAGACGTTGGATGCGGCGATGGGGGTCTGGCTCATGCGGCAGGGGCAGCTGCCTCCTGTTGCCTCGTGGGTTCAGCCGCTGGTGCCTTGGCCGATGCCGGCGCGCCACTGCCACCGGCCTCCCCCGCTCTGGTGGCCGGGCTGTCATCCAGCGTCGGGCTGCTGATCGCATTGGCGGTGGCCAGGGCCAGCTGGTGGCGCAGCTCCTCCCGGTTGATCACTCCCTTGTCGAAGAGCTCGATCCATTCCTTCACCTGGGGTTGGGGCTGGATCGGTGGGGTTAGCGGGCTCACCGTCACCTGTAAGCCGGCGCCGGGGGTGAGGGGTTCTCCCGTGAGGGCACACCAGTGCTGCAGCAGGGTGGAGAACAGCGAGGCCTTCTGGATCGCCATCGCCTGGAGCAGCGCGTAGCTCTGGGAGGCGGTGAGGCTGATCTCCATCTCGGTGCGGGCAGCGCCGCGGTTTTGCGAGGGAATCAAGGCATCGCGGCGCATGGTGTCATCGAGGATCTGCAGCCAGGCCCGGTGCTCCGCCAGGGACCGGGCCCGGATCTCCACGAACTCGAAGGACGCATCAGCTGGCAGGTCCATGCAGGTGTTGGGGCCCAGCACAACAGGGCCCGCCTGGCTGTTGCCCATGGCATCCACCATCCCCTTCCTCACGCCGACTGGAAGAGCCGTACGGCTCAGGAGCTCCTCGTACTCGCTCTTGCAGCGGAAGTGGTTGAGGTACTGGTGCGCCAGGCCCAGGTGGGGCAGGTCCCCCTCCCCAAAGGCCGAGCCATCGGAGGTGTACCAGCAGGCCGGCAGCCGGTGGATGCCATCAAACGTGGTGACCAGCCAGCTGCAGGCCGGTGACGGCCCCGCCCCTGACGGCCCCGCCCCTGGCGGTCCCAGCCTTGGTGGCGTCGCCGGTGGTGAGCAGCTGCAGACTGCGGTAGTGCCAGCGGTCGGGGGCGTCGGCATCGCCCAGCAGGGCGTTGATCTGCTCAGCTACCGCTCCTTCGGTGCCGGCCGGTTCAGCACTCATCGGCCGGTTCACCGGTTCCCGCCACACGATTCGACCTGGCAGGCCGTAGGAGACGGGCAGCTCCCAGTTCAGGCAGTTGGCCCGGGGCACCAGTTGCAGCCGGGGCAGAGAGAGGCGATCGCCGCGGCGCAGGGCCTCCTGGCGGTCTCCCTCGCTGGGCCAGCTGTGCTCGGGGGGGAGCACCAGCACCAGGGCGCCACCGTCGCGCAGGACGAGCAGGTCAGCGGCTGCAAGGAACACACCCAGGTCCGTGCCCCGACCATCCACGTCGGTGAGCACTGAGCTCAGGCTGGTGGGGAGGTGTAACCAGCTGCCCCGGCTGAGCATGCCGGCGTAGGTGCGCAGGGCATCCCGGAAGAAGCCTGAGGGCCGGGCGGCATCCAAGCGCTTGCGGTAGGCCGTCTCGGGCTCCCGCTCACCCTTGGGGAGGTAGTGCTCCTTGCGGCTGGTGCCGTCAGGGGCGGCGAGCAGGGCCCAGCAGTCGGCAGTGATCTGTAGGGAGGGACCCAGGGCGGTCAGGGTGGGGTGCTGGGTCCAGGGGCGCAGAGGCGCAATCGCTGCAAGGGGAGGGCCTGGGGACACGAGGCTCTGGCATCACTGCTGGCTGTTGCCAGCGAAGGATTCAGTGGGCCCCCCAGTGCGCTGATGGGGTGGGTGAGGGGATCAGCAAACCGGCGACCTGCCACACCTTCCGCCATTCGTTTGCCACGCACATACTGGAACAGGGAGCCGACATCCGCACGATTCAGGAACTGCTCGGCCACAGCGATGTAAAAACCACCATGGTCTATACCCATGTACTGAACCGAGGACCATCTGGGGTACGTAGCCGCGCTGACCTGCTCTGAGGAACGGAGGGATCTTCTGCGGACCGCGTATCAATCCATGAAGTAGGTAGCAATACGCGAAAAGCCTTGCTAGCAATGACCTTTGCTGAGACTAGGAGGTCAATTCCCGCAGCTTATGGGGCAAAATGTTGGCTGGCGTCAGCTTCTGCGGACCACCGAATCACTGTTAGGCTTGGAAAATCCTATGTCAGCATAACTCGTTTTGTTCGCCATGGCCTCAGCTTATCGTCCAGATTCGCAAACATGGGAGATTGAAGATGTTCGAGTTACAACTTGCAAGATTTGCCGTTGACTACGCAACCATACAGATAAATTATGGCAAGAAAGATGACGAATCTAATCAACAGTGGATGCTACGGCTATATCCTGCATTTGGTCGGAAGGTTGGTGACCTGACGGGAATGCAATTGCTTAAAGACACCAAAATATTCGAAAATATTGGTTACTTTCTCTTTAGGCAATTGATTAAAATTTCCAAGGAAGAGTCAGACAGCGCTACGACGCAAATGCTTGAGGAAGCTTTTGACACATACAAGAAGTCTTGGGACCACACAAACGTATATTGGCACAAGCTGGCTGATTTCGTTGCAAGACCGGGTATGCAATTTCGTTCAAGAACGACATTGCTTGAACTGTTCGGTTTTGCCTCATCTCAGGTTCTATTTTACGCTGCGATGGGTAGGCTTTTAACTCACGAAGAGATAGAGAATGACAAGATCCCTGAGGATCTGGTCAACAAAAAGATTGAGGAATTACGGCATGTATTGTTCCCGGATTATCCCCCACTGCCCAATGGTAGATTGACGCCAGAGGACAACCCAGAAGAAATCAAGCAATTTGCGGATGTAGAAACTGTTCCATTCATGAGTTTCCGATACGTTTGGTGCGGTAACCAAGCGCCGTTTACTCAGTCGAATGGGCAAGACATACGATGCAACCGGTTCCCGAATCATGACGGACCACATGTTGCGAAAATCAAGTTCTTGGGGTTAACCAAAGTTCTTGGAGTTTGGGATAAAGGAACACCCCGCGAATGACGGTGCCTGCTCAAACCTCATGGTAGGGTACCCCATACCTTGATGGCGAAAAGAGCGCCTAACATGCGCATTCAGCGGACGCGCCAAAGGCGCGCGCCGCTGAATGCGCATGTTAGGCCTCACTATCACACCATGCCGTACACCGTCGCAGAAGAAATGTTCCCGTCTAAGGGCGCCCTGACTGAACGGGCGAGGCTTGCGCTGAACAGAACGCCCGATAGACAGCCAGTCAACGAGACTGACACTGAATTCCTCATTGGCCTGTTTCAGCACCATGATGAATGGGCTGAGAAGTCCGCTGGCGGTGTGCGCGAGATCACTACACAGACGACAATTCACGGAACACGCTGCTTCGTTCTTCGGAAGCACGACGCCACTGAAATTGATATCTCGTTTCCGCACGCAATCCGCTTGATACCGAGCGTCCGAACGGCAGATGTCCTGCCGCAATCACTTCGGGACTTCAGAAGCGCAGCCCGCTCAGCAGTACGGAGGCAAATATTTGCATTTCGTGATGAAGCACTCCTGCTGCCTCAATCCTGCCCTGTTACCGGAGAACAACTCAGTCGAAGTAATGCCGCCGTAGATCACGAGCCTCCAAATACTTTCGATACGCTGGTGTTTGCGTTTTGCACAGAGCACCACATCAATCCGCTCAAGGTTCAAGTCGGCTCAGAAGGCGGTGTTCTTGCGGTATTCGAAGACCAAAATCTGCTACAACTCTGGAGATCGTATCATCAAGACCGCGCAACGCTACGTCTAGTCTCAAGGCTCGGAAATCTCAGGCTGCCAAAGCCACGGGTGAACTGGGCCGAGCTCTGGTCATGAGCGCAACGAGGCCTAACATCGCCATGCACCTGAGCCGCCACCGCAAGCTAATCTCGTTTTGAGGGTGCTGCTTGCGGCCAGGTGATGGCGAGCGTTACTCATCTATCACCTCAAACGCCAACACCCGCTGACCGCAAGCCTCCCCAATCTCTCTCCACAGCTCTCTGCTTATCCCCGGCAGATCGCCAGCGAGAGTTCTCAGCCGCAGCCATTTCTGCCCTCGGGCATGCAGCTCGTCAAGACAGACAGTCGTCTGGTCCCCTTTCCCCTTGGCTCAAGCTCTGAGTCTGCAGCGCACCAGAATGGAGCTCCAGAGCCCAACCCATGACCCCTGTCCCCGGCGCGCCTCTGGGCTTCGGCCGACAATCCTCCTCGCCCGAGCCCGCGGCCTGCCCTTGTGGCGTTGGTGCCTACGGCAGCTGCTGCGGCCCATTGATTGCGGGAGAGCAGTTGGCGGTCACGGCCGAGCAGCTGATGCGGTCTCGATACAGCGCCTTCGCTCTTGGGGTCAATGATCCAGAGGCGGTTGAGCATCTGCTGCGCACCCATCCCGAAACCGGCCAGACGGCAGCGGCTCGTAGCAAGGCTCTGAAGGACAGCTGCCGCACCATCCAGTGGCTCAGCCTCAAAGTGCTGGATTGCCAGAACGGCGCCCCGCTCGATCAACAAGGAACAGTGACCTTTGAGGCCCACTGGCGCGATCGCGATGGCCGAGAAGGCGTGCTGAGGGAGTGTTCCCGTTTCGGTCGTGGAGAATCCGGCGAGTGGCTTTATCTCGAGGCGCTCAGCCTCGGTGATGGACTCGCGGGCTGAGCAGGAAAGCGGTTTGCTGGGGGTCTTGGGTACAACCTGTAGGTATCCCACCTGCGGCTACGGATTTGGCAGCCGCGTGCGTCATTGCTTCGACCGGCACGTGGCGTAGAGGAAGTAGGCCGCCTCGTCTGGTCGGCGACTACTTGTTTCCCTTTCCGTCACCACGCTGATCTCGTCGAACCCCGCCGCTTCGAGGAGGCTCGTGAGTTCGTCCACCGTGAAGTGGTGGGTTACGTAGAGCACCTTGCCACAGTCGTTTCGCGAGAGGTAGCTGTGTCGCTCGCCGGTCAGCGGAAGGTCGTCAGCGTAGAGCCGCGCGTAGCCGGCGTTGATCGTGTCGGAAACGCCCGAGGCCGACAGGAAGAGCCGACCACCGGGCTGGAGATTCTCTCGCGCATGCCGGAGGAGGTTTGCTCGATGGCGCACGTCGCCGATGATCGAGATCACGAGTTGGCAGACGACCACGTCGAACGGCCCGCCGTCTAGCTGCGGCGAGGCATCCTCGGCGAAGTCGGCCACCGCAAACCGCAGCGAGCGGCCAACGGTATCGGCGGATGCTGCGTTGTGCTCTGCGGCGTGAAGAGCGCCCGCGTTGATGTCCACGCCGAGCACGGAAAACCCCTGCTCGAAGATCCTCCGACTCAGCCGCCCGCTGCCGCAGCCCACGTCGAGGAGCATGAGCGGCCGGCCCGCCGCTTCGGTCTTCACCTCGTGCAGGAACGAGTCGAGGTGCGGCGTGGAGTCCTTGCTCGGAATCGCTGCGGCGTCGAAACGCCGCCAGTCGTCGCGAGGGTCGCGCATGACGGGCTTTTCTCGTAAAGGATATTGTCGGGGCGTTCATCGAGAACGCAGCTTCTGATCTTGAGCGTTAATCCTCCCGCACCTCAAACGCCACCACCCTCTGCTCGCAAGCCTGCACAATCTCCCTCCACCGTTCCTCACTGACCCCCAGCCGCCCCGGCACCTCCGCGGCTTCCACCCCCAACCGCGTCAGCTTTAACCCTCTGGCATGCAGCTCCCGCCAGCTCGCCGGCACCTTGATCAGGAAGCCCTTGTCGCGGAGGTAGTGATACACCTCGCCGTTGGCATAGGTGCGGGCATAGGGCCGAAACGATCCACGTTCGGGTGAATAGCGGCGGGCGGCCTGGAGGATGCCGAGCATGGCGATCTGATGCAGATCCTCCCGAGGGTGTCCGGTGCGCCTGGCGATGTTGGCCGCCACCCGTTCAGCGATGTCCTGATGCTGCAGGGCCAGGGCATTGGCGGCGGCATGGGGATTCACGGGCCGATGGCGCCGAGGGCGGGCCGGTGTGGCGACGGCGTGGGTCTGGGGCCGATGCGGCGTTGTGGCCTGCAGCTGAGGCTGCGATTGGGGTTGGGGCTGCTGATCCATGGCCTACCGGGAGAACACCATCGGCAGCGGCGCTGAGCTATGGCCCCGCCCGCGCCAGTACTGCGCCTCGATCCACAGCACCCCTTGGGTGAACGCATCCACCTGGTCGTCGATGCCGCCGCGGGGTGAGAAGGCCAGCAGCTCTTCCACCAGCGAGTCGGCCTTGCGAGAGAAGCGCACTTGACCCGCCTCCACCAGCGGAGCGACGGCATGGGCACGGGAGGCCTTGCTGCCCTTGGGCGTGATGGCAATCAGTCCAGGCACCTGGCGTCTCAGCAGCTGGCAGACGGCCGGCCCGTTGGCGGCGTCTTCAATCAGCACCGCATGGGGCCTCAGTCCCTGACGCTCCAGCGAGTTGAGCGAGGCCAGCAGGAACTTGATCACCCCTGGCAGGTCCAGCCGCTGCCGGTGGGCCCAGAGCGCCTCGATCTGGAGCTCAGCCCAGGGGTCGGGGGCATTCGCCCCCTCGGGATGTGGCGCTCTGCTGCGCTGGGCACCAGCGGCGTTCGTGGCCAACGCCAGCCCCTGCCGCCGCGCCTCCACCGCCAGGTGACGCTGCGGTTCCAGCAGGCCCAGCAACGCAAAACCGCAGGCGTCGTTGTCCTTGCCGTCCTTGAAGCTCAGGTCACAGCTCAGCACCAAAGGCGCATAGCGGCGGGGCTGACCGGGGGCGACCGGAAGCGGCCCCTGGATCCAGTCCTTGCGGAACAGCAGGCCCTCGGCCGGACTCGGCCGCTGCTGGTACAGGGCATTCCACCAGTAGGAGCCCAGGCGGGTGCGGATGCGTTGCAGCACCGCCAGCGGCACCCGTTCGGGGCAGAGGGCCTCGCCGGGTTGGCGCCAGTCCGGCACCCGGGTGCAGGTGGACGGTATCGGCAACGCGATCGAAATCGGCTCAGCGATGGCGGGCAGGTTGAGCACGGTCCAGTGCTCGGGGTGTTCTTCCGTCTCCTGGGCGAGGAGCCAGGCGGTCATGTCCTGGTGGTCCCAGCGGGTCTGCACCACCACCTGCGCCGCCGGCAGCCAGGCCCCATTGGCACTCTGACCCGGTTCGGCGCGGGTGAACCAGACGCTCTTGAGCCAGTCGATCAGCCGCTCGCGCTGCAGCGCTGACTTGGCATCCTCGGGGCCTTTGTAGGGGTCGTCGATGATGCCGAGGTTGTAGCCCTTGCCCGTGAAGGGGCCGCGCACACCGGCGGCGATGCAGCCGCCCCGTTGCGGCGTGAGCCAGTTGCCTACCGCGGCGGAATCCTTGGAGAGAGCGTGACCGGTGATCCGGTAGTAGTGCCGGGCCTCGCGGGAGTGGGCATAGGCCAGCTCGGCTGAGTAGCTGGCGATGGCGCAGAACAGCTGCGGGTGCCGGCTCACCCAGTAGGCGGGGAACAGGCGCGACACCAGCTGACTTTTCCCGTGGCGAGGAGGTGTGCAGACGATCAGCCGTGTCAGTTTTCCGTCGGCCACCTGCTGGAGCAGCTCGATCAAGAGCTCGGACAGCCGGTGGAACTGGAAGCTGGGGAAGGCGGCGAGGATGAAGTCCTTGAACAGCAGCCCTTGGCGCGTAGTTGTCGCCTTGGAGCCTTGGGGCGGAGGGTGGAGGAGATGCGGCCCATCAGCTTTTCGCCCCGCCCCCTTGGGAATCCGGTGCCTTGAGCGGGGCGCGCAGCAGCCCGCCGATCTCGGCAATCACCCGGAAGGCACCCACCGCCGCCGAGAACTGCTCGGCGTTCATGGCGCGGCGGGCGCACTCGTTGAGGGCAAAAATCTGCTCGGCCTGGTGGCGGCGGCGGTCGGAGATCAGCTCCTCCACCATCCGCTCGCGGGCGAGGTTGAGGTAGCGGTTGATCGTCTGGGTGTTGCGAACCCCCCAGTTCTGACCAGCGTTTTCCAGAATCTGCACCAACGGCAGGCGTTGCGCGATCCACAGCTGGGCCTCAGCGATGCGGCGTTCGATCTCCAGGCGGCTGGGCCTGGGGACCGGATTCTCCTTGCGCCCCTGACGTGGTGGATTGCCAGGACCGACGGGTCTGCTGGGGTCCACCCCCTGGGGGCTACCGATCGGATTGCCTTCGTCGTCCTCCGTGCTGGCGGAGCAGCGCAGCAGATCGATCGCATCAGCCGGAGCCTGATGGGGCGGCGCCATGCGGAGCGAGCACCGGCTGCGGCCATGACGACGCTCAGCCATCGGTACCCCCGGCGAAATCGATCGCCCAGTGCAGCAGGGCGAGGGCATCGGCCTCGTTGTCGTCCACTGGGCTGTGGCCCAGGCCGCGGACGGCCGTGATCACGGCCTCCTTGCTGGCGTTGCCCTTGCCGGTGATGAAGCGCTTGATCGTCCCGACCGGCACGCCCTGATAGGGGATGTGGTGGTGCTCGCAGAAGGAGCCGAGCTGGCCGAGGAAGCCGCCGTAGGCGTGGGCGGCATCGACGCCGGCATGGCGGCGCACCTCCTCAAAGACCACCTGATCGATCGCCAGCCCAACAGAGGGGGCGGCAGCCCGGCTCAGCTCCGTGAGCCAGCGCTGGAAGCGCAGAAAGCGCATGCCACCTCCTTCGTAGCGCTGCGGCCGGAAGGGCTGGCTGCCGCTGCAGATGCGGCCACTGCGCTCCTGCAGTGCCCAGCCGGTGCGAGTGCCCAGATCCAGGGCCAGCAAGGCCGTGCCTGGCGTCGTGGCTGAGTGGCCAGCGGCCTGGGCCGCCAGGCTGAGGAGAGCGGCGGAGCTGCTCATCAGGTGCCGGGGAGCTTGATCGTCCAGAACGAACGCCCATGCCGGCGGGTGGCGGTGCCATCCCCCTCGGCGGCCTTGCGGGCGAGCTTGAGCTGCTGCTCCAGGGCCAGCACTGGCTCGGGGTAGCTGAACAGCAGCCGGCCGGGGCTCCAGGAGAAGGCGGTGTCACTGAAGTGGAAGGTCGCGTCCACCTCGCCGCACTCGTGCAGCTGCTGCAGCTGATCAAGCAGGGCATTGAGCTGCTCCTCGAGGCTGCGCTGCTGGCGCTTGATGGCGACGACGGCCTCCAGCAGGCGGTCGATCGCCTCTTCGCCCTCGCCCAGCGACGCGATCAGGTCGTCGGTGGAGTCAGGACCAGATGGACTGGTCGCGGTGGCCGCAACTGCAGAAGCAGACAACTCAGAAGCAGAAGCAATCACACAACCTCAGGAAGCTGAGCGCAGCTTAGCGGCTTGATAGCTGAGGTTCAATCATTGATCGAGGCGCGGCTCAGAACGGCCAGTGCGCTTCCGCGTAGGCGGTGTAGGCCGCTGCCCAGGCCACCAGGCATTCCTGCCGGCTGTACAGCGGCGAGAAGGTGGTGCCACCGGGCCGGCACCAGATGGTCTGGCCGTAGTCGATCCAATGGCCGTGGCTCCACTCCAGCGCCATGTAGCCGCCCAGCTGGGCACGGGTGCAGTAGGTGCTGCCGCTGGGGCCCAGGCTCTTGAGATCCGCCAGCACCCGCGCCGGTCCACTCACGCCCTGGGGCCGGCCAGGCGGGAGGGGCAGCTGGTCATCGAGGAAGGCGGTGTCGTAGGTGCCGGCGACATTGCGCACCAGGCAGCAGGTGGCGCGCTCGGAGGCGATCACCTCCACCTGCTCCCAGCGCTGATGGGTGAGCAATGGATGGATCCAGTCGCTGTAGTCGCCGTCCGCCAGCTCGCCCAGTTCGGCCAGAGGATCGGCAGCCGCCGGTGACAAAGGCTCCAGCTCGGCTGGCTGCATTGCGGCGGGCCGCTGCGCCGTTAGGAAGAGCTCCATCGCCCGGTGGCAAGCATTGCCGCGTGGTGCCCACACCTGTCGCGTCGCCTCGATCCGTCCCATCGCGAACTCACCCTTGCCGTGGGCGAGCACCCCGGTGATCGACACCGGGAAGAGGTGGTCATCCAGCCAGTAGCGGTGCTCGGGATCGCGGCGCACCAGGCCGGGGATGGGGGTGAGCCAGGTGGTGGGGTTCGGGCACACGCGCGAGTGTCCCTGCATCCGTGTGACCATTTCGAGCATTTTTAAGTCCTGCACTGGGATCTGGGTGGTCACACGGGGGGTCACATCGGGGTCACAAGGCCGCTGGATGTGACCATCCTTGTGCCAGTTGAGGAGACCGGTACACAGGGGTCACTTTTGGGGCCATGTGACCCCCCAGGTGACCCTGCCAAACTCCAGTCCCTGTCTGTCTTCTTGCCATGTTCATTCATTCGTTCGATGGACGCTTATAGGGAGAAGAAGTCCTGAGAGGCAGCAGCTGAGCAGAAGTCAGCCGTCCTCGGCGTCACGGCGCACCAGGCCGGGGATGGGGTTGCGCACGGCGACGCACCTCGCGCACGCGTGCGAGCGTCCCTGCGTCCGTGTGAACATCTGAGCCATTTATGAGTGGTGGACAGGGATCTGGGCATTCACACGAGGGTTCACATGGGATGGGTCCACTGGCACAGGGGGTTCACTTTTCATGGCGTGTGAACATCCAGGTGAACCCAGTAAACCCTTGTCTCTAACTGGCTTTTTGCCATGTTCATTCATTCGTTCGATGGACGCTTATAGGGAGACGGAGTCCTGAGAGCCAGCGGCCAGGAGGCGGCGCCCACGTTCAGCCGCTTGGCGGCTGCTGCAGGTCCCGGCGCTCAGGGTTCTGGCGCCTGCACAAGCCTTGGATCGAGGGGCGCGGTGAGATGCTCCTCGCGCACGCGTGCGAGCGTCCCGGGTCCACTGGCACAGGGGGTTCACTTTTCATGGCGTGTGAACATCCAGGTGAACCCAGTAAACCCTTGTCTCTAACTGGCTTTTTGCCATGTTCATTCATTCGTTCGATGGACGCTTATAGGGAGACGGAGTCCTGAGAGGCAGCAGCTCAGCAGAAGCCAACGGCGATCCGTGGCCGCTCCAGCGCGGTCCGGGGGGCTGTCAGAGCCAGGACTGCGTCAAGCGTGCTGACGTCCCTGTCTGCGTGTGAAGGCCTGGGCTGCTTTTGAGGCCTGGGCAGGGATCTGATGGTTCACACGGGGGCACGCGGCAGCTCACTTCACCCGCCCACATGAACACCCTTGTGCCAGTGGCCAACTGGCCGATGGAGTTCACATTCACGTCAATGTGAACCCTGAGGTGAACCCGTCAGACTCCAGTGCCTGTCTGGCTTTTAGCCATGTTCATTCATTCAATACGAGGACGCTTATAGGGAGACGGGCTCGGATTCGGCGGCCTGACGGATCACCTCAGCCACCCTGGGAGCCAACTGGTAGTGGCCGGGCAGGCTGCCAACGCGCAGCACCTCAGGGTTGCGGCCGCCGGTGACGCGGGTCAGCCCGTTGGAGACTGTCCCCCTGGAGTAGCCAAACCGGCTGAACAGCTCCTCGCAGATGGCCTTGCGGCTCAGTGAGGCCCTGCCGTTCAGCAGGGCAGTAGCCAGCACCTCGGTGATGTGGGCGCGGCAGTCGCGCTTCACCTCCACGGCGGCGGAGACGACCAGGCGCCCAGTGTTCTCGTCGACCTGGTAGAGGAACTCCCGGGCTGTGCCCTGACGGCACTTGCGCACGCGCCAGTTGCGCAGCTGCGTGCTCATGCGCGGGTTGCGCGTCTTCTTGCCGTCGCCGTCCCCCTCCATCCCAAGCGGCACCAGCTCGATGGAGTGAACGATGGAGGGCACCTCCTTCCAGGCTTTGGCACCAGCGGCTTCGGTGCCGCCGGTGCCTTCGTGGTTGATCCAGACGACGGAGCAATGGCGGCAGAGCACCTCCTTGCAGAAGGTGAGCAGGGCGGTGACCTGGCCGTTGTCGCAGTAGTTCAGATCGGCCTTGCTGGTGACCGCCTTGCAGGAGTCGATCAGCACCAGCGCGATGCCTTCGGCCTGCACGAACTCCAGCAGCTTCAGGCAGCCCCTGAGTGACGCCTCCCAGGCCATGGCGCCCTGGTCAGGTTCATGGGCCCAGACATGAAGGCGTGGGCCGCTTGTGGCGGCGCTGAGGGCAGGATCTTCTCCGCGGCCCATGTCCGCCAGTGTGCGAATCAGTGGACCTGCCCCGGAGTCGGACGCGATCAGAAGTGCGTTGCTGCGTGGGGCCTGGGCGTCGTGATCGAGGAAGCCGGTCCCATCGGTCACGGCAAACGCCATGGCGAGGGCGGCCGTCGTTTTGCCGGCACCAGCAGGGGCGTAGAGGAGTGCCTGATCGTTGGCTGGGATGAAGCCCTCGAGCAGCCAATCGATGCCGACCACTTGGGCCAGGTCAATGCTGCGGTAGTTGGGCCGCTCGGTGCTGGCCACCTGCATCTGAGCGGAGAGGAGGCGAAATAGGGCCGCAGTGATCTGCCCATCGTTGCGCCGGAACCGGGTCATGATCTCGGCGCGGATCTCCATCTCGGCGTCCTCGTCGTCATTGCGGACGGCTTCAAGGGCGAGGGTGAGCAGTTCCCGGTAGGTGAGCGGTGGTGGC
>JAPLIB010000066.1 GCA_026389335.1 Cyanobacteriota bacterium | reverse complement strand
TGAACTACAAGCAGGCGGACTTCACAGACGGGGCCTTGGGGAGTGGCCATGGCTGGGGTGGTGCGGAGAACACCGACCAAGCGCCCCAAAGGTGAGCACTAGCCAGGGGCGAGCAAAGCGAGCCTTGCGTCAGCCCTTGCTTATGCGAGTCGTAGGGGCATGCTGCGGAGGGGTTTCGCAACGCCCGGACAGCCAATGCCCACGGGCCCTGCTGAAAGACCCGTGCTGCCTCCTCACCGCGCCTGGTGAACAGACCTGCTGGCGTCCCTGGCGATCGAGGACTGCCAAGCGGCCCGTTCTGAGCTGATGCGGCCTGCCGTGTAGCGGCACCCTGCCCGCCCGCTCTGCTGCACCCCGGCCAGCGTTCGTCTGTTGCTTGGGGCCTTACCTGCCTGATGGCCTGGCATGGCGGTGACTGTTTCCCTTCTGGTGCTTACCCCGGCCGGAGCCGCGGAGCCCGAGCAGGCGAGAGAGGCGTAGCGGCATAGGCCTTGGCTACATCCCGGCCAACCAGGCGGGTCGGTCAGCGGCCGCCGCGCAATCCCCGAGCAGGCGCGAGTGGGTGGAGCAAGGCCGCCAGTTGATCGCACTCATCGGTGCGCCGCGAAGCGCAACGGCCTCGAGCCGGGCTCGGCCCTAGACGGCCCAGCGCAGGGGCTGCTCCCAGGCTTCCTCTGGGCAGATCAGATCCCAGCAGCAGGCGATCGGCTCGGGCAAGGAGAACAGCACAAGCTGCCGAGCTGCTGTGGTGGCCGGGCCGGCCTTGCGCTGCCTGGTGCTGCTGGAGCGGAGCAGGGTGGAGGTGGCTTGCATCGCAGGAAGGAGAAAAAACGCCCCCACTCGCGCCCATCAAGCCGCTGGGTTAAGGCCGCCAGTAGGGCGCTCGCCTTGGCCTTGACGCTGCGGCGCTGCCAGCCCTGTCAGGTTGCTGGCGCTTGGGCGAACCATCGGGGAAGTGCTCTCCCCTGCGCTGCACCACGGCTGATCCTGAACTTCAGCAGGACAACAGGGTGAAAAAGCCGGGATTAGGCCCCCGGCCGGGCCTGAGCTTTTGGCTCCTGGGGCTCCTAGGCCAGAGCGTGCCGCTTGGCTTCTAGCTCGCAGCGCAACACCAGCAACTCATGCTGGGCCAGCAGCCGCTGATCGAGCTCATCAACGCGGGCCAGACACTTGCGGATGGCGGGCAGGACCTCCTCTTCCAGGCGGGTGATCTCCTCTTCTCCATAGGGCTGCTCGCTCCAGGTGCGGCGCAGCGGCAGATTGCGCCGCAGCATCAGCACCACCTGGATGGAACGAAGGGTGGATTCGAGCAGCAGGAAGGGATCTTCCTCTGGCCTGCAAAACGGAGAAGCGGCAGCAGAGCGGATAGCCATGAAATCGGCGCCAGGTGTGGCGCAGCGACGGGACTTCCCGAAGCGGAGGCATGACGTAGGAATGCCTCAGACTGAGGAAGCCCGGAGCAAGATGGTTCGAAAGTCAGTTTTATGCGCAAACTCATAGTGGGAGTGCTTATTGCAGTAGCTGGTTCCCAAGTGGCTGTGGCTCAAGGCCTGCCTGTTTTGCAGCAAGGGCAGACTTATCAAATTGAAAGGAAGAAACTGCTTGCAAGCGGTTGGCAAAAAGTGATTGCTATCGGTCTTGATTGCGTATCGAAGTATCCTTCAGACCCGCAGACAGGTCGATTTGACTCCTTCAAGAGAGAGACGTGCTTTACGTATCAAGAGCACCAGGAATGCAGTGCGCAGGGGCATTGTTTATTCTTTTGGAGGAATGCGGAAGGCTCAGCTTTGAGGGTTGTCACTTTTGGCTATGACCATGCGCTGCTGAACTGGTCGTTTGAATAGGCATATGGCTCTCGCCTTGGGATCTGTTGACTGCCCTTAGTTGCCCAGAGAGATAGCCCTAGTGCTGGGTTTAGGCCACAAGCGCCTATCACCAACCTTTCACTGTCTGCCGGTAGTTACCTATCCATTCGCGTCAGCGCTGCTCCCCCAAGCAGCGCCAGCAGCAGCTTGAGGGTGGAATCAAAGCCGCCCTGTAGCTGCTCCAGCGTGCCCGGGCAGATCTGACCGACAGGCCGGCCCACGAGCGCCCGCTGGCCGCAGACCCCAGCGGCGAGCGAATAGATCAGCAGCTGGGTGCCGATCACCATCGCCAGGATCTTGAACACAAACCGCTCCCGGTCGAACGGCCGTTTGGGCGGTCGGTCCAGTGGGCCTGAGTCCATTGCTGCTCCTCCCTCGCGATCAGCCCCAAGCCGGCGGCAGCACCAGCCCCGCCGTCACTTTTTTTCCTGAAACACCCCCACATAGACCGTGCCCTGCCGGTACAGAGGCAGCACCTTGTCGCGTAGATCGGCGTTGTGGATGCGGATGCAGCCAAGCGTGGGATGTAGGGGCTGCTGCGGAGCCCAGGCACCAGGCCAGCCGCAGGCGGACCCACCGCCGTGAAGCATGATCCCGGCCCTGCCGGCCTTGACCTCCTGGTCCTCCAGCTCCTCCATATCAAACGAGTACCAGCCGTAGGCCATGGCGGTATCTGAGCAGGGCGGATTCGGGTTCTGCTCGTAGTCCGCATAGAGCTGCCCCAGCTTGTAGAGACCCGGTGGGGTGTCGGTGTTGGTGTGGCTCCAGTCGGTATCGGCACCCTGTCCGCGGGCCAGGCAGGGCAGCTTCCACAGGAACTGGCCGCTGTGGTCGTAGGCCTCCATGTCCTGATCCCGGTCATTCACCAGCAAATAGGAATCGCCGGGTTTAACGGGGGCGGCCATCTGCGGGCCGGCCATGCCGGCTTCCTCTGAGCCGCGGGGATCAAGACCACTGGCAGGGGGCTGCGGCTGGGCTGGGGCTGGTGGCTCCTCGCTATAGGTGACGGCCCAGGGCGCCTGCTCGCAGAGGATCTCCTCGACGCACTCAGTGCTGCTTATTGCTTCAAACAGCTGCAGAACGCCGCGCTGCTGCTGTGGCTGGTCGCTGAAGTAGCGAAAGCGATCTCTAAATCGCTCGGCGCTCATCGGGGTGGTCATGGGGAGTGGTGCTGACCACTGCCTTTGCCAGCCCCGCTACAGCACCGGCTGACCGTTGCTGATCACCTGCTCCGCGACCTCTGCGGCGTGGGACACGTTCTCAGAGGTGGATACCGCAGGTCATCACCTGCCTTCAAGGAGCTGTAATCAGAGTGAGCCTATGGCTGTAGTGATTCCGCGGCGGTGGGTCAGGTACATGGCCGTGTTAGCCAGGTCACTACACTCCAAACATCGCCTGCATAACACCCAGCAACTCATTCAGCAAAATCTCTGAAAGACACCCCAAGCGCTGGAGAAGATGACTCCTTTCCACAACCCTCAGCTGATCGGATACAACTTGGCTGTCTATGCCTTAAGACCTGCAAAGCATGTGAAAAGGGTATGTATGACCGTCGGCTCTAGAAACCGGAGTAGACGCTGCCGATTTGCCGCCATAGTGGGAGAATGCCTGACGAAAAACCACCTGATAATCTTCCTGCTTGATCAAGGGATTCACGGAACTACTGCCTAGTGCAAGGATACAATTGGGGAAACTCATCGCACACCACGACATGAAACTATTGCCTCTCGCTGTAGCTGCTGTTGCAAACCTAGCCACCATAACTTCTGCAGTCCAGGCTGAAATTTTTGAATCTTCTAGTTGCTGGGAAATGACATCCTCTCAGCCATTCTCGGGCGGCAAGTCTGCGAATGGTTTCAAGTGGCATCTGCTCGGAGGCTGCACCGTCACCGTTCAGCCTGACGGGATACCTTCAGCTCTTTGGATAGCCGAGACGAAACAAACTATTCCAGTCACGAACTTCACTTGGCTTAAGCCTTACCAGAATCCCACCGGAATGCCCCTTGCCGGATCGTGGATGAATAGCACAGGCACTCGCGCCATCTTCGCCATAAAGACTTGGTGAATCCAACGCTCATTATCACCCGCTTGCAACGACTTCTGCTGATGGCAGACTCCTTTGGCCGGGTCGAGCGAATGATGTTGTTAGATGACCTGTATATACTCTCGGAAAATTGGCAAGAGCAAATCAGATTCAACAGGTGTGAACTCAGGTGATCTTGCGAAGAATACGTAGTCAAAGGGTTGTTCAGATCGGTAGTCCAAGCAACTGATTTTCCGAAAGGGTAATGTCGGTCCTCTTTGTTGCACGCCAAAATTAAGATAGGAGGGTTCTGAAACCAAGAGGTGCCTGAGGCGCTCCAAGGGACATCGCTTCAATTCTATTTCGTTTGAGGCAGTGTCAAAATCTCTAAAGTGGTAATGCATAACATCATTGCCGCCTTGCGGATGGTGCACATATGTCAGCTTGCTAAGCCAGCCACATGCTGCCGCAAATGCCAGATAGTTTCCTGCATTCATATGCTCCCAACCGACCTTTGGATTTGCTCTTTCGGCAATAGGCAGGTGAAGCAGTTCGCCCATAAGATATACCCAGCCAGGATCACCAAGCCCTAGGTCTGCATGCGAATCTGGGTGGACAACCTCGAACGGAGTCTCTACCGCCCCTGACTCGACTAGATCGCGCCAAATATGAAATACTTCGTGATGATGGTCAACAATTCTGCCAGGAGTTCGATTAGCACTTCTCAGCCCGCAGGCGCCCTCAAGGAACGATCTTATTTCTGTTTCGCTCCAGGTCCGGTAATCATCGCTTGATAGCCTCTTGCCAGCCTCACACCAATAAGCAGGTTCATTGACGAATAGGTCAATGTCGATGTCAAGAATACGGGATGGTGTCATCTGACTCTTTATTGGATGGTTCCGCGGGCCAACTAGATCAGTCTGCTCCTTTCCGATAGCCGAGACAGAAGTTCATCTTGAGATCTGTCCAATTCTAGCTCCCGCCTGAGCTTTAAGGTGTTGAGTGCTAAGACTAACTGTGGGGCACGGGTCTACAAACCACCTGTCCAGCCCGATACACAAGGCTAGAGTTGGAGTGGTCAACGCTATTGCTTCTAGCTATAAACAGACCCTGCTCCTACAACAGCTGCGATCGTTGCTCTTGGCCAAGTCTGAGCATGCACCTCTTGGCGTATCTCACCGCCGTAGCCCAGCCCCAGCTCAATGGCCCCTCAGCCGATTACGCACCCAGGTGCTGGCGTCCGGCACATCCATTGCTATCAAGGAAGGCTGCTGACTCGGAGGCCCCATCCACTACGCCGTGTTCTTCTCTGGCTCATTGGGCGATGGCATCGAGATAGTCCAGGCCCTTGATGAGGCCCATGCCGTGGATATCGTCCTGGCCCAACACCTTGACGCTCTTGTGAAGGTCGTTTCGGCCGCTTCCATCGAGGGCATTAATAAGCACCGCCTTCTGTTTTCTTGGCTGGAGTCGCTGTAAGGCCCAGGCATCAGCGGGCAGGCGTGGTTAAGCCAGCAAGCCTTAGCCCTGTGGCCCGTGCTCACCTAGAGCAAGATCACCTCGGCGGCTGAACCCCAGATCAGCTGCTGATTGCGGGCCAGCAGCAGGGCCTGCTCACGCGGCAGCCAGTGTGGATCGGAGCAGATCTGACCCTCGCCATCGAGGAACAGGTGCCGTGGCTCCGTGCTGCCCTTGGCGGCCAGGCGGAAGGAGATCAAGCGGATCGGGCAGGCCGGCTCAACGGGAATGGTGGCCATGGCGGTGTGGCAAGCAGGACCCGACCACCGCGCCCCGGTGCACTGGGGCACCCTGCGGAGCGCCTGCCGAACACTCCGCCAGCCACCAACGCCATGCCCTGCGCTGACCACCAGCGGGCGGTCCTTCTGGCACCTGGCAACAGGACCTGTTGTCACTGGGGCCAGGCCCCGGGAGAGTGCCCTTGGGCCTGACCTTGATTGAGGCGCAGAAATATGCCCGCCGAGCTGAACAGCTGGCGGTGCTCAAGACCTTTGCCGAGGGGGAGCTGCTGCGCCGCCTGCCCTTCCGCAACCTTGTCGGTGGCTCGCTGAGCTTCCCTGCTGAAACCAAGCTGCCCCGCGTTGGCTTCCGGGCCGTCAACGAGGGCTACCGCCAGAGCTACGGCGTCATCAACTCCGATTCGGAGTTCGTGTACCTCTTTGGCGGTGATCTGGATGTGGACCGCTCGATCGTGGACCTGCAGGGCCCTGAGGCCAGAGCTGCCCAGACCGAGATGAAGGTGCGCTCCATGCGCCTCACCTTGGAGGCCGCAATCATCAACGGCGACGACACCTTTGATCCGCGTGCCTTCAACGGGCTGAGCAAGCGCCTGGCACCTGGAGACGAGCAGACGATCGACAACGGCGGCAGCACCCTCAACCTGCTGGCGCTGGAGGCATTGAGCGACAGCGTGATCGGCTACGGCGGCGACAAGGTGCTGATCGCCAGTAAGGCCGCCCGCCGTCAGATCAGCACCGCCTCCCGTCAGGCCGGCGGGGAGCTGTATGAGGTGATCGACGGCCGCCACTATTTCGAGGGGATCGAGATCCTGCTGGTGGAGGAGGACGCCGAGGGACATGCCGTCCTCGGCTACGACGAACCGGCGGGCACCACCTCCATCTATTGCTGCGTGCTGGGTGATGCGGCGGTCTGCGGTCTGCAGGGACCGTTTGAGGGCAGATATGGCATTGCGGTGCGTGATTTCGGGGAGGTGCATGACGCACCGGTGTTCCGCACGCGGGTGGATTGGTACGTGGGCTTTGCCGTCTGCAACCGCAAGGCAGCGGCCCGGCTTTACAACGTGGCGCCCATGCCACTGGTGGTGCCCTAAGCGCCAGCCCTAACCCAGGAGGACTGCTCAGAACCACACATTTTTTCCCACAGGAGTTCCATCAATGACCACCCAAGCCACCCGGCTGCTCGATGCCCAGACGGTGCTCGTCGGCTGGATTAACCACTCGGCTACCGACTGCTACGAACACAGCCGCAGCAGCGGCGATGTCATCAACCTCGGCACCGACCTCGATGCCTCCTGCTCCTTTGTGCTGGTGTCTTCTCACCCCGGCCACAGCGACGCGGTAACCGTGACCCTGGAGCTAGCGCCGCAGATGGCTGACGGCACCGCCGGCAGCTGGATAACTGCCGCTGCGGTCGCCATCCCCGCCGCTGGCGGCAAGGTGGAGGCAAGCATCAGCGGTGCTGCCCTGCTGCTGAATCCAGCCGACAGCGAGCTGGCTACGCCGCCCTGTCTGCGCCTGGCCCGCGCTGTGATCTCACCCAGCACACCGGTCGGGATGTGCGTGGCGCTGACCGCCAACCAGGGGCTTTGAGGTGAGTGCCATGGACACCGCAATGCCCCTGCAACTGCTGCAACCCCTCGATGGGGCCAACCCCGCCTCTACACCCGTCCGCCTCTTGGGCCCGGAGCAGCGGCTGATCGTCAACCCGGATCCGGGTGTGGGCGATGAATCCCTGCTGCCACCCAGCCAGCTGCTGATCACCAAGGACGGCGAGAGCCGCTCGATCTGGCCGGTTCATCTGGCCGGCTGGCAGGAATTGGGCTGGCAGCTGCACACGGAGCCGCCGTCATCGGAACCCGAGCCGGAACAGCCAGAGCCGGAGCAGCCAGATCCAGAACAACCAGAGCCCGATCAGGGAGCAGGCCCGGATGGCGAACCAGAGCCCGAACCTGTTCTCGAGCCAGCCCTAGAGCGGGAGGCGGCCGCTACCACTGAAACCGCCACTGGCGGCGCTGGCGGTGGGGACGCCCTGCTGGCAGCCGAGGTCACCGACTTTCAGGCGATGACCAAGGCCCAGATCGTCGATTACTGCTCGGTTGTCCATGGCGTGGAGCTCGATGCCAGCCAGACCAAGGCGGAGCTGATTGAGCAGGCCACGGCGCTGGAGGCCGATGCCAATGACACGGCTGCAGCTGATCTCGCTGCGCTGGAGCTGGGTGATGCCCTGCTCTGATCACGGCCAAATGCAACCGAGCCAACGCATTCCTGGCTGGGGGCTGGCAACAGCTCAGCAGCACTGCCCTGGCGCCGATGGCCACTCCCGATCCGGCTGTGCTGGCCGAGCTGACGGCCCAGTGCCGCAGCAGCTCCCGGCCCCAGGGGGTGATCTTCCTTGGCCAGGCCCAGCTGCAGGACGGCGGCAACCCTGAACCGCCCCCAGCCGGGGGCGTCAGTTCGGTGCAAGCTCTGGCGCCGCTCATCAGTGCCACCGCCAGCAATGGGGTGGTGGTGCTCGCACTGGACCTGCGCCTGCTCAGCGCTCTGCCGCCCTGACACGAGCTCTGATCTCCCAACTCTTTTTCTCTGCTGATCGCCATGGCCACCACCATTGAGAGCCGCACCACCGCTGGCCGTTCCCTGCCCCAGGCATCCGATCTGCTGCTGGTGCAGCGCGGCAGCACGCCTTACCGGGCCACTGCCGAGGAGGTCAAGGCGTTCATGCTCAGCCCCGCCACTGCGGCAGCGATAGGTGCGATCAAACCGGGCACCAACCTCAGCGTGGACAGCGACGGCACCCTCCATGCCGCCATCTCCGGTGCCCTCACCTACCGAGGTGCGATCGACCCCACCACAAGTGAGGCCCCGGCAGGCGCTGCAGTCGGGGATGTGTACCTGGCCAGCAGCTCCGGCATTGCCCTGGCGAGCTGGACCGGCATCGACGGAGCGGAGATTGCCCAGGGGGATCTATTGCTGTTTGACAGCAGCAACTGGAGCGCCAACGCCGCCCTGGGCCCCGATGGCGCCGGCGTGATCCGCATCCAGGTAGCCGCTCCGCTGAGCGTTGATGAAAGCGATCCAGCTCAGCCGCTGCTGAGCGTTGAGCCCGCAACCACCGCCGCTGCAGGCGTTCTGCGCCTAGCGGCTGCCGAGGACCTCACCGCCGGCACCGAAGGGGCTGCTGTCGATGCAGCAGCCCTCAAGGAAGCCATGGCCACTGCCCAGCCGGCCGGCGACTACATGCCGCTGGACCTGAGCACCCTGCCGGCCTTGCCCTGAACCTCGCAGCGGATGACCCTCCAACCAGGCGACCTGCTGGCGATCACCAGGCCCACCGGGCCCCAGGCCGGCACCTATCAGCTGCCTGCAGCAGCACTGGCGGAACTGGCTGGCCAGACACCACTGCTGGGAATCACTGGCGTGCTCTGGTCAACCGTGCGCTCAGCGGCAGACAACAGCTGGCAGGCGATCTGCTGGTCGCCGGAGCTGGGGCTCTACGCCTGCGTAGCGGGTAGCGGCACGGGCAACCGAGTGATGACCTCAAGCGATGGCATCCGCTGGAGTGCCCAACCTGCGGCAGTCGATCAGAACTGGGTGGCGCTCTGCTGGGCGAAAGAGCTGGGGCTGTTTGTTGCCGTCAGCGACAGCGGCCTTGGGAATCGGGTGATGACCTCACCGGACGGGCGCAGCTGGACTTTGCGCCAGACGCCGGCCAACAACAACTGGACCTCGGTCTGCTGGGCACCAGAGCTGGGCCTGTTGGTGGCGGTCGCAAGCAGTGGCACGGGCAACCGGGCGATGACCAGCAGCGATGGCCTCAGCTGGACAGTCCGCCCCGCTGCTGCAGATCAGGAGTGGCGCTCGATCTGCTGGGCACCGCAACTGGGCCTGCTGGTGGCGGTGAGCAGCACCGGAGGCAACCAGCGGGTGATGACCTCAAGCGATGGCAGCAACTGGACCCTGCGGACTGCGGCCATAGCCAACAACTGGACGGCGATCTGCTGGGCGGCGGAGCTGGGTTTGCTGGTGGCGCTGAGCAGCAGCGGCCGGGGCAACCGGGTGATGACTTCCCCGGATGGGATCAGCTGGAGCAGCCGCAGTTCGGCAGCCGACAACGCCTGGACCTACCTCTGCTGGTCGCCGCAGCGGGAGCTCTTGGTGGCGGTGAGTAGCAGCGGCACCGGCAACCGGATCATGACCAGCGGCGATGGCATCAGCTGGACGGTGCGCAGCTCCCCAGCTGATCTGGGCTGGCGTTCGCTCTGCTGGTCACCTCAGCGGCGTCAGTTCGCGGCCGTGAGCAACAGCGGTGCTGGCAACCGGGTGATGGTGAGCCCCTGAACCATGACTGACACCGCGTCACCCCTGCCGGCAATCGGATCTCCCTGCTGGCGCGACCTGATCAGCCCAGAGAGCGGTGCCACCGTGCTGAGCCTTGCGCCCGAGTCCCTCAATGTCGACCTGATGGTGGAGCTGGCCTACGACGAGGGTGGCAGCGGCTGGTGGCCGCTCTCCACGTTGGTGTTCGAGCAGGCATGAGCCAAGGGGGCATCAGCCCGCCCCCACCAACTGCTGCCGCAGAGCCTCGAGAGCTTTCTTCTGGGCCCGCTGCACCGACATGGCGCTGATTTGCAGCTGCTCTGCCGCCTGCCGGAGCGAGAGCCCCTCAAGGACGGTGAGCCTCAGGGCCGTGGCTTGAGCTGCAGGCAGCTGATCTACTAGCTGCTCCAGCGCCAGACCATCAGCGGGCCCGGCTGCTTCTTGCTCTGGGGCCGCCAGCTGATCGAGCAGGCATGGCTCGCCAGCGGCGTGGCCATCAAGGCTGATGTGACCCAGGGGGCACTGACCCTGCTCATGTAGCCGGCGTGGAATGCGCACCAGCCGCACCCGATCGCGCAGGTGATGCTGCAGGGCACCTGAGATGCAGCGGCGCAGATAAGGCTCAGCTGGCTCACCTGCTTTACAGCGCAGCACTGAACGGAGCAGGGCTTCTCTAGCTACCTGGATCAGATCTTCCCGCTCGACCAAAGGGAAGAAGCGGCGGGCTACAGCTGAGGCAACGGCATCAGCCAGGGAGAGATGCTCCAGCACCAGGGCATCGCGGGCACGGAGAGCAGAGCGGGAAAGCGGGGTAGCCATCTGGGGACGGCAGAGAACCCCACCCCCAACGGCCAGCCGCAGGGATGTGACAAGGACGCCCCACCGGGGCGCATGGCCCGATCCTTGACGCAGCGCGAGGACTGGACGAGGGATTTAGGTGGGTGTTTGACGGCCCCCGGTGGCAACCAGCCCCAACGGCCCCGCTACGGCTGAAAGGTCCCAGCCCTAGGGATCTGCCAGCACGGCCTGTATCGAATGCCCAGTTGACACTGCAGCAGGGAAGCTGAGGCGGGCATGGCCATCAACGGGAAGCGGCAATCCCGTCCTCGTTTTTCGCACGAGAAACAGCTGCGAAGGTGATTGGGCGGGCAACAGTGAGTTCGCTGCGATTCACGCCCATGCAACTGATCCAACTGGAGCGGGACGACTGGAACTTCTTCTGCCCGGCTACCGGTGAACCTGTCTTTAAGGAGATGGGAGAGCCCAATGCCTCAACGGTGCGTGGCTTCTGGTGCCATGAGGTGCCGGATGAGCCCGAACTGCTTTGCGACGAATTGCAGCCCCAGTGGGCTGCCCATGTCGCCATTCAGGACGCGCTCGAGGACGGGGTCGACGTGGCGGCCTTCCTAAAGAGCGTGGACAAACCGAACTGGGTGGCCTTTGAGGTCACCAGCTGCGGCTTTGCTTGTGGCCCTGTGAGCAGCACGACCTGGACGGTGCTTGACCTGAACTGCTCGGCGGAGTGATTTCAATGCGCTCTGCTGATGGCCCTGCCATGGGCAAACAACTGCGAATCGGCAGCAATCTTTCAACCTATGCAATATCTGCATGGAGATTCTGTTTTGCAAGGGGAATAGCTGACATCAAGATTGCTGGCCATAGCGTTCATGGCAGAGAAACACCACAGCGAAACGCTTTTTTGGCTTCCACCACAGCCATTCCAGTGCCAAGATCAGCCAGGATCTGCCAGCACATCGCCTTGGCCCGCTCAGCCCCCAAGGCGCCTCGCTACTGCCTGAGCTTCACCTCTGCTGGCCTAAGGCCTGAGCTTGCTGCTGTGATCGCCGGCATCCACCAGGAGGAGCAGGGCGACTGGGGCCGCACCAAGGCCGTCGTGCTGGAACGCAACGCTCTGCAGGCCCGATCGGCCAGCAGCGGCAAACGCCTGGAATTGGAGCTGCGCCAGCGGCTGCAGTGCCTGACCACCTCACAGCTTCAGCTGCTGGCACGAGGAACGAGCGATGAACGCAATGCGATGGCCTGGCTGGCGGTGCTGAAGCGCATTGAGATCGCGGCCGACCTGACGCGCGAGGTATTGATGGGCAAGCTCAGCAGCCTCGATCCGGTGCTGCGCCGCTCCGACATGGCGGCCTTTTACGAGGACTGCGAGCGGGATCACCCAGAACTGACGGCCCTGGCACCTTCCTCTCAGCAGAAGGTGCGATCAGCGCTCCTGCAGATGCTCAGGGATGCCGGGCTCCTGAGCGGCAAGGCGGGTAAAGGGGGAACGCTTGGCACGGTGCAGCGGCCGCTTCTCTCGCCGCAGGTGCAGGAGCTGGTGGCCAGCGACGATCCAGCGCTATTGGCCGGATTCTTGCTGCACGCTCCAGCCAAACCTGCCAAAAGCAGGAAGTCATCTGATCCGCCAGAGCCGGAATCCAAGCCAGGGGCAAAACCTGCGGTGCACGCCTCCGCCAAGCCGAAGACGAAGGCTGTTTCCAAACCAGCAGCCAAACCCAAGGCGGCCGCCAAGCCTTCAGCCAAAAAGGCCGCGCCAGCCCAGAGAGCGAAAGCATGAGCAGCGTTACCGGGCTCGATAAGCGCCTGCAGGAGGTGCTCACCCGCCCTGACTTCCTGGAGATGCGGGGCGTGGCCAAGGAGGTGCCGATCTTCATTCAGACCTACAGCCCCGCTGATGAAGACCAGCTGCGGGTGGTGGTTAAGGGGGCTGAACAGTTCCTGCGCAAGCAGGGCCTGCGGGTGAAGCAGGTGGACCTCTTTGAGCTGGTGCTGCAGCTGCTGGAGGCCAAGGGCTACCTCGATGTGGTGCTGCAGGAGGAGGCCGGCTGGAGCAAGAGCGACTTGTTTGACACCCTGCAGAACGTGGCCGAACCCACCGCAGCGCTGGTGCCAAAGCTGATGGAGGCGCTGGGCGATGACACCCAGATCAGCCTGATAACTGGTTCAGGCCGGGTATATCCGTTCCTGCGTACTCACACGATCCTGGAAGCACTGCAGCCAGCAATGGTGCGCCACCCGGTGGTGCTCTTCTTCCCCGGCGAGTACTCCCAAGACGCCGACGGCGGCTCCTACCTGCGCCTGTTTGGCACCACGACCGCCAGCAAGATCGAAAACCCGCATTACCGCGCCACCAACCTCGATTACTTCGACACCAAGAGCTCATGACTGCCACCACCATCAAAGAGCTCTTCTTCAAGCCGGTTGATCGCCCAATCGATGGGGTGATCAAGGCCGATGACGAGCGACATCTGCAGGTCGAACTCGACGAGTACGTGATCACTCGGGAGGTGAGCAAGGGCCTGGGCGCCTTCATCGATGCCTACCTGCACAACCCCACCGCCAATGGCGTGTGGATCTCGGGGTTCTTTGGCTCGGGTAAGTCGCACCTGCTGAAGATGCTCTCGCTGATGCTGGATGGCGATAAGCGCGTCTCCTCCGAACAGCCGGGCGAGCAGAGCAAACGGCCGGTTGAGATCCTGCTGCCAAAGGTGGAGGACGAAATCCTCCGCGCCGACCTGAAAAAGGCAACGGCGATTCCGGCGCGCAGCCTGCTGTTCAACATCGACCAGAAGTTCGATGGCATCGGCGGCACCCACGAGGCACCGATCCTCGAGGTGTTCATGAAGGTGCTCAACGAGCTGCAGGGCTATTACGGCAACCAGGGCTATGTGGCCCAGTTCGAGCACGACCTCAACAAGCGCGGCCAGTTCGAGGCCTTTAAGCAGACCTACGAACGGGTCAACGGCCGCAGTTGGGATAACGACCGTGATGCGCTGGCCACGGTGACCAAGCGCAGCTTCGCGAAGGCCTACGCCGAACAGTTCGGTGGCAGCGAAGATGACGCCATCAAGGTGATCAATGACGCCAAGGACAGCTACCGCCTTTCAATCGAGGGCTTCGCCAGCCGGGTCAAGGAGTATCTAGCTAGTCAGCCGCCTGGCTTTCGGCTCAACTTCTTTGTCGATGAGGCGGGCCAGTTCATCGGCCAAGAACGCAGCCGGCTGCTCAACCTGCAGACCGTGGTGGAGAGCCTGGCTAGCGCCACCGATGGGCGGGCCACGGTGTTCATCACCTCCCAGGCCGACCTGGAGGGAATCCTGGGCCAGGTGAAGTTTGAGCAGGCCGACGATCTGAGCAAGATCCAGGGCCGCTTCAAGACCAAGCTCACCTTGGCCAGTGCCGATGTGCAGGAGGTGATCCAGCGGCGCCTGCTGGCAAAGACCCCGGACGAACCGGAGCAACTGATCAACATCTACGAGCAGGAGAGGGAGAACTTCACCACCCTGTTTCGCTTCAGTGATGGCTCAATTCAGCTCAAGGGTTGGAGCGATTGCCAGAGCTTCTGCGGGCTTTACCCCTTCCACCCCTATCAGCTGAGTCTGTTCCAGCAGGCGATCCAGAGCCTGGCGACCCACAGCATTTTTGAGGGCCGCAACATGGCGGTTGGTGAGCGCTCAATGCTCTCGGTGTTCCAGCAGGTGGCGATGGCCATCAAGGAGCTGCCCGTGGGGCGGCTGGCCAGCTTTGACCAGCTTTACGACGGCATCAATGAGGTGATTCGAGGCGATAAAAAGCAGACGATGGTGACGGCCCAAAACCAGGTGGGCGAGCTTGAGCTGCGCATCCTCAAGGCGCTGTTCCTTTTGAAGTGGGTGCCGCAGTTCAAGAGCACGGCGCGCAACATCGCCATCTTGTTAATCAGCGAGCCCAGCTTCGACATACGGGCCCATGAGCAGGCGGTGAAAGATGCCCTGATCAACCTGGAGAGCCAGAGCTACTTGCAGCGCAGCGGCGAGATCTACGAGTTTCTCACCGATAAGGAAAAGGATGTCGAGCAAGAGATCAAGCGCACCGAGGTGTCGGATTCAGAAGTGATCAAGGCGCTGCACCGGATCGTGTTTGACGACGTGCTGCAAAGCAACAAGATCCGTTTTGCCGACAACGGCAACGACTACTCCTTTGCCCAGAAGATCGACGACGGCTTGATCAAGGGCAAAGAGGGCGATGTGGTGGTGAACCTGGTGACTCCAGAGCACCCCAACTACGGCAGCGAGGCGATCCTGCACAGCCGCAACATGGGTGGCACCGAATTGATGGCGGTGTTGCCGGGCAAGGAGCGGCTGCTCGATCAGATCCGCAGCCAGCTCAAAACCGACCTTTACATCCGCCAGAACAGCGGCAGCGAAGACGAAACCCTCAACGCCATCTTGGCGATCCGGGCCAAGCAGAACGGCAGCCGCCGCCAGGAGATAACCCGGCTATCGGAAGAGCAACTGCGAATGGCCGTGCTGGTGGTGAATGGCCAGACCCTCTCGGTGGGTGAAGGTGACCCCAAGACCCGTTTCAGCAAGGCCTATCAGGAGCTGATCCGCTCGGCCTTCCCCAAGCTAAAGATGGTGCACGGGCCCTTTGCTGGTGGAGGTGGAAAGGAGCAAAAATCAAGCCGAGCGGCTGAGCGCAGATGCGCTGGTGCGCAAGTTTGAGGGGCGCCCCTATGGCTGGAGCAACTGGGCCACCCTCACCTTTATTGCGCGGCTCTACCGGCTCGGGACGCTGGAGCTGCGGGAGAAGGAGCTGCTCAGCAGCGTGGAGGTGATCGAGGCGCTCACCAACAGCCGCAAGCTGGGCGGCGTGAGCGTGCGCAAGCAAGAGGTGTACGACACCAGCACGGTGAATGCGCTCAAGCGCTTCCACCAGGAGCTGTTCAACACGCAGAGCATCGGCACCGATGCCCGCAGCTCCTGCGAAGCCTTCCGCATGGCGATGGCAGAAGAAGCCCAGGACCTGCGGGAGATCGCAGCCCAAGCCGCCAGCTATCCCTTCCTGGCCGCTGTGAAGCCCTGGGCCGAACAGGCAGAAGCAATGGCCAAAAAGGACGACGGCTACCTGCTTAACCAGCTGGACAGCTTCAAGGACAGCTGGCTGGATGCGGAGGAAGACCTGATCACTCCCCTGAAGCAGTTCCTCAACGGCAACCAGAAGACGGTGTTCGACGAAGTGCGGGCCTTTGAGCTGCGCTATGGCGACGAGTTTGCCGATCTGCCGGCCGAACAGGTGAGGCCGCTGCGAATGCTGCTGGAGAGCGACAAGCCCTATGCCGGCGGCCTGATCCCCCAGGCCAAAAGCGCAATAGTCGAACTGCAGAAGCAGCTGGGCGAGCGACTGGCGGCGGCCAAGGCCAAGGCGCTGGAGGAGATCAGCGAGCAGGAAGCCCGGCTGAAGGCCACGGCTGACTTCCAAAAGCTTGAGACGAGCAAACAGGAGCAGGTGCTGGCAGCGACGGCGGCGGCAAAGACTGATGTGGAAGCCGCAAGCCAGCCAGGACGGGCCTTGCTGCGGGTGAGCCGCTACCGGAACGATGAGGTGCCCAAACAGCTGCAGCAGATGGCGGCGCTGGCAGCCCCGGCGGACAGACCAACGCCTGAACTGATCAAGGTGGTTCCGGCCTCTGCTTTGAAGGTGAACTGCCCGCTGAGCCAGATCACCAACAGCCAGGAGCTGCAGCAGTGGCTCGATGCCCTACGAGCTTCTGCGCAGGCAGAGCTTGAGCAGGGCCATCGGATCAGTCTCTGAGCCCAGGCTCTCTTCCATCCCACTCGTTTCTCAGACCCGCAACTGATCCATGCCCGTCAACACCGCTGCCCTGAAGACCTTCGCCCCAGCGATGCGCCGGAAGCTGCTGGAGGCGGTGGGCCGCAAGCTGAATCTGCTGCTCACCAGCCAGACCCCCGACACGCTCAGCACCTACGCCAAGCAGATCGCCGAGCTGCGTGAACAAGAAGGGGAGAACCGCGACCAGCTGCTGGAGCGGGTGGCCTACACCTGGTTCAACCGTCTCTGCGCTTTGCGCTATCTGGATGCCAGGAGCTGGCATCCATTTGGCTGCAGGGTGTTGATGCCAGCGGCTGAAGGTGAAACCCAGCCGGAGCTGCTGAAGCTGATGCGGGCTGGGAACTTACCGGCGGATTTGCAGAGCCATACCGATCAAGGCAGGTTGCATGGCTTGCTGGATGGCCAAATTCAAACGGCTATTGCTGGAGCAGATCCACAGGGTGAGGTGTATCGCCAGCTGGTACTGGCGGTATGCCGCTGCTACCACGAACTGCTTCCCAACCTGTTTGAAGGCCTCGATGATGCCAGCGAACTACTGCTGCCCGATGACGTATTGAGCGATGGCTCAATTGTGGGGGCCTTCCGCAAGGAAATCAATGATGAAGACTGCCAAGACGTAGAAAGCCTGGGCTGGCTGTATCAGTTCTATATCGCTGAAAAGAAAGACGAAGTGATGGCCCGCAAGAAAGCGGTGCCAACAGAAGACATCCCAGCCGTCACCCAGCTATTCACGCCCCACTGGATCGTGCGCTACCTGGTGGAGAACTCCTTAGGGAGGCTCTGGCTGTTGAACCGGCCTGGTTCAAAGCTGCGCGAGCACATGCCCTACTACATCGAGGGTGATGCCGAAACCGATTTCCTGGTGATCAATAAGCCAGAAGAGATCAAGCTGCTGGATCCTGCCTGCGGCAGCGGGCACATGCTCACCTACGCCTTTGACCTACTGGTTCTGATCTATGAGGAGGAGGGCTACTCGCCCAACGAGATCCCTGGTCTGATCCTTAAGCACAACCTGCATGGGCTGGAGATTTGTCCCCGTGCCGCCCAGCTCGCCGAGCTGGCGCTTGTGTTTAAGGCGCGGGAACAATCGCGGCGCTTCTTCCAGCCAGAACAGCTGGTGCGCCCCCAGATCATCGAACTGCAGGATGTGCAGTTTGCCGAGGGCGAACTCAACGACTACATAGAAGCACTCGATCTCGGTGAGCTGTTCGATCCAAACCTATTCAAGCTGCTTCATCAGTTCGAGGAGGCGAAGACCTTCGGCTCCCTCATCCAGCCTTGCCTGGACGAACGGGCCATCGCCGACATCCGCAGCCACATCGAAGTGAAGGACCTCGGCGACCAACTCTTCCTACGCGAGACGCACCTCAAAGTCCTGCGCGTACTTGAACAAGCCGCAGCGCTCACCAAGAGGCATCACGTCGTCGTTGCCAATCCGCCATATATGGAATCAGGCAAATTTAACGCTGAACTGAAGTCATTCGCGGCTGAGCAATACGAAGCCTCGTCGGCCGACCTGTATCAGATCTTCATCAGCCAATCCATGGCGCTTCTGCATTCTTGCGGATTTGCTGCGCTAGTTACCAAGCATGGGTGGATGTTCATTGGTGGAGACTTGTTTCGACGAGAGCTCTTGGGCAAAAGCGGGGTTGTCGCGCTTCTAGATATTGGCTATAATTGCTTTCCGGAGATGAATTCCAAGCAGGTTCTAGCGTCAGCCTTTGTATTGTCGGCATCAAGCAAGCAACGCAAAGGTATATATATAGACCTCAATGTAGAACAGCAGTCCGCAGATAAAGAAGCTGTTTTCTTTGAGTGCTTGAAAAGGCGAGCCCAGTTTCGTGTTGAACAATGCCAATTCCTAAGTGTGCGCAATTCCCTCCTCGCCTACTGGCTTTCGGATAGAGGCAGAGAACTTCTTAACGGTCAAACACTGGGCGACCATGCTGCTACATGTCAAGGCCTTATCACTGGCAACAATTCTCTTTTTCTTAGGTCTTGGCACGAGGTTTCCCGTGCAGATCTGAATACCACGGCAGCATCTACCTTAGACGCAAAATCCTCCGGATGCAAATGGTTCCCCATTTCAAAAGGGGGAAACTATAGAAAGTGGTATGGCAACAAAGAATTAGTGGCTAACTGGCAAAATGATGGCGAGGCAATTAAATTATATGGCGCCGAGTCTGGCCGACCAAAATCAAGGGTGCAGAACTCTAAATACTATTTTCGCCAGGGCGTGACGTGGTCAACGTTTACCTCCAGTCCCGCATCATTCCGCGTACTGCAAGGATCCTTATTCGAGTCCAAGGGTTCGGCTTGTTTTGCCGATGAAGAGATAGATCCCCTGGAAATCCTTTCAGCACTTAATAGCTGCGTTGCCGGATCCTTCCTGAGAGCCTTATGCCCAACTCTCGATTACAAGGAGGGGCCAATGGGCAGGGTGCCTTTCGCAAGGCCAAGGGAAATACGCCTGAATCGTGAAACAACGGAAGCAATGATTGACATTAGCAAAGTTGATTGGGATGGTTTTGAGACCTCGTGGGACTTCACATTCCTGCCGATGCTGCGGCCGGTGCTGAAGGGCGCGACGCTTGAGGCGAGCTGGCGGAATTGGGAGGCGCAGAGCACCGCCGCCATCCGCCGGATGCAGGAGCTGGAGACGGAGAACAACCGATTCTTCATCGACGCCTACGGCCTCGAAGGTGAGTTGCAGCCCGAAGTGCCTGAGGATCAGATCACCCTCGCCCGCGCCGATCAACGCAAGGATATAGCGGCCTTTCTCTCCTACGCCACAGGCTGCATGATGGGCCGCTACAGCCTCAATCAGACCAGTCTGATCCTCGCTGATTCCCGCGACAGCCAAGCCGAGCAACTCGCCGCCTACGAAGAAAAAGTCGGGAAGCCTTTGAGCGAAGTTCAGTTCAAGCCAGACCCTGACGGCATCATCCCCGTGCTCGATGGCGAGTGGTTTGAAGACGACATCGTCGCCCGCACCCGCGAGTTCCTGGCCGTCACCTTCCCCGAGAGCGGCGTCGCCGAGAACCTGCGATTCATCGAAGAATCTCTCGGCAAAGACATCCGCAAATACTTCTGCAGCGAGTTCTACAAGGATCACCTGCAGACATACAAGAAGCGTCCCATCTACTGGATGGTGCAAAGCCCCAAGAAGGGCTTCGCCTGCCTGATCTACCTGCACCGCTATACCAAGGACACCCTCAACCAGGTGCTCAACAACTACTTCCGGCCCTACCTGCAGAAACTGGAAGCTCGCCTGGCCCAGCTCGGCCTTGACCAGCTCAACGACGACCTGCCCGCCCGTGAGCGCACCGCCGCCCGTAAGGAAGCCGAGAAGATCACCAAGGTGGTCAAGGAATGCCAGGCCTGGGAGCAGGACGCCCTGTTGCCCCTGGCCCAGCAACGCATCCCACTTGATCTCGACGACGGCGTGAAGGTGAACTACCTCAAGCTGCAGGACGTGCTGGCGGTTATCCCAGGCCTGGCAGCGAAGGAGGATTGAGGCAGCCCCGATGACCCGCACCCCCGCCGCCACCAGTCGCATCCACGAGAGCCTCGATAGCGCTCTTGCTCGCAAGCGGGTAGTGCTCTGGTACGACCCCAACGGTGAGTGGGCCTCTGAGTTCGACGACTATCAACCCGCTGCGGCCGAGAAGCTGCGGGTGGAGCGCAACGAGTTCTCCGTGAAGGTGGCGATCAGCCGCGCCCCTCTGGATCAGCGCTTCCTGCTCTACCTACCCACCGCCAAGCCACCAGAGCCGGATAACTGGCTGCTGGATCTGCTCTTGGCGGGCCATGAGTTCACCGCGGACCGGGCCTCGCTCGATATCCAGGAGGCAGGGCTGACGCTGGAGTTCAAGGAGCTGGCCCAGCAGCACAAGTCCTTCTTCCGCTCACCGGTGCGCACCAACAAGCTCAAGGAGTTGCTGCGGCCCAACGACGACGAAGCGGCAGTGCGGCTCAAGATGCTCGCCGTGCTGGCCAAGCAGCCGCCCGATATCGACAAGCTGCTGTTGCATGCCTTCGGGCAGCTGGAGCCGGCAAACCCCGATGGCGACGACCCAGTGGAGGCCCTCTACGGCAGCCAGCAACTGAGCGGTCACTTCTGGAAAGCAGTGGGCGAGAAGTTTGGCTACGCCAGCCCCGAGCCCAACCTGCGCGACTTCGCTGTTGGTTTGTTCAACAGCGTCAGCAGCATCGGACCTTCTGGCGAGCTGCTGCCCCACGCCCGGGTGTTCCTGAGCATCTGGAAAGACAGCCTCAGCTCTAGGCCAGCCTTTGAGCAGTGGAGTGATCATCTGTCCGGTGTGTTGCGCGTAGAGGAGCAGCTCAACGACGCACCAGAGAGCTATGAGCCAGATGACGACGACAGCTATGAGTTGATCGAGCGCTTTGTGCTCAGCCGCCTGCTGCAGCGTTTTCACAGCGGTGCCTCAGATACGGAGCTGCTGGAGACGATCCGCAACCGCAGTAGCTCCTGCTGGTTTGGCAAGCACCAGCACGGCTACCGCGCCTTGGAGCAGGCGATCACCTTCCGCGGCCTGCTGGCTAAGGCTGATCTACAGGTGCCCAGCTTTGAGGAGGGTCTGCAGCGTTACTGCAACGGCTGGTGGCGCCTGGATCAGGCCTACCGCCGCTGCATCTTCCACGCGCGCACCTACCAGCAGCCCGGGTTGCTCAAGCCGCTGCGCGACTGGCTGGAGGCCCAGTACGTCAACAACGTGCTGCTGCCGCTCACCAACCGCTGGAGCGATCAGGTGGCTGGCCTCAATAACTGGGGATCGAGCTCTTTGCCCCGGCAGAGGGAGTTCCACATGCGCTACGTGCATGCGCCGCTCTCCTCCAAGGGCCTTAAGCGCCTGTTCGTGGTGATCTCCGATGCCCTGCGCTACGAGGCCGCCCGCGACTTTGCCGATCGGCTCAACAGCCAGGCCGGCAAGGGCTGGCAGGCTGAGGTGGAGGCCCTATTGGGAATGCTGCCCAGCTACACGCAGCTGGGGATGGCTGCGCTGCTGCCCGGTGCGCAGCTAGGCCTCAACCCCAGCGATTCCAATGCCCTGGTGGATGGCCAGAGCGCCGCCGGCACTGAGAACCGCGACAAGTTGCTCAAGGCCTACTCCAGTGGCCGCGCCAAGGCGATCAAAGCGGAGGATTTCCTGAGCCTCGCCACCAGCAAGGAGGGTGCCGAACTCACCCGCGACTACGACTTGATCGTGATCTACCACAACTGCATCGACCGCATCGGCGACAAGCGCGAAAGCGAGGCCGACACCTGCCAAGCAGTGGAGCAGACCTTTGA